>NZ_JCACDK010000022.1:0-187005 GCF_059501845.1 Alsobacter sp. | reverse complement strand
GCTCCTGGTTCATCGGCGCGACGTAGTCGAGCCGGTCGAAATAGGGCAGCGCCTGGAGGTAGGTCTTGGCCTCGATCAGCTTCTCGGTGCCGCGATGCAGCAGGCCGATATGCGGGTCGACACGCTCGACCACCTCACCGTCGAGCTCGAGCACGAGGCGGAGCACGCCGTGTGCCGCCGGGTGCTGGGGCCCGAAATTGATCGAGAAGTTGCGGATGTTCGTCTCGCCCATGGCGATGCCTCTCAGCCCTTCGCCTTCTCGTCGCCCGGCAGCACGTAGTCCGTGCCTTCCCAGGGTGACAGGAAGTCGAAGTTGCGGAATTCCTGGTTGAGGCGCACGGGCTCGTAGACCACGCGCTTCTGTTCGTCGTCGTAGCGGACCTCGACGAAGCCGGTCAGCGGGAAGTCCTTGCGCAGCGGATGACCCTCGAAGCCGTAGTCGGTGAGGATCCGGCGCAGGTCCGGATGGCCGGAGAAGAGGATCCCGTAGAGGTCGTAGGCTTCGCGCTCGAACCAGTTGGCGGCCGGGAACACGTCGACGGCGCTGGGAACCGGCGTTGCTTCGTCCGCCTGAACCTTCACCCGAATGCGCCTGACATGCTTCGGTGAAAGCAGGTGGTACACCACGTCGAAGCGCTTCTCGCGCGCCGGGTAGTCGACGCCGCAGATGTCGATGAAGCAGTAGAACGCGAAGCGCGGATCATCGCGCAGCATCCTCAGGGCGTCGACGATCGAGCCGGCCTCGATGACTACGCTGAGTTCGCCGAACACCACCGAGGCTTCGACTGCGCCCGGCACGCTGGCGACGATCGTCTGGCCAAGCTCGTTCAGGCTTTCGTCCATAGGACGGATCTCGCTTTGTGGACAGTGACGGAGCCTGTCCGGAGGAACATGCCACCGCGCCGGGGCGCGAAGGCCGTGGTCGGCATCCAGTCCCGAGAGGGAGCCGGACAAGGGTGTCAGCGCTCGATGGTACCCGTGCGACGGATTTTCTTCTGCAGCAGCAGCACCCCATACAGCAGGGCTTCAGCAGTCGGCGGGCAACCCGGCACGTAGATGTCGATCGGCACGATGCGGTCGCAGCCGCGCACCACCGCGTAGGAGTAGTGGTAGTAGCCGCCGCCATTGGCACACGACCCCATCGAGATGACGTAGCGGGGCTCCGGCATCTGATCGTAGACCTTGCGCAGGGCCGGAGCCATCTTGTTGGTCAGTGTGCCGGCGACGATCATGACGTCGGACTGGCGCGGGGAGGCACGCGGCGCGAAGCCGAACCGCTCGGCATCGTAGCGCGGCATCGACATCTGCATCATCTCGACGGCGCAGCACGCGAGCCCGAACGTCATCCACATCAGCGAGCCCGTGCGGGCCCACTGGATGAGATCGTCGGTGGCCGTGACGAGGAAGCCCTTGTCGGCCAGTTCGGCGTTCACGTCCTGGAAGAAGGGATCGTTGGCCCCGATGGGCTTTCCTGTCGACGGATCGATGATGCCGCGGGGCGCGGGCGCGACGAGGGGCGACGCCTTGTCAGCGATCAATCCCATTCCAGAGCCCCTTTCTTCCACTCATAGGCGAACCCGACGGTGAGCACGCCCAGGAACACCATCATCGACCAGAAGCCAAATGCCCCGATTTCCCGGAACGCCACTGCCCAGGGGAACAGGAACGCCACCTCCAGATCGAAGATGATGAAGAGGATCGACACCAAATAGAACCTGACGTCGAACTTCATCCGGGCATCGTCGAAGGCGTTGAACCCGCACTCGTAGGCCGAAAGTTTCTCCGGGTCGGGTCGCGAATAGGCGACAACGAACGGCGCGACGAGCAGGGCGACACCGATGCCCATGGCGACGGCGATAAACACCACCAGCGGCAGGTACTGTGAGAGCAGCTCTGGCATGGCCTCTCCGGAATGCTCGCGCGGACGACCGGCTCGGCGGAGGAACCCACCCCGGCCGGCGGCCGAAACGGGCATAAAGCCACGAGTTTCGCGCGAAACGGCCGCCCCGCCACGCGACGGGAGGCTTATCGCAGCGCAACGAGCGACGCAAGCCGCATCGGGTCGCACGGGCCAGGCGTCCACCGGGGCAAGCGCCCAAGGATTCAGCCCTCTCGACGGGCGCGGAGCGATCCGTATGATCGCGGCCCGTCAGGGAGCTGAAAAGACATGTCCAATTCCATCGATCTCAAGGGCCGCATCGCCGTCGTCACCGGAGCCGCCCAGGGCATCGGATACGCGGTGGCCTCGCGTCTCGCCGAATCGGGTGCGACCATTGCGGTCTGGGACCGTGACGACCAGCTGATGGCCGAGGCGCTGCCCGGCCTGGGTGCCGGGGCGAAGGGCTTTCGGGTCGAGCAGGCCGACAACGCCTCCGTTCAGGAAGCCGCACGCGCGACCGAGGCGGCGTTCGGGCGCATCGACATCCTCGTCAACAATGCCGGCATCTCGGGGCCTACCATGCCCGTCGTGGACTATCCGGTCGACGAGTGGCGTCGCATCCTCGACATCGACCTGAATGGCGTCTTCTACTGCTGCAAGGCCGTGGTGCCCGGCATGATCTCCCGGGGCTATGGCCGCATCGTCAACGTCGCCTCCATCGCCGGCAAGGAAGGCAATCCGAATGCCGCGGCGTACTCCGCCGCCAAGGCCGGGGTCATCGCGCTGACCAAGTCGCTCGGCAAGGAGCTCGCCTCGCACGACATCGCCGTGAACTGCATCACGCCGGCGGCCGCCAAGACCCGGATCTTCGACCAGATCAGCCAGCAGCACATCGACTACATGCTGTCGCGCATCCCTCGGGGCCGGTTCCTCAAGGTTGAGGAAGCTGCGGCCATGGTCGCCTGGCTTGTCTCGCAGGAGAACTCGTTCACGACCGGAGCCGTGTTCGACCTCTCGGGTGGCCGCGCCACCTACTGAACCCCTCAGCCGCCGAAGGCCGCCGCCGCCATCGGAACGGCATGCGTCGAGGACAGAAGCCCGGTGCCGTCATTGGCGGCAATCTGGGGCGCGTCGGCCGCATAGAAGTGCTCGATGCGCTGCCAAAGGGCCTTCGGTGCGAAAGGCTTCTTCAGCACGGTCTTGACCTTGCGCGCGGCCGCCTGCGCCAGAGTGCGCTGCGTCGGCGTGGAGGTCATGACAATGATGGGCACGTCCGCGTCGTTGGAGCGGGAGGGATCCCTCAGCACGTCAAGGACGTCGATCGCCGACAGGATCGGCAGGTTCCAGTCGATGATGATCAGGCCGGGGCGGAACTGGGTGAGCCGGAGCAAGGCTTCCGCCCCGTCCCGGCACTCGATGACGTAGCGCAGGTTCACCGGCTCCAGCATGCCGCGGACCATCCTGCGCACGAAAGCGCTGTCGTCCACGAGCAGGACCGGAATGTTGGGGAAGGACGGTGTCTTGAACATCGACCCGTAACGCAGAAGGCCAGTCGTGGGCAGCAGCTTGGCCATCACGCCCGCCGACCTTTGCTGGTCGACCGGCGGCGACGGACGCACCCACTGCTCACTTGCCATAGCAGGTTGCACGTCGAGGCTTACCGGGTCGCTCAGAAAATCAATATCATTGTCCAACATCGCGCACTATCCGGGGTCCACCGAAGCCAGACAGCTTCAGGAAATTGGCTGGCTGAACCAGCTGGGCCTAGTATTAGCATGCGCAGGTTAATCGACCGTCATTTATCATGCTTCTGTCCTTCAAAGTTCGTCTTTGCGGTAGGCGCGTGAAGCGTATCGTATTGCTGCGTTCGAGCTTCGTCATGTCCAGAGCAACTTACGGCGCATTGACAGACTTGATCCACGGCTGACACCCTCACCCGGGAGAGCCGGTCAGGCCGGCTCCTGAACTCGTCCGGAAATGCAACCCGGGCGCAATGATATGGGCGGGTACGCGCAACAGGGGTGGTAGCCGGCGAACCTGGAAGCAGGGCCGGCGTTCTCCGCCAAACGGGCGGCGTGCCCTCCCCTGCAAGGAGGAATTCCCATGATGCGCTTCACGAGACGCGACACGCTTGGTCTCGGACTGGGAGCCGTCGCCGCGTCGGCAGGTCTCGCCGGGACGGCGCGGGCAGCAATCCCTGTCGGCAATGCCACGGCTCCCAAGCTCGATGTCGAGAAGGACGCGAGCCTGCGCGTGCTGCGGCCGGCGAAATTCGTGCCCGCCGACGAGACGCTCTTCAACGAGAACACGAAGAAGTTCACGCAGGCCACCGGCGTGCAGGTGAAGGTCGACTACCAGGCCTGGGAGGATCTGAGGCCACAGACGGCGGTCACCGCCAACACCGGGGCGGGCCCCGATGTGGTCATCGGCTGGACCGACGATCCGCATCTCTATTCCGACAAGCTGATCGAACTGACCGACGTCGCCGAGTACCTCGGCCAGAAGTACGGCGGCTGGTACCCGCTGGCCGAGCGATATGGCAAGCGCTTCGGCACCAACAACTGGGTCGCCATCCCGATCGGCGGCAGTGGCGGGCCTGCCGTGTACCGGATGTCCTGGGTCAAGGAGGCCGGCTATGACACGTTCCCGACCAACCTCGACGACTTCCTGAAGCTGTCGCGGACGCTGCAGAAGAACGGGCATCCTGCCGGCTTCGCCGTCGGCCACGCCGTGGGGGACGCGAACTCATTCTGCCATTGGCTTGTCTGGTCGCATGGCGGCTTCATGATCGACGAGAACCAGAAGGTCGCGATCAATTCGAAGGAGACGGTTGAAGCGCTGAAATACGGCAAGGCGCTCTACGAGACGTTCATCCCCGGTACGAATTCCTGGCAGGATTCGTCGAACAACAAGGCCTTTCTGGCCGGCGAACTCGGTATGACGCAGAACGGCGTATCGCTCTACAACGCCTTCAAGAACGCGCAGGACCCCAAGCTCAAGGCCACGGCAGACGACGTGAACCACGCGCGCATGCCGGTGGGCCCGGTGGGCCGGGGGACGGAGACGGCGCTCGTCGTCAACGCCATGGTGTTCAAGCACACCAAGTTCCCCAACGCCGCCAAGGCCTACCTCACCTTCATGATGGAATCCGAGCAGTACGACCCCTGGCTCACCGCATCGAACGGCTACTGGGCGCAGCCCCTCGCCGCCTACGCTCAAAGCGAGGTGTGGGCCAAGGACCCGAAGGTGACGCTCTACCGGGACACGATGAAGGACGCGCTCTGGCTGGCCTACAAGGGCCCGATCTCGGAAGCGTCAGCCGCCGTCGTCGCGGACTACGTCATGGTCGACATGGTGGCGGCCGCCTGCACGGGCTCGATGACCGCCGAGGAGGCGGCAGCCGAGGCCGAGCGCCGCGCCAAGCGCTACTACAAGGCCTGATCCGCCCCGAACGTCCGGCGCGGGCTGAACCGCGCCGGATCCCCTGACCGGGAGCCGCCATGACGACGCAGACCGCCCTCCGTGAGCCTGCCATGGAGCGCGAGAGCTTCATGACGCGCTTGGCCGACTCCAAGCCGTTCCTGATCGT
Source organism: Alsobacter sp. (assembly GCF_059501845.1). Lineage (NCBI taxonomy): Bacteria > Pseudomonadati > Pseudomonadota > Alphaproteobacteria > Hyphomicrobiales > Alsobacteraceae > Alsobacter > Alsobacter sp. The sequence goes on along the minus strand of NZ_JCACDK010000022.1, from coordinate 181,537 downwards.
GGTGTGCCTCGCGCCCGCCCTCGGGCTCCTGCTTGTGTTTCTCACCTACCCGCTGGGTCTCGGCTTCTGGCTGGCCTTCACCGACACCAAGATCGGTCGGGCGGGCGTGTTCGTCGGGCTCGAGAACTTTGCCTCGCTGGCGCATGACCCGATCTTCTGGCTCTCGGTCTTCAACACGCTCGTCTACACCGCCGTGGCGACGGTACTGAAGTTCGGGCTCGGGCTCTGGCTTGCGCTGCTTCTGAACGAGCACATGCCGTTCAAGTCGCTGATCCGGGCCATCGTGCTGGTGCCGTGGATCGTGCCTACGGTGCTGTCGGCCATGGCGTTCTGGTGGATCTACGACCCCCAGTTCTCCATCATTTCCTACTTCCTGAAGGACGTTCTCGGCGTTCGCCAGACCAATATCGACTTTCTCGGCACGCCCTGGTCGGCACGGCTTTCGCTGATCGCAGCGAATGTCTGGCGCGGGATTCCGTTCGTGGCGATCTGCCTGCTAGCGGGGCTGCAGACGATCTCGCCCTCTGTCTACGAGGCAGCCCTGCTGGACGGCGCGAGCGGCTGGCAGCGCTTCCGCTACATCACCATGCCGCTGCTGATGCCGGTGCTGGCGATCGTGCTGACCTTCTCGGTCCTCTTCACTTTCACCGACTTCCAGCTCGTCTACGCCATCACGCGCGGCGGTCCGGTCAACTCGACGCACCTCATGGCCACCCTCGCCTTCCAGCGCGGCATTCCGGGCGGGCAGCTCGGCGAAGGCGCGGCGATCGCTGTGGCCATGGTCCCGTTCCTGATCGCGGCGACGATTTTCAGCTATTTCGGCCTCGCGCGGCAGAAGTGGCAGCAGGGAGAAAGCGATGACTGACGCCACCGCCGGCCGCGTCGGCGAGACCGGGCTTCGCAACCTGCCGAGGCGGTTCCTGACGCTGTGGCTGCCGCTCGGACTGTTCATCGTCGTGCTGCTGTTTCCGTTTTACTGGATGGCGATCACGGCGTTGAAGCCGAACGGGGAGCTTTACGACTACAAGACCTATTCGCCGTTCTTCGTGCATGCCCCGACGCTGGAGAATTTCCGCAAGCTCCTGTTCGAGACCGACTATCCCCGCTGGCTGTGGACGACGATGATGATCTCCATCGCCGCCACGGTGCTCTCCATCGCCGCCAGCGTGCTCGCGGCCTACGCCATCCAGCGGCTGCGCTTCCGGGGATCCCACTGGGTCGGGCTGGGCATCTACCTCGCCTACCTCGTCCCGCCCTCGATCCTGTTCATTCCGCTGGCGACGGTGGTGTTTCAGCTCGGCCTCTACGACTCGCCGCTGGCGCTGATCCTCACCTATCCCACCTTCCTCATCCCGTTCTGCACGTGGCTCCTCATCGGGTACTTCAAGTCGATCCCCTACGAGCTCGAGGAATGCGCCATGATCGACGGGGCGACGCGGCTGCAGATCCTGCGGCGCATCACATTGCCGCTCGCCGTTCCCGGCCTGATCTCGGCAGGTATCTTCGCCTTCACCCTGTCCTGGAACGAGTTCATCTACGCGCTGGCTTTCATCCAGTCGTCGGAGAAGAAGACGGTCCCCGTGGCAGTGCTCACGCAGCTCGTGCAGGGCGACGACTACCAGTGGGGCTCGCTGATGGCGGGCGCGCTGCTCGGCTCGATCCCGGTGGCGATCTTCTACTCGTTCTTCGTCGACTACTACGTCTCGAGCCTGACCGGCGCCGTGAAGGAGTGATCTAGCCGAAGACGAAGGGCGGCTCGATGTCGGCGAGACGAGGCAGCACCTCGTCCTTTCCCGACAGCGTCAGGTCTGCCACCGGCCAGGGCCATTCCACGCCGACGGCGGGATCGTCCCAGCGGATCCCGCCGTCGCATTCGGCGGAATAGACGGCGTCGACCTTGTAGGCGACCTCCGTGTCCGGCTCGAGAGTGACGAAGCCGTGCGCGAAGCCGCGGGGCACGAAAAGCTGCTCGCCGCCCTGCGCGGTCAGCGTGGCCCCGCACCACCGTGCGAAATGCGGCGAGCCTTTGCGGACGTCGACGGCGACGTCGAAAATGGCACCGCGGACCACCCGCACGAGCTTGGCCTGTGCAAAGGGCGGCCGCTGGAAGTGCAGGCCCCGCAGGGTCCCCGGCTTGGCCGACATCGACTGGTTGTCCTGGACGAAGTCGGCGTCGATCCCCGCCGCCGCCCACCGATCCCGGACCCATGTCTCCATGAACCAGCCGCGGTGGTCGCCGAAGCGCCTGGGGCGCACCAGCACCACGCCCGGGATGGAAAGTTCCTCGCTGTCGATCGCCATGCGCTTCGCCGTGCCCTGTCGCCAAAAACCCGCAGCACCACAACCCGACACGGCCGCCGCGTGCAAGGCCGTCCGCCGACCGCGGTGATCCCGCCGTGATGTCAGTGACGGTGATTTGCCTGAATTCTCGTCGCTTTCGCCGCTCGGGATTTTTGCGTGGCCTGCATCAGATGCGGCGAGGGCTACCGCGTCCGGTGAGCCAACCTGCGCGGGGCGCAGTGGCCCTGCTCGGCTCTCTGTGCTTCTCTTCCCAGCGACGTGCCCGGCGGCCAAGCGCCGGACCGCAAGAAACGCGAAAACGGGGGAAATTATGCTTCTCGGTATCGATCCGGTCCTCAACGCCGAAGCGCTCTACGTCCTGCGTGCGATGGGCCACGGCGACGAGATCATCATCTGCGACACCAACTTCCCGGCCGATTCGGTGGCCCAGCAGACGGTCCACGGCTCGCTGATCCGCATGGAAAACGTCACGGCCGCCCGCGCCGCCCGCGCCATCCTGTCGGTGATGCCGCTCGATACCTTCGTCGACGAACCGGCACTGCGCATGGAAATGGTCGGAAAGCCCGGCGAGATCCCGCCGGTGCAGCAGGAGGTCCAGGCCGAGGTGGACCGCGTTGCCCCCGCCCAGTTCGGCAAACCGAACTTCCCCCTTGCCTCCATCGAGCGCTTCGCCTTCTACGAGCGCGCCAAGGCCGCCTACGCCGTGGTCGTCACAGGCGAACGGCGGTTCTATGGATGCTTCATCCTGAAGAAGGGTGTGGTGCCGCCGGAAGCGTAGCACTCTGCCCGGAGCGCGATATCCGACAATTCCCGCCGCGGCCGTTCAGGTCGCGGAAACGCAAGGCGCGGATTGCGACCGGCGCGCCTTGCTCCACCGCTGCAACGCTTCCCATACTCGGATGTCACGAGGATGGGCGGGGTTCATGGCAAGCAGCAGACGCGTCCGCCGGACTAGCCTGACAATCGGACCCGCCCTCACGGCCGCCCTTGCCGTGGCCATGATCCAGATGCCGGCGCTGGCCGCGGGACAGGCGCCGACACTCGTCATCTCCCCATCGGGGAACCCCCACCCCGTCTATGTCTGGGCAACGCAGAGCTGCGATGCGGAGGCGATTCCGGATGCACCGGCCCGGGCTTTCCGCAGGGCGGACGACCAGGTTGCACTGATCGCGACGCATTACGAGAACTGGTCCCTGCTCGGCACCAGTCCCGCCGACCTCAAGCCGCGCTGCGGCACGATCTTCAGCAGCAAAAAGGCGTCCGACCCTGACCTCGGAAAGGTGTGGATCGAAGCCGTGTATTCACCCGATGGGCGCCGCGTGGCCGCCATCGGCAGCCGGGACATGACAGAGGTGATGAAACGCCGCGGTTGCCGTGCCACAGGCGGCCAGGGTGCCTGCTGGCTCAACGATCTCGTCAGCCTCGGCTCGTCCGACATGGGCGACACGTTCTCGTTGGGCGAGACGGTCGCGTCTTTCGGATCGACCTACCCCGAAGGTGAGAAAGGCCGCCTCGGCGCTTTCACGACGAGCAACATCGTCGCCTGGGAGGGGACGCACGTGATGCTGGCCTGGGTCGAGGCACCGCCCCGCCAGGCGCGCGGAAACTGCCTGCTTTCCAGCCGAGACCCCATGGATGGCCGCAGCTGGAGGGCGTGGAACGGGCGCGACTTCGGCGCCGATCTCGCACTGGGCGAACCGTGCGAGCCCGTGTCCCTGGGGTTTCTTCCGAACGAAGTTCGCTCACTCTCGTGGAGTGCCCGCCACAAGCAGTGGATCGCGGTTTACTCGAGCCGCCAGAAGCTGGCCGGTGACCGGGAGCCGGTACCGGGCTTCTACTACTCGCTGTCGCCCGACCTCCGGTCCTGGTCGACACCGCAGCGGATCATGGCGGCCCCGACGCGGCCGCGGGAGCAGCAGAGCGAGTTCTTCGTCGCTTACCCGTCGCTGATCGACCCCGAAAGCCGGTCCCGCAACTTCGACACCGTCGACGGAAGCAGTCCGCTGCTCTTCTACACCGTGCACCGTCTCAGGAACGGGTCCGGCACGCTCAACCGCGACCTCTACGCCCAGCCGCTCGACCTGCGTTAGGCCGACACCAGCCTATACCGCCATGGCGAGCTGCTGGATTTCGGCGATGTCCGACAGCCTCTCGTCCCGCTCCAGTCCCGCTCCGTCGAGAATGGAAAGGTAGGACTGCGCGAGCGACCGCCGTGTGCGGCGATAGCGTTCCGCGTCGAACGGGAAGAGGCGGCGGAGGCTGTCGAGCGACAAGGGTAGCGGGACATCCTTGTAGTCCAGCACCGGCAGCGCCATCGTCTGGCAGAGTTCGAGCGTACGGCTGTCATGCGCCACGCAGCCCGCGGGCACGCCCGCCTGGATGGCAAGCATGATGCCATGGAAGCGCGGGCCGACGACGAAATCGTGCCGCTGAAGCCACTTCATCCAGGCCTCGGCGTTGCCGAAGCAAAGCATGTTCCGGCGGCACCAGTACGCGAACTCCTCGTCGCTCAGCTTCGGACGGAAGTAGGCCTTGAGGAACGCGTAGTTCTTTTCGTCGATCTTGTTGAACTCGGCCTGGCCGAGATGAACCATCAGCTTATTGTGCTGGATGATGCAGGACCCGTCGGTCTCGTCGACGAGATCGAGGATCGACCGCTCGATGGCGGCGAGTTGCGGCCAGTGCGGCTGCCCCGCGGCGGATGCCACACGGCGCACCGGGCGCTCCGACCGGGCGATGATGTCGGCGACGAAGTCGCTTTCGAGGTTCGTGAAGTTGGACGGGCATCCGATCACGACGGCCTGCCGGTCGAGGCCGAGACGCTCCAGCTGCGCCAGAGTGTAGGCGCCGCGGACACCGATGTTCGGCGCCTTCGAGGGCGCATGATCTGACAGCACGCGAAGCCAGCGCTGCGTTCCCTCCGGGATTTGCGCATCCTGGGACTGGCTGTTGGCCTGTGCGCCGAGACCGATGGCCACAACCGGCAGCCCGGCCGCTTCCAGAACCGCCGCATTCCGGCCGAGGTCGACATGGGGACCGAGCTGGTTGGCGCAGGCTATGACGATCATGTCGGCGATCGCCTTGAGCTGGGCGGCGGGAGTGCCCCAGGACACGACCGTGGCCTTGCGCCCGAGATGCAGGTCTATCGCGTTCACGAAGGCCAGGTTGCCGGTATTGCCGCCGTGGAGGCGGTCGATCGTCTCGCCGTCCATCAGGTGCACATTGTCGAGGCCGACGGCGGAACTCATAAGGGCTATTCTCATCGCACGTCTCCTGTCGCGTCCTGCCGTTCGAATTGCACGTGCCCGGCGGCACCGCGGGCGAGCGACATCGGCCTGCCCGGTTCTGTCTGCCGCGACGTGTTGTGGGAGTTGCGCTGGGTCACTGGTAGCGCCCGACGATATCGGTGGTTGCTGCCGCCGGCAGCTCGGGCGGCGGGACCAGCCGGTCTTTCCAGCGCCCGATGTCGAGCAGTCGAGCCGCCAGGTCGCTGGCGCTTCCCGGCTCGAAGTAGAGCCCGGTCTCGCCGTCGCGCACCTTTTCCGCCATGCCGCCGATGCGGCTGCAGAGGATGGGCTTGCCGACGGCAAGCGCCTCCTGGATGACGACGGGCGAGTTCTCCCACCAGACGGAGGGGACGATGATCCAGTCGTACTCGGCCATGAGTTCGAGGACGCGGTCGTTCTGGTAGGCACCGCGGAGCGAAACGCAGTCCTTCACCGCGCCATGCAGCCGCGCGAACTTCTCCTGGAACCAGGGCTCCTGGATCTCCAGGTTGGCGCCGTGCAGGCCGACATGGAAGGCCGCCCTCTCCTCCTCGTCGAGGAGCGACAGGGCTTCCAGCAGCACGTCCACCCCCTTGTAGGGATTGATCTGGCCGAAGAAGCCGATACGCAGCCGTGGTCCGCGGCGCCGGGGGCGGCGCCTGTCCCTGCCGCGGTAGCCGTCGGTCTCGATCAAGGCGGGCTCGGGATCGGGTTCCGGCGGCGGCACGGGCGGCATGGCGGCGACGCGCTCGCGCACCCTCCTGGCCGCAGCCAGCACCTCCAGCGCCAGCGGGTTCTCGACGACGCTGATGCGGTCCGCAGGCACGCCCCAGGCCACGTAGCGGTCGGCAAGGAAACGGCTTGGCGCGATGAAGTGGTCGACGAAGCCGAAGAACGCCTTGAACATCTTCTCGCGCAGGAAGAACTTGCCCGGCGTGAAATCCGGGAAGCATGCCGCGCATTCGGCCGGCGAGGACACCGTGCACAGCCGCCCGTTGGTCTTCAGCATCTGCCCCTGCCGGTGGCAGATCGCGATGAATTCGTGGATCGTGAAGATCACGCGCACACCGCGCTTCTTCAGGATCTCGAAGAGCTCGATACCCCAGAAGGCGAAATGGTGGACATGGGCGACGTCCGGCTTGAAGCGGGCGAGCACCGCGTCGACGATCTCCTCCAGCCGCGCGTAATCGAGCGCCGTGTGGGTGAAGGGATCGAGGCCCGGCGGGCAGGCCAGCAATTCGTCCTGCCGCCCGCGGAAGGCGCCGAGGAAGGCGCTGTGGCCGATCGCGTCGCCGGGCGCCCGGGCCAGGAAGACGGCCTCCTCCACCCCGGCCGCGGTGCGGATGTGCTGGAAGAGCGAGTATGCCGCCCGCTCGCCGCCGCCGGCGGAGATGTCGGGATGGGCGTGTGAGATGACGAGGACTTTCATTCCGCGGCCGCCGGGTAGTCGATTGCGGGAGACTTGCGATCGGCGACGATGCCCGCCGCCGCGTCGTCGAGCGCCGTCTTCCAGCGCCGGTTGAAGGTGATGCAGTTCAGGTACATGACCACCTCGCGGAACGAGACCTCGCCCATCATGCGGATGGACTGGCGCTCGAGGTGATAGATGCCAGGCTCGCGCACGATGCCGGTGGGCAGGCCGAGTTCGGCGATGCGCAGGCAGAGGTCCGCATCCTCGAAGTCGCCGCGCACATAGATTTCATCGAAGCCGCCGACGCGGTTGAAGAGCTCGCGGCCGACCATCAGCAGGGCGCCGGTCGCGGCCGGGGCCCTGGCGATCTCGCCGGGAATTGCCGGGCGTGGCGGCAGGCCCTTGCCAGGATGCTCGACGAGGTAGAGGTCGTGCACGTCGGGGTGGGTCTGGAAGGCCAGTCCGTCATGCTGGATCGTGCCGTCCTCGTACAGCAGGCGGAACCCGATGGCGCCGAACTCTCCCCCGTCGAGCGCCGCGACGGCCCGCTCCAGCGGCCCGGCATCGTCGACCCAGATGTCGGAGTTCATGAAGAGCAGGTAGTCGCCCTCGGCGATCGAGGCGGCGATGTTGTTGGACGGGCCGTAGCCGTAGTTCTCGTGGTTGACGACGAGGCGGGTGCGGTTGCGCAGCAGCGGGGCGCGGCGGCGCAGATAGGTCTCAAGGTTCCGCCTGAGCGAAGGATCGTCGCAGACGAAGATCCACTCCACCGTTTCGGAGAACCACATCTGCATCGTGGTCAGGTGGCGGATGAACATGTCCTCCTTGTAGAAGGGGACGATGATGCTCAGGTCGGGCCTGACGGCGAGTGGCTTGACGTCGATGACCGTCCAGGCCGGCTCCTTGCGCGGCTCATGCATGAACGGACGGTAGAGCCGGTCGGCAGCTGCCGGCGCAACGAACCGCCCGCCGCCTTCCACGGCATTGATGCGGGCGAAGAGCCCTGCCATGTCGGAGTTCGCCTCGGTCCCGGCCGTGAAGAAGGCGGTGAGGCGCCCGCCGTCGAACGATCCGGCGAGAATGTGCCTTGCATGGGCGCCGGCGCAGGAGAAGACCGCGATCATGCCGTGGTCTTCGGTGGCCACGGGATGACCGATACGGCGCAGGTGCTGCGTCACGTCCGGCCGCGGGAAGAACAGGGCATCGCCGGGCCCGACGAAGGCGGCACCGTCGCCCGAGAGGAACGCGATCTGCCGCTGCCGGGCGTTGGCGATCCAGCCGTCGCAGGCGAGGCCATGCCCGGCCCGGGCGACGGCATCGACATGGGCCTCGAGGCGCGGGAGTCCTTCGAAGCCCGACATCGCCGCGTGGAAAAGGCGGGCGGCAGCCTGCGGTACGATGCCGGCCGCCGTCGCGTGCCCGACGCACTGAACGGCTTCCGCGTTCACTTCGCCGCCGATCTGCCCGACTGTCGTGCCTGGGCCGGCGTAGGCCGCCACCTCGTGGCCGTCGACGAGAAGCCGCCAGCGCGTTTCCTCGTCGGGAGCGATGCCCGGCAAGCGCGTCCGGTCCAGGCTGACGACGAAGCCGAAGCGCTGGTCGGCGCTGCCCCCGTTGGCCGCCCGCAAGGACGCGACCACGTCAGGCCTGTCCACTCTCGCAAGGCCTTCGAGGGGAAGAAGATGGGTCGCTCCCTGCAGGTCCACCTCGACCTCGCCCCTTTCCAAGGGCGGCATGCTCCAGCCCTCGAGGAGAATGCGGTTTGCGAAGTAGACGATCCGGTCGATGCAGGCTTGTCGGCGTTTCGGCCGGTCGTTCATCGTGCCACCTGTCTATTCTGTCTACGCGTTCAAGGGCGCAGCATTTGATTCTATTTCGACGAACTCTGGCGCCTTGGTCAGTGCCTTTTGCAGGCTTTCCTTGACCGTTTCCGCAGAGGTCAGCGCGACGATCGTCCTTCTGACCTCTTCGATGACGCTATCGTTCGTCGTGTTCCCGTTGTGTAGCTCCAATATTGCTTTTGAAAACGCTTCGGCCCCATTAACGGTCCACCCTTGTATTGTAGTCATTCTTGGTAAACCCTCGGCTGCGCATTCCGACATGAGGCATGGAACCCCGGAGGCAAGGCTGAAAAGCACCTTTCCCTTCAGCCCCGCCCCGAAGCGAAGGGGCGCGACGGTGAGGCGGACACGCGACAGCACCCCGTCGTGCAGATCCGGTACCCAGCCGGGCATCTCGATGCCTTTCCGGCCCGCGGCGAAGCCGTCAGGCAGCCCCGCCCCTGCCAGGATCAGCCTGATGCCGGGGTCCTCGCGGTGCACGAGAGGCATGATCTCGTCGACGAGGAAGCGCGCAGCATCGAGGTTGGGGGCGTGCGCATAGCTGCCGATGAAGGCGATGCCCGAGCGATCGTCGCGCAGCCGCTCGATGGGGCGCGCCTCGACCGTCCAGGGAACGACGAAGACACGCTCGGGCGCGATTTCCGCGGACAGGATGCGGGCCTCTTCGCCCGAGTGGGTGATGACGGCGTCTGACTGCGCGGCGAGCGCCATCTCCTCCACCCGCAGCGCTTCTGAGGCGGCCAGCCTCTCCGGATCCCCGGTCACCTCGGCCTCGCGCCGGTCGCGCAGGAAATGCAGGTCGGCGACCGAGAAGACGATCCGGGCGCGTGGTGCGAGTTCGCGCGCGATTGGCAGGTAGCCGCGGGCGTTCGGCAACCGGTGAATGTAGACGACGTCCAGTTCCGGACCCAACTGCCGCAGCACGTCGGCGGGGCCGGAAACGAAGGGCGCGTGCCAGCACGCAACACCCATCGCCTGCAAAGGCGCCATGGCGCGTTCATCCCGATCCGGCGGTCCTCCGGGGACAAAGGACACGTCGTAACCGAGCGAAATCATCGCGCGGATATGCGAAACGACCGCGGCGGAGCCAGCGTCCCGATCCGGTGTCGGCCAGGAATGATCGATGACGAGCGCACGCATCGCCTTGCCCCGCAGCCCCGGACGCTCCCCAGGATGAGGCGCGGACAGCTGTTCGGCCCAATGCTTCGCGAAGCGCGCGGACGCGTCGGCATGGCGCAGACGCCCGGAGACATGGCCGCCGGTCAGCACGGCCTCCGCCGAGATGGCGGTCGCGAAGCGGGCTCGCGGATCAATGATCGCGATGCGGCCGGCCTTGCGGGCGCGCATGGCGAGATCCGCACCGGCATGGGCGCCGTCGCCGCTCTCCTCGTCACACCCACCGATCCGGGTCCAGAGCGCCTTCTCGATCATCAGGGCGAGCGCCGGTACGGCGTCGACCTCGCACCGCCGTGCCGAGAGAGGGTCATCCGGCGGCAGGCCGGCGCCGAGAACGCGCAGGATGCCAGTGGGGTCGATCGCCATTCCCGCGCAGGCCAGCTTGCCGTCGCCGCCTTCGAGGAGGCCACCGACGATTCCGGGGCGGTCCTCTGCCTCGAAGGCTGCGGCCATCGCGTCGATGGCGCCTCGCGACGGGCGGACGCCGGGATCGAGGAACAGCACGAACCTGCCCTGTGCCAGCGCCTGTCCGGCCCGCATCGCCCTTACTGGCCCGAGTGGCTGAGCCGTCCGGAACAGGCGCACCGATGCCGGCAGGACCGACCGCGCAATCATGGTCTCGTCGGTCGAGCAGTCGTCGACGAGGATCACCTCGGTCGGCACGGAAGGCGGTGCGGCCGCGATTGCCGTGATGCAGGCGTGGGCTTCGGCGAAACGGTCCCTCGACACGATGACCACCGACACGAGCGGCGAGCGCACCAGGTCCAGGCTGATTTCGGAATAGCGACGCCGAATGCTCTCGACCGCCTCGCTGAAGCTGCCGGGCGGCAAGTCCCGCGTCTCAGCAGGGCGTTGTGCCAGCACCGGCAGCCCGACCCGGAAACGCTGCGCGAGTGCCTCGTCGATGGCGCCGGCCAGCATGTGGACGAACCCGCCGAGCTCGTCGGCGTCCGCAATGGCTTGCAGGCGAGCGATGATCGTGGCGCGCAGGCGCGCGGCGTCGAGAGCGATGTCCTCGCCCGGCTTGCGGATGATCGTGGGCGATCCCGCCAGATCGACCCCTGTATCCCCGAAGCGGACCCGGACGGTATGCAGGCCGAGAGGAAGGAGGTGCGGGTCGAGCCGTAAGGTGAAGCCGTACTGGCCTGTGCCGATCCCGGCTTTCAGGAGGTCGGGCCGGTTCTCACTGGCCAGCACGCGCGACAGCACGCGATCGCCCTCCAGGAGTTCGACCGCGACGGCGCGTTCCGGGGCTGATGGGTCCCAGGCCCAGCCCTTCACGCGGCCGACCTCCACCAGGTCGACGTGCCCGCGCAACGGGCGCAGCTTCGGCTGGCCGGCATCGGGCTTGGTATCGATCGCTTGCGTCATGCCCCTGTGTTCCCGGAATTTCGTGGTCTAGAGCGAGCCCCGCCGGCGTCAGGCCGCGGCAACTCCCGTGCCCGCCACGCGGTCGATCAGCCCGAGTTGCGCGGGCAGGCAGCGCGTCCGCAGGTCGTAGCGCTCGACGATCGTGTCGCGCGCCGCCCGGCGCAGCGGAACCATGTCTGCGCGCCGTTCCAGCGCGTCGCAGACCCGGGCGGCGAGTGCCTCAGCGTTGAAAAAGTCGACCAGGAGGCCGTTGGCGCCGTCCGTGACAATTTCTTCGACTGGAGGGGTGCGGGACCCGATCACCAGCGCCCCGCAGGACATCGCTTCGAGCAGGGACCAAGACAGGACGAAGGGATAGGTCAGGTAAATGTGCGCCGTGCTGATCTGCATGGCCGCGAGGAAGGCCTCGTAGGGCAGCGGGCCCAGGAAATGGACCCGCTGGCGGTCGAGCCGTGATCCCACTTCCTCCAGCATCGTGTCGGTCCAGGACCGGCCGCGGGGCGGCTTCGTGCCGTACGACGTTCCGTCACCGCCGATCACGAGGACTTTGCAGTTGGGGCGGTTCTCTAGGATCCGCGGAAGCGCCCGCATGAAGACGTGGAAACCGCGATAGGGCTCGAGGTTTCGGGCGACATAGGTGACCACCTCGTCGTCCGGGGAGAGCACGACATCGCCGAGGTCCATCCGAACGGAGGGGTCCGGCACGGCCCGCCGTGTGTCGACTCCCTCGTGGACGACGTCCAGCCGAGCGCGAATATCCGCCGGGAAGCGGCTGGCCTGCCACTGCGTCGGCGTGACCAGGGCGTCCGAATCGACCGCGGCAAACAGCGCCGGGGCGTTCCGCGCCCGCACCCGCTCACGTGCGTCGACCCCCAGGGGCGGGAACTCCGGATCGAAGTTCACGTCGGCGCCGTCGAAGCTGAAATAGAACTCCAGGTAGGAGACGATCCGGGCGTGCGGGAAGACGTCCCGGACGAACTGCATCTCGCCCCAGCCTGAGTGCCCGACCACGACTGCGGGATCGCAACCCTGCTCGCGCAGCGAACGGCAAACAGCGGCGACCGCCAGCGCGCGACGCGTCTCCACGGCACCGCGGCGCACGACCGGCTCAAGCCCGTCGAGACCGTCCGCGTCAGCGGCGTAGCGTTCCAGCCGAATGCCGGGCAAGCCCCTGGCGGTCTCTCCCCCGATGGAGAAGACCTTCCAGCGACCCGACCGCGCCAGTGCCTTGGCAAGGTGTACGAACTGGCCCGGAAAATTGATGTGAATGAATAAAATGTCTCGCATCTTCCCCCCGTCGAGCGTATCAACAAATCATCTTATGATCACTTTCATCGACGTTAAATTGTACTGCTGTCGAGGCGGCGATCTGTGTAACTCCCACTTCACCATAGGATATTCTTTACTTCCGGTTCTGCTGCATTCTCTTTGACCGGAGCCGGGCGCTGCCTATCCTCAGCTCTTCGGGCGCGCCGCATCCGCCGCTCAGCCCTCACATCACGGACCAATCCGGGGACCCCATGACCGAACGCTTCGCGACCGTCCTGCTGCCCGTGAAGAAGGGGTTGCACGTGCTGCGCTACGTGTCGGCCACCGACATGATGCGGCCCCCGCGCATTCTCGTGCTCGGCAAGCCCGGTGCTGCCGAGGGCATAGAGATGCTGTTCTCTCCGGACGTCTCGGAGCAGGTTCTGTCCCGCTTCGACGACTGCGTCGCCATCAGGGCCTCGCAACCGGCCACGCTCATGGTCACGTCGATCGCGGACCCGTTGTGCGTTTCGACGGACGTCGAACTGAAGCTGGAGCCAATCGGCAGGCCGGAAGTCCGCCCGCCTGCGGCCGCGAACCAGCAGGCGCCTGCCGAGGCCGCCATTTCCTCCGGGCGCTTCATCCTCGAAGGCCATCTGAACAAGCAGGGTGATGCCCGGGCCGGCGCTTCCGGCTGGCTCGGCTCGGTCGGAGGCGACGACAGGCTGGAAGCGTTCTCGCTCTCCTGGATCGAGTCGATCAAGGGCGTGAGGCTGTCCTACGGCTGCGAAATGCCCGGGCGTGGCCGGCACATGGCGCGTGTGCCGGGCCAGATGGTGGGAACGAAGGGCCAGGCCACACCCATCACGCGCGTCTTCTTCGAGTTGAACGGCTCGCAGGCCGACGGCTACGAGTTCGTTGCCACGGCTGTGTTCAAGGGCATGCCGGCGCGAACCGTCACCGGGCGGACGGTCGAGATCGCCGGGCCGACCGGACACGAGGCTCTCACCGGCTTGCGGGTCGACCTCAAGCCCCGCGAGGCCGCAGCATTGGCCGAGCCCGCGCCGGAGACGGAAGCGGCCCCTCCGGCTGCCTCGCCCGAGCCTGTGCCCGCCCGGGGCCGCGTCAGGGTCTTCCGCGCCGCCAACATCGCGCGCTAGGAGCAATCCCTTGCTGTCCCAACCGGCCGACCTCCGGCCGGAGGCCGACCCCGTGCAGGCCTGCCACGAGACCGCGCCCGGCGCGGTGCTCGAGCGGGTGTGCCTGCACGTGGGCTGCGGCCACCGCCATGCCGACAAGCTCCACCCTGCCTTCCGGGGTACAGCATGGCGCGAGCTGCGCCTCGACATTGATCCGTCGGTGTCCCCTGATGTCGTGGCATCGATCGCCGATCTCGGCTGCATCGCGGACGGCAGCGTCGATGCGGTGTGGTCGTCACACAATCTCGAACATCTCTACGAACACGAAGTCCGCAGGGCACTGCGCGAGTTCGTCCGCGTTTTGAAGCCGTCCGGCTTTCTCCTGTGCACGACGCCGGATCTCGTGCGGGTCGCGGCGGAGATCGCGGCGGGCCGGCTCGAAGACACGCTCTACCTGGCGCCGGCCGGGCCCGTGACTCCGGTGGACGTGCTGTTCGGGCTCCGCAGCGCCGTTTCTGCGGGCAACGCCTTCATGGCTCACCGCACCGGCTTTTCCGCCGAGCGGCTCGGCCGACTGTTGCTGGAGGCCGGCTTCGAGGAAGCGCGCACCTGGGAGGGCCGCGTCTTCGATCTTTGGGGGCTGGGCCTGAAGCCCGGCACGGACACCGCGGAACTCACCGCCTTCTTTCCGGTGTGAGCGCCCGGGCGCTCCCAAAACTCCCCAATCGGCCTTCGCTACCCCGCAAATGAAAAGGGGCCGCCCCGCGGGACGGCCCCTCTCCGTTTCGACTGTCCTGGCCGCGTCAGGCGGCCCTGCGCAGCGGCTCCGGCTGCGGCAGCCCTTCGAGAACGGCGCGGAGAGCGTCGCCCCCTGTCGCGAGCGGATAGGGCCGCTCGAACTCGCCAGCGGCGTTCGGCTGCACGGCGTCCTCCGACCCGTAGAGGTCGACGTATTCGCGCCAGTTCACGAACATGCGGCGGCTGTTGTGGTTGGCGAACGTCTCCGTTGCCGCACCGTTTGCGAAGATCACGTCGGCTGTGTCGAGCTCGACGTGGAAGTACTCGATCAGCTCCAGGCTGGTGTCCCGGGTGATCGTGTCGCCGTTGACCAGATCTTCGGCGCGCACGAAGACGCCGTCGAAGAACATGGCATGCTTACCCGAAACTGTGAGATCCCGGTGCGGCACGCCGAGGCCGAGGGCACCCGCGCTGATGAGCACGGGGTTTGCCTCGGAGTTCCGGCCGATGAACCGGCGCTTGTAGGAGCGCCGGCCGATCCACTTCACGGGGCGCTCGACCCCGCCCAGCGTCGAGACGAGGTCGCCGATGGCGAGCGTCTCGACGGGTACTTCACCTGCAGGCGTCAGGATCGCCGTCCCCCGCACGAAGCAGGCAACGAGCAGGTTTTCCTTGGTGAGTTCAGCCTCGGTCACACCCTTGAGAAGGATGCGAACGTTGATGTTCGCGTCGGTCGAGTAGACCTCGACACCCTGCGAGGTGGCATTGAACGCCAGGTGGTTCCTGGTGAGGCCGGTGATGCCGGTCAGGTCGAGCGTATCCTCCGATGGATTGAAGTCCTGGATGATGTCGCTGCCCGAGTTGGCACCGTCGTAGACGAACGTGTCCTTGCCCCGGCCGCCGGACAGGAGATCGCTCCCTGCCCCGCCGCTGATGACGTCGTCACCGGCTCCGCCACGGATCGTGTCGTTGCCGGCATCGCCTGAAATCGCATCGTTTCCGGCGCCTCCGAGGAGGTAGTCGTTGTCATCCCCACCGAAGATGTCGTCCTGTCCGGCGCCGCCGATGATGGTGTCGTCTCCGCCGCCACCAAAGAGCGCGTCGTCACCGTCCTTTCCGATGATGCGATCCGCCTCGTCCGTTCCGAAGATGTAGTCGTCCTCGTCATCGCTTCCGATGTATGTGGCCATGATCGTGTTCCTTGAACTCTAGAACGCTGTGATCGAAGGCGATCAGGTCGTGGTGGTGTCGATGTGGATGCCGATGTGGTCGTCGGCCGCGGAGATCTTGGTCACCAAGTCGGCGACGATCTTGGCCTTGCTCCAATTCGGCAGTGACGACACGTAGCTGTCCACGTCGGCGCTCTTCCAGGCACCCGCTGAACCGTCGAACAGGTTGCCGATCACCTCGGTGACAAAGGTCTTCTTGGCTGCGGCGCTCGTGAGGTCGGCCCCACCCAGGTCCGTGTCACCGTCCAGCTTGTCGACCATGGTCTTGGCGATGTTCTCGAGCGAGTCGCCATTGTTGAGGGCGACGAGCGCGCTCTTGTAGTCGGCCGCCGTCGGGTCCTGGTTGTTCACGGCCTGGAACAGCCTGGCCAACGCGGCCTGGTGGTCGGACGCCACCGTGATCAGAACGCTGTCATCGCTCAGTTGCGTGTATTCGACATTGCCGATCTGGTCGCCGGTCTCGGAGCTGACCCAAGCGTGACCGACATAGTGGAAGTCGGCCTTTGCGCCATCGACCACCGCGACGTCGAAACCCGAGCCGCCGTCGATCGTGGCGTCGCCGCCACCACCGATGATGCTGTCGTCGCCGCGCTCGCCTGACAGATGATCCGCGCCACCGCCACCGTAGATGGTGTCGTTGCCGCGGCCTGCCAGGACAATGTCGTCGCCGTCGCCAGACATGATCAGGTCGTTGCCTTTCCCGGTCTGGACGAAGTTGTCGCCAGCACCGGCATCGACAATCTGAGCGGAGCTGCCGCTGATGGTGATGCTGTCATCGCCGGCGGTGAGTCCGATGAAATGCGACTTGCTGCCGGCCAGATCGAGGTCCACATCCTCGACAGATTTGTCGAAGAGAATGATCCGGGCGTTGTCCAGCGCCGTCTGACTTGTACTGTCGGCCGCGTTGTATGTGGAGATATAGGCGGCGTCGTAGCCGGAGTCGTCGAAGTTCTCGCCGTAAAGATCGAGATTCTTGATATCTACCTGACCAACCTTGCCGGTCTGGTCCGGCGCAGAGTTGAGAAGTGCGTGCTCAAAGGCATCGCTGTAATTCTGCGCGTGTACGAAGTCTGCGAACGAACCGAGCGCAGACCCCTTGTCGAGGTTATACTGGAGAGCCATCTGCTTGCCTTTCCCGATATTTCAGGTTTTTTGATAAGTTTTATTCTTGTTATGATTTTGTTGTTCTTGTTAGTGCGACGTACAATCGGGCCTCAGGAATTAACGCGCAGTAACTTTGGCTTCTCAGGTTGCATACATTGGCGATATTTCTTTCTGACTCACAACCAATCTACGCGATGCAACGAAAACGCTCGTTTATTGTTTGCTTAGGCCGATAAATTACTTCGGAGTTGCTGAGCATCGCTATTCTGCCGTTCGCGCCAAACGAAGCGCGCGGCGGGATGGATCCCCGCCGCGCGCCGCCTTCGATCAGCTCTACCTCGACGCTGTATGCCGGCCCGTCAGCGCTCGCGCATGCCGGAGCGCAGCCGTTCGACGAGCGGGCCGATCAGGTACTGGATGGCCGTGCGCTCGCCGGTTGCGATGACGACATCGGCGGCCATGCCGGCCAGGATCCGGTCACGGTACCAGGGCTCGATCTTGTCGTAGTCGACGGCGATCTCGGCCGCGAAGTAGGGCTGAGCATTCGGGTTGCGGTCATCCGTCACGCGATCCCGCGACAGCCTCCGGACAGTGCCGAAGAAGAGCGGCGGCTTGGTGCTGGAGAAGGACGGAAAGCGGATCTCGGCCTTGTCGCCGATATGTACGGTGTCGACGTCGATCGGATTGACCTGGGCCCGTATCACGAGCTGGTCGGCCACGGGAGCGACCTCCATCAGCGGATCGCCCGGCCTGATCACGCCACCCACCGTGAACACTTTTGTACCCTGGATCACCCCGGTCTGCGGGGCCACGATGTCGACGCGCCGCAGGATGTCGTGCTGGACGGAGAGCTTTTCCCGCAGTTCCGCGATGTTGCGCCGGACGTTGGGAAGATCCTTGCTGACGTTTTCGAGAAACTGCTGCTTCAGCTGGGCGATCTGCATCCGTGTCTCGCCGATGGACTGCTCGGTCTTGGCCAGGTCCGCCTGTGCCCGGCCGACCGCGCCGCCGAGCCGGGAGCGTTCTCGCTCCAGCGCGAGCACACGCGGCAGCTGGACGAGGTTCTTCTCCAGCAGGCTGCGGAGGCCGACGAGTTCCCGCTCGATGGTGGCCAGTTGCTCCTCATTGGCCTGGTTCTCGCGCTGCGTGCCGGTGATCACCTCGCTCAGCTGGCCGATGCGCGCCTCGAGGATCGCCTGCTGGGCCGTCACGTTCGAGTTGCGCTCGCGGAACTGGGCGAGCTGGTCGGCAATCGCGCGCGCGATCATCGGGTCGTCCTGCTCACGCGTCACCTCGGGCGGGAAGGCGACGGTTTCAGCGCCATCCCGCTCGGCGACGAGCCGGGCCTCTTCGGCGAGCGTGGCCGCCAGCTGCTTTTCGATGACGCGGGCCGAAGCTCTCGCCTGCGTATCGTCCAGCCGGACGAGAAGCTGGCCCTTTTGAACCAGGTCTCCGTCGCGGGCCAGGATCTCCTTCACGATGCCGCCTTCGAGGTGCTGGACAGTCTTGCGGCTGGATTCCACCGCGACGACACCTGGCGCCACGGCGCCGGAGTCCAGACGTGCCGTGAAGGCCCAGGCTCCGCCCAGCCCGAACACGCAGAGGATCACGATCCAGGACTGGCGGACGAGCCGGCTCCAGTCGGCGTGGGGCGCGAGGTCTGGCGTAGCGTGGTCGGTGCTGGCCGTCATGAGCCGGTCCTCGTGCGGAGCGCTGCGGGAATCCAGGTCTGCGGCCCGGTGCGTCCCTGGGCTGCCTCGACCGTGGTCTTGGGAGGGGGTGCCATCATGGGCACGACGTTGCGCATGCCGAGCTGCCCCATCACCTCCTCCCGCGTGCCGTAGAGCCGCGCGGTCCCCTCGGACATCAGCAGGATGCGGTCGACCTGGGAGATCATGTTGGAGCGGTGGGTGACGATGACGACCGTCGAGCCCGCGCGCTTGAGGTGGCGGATCGCCTCCACCAGACACTCCTCCCCGATGGTGTCGAGGCTCGCATTGGGCTCGTCGAGAACGATCAGGGGAGGCGTGCCGAAGACGGCCCGCGCGAGCGCGATGCGCTGGCGCTGGCCGCCGGACAGGCGCAGGCCGCCGTCGCCGATCTCGGTGTTGTAGCCGTCGGGAAGCGACTGGATGAGGTCGTGCACGCCGGCCATCATCGCCGCCGCGATCACCTCCTCGCTGGTCGCGCTTCCGAAGCGGGCGATGTTCTCGGCCACGCTGCCTGCGAAGAGCTCGACGTCCTGCGGGATGTAGCCGATGTGGCGGCCGAGTTCCTGCGGGTCCCAGTGCGAGATCTCGTTGCCGTCGATGCGGACAGCGCCCTCCGCGGTCGGCCAGATGCCGACGAGGACGCGCGACAGGCTCGACTTGCCGGCCGCGCTGGGGCCGATGACACCCAGAACCTGCCCTGCCTCGAGCTCGAAGCTCAGCTTGCGCAGGACGGGCCGCCCGCCTCCTGGTGCGGTCGCGGTCACGTTGTCGAAGGTCACGTGCCCCGCCGGACGAGGCAGCGCCATCCGCGGCGGCAGGTCGGGAAGGCTTTCAAACAGGCGGTCGACTCGCTGGAAGGAGTATTCCGTGGAGACGAAAGACTTCCAGTTGCTGGCGAGCTGCGACATCGGCAACAAGGCCTTCGCCGCCATCACCATGGCACCGAACAGGATGTGGGCGGAGGCGAGGTTTTCAAGAACGAGGAACAGGGCGATGGCGGCAACGAGGGTTGAACCGCCAAAATTGATGGCCTGGAGACCGATACTGGCCCAGACGGCGCTCTCCCCGGCCTTTGCGTGCCAGGCGAGGCCCGCTTCGCGCAGCCGCCGCCAGCGCCCCTGGAGTTCCCCGCCCATGCCGTGGGCCTGGATCACCTCGCTGTTGCGCAGGATCGCGGTGGCGAATTCGGAGGCATGAACACTCGCCGCGGTAGCACGCAGCATCGAGTTCGCGCTCGACATGTTCTGGATGAAGCCCAGCGCAACGACACTGGCCATCAGCACGAGGGTGGCGAGGCCGATCAGCGGGTGCAACAGGCCCAGCGTGATCACAAAGAGCGGCGCGAAGCACAGGTCCACGCCGGAGGCGACGAGCTTGCCCGAGAGGTTGTCGCGGATCACGTCGAGGTCGCGCATCGCCTGGACGGGCGTCACGACGCCCTGCCCGGGCGCCCGGCCGAGCATGGCCCGGTGCACGGCGTCGAACAGCTTGCGGGACAAAGCCTGGTCGAAGGCGTAGCTGACGCTCGACAATGTGCGCGCCCGGAGGCTGCTCAGGATGGCGTAGGCGAAGCAAAGGACCACGAAAATGCCGGTCAGGAACGTCCACGTGACGACGTTCCGCGACGACAGCACGCGCTCGAATGCACCCATCATGTAGAGCGCGGGGGTGAATGCGAGGAGGTTGAGAAACAGGCTGATCGCGATGATCGAACGCATCGCCGGCCACGTTCCCCTGACGGCATCGCGCAGAGGGTTCGACTTCGCGAATATTTGTCTGATCACGACGTCGATCCTCGTGCCATCGTCAGCCTGCTTGCCCGGATCCCGGACCGGACCCGTGTGGAAGTCTCTGTGATCGAGTTACTCGTCATCCGCCGGCCTCCGGCAGGATTCGCAGATCGCGGCTCCGAGGCGGCGCCGCGAGGCCGCTGAACGGGTAGAGGTCGAGGCAGAGGCTCGGGTGGTAGAAGGGGTCGTCTGCCAGCACGTGCCCCCACCGCCGCCGCAGCTCCTCGAGTTCCTTGCGGGCGCGGGACCGCTTCTCGTGAGAGAGGTGGTCGAGGCCCCGGCTGGCGCTCT
The DNA here is from genome assembly GCF_059501845.1 of Alsobacter sp. Lineage (NCBI taxonomy): Bacteria > Pseudomonadati > Pseudomonadota > Alphaproteobacteria > Hyphomicrobiales > Alsobacteraceae > Alsobacter > Alsobacter sp. The sequence goes on along the minus strand of NZ_JCACDK010000022.1, from coordinate 160,920 downwards.
CTTTGTGCAGCAGGCGCGCCCGCGGGGTGATCAGCACCTCGCCACCCGCCGCGCCGGCCTTGAGGCAGAGGTCCACGTCGTTGAAGGCAACCGGGAAGGCGTCCTCGTCCATGCCGCCAAGGGCGAGGTAGTCGGCCCGGCGCATGAGCATGCAGGCTGCGGTCACGGCGCTCTGCCGCCGCGGGACGAGAAGCTGGTCGTCAAAGCCCCCCTCCCCGTCAATCCGGTCGTTGAAGGAGTGCGCTGCGGCGAAGTGCGGCCCCAGCACCACGCCGCCGTGCTGGACGATGCGGCTCGGCCACAGCAGCGTGGCGCCGACGACGGCGACGGACGGGTCGGCCAGCTCCAGTGCCATCTCCCGCAGCCAGGCGCCTTCAATGATCTCGACGTCGTTGTTGAGGAAGCAGACGAGCTCGTTGGAGGCGCGGGCGACGGCGAGATTGTTCAGCCGCGCGTAATTGAACGGCATGTCGGCGCGGATCACCGTGCCGCCCGCCTCGGACAGGGCCTGCAGGAAGGCCAGGGTCGCCGGCTCGCGTGAGCCGTTGTCGACCACGATCACCTCATAGGCGACGCCCTGCGTATGATGCAGCATGGTCTCGATGCAGGGCTGCAGGAGGTCGAGCCGGTCCCGTGTCGGGATGATCACCGACACCCTGTTCGCCCTAGTGTCCTCCGGCCAAGCAATGGACAGAGCGGGCCGGGCGGCGGAGGCCAGCGGTTCGACGATGGCGGCCCGTCCGCGCGCGGCTGCTTCCTCGCGAACGGCGGCGACGACATGAAGAATGCGAGCGGGCGAAGCGGCCTCGTTGACCGTGACGAGAAGCTCGGGCAGGTGCGCCACTATCTCCCCGAGGCGCCCAGCGATGCGAACCGACCGGAAAAGAAAGCTCCACAGGCTCGAAGGAGGTTGGTGTCGAAGCTCTTCGAGTACCCGGCGGGAGATGGCGAAGAGGTCGGCCGCATACGGCTGGGCGAGCAGCCGGTGGCGGTCGAAGGACGGCTTGAGGCTCGGCGCCGTCCGGCCGTCGCGCATGCGAACGACGGAGTCGGAGTAGACCACTCCGGGAAAGCGGGCATCCTCGAACGCTGCGGCGAGATGGCCGAAGGCATGGGGATCGAGGAGGGCATTGGCCTCGAGCACGACCACGATCTCGGCGCCTGCATCCGCCAGTTCGGAGGCGGCTGCCACGAAGGCTTCGCCGGAGAATGCGCCGTCGCTCCCGGCGATGCTGACAGCGACCCAGTGCGGATGCGACTGCGCACTCAGGTTGATCAGGGTCGAGCTGACGTCCGCATCGATGTCGCCGATCACTGCGACGCCGACGAGCGTCGCAGTCTCGCGCGGTGGGCGTACCGGGAAGTGGACGCGCCAGGCATCGAACTCGCCCATCGGTACGGAGGACGGCATCAGCCGGTCCAAGAGCCGGGCGCGCAGGAGATGGCCGGTCGTGCCGTCCGGGTCGATCTCGGCCGCGAGCCCTTCGAACCCCTGTCCGTGGGCGAGGACCACGCAGGGTGAGCCGGCCAATTCGGTTCCGCCCACGAGGCAGCGCACGGTGTGGACGATGCCGTCGGCGAAGCGCGCCGGCAGGCACGCATCGAAGGCAAAGCGGCCGGACGGCGCGGCCTCGTTCGGCCCGGCCTCGCGCCAGCGGTGCGGCGTGACCTGTGTGATGGGATCGCCGTCGACGAGAATGTCGATGGTCAGCGGCAACACGGGGGCGGCGACGTCGCAGGCCCAACCGGTGATGCGCAGGCCTCCCATCCAGTGCGTCTCGCCGACGATGCGCCCGGTCCCCGCAGCCGGCTCCTGCAGCTCGTCGAGCCGGAACGCACCGAGGCGGATGTCCGTATTCGCGACGTAAGCCTCGACGAGCACCGCGCCGGCGAGGCGGACGCGGTCCAGCCGTACCAGGAAGCCGTGGCATCCATCGCCGCCGAAGCGGTCGCGCAGTGTCGGGATGAAGGTTTCGGCGAGGATGAGCGACATGCTCTCCCCGTCAACGCGCACGTCGACGACAAAGCGCCGGGACGGGTCCTGCGGGTCGTAGCACCACCCCATGGCGTGCTGGCCCACCGGATGGAAGGCGCGCAGCCCCTGGGCATCGTCGTCAGAGCTATCCTGCGGAGGTGGCGGGATCACGTGTGCGGTCATGCGGCATCCAGGTTGCGCAGGCTGCGGTCGTTGCGGAGTGACAGGAAGCTCTCGACGACGAGCGCGATCTCCTCGGCGTCCCAGTTGAGGTCGAGCGTCAGCGCGTCGCGACGGGACAGCAGGTCGGCTGCTCCGCCGACCGGGTAAGCGGCGAAGGGCAGGCCCGACTGGTCGGCAATGTCGAGCGACACGTGAGCGTAGACCGGCCGGCGGAGCGTCAGGACGAGCCCGGCGCAGGGGTGGATCCTGAAGGCCTCGCGCCAGTCCTCCTCCGAATTCAGGGCGCCGGTGACGAAAATGTTCCCTGCGCGCATGAGGCCGACGTCGCGGAACGTTTCGCCGAAGACAACGAGCCCGCGCGGCGCATTCCGGCGGCGCCACGCCCGTGCCAGCCCGGCAATGGCGGCGCACGTTCCCGGCGACGCATCGCCCGGCAGGATGCCGAGCAGCGGACCCTCGAAGCCGAGCGCCATCCCCGCCGGGAAGGCGCGCGGCAGGTGGACGTGATCGAGTGTGCGGCCCGCCACGTCCGACGCGGCCGCCGGCGTGGGCAGCAGGATCCGCCGCGCCCGGGCTGACACGGCGGGCGGAACGCGTGTTCGCGCGGCCAGCGGCATGAGATCCACCGGCAGTCCCGCCGCGAAGCAGGCCTCTGCCAGCTCCGGGGAAAGTCCGGGCGATGGCGCGACGACGATCTCCTCCGCTCCAAGACGCTCTGCGACGTCGACCAGTGCGTCGGCCGGCGAAAGAGCCTGCGTCTCGGTCAGTGGCGGTACGGGAATGTCGAGGCCGGGCAGCCGGAACGACCAGTTCTGCGGGCTAAGCCCCACGGCGGAGAGGACAGCGGTTTCCAGAGCGGGCTGCTCGCGTGCTAGCCGCAGGGCGAGCGAGGCGTCGAGGCCATCCTTTCCGGTGACCACGAGCCGGCGCCCTCCGGCCCGGCGCAGGCTGGGCCAGGCCAGGGCGAGGCGCACCGGCCGAAGCGGATCGGCGGCGACGAAGGCTTCCGTCTCCGCCTCGATGTCAGGCCAGCGGCGAACGAGGGCGGCAGCATTCGACAGCACGAGGGCGCGCTTGCTCCCGCCGAAGGAGGCTTCGCCGCGATGCCCGACGAAGACGTTGGTGGCGCAAACGTTGCGGTAGCCGGCCGCTGCGACGCGGAGGCAGAAATCCACCTCTTCCAGGTAGCCGCGCTCATAGCGCGTCGCGTCGAGCGACCCGACTGCGCGAAGGGCGTCGTTGCGCACGTAGAGGCAGAAGCCGACGCCGTTGGGCATGTCGACCACCCCGCCCCCGATGCGGGCTGCCGAGGCGTCGATCTCGGCGAGGCGCGCCGGGTCCGGCATCGGGTTTGAGCGAAACGGAACGGGAAGGCTGACGAGTTCGCCATTGTTGGAGAGCGGCGTCACCGTGCCGATGTCGGGCGCGGTGCAGGCTGCTGCACGCAGCCGGTCCAGCCAGCCGGGCGGCACGCAGGTGTCCGCGTTGAGGAGGACGACGTCCTCCATGCGCACAAGCCGGAGCGCCCGGTTCACGGCGCGGATGAAGCCGACATTGTGCGGATTCCGCAGCAGCGTGATCCGCCCCTGGGCGGCCAGCCTATCGAGCAGAGCCCGGATCATCGCGTCCGGGCTGGCGTCGTCGACGACGACGATCCGCGAACGCGTCTGGGACACGGTGTCTGCGGCGAGGCTTTCGAGGCACTCGCGTGTCGCGGGCGCATCGGCGTAGATCGGCACGACGATGGTGACGTCGACCTGTTCGACGGGCGCGGGCCTCGAATGGCCGTCGAGTGCTGCGTCATCCATCAGCGGCGCGCCCCGCAGCAGTTGGCCGGAGACGGCGTCCCGCACCTCTAGGACGGCAGCGCCGACCGGCCAGCCGAGACGGAACGCCGCGTGACGGAAGCCGAGGCGGGCCCAGGCGGGATTGGTCCTTGCCTCGACAGCGAATGTCGCCTGCCGTCCGTCGGCGATGACGAGGAGGTCGCGCGCGGCATCCTCGCTGCGCCAGATGCACCAGCCCTCGATCTGCCTCCCGGTATGCCGCACCGCGCCGAAGGCCGCCGGGCCGGCGCCGCGACCGCATTGCAGTGCGACGGCGATGGCCTCGGGATCGTTGGCAGAGTGGAGCAGACCTGCCGCGAACGTCTCCGCCTCGCGGTCCTCCCCGGCGTCGAGGAGGCCGTGCAGCAGCCGTTTCTGGATGACCGGGTCTGTCGGATCCACGGAGAAGGCGCGGCGCAAGGCGGGAAGAGCTGCCAAAGGTCCGGCGAGATCACGCCTGATGGAAGCCTCGAGGAGACGGTCGGCCGCCGTTTCTCCCCCCAGCCGGCGGTACCGGGCCAGCAGCGGCAGCGCCTCGTCCGGGCGGCCCTTCGACTGCAACCAGCGCGCGAGAAGCGGAAGCGACATCCTGTGCCGCTCCTCGTCGAGGTAGAAGGTCGCGAACTCGGTGACGAAGCGTTCGACCGCAACGTGGTGGTGTCCGGAGGAGGCGTTCATCGCGTCGCTCCGATAAAGCTCGGCAGCCTTGCGCCGATCAGAAGAATTCGAGCACGCGCGCGGGAGATCTCGTTCACGGTCTGCCCGCTATGTCTTTGGGCATCGGGCACCTCCGCTACCGTGACCACCGAGGACGACACGCCATGTACAGCGCCCTGCGCCCCCTCGAGAAAGCCGCCGACCTCCGCCGCATGCCGGCCCTGGAGGACCTGCTGCCGCAGGCCAACCCCGTGTCGATCCCGGTCGCTCCGGTAGAGGTGCCTCTGCTGATGGAGCGCTACCCCATCGCATGGCGTCGGGACGGCGCTCTGTGGGACCTCGTTGCCATTACCGGCCTCGCCCCCGACCAGGAGACCTGGCGTCCAGCCCAGGGCGACAGCGGCGCCCGCGTCGTGCCGCTGGTCGTGCGCGCCTACCCGCTCGCCGTCGCGGACGGAGTTGCCGTCGACACGATGGCTGTGCTGGTCGACGAGCCCGGTCTGCTTGCGCCGACGCGGCCCGGCACAGCATTCGACGAGGCTGCCGCCGAAGCCGATCTCGACTACCGGCTGCAGGCGCTGTGGACGTTCGCCAATTCCCGGCATGCGCTGCAGGCCGCCTATGCCGACATCGAGGCCGCCGGCGGCTTCGTGACGTGGCCACTGACCTTCCGCAGCCGTACCCGCAGCATCGCCCTGGACGGCTTCTGGATCGTCGACTGGGCTTTCATCGGAACGCAGGCGCATGCCGAAATCGTCGCCAGGCACGGCTGGCTGGCTGCGAGCCTGATCTCGCTCCACCGCATCTCCACGCACCGCGTGAACGGCCTCCTGCACGATCTCGCGCGGCAGGACGCTGCCTGAGGCGGAGTCCAGGGGCGGCTGGTGGCGTCCCGGGCTCACGTCAGTCTCGCATAATCGAGGGTGTCGGAGCGATCGAGGGCAAAGCCGGTCGTCACGGCCGCAGGCGGCGCCGCCGGAACGACATCGGGCGCGGGTACGGCGCCGCCCTTCATGAGGTCGGCGATACGCCCCTCGAGATCGGTCAGGGCCGCTGCGTCGTAGTGGCCTTTGAGGAGCCGCATCGAGTAGATGGAGGCGAAGGCGAGATCGAGCGCTGACGGCGAACCAGCGGCAAGACTGGCGAGCAAGCGAGGCTGAGCCTCGACCATCCGGAGCGCGTCGACGCAGAAGAGTGCCGCCAAGCCCTGGGACATCGTCTCGGCCACGAAAGCCATGGGGACGGGCGTGATGAGCCCGGCACGCTCGAGCCTCGCGGCGTGATCCCTTAGCTCGGCCCTGCCTTTGGCTGCGTCGGCCAGCATTGCCTTGATGGTGACGAACTCCGGCGCTGGGGAGCCGTCCGGCAGGTAGAACGGCCGACCGCGCTCGCGCGCCTGCGCCAAGCCGACTGGGTCGACCTCCCACGCCTCACCGTCCGGCGCCGGGCGGAACGGATGGATCCGTAGCAGAAACGGCGAGTAGCCGCCGAGCCAGGCCCCATCGCGGGAAACGAGTGACCGGCGCAGAGCCGGATCGGTGACGACGCCGACGACGTCCCAGCCCCGAACGCTTTTGGCGAACAGGACCGGGACCTCGTGGCACACGTTGTAAAGTTCAGATGCGATCAGAGGGACGAGCTGGCGGCCGAGCGCATGTGTGAAATCGCGGCTGAAGCGATAGCGCTTGGACCGCAGCTCGTCCTCGTCACGAATCATCTGACCTCAGTTCCCGTATTTCGGCGCCCGTCCCCGCATGAGGAGAGGCGCCGGGACCTTCCTTTTTGTTGAAGTGTCCGAAAGGGACATTGAAGCCTCAGGAGTTAATTTTGCTTCATACCAACCTCTGCAATTCTTCAGCAGAGACGACAAATTCAGCTGAAATATCAGCAACTCAGGAGACTTTGACGAAACCTTGGCGTAGTATACGATGTAAACCTTCACCCGTCCTTTCCATTTACCTCCCATTTACCCACAGGTGTCGGAGATAAACAGAAAATTGCAGGCGATCACAGGCTCGCGACTGGGCTCCCGCGGGCGTCGTTCGCAGACCGCGGTCACGGGATTTTCGCTGGCTTATCTGGGCCTTAGCCAAGCCCTTGGCGATCAGCCGGCTCGTTTCGCGGCAAATGCGCGCTAACGCGGTGACGATTGCTTGAGGAATGTCATCTACGGTCCGCCGCGGGTCAACGCCATCTGCTGACCCAGTTCCCGACTTCGCCCCGGTGCATGACGCCGGGGCCTTTTTTGAGCGGGACCCTCAACCCATCAGAACGGAAAGCGCGAGCAGGAGGCATCCTGCTCCGATCAGCGCGACCGCGATGGTCTTGGCAGACTGTTCGAGGCGGCGCTGACGCGCCGAACGATGAATTGCGAATGTCGATACGCGAACGCCCGGTATCGAGGCCATCGGACCACTCCCAAGCGGCAGGATGCATGATCCTCCCACCGTCCCCCCTGCTTCGCCAGTGCAGCGAGGACACACTCGCCGGCGGGGCGGCCCTTCCGGCAGAACGTCGGCGTACAGATGGCTGATTTAACACTCATCCGCATTTTAAATTTACGCGTTTGATACTCCGCCCGCGCAGGATGCCGACCTCTCAAGCCGGGTCCCCGAATGTCCGCCTCGCTGCGCGCCCAACGTCCCCTGCCCTATGACCCAGGAACGGCTGCAATCCAGCCGGACCGGACACAACCCGCTGCCGAGAAACGCGGCCATCAGGCGCGCACGCCCGACGAAAGCGGCGACGGCTCGCCCCGCCGACGCGGGGCGTTGCGGCCGGACGTTCTCGCTCCGTCACGCGCCCGGATCGGCGGCCGGACCCGCGTGGCGCTGTTCCGGGCGGTCGACATGTTCGCCGTATCGCTGCTGGCCGCGCTCGGCTGGACGATGGCCGTGGGCGGAAATCCCCTGCTCGCGCCGGCCGGATTCCTTTTGCCGTTCGTTTTCGGGCCCCTCTGGACCATGGGTCTCCTGAAAGCGGCCGACTGCTACTCCTTCGGCAACCGCGACGGGCTGCTGGCCCATGTGGCGAAGGTGGCGGCCGCAATCCTGTGCGTCTTTCTGCTGCTGGTCACGCTCGTCGAGGTTCTTCCCCAGCGCCTCGCGCTGCGCCCTGCCCTGCCCGCCCTGACACTCCTGCCCGTCATCCTGTGCGGATTGCACGGGATCTGGTGGATGCTGGTGCGCCGGTGGCGCAAGGCGGGCGTGCTGACCCCGAACATCGTGCTCGTTGGCGCAACGGCGAACGCCGAACGCTTTATCAGCAAGGCCAAGGAGAGCGGATCGGTTTCCATCCTCGGCATCTTCGACGACCGCGCCGGGCGCGTGCCGCCTGACATCCTCGGCGTGCCGGTTCTCGGCGACACCCGCGACCTCGTCGAGCACAGGCTGATGCCGTTCGTCGACCGGATCGTCGTTTCGGTTCCCGCCGAGGCACAAGGCCGGGTCAGGGAACTCATGCAGCGGCTGCGCGTGCTGCCGAACGAGATCAGCCTGATTCTCGACGAGGACGACCCGACACGCCAGGCCGCGTTCGACCGGCTCGCGGACGCTCCGCTCGCCCGCCTGTCGGGAGTGCGGGCCGGCAGTCACCCGGCCTTGCTGAAGCGCCTGCAGGATCTCGTGCTCGGCACCATCATCTTTGCGCTGGCCGTGCCGGTGATGGCGATCATCGCGGTTGCCGTCCGTCTCGACAGCCCAGGCCCAATCTTCTTCCGCCAGCGCCGGCACGGCTTCAACAACGAGGAGATCGTCGTCTGGAAGTTCAGGTCGATGCGGCATGACGCGAGCGACGCCCGGGCGCACAGGCAGGTGTCGGCCGGCGACGACAGGATCACCCGCGTCGGGCGCTTCATCCGGCGCACCAGCCTCGACGAGATCCCGCAGATCATCAACGTGCTTCGTGGCGAGATGTCGCTTGTGGGCCCACGCCCCCACGCCATCGGCATGCGCTCGGGCGGCCAGGAAAGCGCAAGGCTCGTGGCGGAGTATGCGCACAGGCACCGCGTCAAGCCCGGCCTGACGGGCTGGGCCGCGATCAAGGGCTCGCGCGGCCCTGTCGATACGCCGGAGGAAGTCCGCCGCCGCGTCGCTCTCGACGTCGAGTACATCGACCGCCAGTCGTTCTGGCTCGACCTCTACATCATCCTCATGACTGTGCCCTGCCTGCTCGGCGACCGGTCAGCGGTGCGCTGAGGAAAGCAAGCTGCTTGACTTGAGCGCCGGTCGCGACGTTCCGTACCGAGCCTGAACGGGACTCACGAGGCAGCCGGCACATGGCGACGGGACACGGCGACGACCTCCCCGCCTGCCCCATGTGCGGGGATACCGCGGTGTCCCTCGTCTGGAAGAGCTACCCCGGATACCGGGAGCCGGACGTCTTCGACATCGCCGAATGCAGGGCTTGCCGCACGCGCTTCGCCATGCCCCTGCACGGGGACACGTCCGCATTGTACGAAGCGATCTACCGGCAGGCTGACCGGATCCCGGGCTACGAGCGCTATGCGCGCTATGCCGTGGATGTGGAACGTTCGCTGGACCCTCTCGGATACCTGGCGAACCGGGAGCCCGCCTATTGGGGGATCTGCAAGACACTTGCGAGAGAGACGGGAGACCGCTTGAAGGTGCTCGAAGTCGGCAGCGGCCTGGGCTACCTGACGTCCGCACTGCGCCACGCCGGGCATGAGGCCACCGGGCTCGACATTTCGGCTGAGGCCGTGAGCCGTGCCAGGCAGCGCTTCGGTCCGTATTTCGAGGACATGTCGATCGAGAGCTTCGCTTCGTCGCAGCCTGGTCAGGTCGACGTGGTGGTTGCAACCGAAGTGGTGGAGCACCTTCCAGCCCCCCTGCCCTTTCTCGAGTCCTGCCTGAGGGCCGCCCGCCCGGGTGGCGCGGTCGTGGTGACGACGCCGAACAAGGACTGCTACGCTCCGCACGTCACCTGGGCAGTTGACTCGCCGCCCGTGCATCTTCTCTGGCTCACGCAGGACAGCCTTGCTGCAGCGGCCATAAGGCTGGGAGCGACGGTGGAGTTCGTGGATCTCGGCGGCTTTCCGGGCTCGTCGTCGTGGCGGCTCCGGACACCCCGGGCAGGATCGGTCAAGCCGCCTATCCTCGACCGGGACGGCCGGCCCCGGCGCAAGCCGGAACCTGCGCAGGGGTTGGCCAGATCGCTGAAGTCTCTGCGCAAGGCCGCGAGCCTGCGCGTCGCCCAGCTGACCGGGCGGACACAGGCCGGGCAGGTCGGCCCCAGCCCGACGCTTTGTGCGGTTTTCCGGCGGTCGCCATCCACCTGACTTCCGTTCCGGTGACCATGCCGGCAACACATTCGTCTGTTGAACGGGTCGCAGCTTGACACCAACAGGCCGCGGCAGGCTGATGAACTGACCAAGGACGAGACTGACGTTGAGACAGCTACTCTGGGCAATCACCGACATTTCGGATCAGGCGGTGATCCTGCCGGTCGTCGTCTCCGTCGCAGCACTACTGCTGCTTGCGGGTGAGCGGCGCGCGGCCGCGTGGTGGAGCTTCGCGATCTGCGTTGCACTCGGCGGCACGTTCTTCGCGAAGATCGTGATGATCCCCTGCGGGCCCCATTTCGGGATCCCCGTCAGGAGCCCCAGCGGCCATGCCGCGGCGGCGGTCGGCGTCTTCGGAGGGCTGTGCGTCCTCGCGGTGCGTCTCGGCATGGCCCGTGTTCTGGCTGTCACACTCGGGTGCGGGTGTGCCGCCCTTGCGGTCGCGGTCGGCCTGTCGCGCGTCCTGCTCCACAAGCACAACGTTCCGGAAGTGCTGATGGGCGGAGCGATCGGCCTGTCGGCGCCGATGATCCTTTTCTCCGTGCGCCGGCTCTACCAGGAGGACCCGCAGATCCGGATGCGCTGGCTGGCCGCCGCTCCGCTCGCGGTTGCCGTGCTCTTCGTCGGAGGGCAGGCCGGCGCCGAACCCAAGATCCTGCGCCTCGCCCATTTCTGGGCCGACAGCCTGCAGGTCTGCCAGTCGCGGCGCGCCGTCCATGCCGGGTCACACACAGCGCAGCTTCAGTTGCCGGAGGCAGGAACCTCTGCCGAGCCTGCCTTGCCCTTCCGCTTGCCGGGATAGGTGGCCACGCCCTCCTGCTTCTGCCAGTTCGGGTCATAGGGCTCGTAGGGCTCCGCCGGGAGGACGGCTGCACCGTCGACGTCGGGCGGCGGCGCGGCGGCGGCGTCGAGCTGAGCCTTCCATGCAGCCTGTGCCTGCGCCCTGCGCTGGGGTGACTCCTGGACGGCGCGTTCGTCGACGGGACGCGGCCGGAACATGGGTCGCGGCCCTTTCGCCGTCACCACCGGGAGCGCCATCAGCCTGCCGCCGTTCCTGACCACCTCGATGCCCTCCTGCGTCGGGCCGAAGGTGACTTTCCGGCCGCCGAGGATGTCGAGGATGGAACAGCGCGCGAAGTGCTCCTCGCAGGCCTTACGGGTGGGGAATCGCGGCGATGTTTCCCCGAGTTCGGCGCGGGTGTTGGCAAACGCGTTCGAACATTGCTGCTGGGACAGTCGGCCCGAGAGCTGGCACGTGTAGGGCGTGCCGAACGTCCCCGTCTGCGCCGCGGCGGAACCGGGAGACCCCAGCAGAAGCCCCAACGCAAGCGCGGCGACGGCGGCGGCAGCCGGCTGCGCCGGCACGGCACGGTTGCAGATCATCGATCGCTCTCCAGGCCGGAGGCTCCGGCGATGCCGCCCCTAGCATCCTTGGCGGCCCGGGGGGAACCCCCTGCGTCCACGCGCGAAGCAATCGGCCGGAGCCGCGGAAGGCGGGGTTTTGCCGGGCGGCGTACCGCTTCCGGCCAGGTTTCCGCAGCGGCATTCGCCAGCTTAATTACTGCCTTGCGTTAATGTATCGAGTGTAAAGCCGCATGACCACCGCTGCGCGTCACGATTCCGCCGGAGCTCCTCCGGCGCGGCACTACAAGGTCCTGCGCACCAAATCGAAGGCGGGAGGGCCGTGGGTGGTCGCCTGGGGCTTCCTCGTGAGGCACCAGACGCCATCCGGGCGGAAAGTGCTGAAGTTTCGCTCAGAGACGATCGTTTCCGAACATGCCACGCGCGAGGAAGCGGAAGAAGCCGTTCTCCGCCTGACCCGTATCGGTGGCGCGCCCGAGGGACCCACAAGCGAATGAACACACGTGCCGTGGGGGTCGCGCTCAACCATTGGCAAGGCAGCGTTCCGGCTTACTCACCACATTTCAAGGATGTGGGATTGTGCATCTTGCGGTTTGTCCGGGTGTAGCCGATAGATGTGCGGCGCAATGGGGTCGGCGGAATCACTGGCGGGGGCGCAACGCGGTCTTCCTCAGAGTGAGCGATCGATCCCAACGCATGACGGCCTGGTGGCGGAGTGTTACGCACGGGATTGCAACTCCCGGTAGGGAAGGTTCGAATCCTTCCCCAGGCCTCCATTCAGCACTGCGATCGACATGTCGTCTGGCCGTCCGTGACCGGCGGACGCCGTGATAGGGTTGAGCAAGCATGGCGCGGCGGCGACCATTGCGCCAGGTTCGCACTGCGATGGAATCGGCCATGACCCCTTCTTCCGACGATGACCCGGTCCTGGTGACGGGGGCAGCCGGCTTCATCGGCTATCATTTCGCGCTCAGGCTGCTGCAGGCAGGCCGTCCCGTCGTCGGCATCGACACCGTGAACGCCTATTACGATCCGGCCCTCAAGCGTGCCCGGCTCGAGCGTCTCGCCGCCCTGCCCGGCTTCACCTTCATCGAAGCCTCGATCTGCGACCGCGTGGCCGTGGAAGAGGCGTTTTCGCGCCACCGGTTCCGCCACGTCGTAAACCTCGCCGCGCAGGCGGGCGTGCGCTACTCCGCCGTCAACCCCTACGCCTACGGCGAAAGCAACCTGGACGGCTTCCTCGTCCTGATCGAGGCGTGCCGCCGGCACGCAGTGGAGCACCTCGTCTTCGCCTCGAGTTCGTCCGTCTATGGCGGCAACACGGCGATGCCGTTTTCCGTGCACCAGAACGTCGACCACCCGCTCTCGCTCTATGCCGCCACCAAGAAGGCGAACGAGCTGATGGCGCACGCCTACGCCCACACCTACGGGCTGCCCTGCACCGGGCTGCGCTTCTTCACAGTCTACGGCCCCTGGGGCCGGCCGGACATGGCGATGTGGCTGTTCACCGAAGCAATCCTCGCCGGCAAGCCCATCACGCTCTTCAACCAGGGCCGCATGCGGCGTGACTTCACCTATGTCGACGATATCGTGGAGGCGATGGTCCGCCTGCTGCCCCTCGCACCGGCGCCGGACCCGGCCTGGTCCGGCGAGATGCCGGATCCCGGCACCAGCGCCGCGCCCTGGCGCATCTACAACATCGGCAACAACAATCCGGTGGAGCTGATGCACCTCGTCGCGGTGCTGGAGAAGTGCCTGGGCCGCACGGCCGAGAAGGTCTACGCACCCATGGCAGTGGGCGACGTGCCCGCCACCTACGCCGACATCTCCGACCTCTCGGCCGCCGTCGGCTTCCGGCCCGCCACGACAATCGAGGACGGCGTCGCACGCTTTGTCGCGTGGTACCGGGAGCGGTACGGCGTGTGAGGGCTTCGATCCACCGCTGCAACGCAGCCGTGCTGTTTAAGCGACCCAAATGACCCCAATCAACCCGGTTCGCTCGCAAATCGTGCCTCAAGATACGTCAGTCAGCTTGTTTGAGGACTTTGTTCCGCCGGCTTGGCAATCCGGAGCGCGCAATTTCCCGGTTGACTGCACAGCAACACTGCTTAACCTCCAGTACTGAGGTTGATTTCAAAGTTTGCCTGGCTGTGGAGCGTGTTCTGCCGAAGACTTACTTACCGCAGATAGACGGCATACGGTGCATTGCCGTTCTGCTGGTCATGTACTCGCACTATTGCGATCCAGATTCTGCCTGGGGTCATTACGGTGTACGAATATTTTTTCTGCTAAGCGGGCTTCTTATCACATCAATATTACTCAGGCCCTCTGCTCAGGAACCCCATCGTAAGCTCATCAATTTCTATGCACGCCGCACATTGCGGATATTCCCAGCATATTATGTTCTCGCGGCTATTCTCGCATTTGAATCGGCCGACGTGCGCGCAGTCTTTGGATACGTCGTAACCTACCTCGTAAATTTCTACTTTGCCTTCCACGCCACATGGGAACCTTGGCAGGTTGTCCATCTTTGGACGCTCAGCGTGGAAGAGCAGTTCTACCTTCTCTTTGCACCTTTCTTTATCTACGTGAGAAGGTCGCTTGCTGTTCCTATTCTTGCGGTCTGCGTTGTAGCCGCCCCTGTTTTCCGGTGGGTTGTATTCGGCCTCGCCCCGGATGTTGCGCCATATGTACTGCTACCGAGTTCACTTGACGCACTCGCCGGTGGAGCGCTTCTCGCCGTGTTTGCAAAACACTTGGAGCGCTTTCCCGATGCCGGCTTGATTGCCATCATGCTCCTGTTCCCAGCAATCATCTTCTTGATGGGTTTCGTCTCCGAGAGGAACGACGTAGCGGTTGAAGATTTTCTTGAGCTTTTACCTTTTTCAGCTCTGCTGCTATACGCTGCGCGGGGAAGAGCCGGGCCGCTGGGAACACTGCTTGGTAATCCCGTCATGGTATCGATGGGACGAATTAGTTACGGCTTGTACCTTTATCATTTGCTGCCCGTCTCAATATTGGTTCGCGTGTCAGAGCATTTTGGCTTGGGCTCAGTGTTTGAAAAGCCCGGCCCCGCCCTCTTTGCCGCTGCGATGCCGGCAACGGTGCTGATCGCAGCGTGCTCGTGGTTTGCGTTTGAGAGGTGGTGCAACAGTCTCAAGGTCAAATTCCCAAACTGACCGGCCGAAGAGGGGCCCGAGCATTGGCCAGCGTAAGGTGATCCCGCTCCCTGAGCGCGGCTGCATCCGGAAACTCATTAGGGCCGGCTCAAACCACGAAGATGTCGGTGTGGTCCAGGATCGCGCCCGGCTTCAGTTTTGCGAAGGCCGACAGGCCTCCGGCGTCCGATCCATTGGCGTCGTAGGAGAGCGTTCCCGTCGTCGCGTCGTACACGATGTGCTGTGCCGGCGTGGTTGCGGCTGTGCCCTGGATGAAGGCAGATGCATCCAGCGATCCTGCGGATAGCTGCGTGAACACCGTGTGGTCGAGGACGAGACGGTCCGCGCCGTGGGCGAAGTCCGTCAGAGTGTCGATGTTGCCGGACGACAGCGCCGACTTGAAGACGAAGCTGTCGTTGCCCTTGCCTCCGGTCAGGACGTCGTTGCCCGGCCCACCATTGATGACGTCGTTCCCCAATCCGCCGTCGATGCTGTCCTTGCCGGCTCCTCCCAGGAGCGTGTCGGCCGCGTTTCCGCCCGTGATCTTGTCATCGCCAGACCCGCCGGTGATCGTGTTCGTGCGGTTATTGCCGGTTGCGGTGAAGTTGCCGCTGCCGGCGAAGGTGAGGTTTTCCACCCATGGCGTGGAGGCGAGGCTGTAGGACGACAGTGTCGTGACGATGGTGTCCGTGCCGCGGCCGCTCAGCTCGACGACCACGTCGAGAGGGTTGTCGACGTAGTAGGTGTCGTCGCCGTAGCTGCCCGACATCGTGTCGGCACCCTTCCCTCCGTCCAGCAGGTCATTGCCGTTGCCGCCGTCGAGATTGTCGTTTCCGGTGCCGCCGAAAAGGGAGTCGTGTCCGTCGCCGCCCTTCAGGACGTCGTTCCCGGCATCCCCGCGCAGGACGTCGTTACCGCCCTTGCCGTCCAGAAAGTCCTGATTGTTGCCGCCGGAGAGTACATCCTTGCCGGCTCCACCGATGATCGTGTTGTCACGGTTGTTTCCGGTCCCGGTGAAATCAACGGCTCCCGAGTAGACGAGATTTTCCACATACGGGGTAGACGCCAGCGAGTAGGACGCGAGGCCTGTGATAACCGTATCGGTTCCCCGGCCGGACTGTTCGATGACGGTGTCGCCGGGACTGTCGACGTAATAGGTATCGTCGCCGTAGCTGCCCTCCATGCGGTCGGCGCCCAGGCCGCCATTCAGCGTGTCGTTGCCGGCGAGCCCGAAGATCGTGTCCCCGAACGCGGTGGGGAAGGGCTGCCCTGGAACGGTGCTGGACGGGGTGATGAGGTCTGCACCCGCGGTGCCGGTGATGGTCACGCCCGCTCCCGTTGAGTCGATGATCGTGCCCGACCCGGTATCGGCGCCCCCGATCTTGCCCGCCCCGCTGGTCCCGGTAAGGAGCAGGGTGACGGCTTCGTTCCCCTCCACGAGCGCGTCCGCCTTGGTCGCGACCTCGATCGTCTTTGTGAGCTCGTTGGCCGCGAACGTCACGGATGTGGAGGGCACGGTATAGTCGTCGTTCGGCGTCGCCGATCCGCCGAGCGAGAAGGACACCGTTTCAACCGTGCCCGTTGCCGTGCGGCTTACGGTGAACTGGAGATTGCCACCCTCCGCCACCGGGGATGCATTGCCGATGGTGTAGACCGACGCGGGTGTCGCATCGGTGATCGTGCCGGACGCGGAATCAGACGCGCCGATCATTCCCGTTCCGCTCGCGTTGGTCAGTGTCAGGCTGACCGTCTCGTCACTCTCGATCACCTTGTCCGTCTTGGTGACCACGCTGACCGTGGCGGTAAGGTCGGACGCCCCGAAGGTGACCGACCCCGAGGGGACGGTGTAGTCGAGCCCCGGCGACGCGGACCCGCCCAGCGAATAACTCACCGTCTCCGAAGCACCCGCCGTCGTGCGGCTCACGGTGAACATGAGGGTTCCCCCCTCCCCAACCGTGGGTGCCGCGGCGATGCTGTAGACGGGTGTTGCCGTGGCATCCAGGATGGTGCCAACCCCGGGAGTGGCGTCGACCGTCCCGGTACCGCTTGCATTGGTCAAGGTCAGGCTCACGGTTTCGGGTGACTCCGGGACCGCGTTCGTCTTGGTGCCGACGACGATCGTCTTGCTCACCTCGTCCGCTCCGAAGGTCACGGAGCCTGCGGGAGGCGTGTAGTCGTCGTTCTGGGTCGCCGTCCCGCCCAGAGTGTAGTTCACCGTCTCTTGGGTTCCCGTAGACGTCCGGGTGACGGTGAAGACGAGGTCTCCACCCTCGGTCACCGCCGCGGCGTTCCCGATGCTGTAGACAGGATCCGGGGTCGCGTCCGTGATCGTGCCGGTGCCGGTCTTGGCCGCGCCGAACGTGCCGGAGCCGCTGGCATGCGTGAGCGTGAGGCTCACCGTCTCGTCGGCTTCGATCACCGTGTCGGTCTTTGTGGCCACCGTCACGACCTTGACGAGCTCATCCGGCTTGAAGGTCACGGTCCCGTCCGGAGGCGTGTAGTCGGCGGTGGGCAGAGCCGTGCCGCCGAGGGAGTAGCTGATCGTCTCGTCGGTCCCGCTGGTTGTCCTGCTGATGGTGAAGCTCAGCGAACCGCCTTCGGCCGCCGCGTCGGCGTTGGAAATGGTGTAGACGGGCGCCCCGGTCGTGTCGGTGATGGCGCCGGTGCCTGTCTTGACCCCGCCCAGGGTGCCGTCGCTGGCGGCGGTCAGCGTCAGGCTGACCGTCTCGTCCGTTTCCGTGACCGCATCCGTCTTCGTCGCGATGGTGACGACCTTCGTCAGGTCGTTGATCCCGAAATCCACAGAACCTGACGGCGCCGTGTAGTCGGCGCCTTGGCTCGCCGTGCCGCCCAGCGAATAGGTCACCGTCGAAGCGGCGCCACTGGCCGTGCGGCTGATCGTGAAGCTCAGCGTGCCGCCCTCGGTAACCGGACTGGCGTCGGCGATGGTGTAGACGGGCGCACCATTGCTATCGAGGATGGTACCGACACCTGTCTGCACTGCGCCCAGCGTGCCACCGGGGGCATTGGTCAACGTCAGGCTGACCGTCTCGTCCGGTTCAGCGACAGCGTCCGTCTTCGTTGCGATGGTGACGACCTTCGTCAGGTCGTTGATCCCGAAATCCACAGAACCCGACGGCGCCGTGTAGTCGGCGCCCTGGCTCGCCGTTCCGCCCAGCGAATAGGTCACCGTCGAAGCGGCACCGCTGGCCGTGCGGCTGATGGTGAAGCTCAATGCGCCGCCCTCGGTGACCGGGCTGGCGTCGGCGATGGTGTAGACGGGTGTCCCGGTTGCATCGAGGATGGAAACGCTGGCGCTCGCGGGAACGCCGAGCGTTCCGCCTCCCGACCTGCTCCCGAGAGTGAGTTCGACGGACTCGGTGCTTTCCGCAGCGGCATCCGTGAGGGTGTGGATCGTCACCGTCTTCGACGTATCCCCGGCGCCGAAGACGACTGATGTCCCGGGTGACGTGTAGTCGGTGCCCTCCGTGGCCGTGCCGCCCAGCGAAAAGTTCACGGTCTCGCCCACGCCGGTTGTGGTGCGGTTTACCGTGAAGGTCAGGTCGCCCCCCTCCGACACGGATCCTGGGGACGGCCCCGTGACCGTGTAGGCAGGCTGAGGAGTTGCGTCGGTGATGGTCCCCGTCGCGCTCTTGCCCACCTGGCCAATCGTGCCGGTGCCGCTTAGCGTCCCGAGGGTGAGCTCGACGGTTTCGGATCCTTCGATGACGGTGTCGCTCTTCGTCGCGATCGTGACCGTTTTGGTGACGTCGTTCAGGCCGAATTCGACAGAACCGGACGGAGCGTTGTAGTCGGACGGGGAACCTGCGGAGCCTGCGAGCGAATAGCTCACCGTTTCCGCTGTGCCCGTGGCCGTCCGCGTGATCGTGAAAACGAGGTCATTGCCTTCAATGGCGGCCGCCGGGGTTCCAACAGTGTAGACGGGCGGGGCCGTCTGATCCGTGATGATGCCTCCGGCAGTGCCCTGCCCTTCCGCAATTGCACCGCCGGCGGTGGGGTTGCTCAACGAGACCGTCACCGTCTCGTTCGGCTCGATCTTCGTGTCGGTGAGGGTCGGGACCGTGACCGTCCTGGTGTACTGGCCGTTGGTGAACTGCACCAATGTGGACGGGGCGGTGTAGTCTTCGCCTGACGTCGCCGTGCCGCCGAAACTCACGGTTACCGCGCCGTTGCCGGTAGCGTTACTCCGGGTGATCGTAAACTGGAGGGCCCCCCCTTCGGCTACTGTTAGGGCGTCGGAGATGGCGTATTCAGCGGCGCCGCGAAGGCTCGCGGCCGAGAAGGTTACGCCGTTGCCGAAGGAGACTTTTTCGACGTTGACGATGTCGTCGATTCCGTCCGGCGAACCGCCGCGCTTGTCGGCAATGTGGAGGTACCCATTGCCCGGTTCGGTCACCGTGTAATCGGAGCGAAGGCCGCTATACGCGACGGTGTCGGTGTCGCTCCCCCCGTCGATTGTGTCGTTGCCGGCGCCGCCCGAGATCGCGTCGTTGCCGCCAAGTCCTGAAATGGCATCGTCTCCGCCGCCGGTTGTGATCCCGTCATTGCCGCTGTTGGCCTGATTGGGGTCGACGTTGAGAACGACTTCGCTTCCAGTAATGCTTGCGGCTGTTGTGCCCAACTCACTGGAAAGGTCGACAATGCCCGCTTTCGATAGCGTCAGGTAAACTCGGTCGTTTGGAAAATCAGCGTTGTAGCGGATCGTGTCGAACGCCTCAAACTGAGTCGCCGTGCCGCGCACGTTTCCGCCGATCGTGTTGAGAATTTCCATTCCCGTGAAAGTCAGGGAACCCAGGATCTGACTTCCTTGGATCGTGAGTTGGTCGTTGCCGGTGCCTCCGTCGACAGTGCCGGCCCCGGCATTCAGGACGTATAGGCTGATGCTGTCGTCGTCGGTACCGGCGCTTATGCTGGTGGTGCCTCCATCGTCGATCGTATCGCTTATGATGTCATCACCGGCATTACCCTGAAGGGTGTCGTTGCCGGTGCCTCCCTCAAGCGAGTCGTTGCCTGAACCGCCAGTTACCGCATCGTCCCCGGCACCCCCGTCTATTGTGTCGTTTCCAATCCCGCCCGACAATGTGTCATTGCCCCCCCGTCCGGAGAAGACGTCATCGCCATCGCCGCTCGTGATCTTGTCATTACCGCTGTTGGCCTGGTTGGGATCTACGTTGACAACGACATCACTTCCCGTGATGTTCACCCCTCGTGTGCCCAACTCACTTGATAGGTCAACGGTGCCCGCCTTTGACAACGTGAGATAAACTGAGTCATTCGGGTAATCAGCGTTGTAGCGGATAGTGTCGAAGGCCTCGAACTGCGCGGCCGTTCCCGTAACAACACCTCCATTGGTGTTGAGGAACTCCATGCCCGCAAAAGTCATAGAACCCAAGTTCTGAGACCCTCCAACGCTCAGCTGGTCGGACCCGCTACCTCCGTCGACGGTGCCGGCTCCTGCATTAAGAATGTAAAGGTTGATAACGTCGTCGTCGGCCCCACCAGAAATACTGGTCGTACCGCCATCATCGATCGTGTCAGAGATCGTGTCGTCGCCCGCATCGCCGTTCAGCGTGTCGTTGCCGGCGCCGCCATCGATCGTGTCGTTGCCGGCGCCGCCCGAGATCGTGTCGTTGCCGCCAAGTCCTGAAATGGCATCGTCTCCGCCGCCGGTTGTGATCCCGTCATTGCCGCTGTTGGCCTGATTGGGGTCGACGTTGAGAACGACTTCGCTTCCAGTAATGCTTGCGGCTGTTGTGCCCAACTCACTGGAAAGGTCGACAATGCCCGCTTTCGATAGCGTCAGGTAAACTCGGTCGTTTGGAAAATCAGCGTTGTAGCGGATCGTGTCGAACGCCTCAAACTGAGTCGCCGTGCCGCGCACGTTTCCGCCGATCGTGTTGAGAATTTCCATTCCCGTGAAAGTCAGGGAACCCAGGATCTGACTTCCTTGGATCGTGAGTTGGTCGTTGCCGGTGCCTCCGTCGACAGTGCCGGCCCCGGCATTCAGGACGTATAGGCTGATGCTGTCGTCGTCGGTACCGGCGCTTATGCTGGTGGTGCCTCCATCGTCGATCGTATCGCTTATGATGTCATCACCGGCATTACCCTGAAGGGTGTCGTTGCCGGTGCCTCCCTCAAGCGAGTCGTTGCCTGAACCGCCAGTTACCGCATCGTCCCCGGCACCCCCGTCTATTGTGTCGTTTCCAATCCCGCCCGACAATGTGTCATTGCCCCCCCGTCCGGAGAAGACGTCATCGCCATCGCCGCTCGTGATCTTGTCATTACCGCTGTTGGCCTGGTTGGGATCTACGTTGACAACGACATCACTTCCCGTGATGTTCACCCCTCGTGTGCCCAACTCACTTGATAGGTCAACGGTGCCCGCCTTTGACAACGTGAGATAAACTGAGTCATTCGGGTAATCAGCGTTGTAGCGGATAGTGTCGAAGGCCTCGAACTGCGCGGCCGTTCCCGTAACAACACCTCCATTGGTGTTGAGGAACTCCATGCCCGCAAAAGTCATAGAACCCAAGTTCTGAGACCCTCCAACGCTCAGCTGGTCGGACCCGCTACCTCCGTCGACGGTGCCGGCTCCTGCATTAAGAATGTAAAGGTTGATAACGTCGTCGTCGGCCCCACCAGAAATACTGGTCGTACCGCCATCATCGATCGTGTCAGAGATCGTGTCGTCGCCCGCATCGCCGTTCAGCGTGTCGTTGCCGGCGCCCCCGTCGATTGTGTCGTTGCCATCTCCACCATTGACGGTGTCATTGCCTCCCTGCGCCGTCGCCGAATCGTTGCCTCCCAGCAAGTTGAGCAACGGATCGGCCAAATCGGAACCCGTGAAGCTGTCATCGCCTTCGGTCGGCAGGGTGTTCGGCGTCCAGGCCATGACGGATCCTCCGGGCTCGAGTTGGTGCCCGCGAGGCCTGTCGCTTTGCCGTCCCTACCTGCGCTCCACTCGGCGCACAGGTCCGCGATCGCGCGGGAGGGCACGGTGTGACGGTTTCAGGCGTATCGGAGCTACCACTTTTGGTTGGGTTAAGTTTTCAGTAACCATGTTCGTGTGTCAAGCGGGATGACGTCCAATTAGACCAGTTTCCGTACGCAAGATTCGTTTACTCAAGTTTTTCAATTACTTGTTTGCCCCTTTCATGGAAGTGCCGCCCGTTCGCCACACTGCTGCCTCGAAATGGACTGAGCGAATTCAGTGCGTTTGACATTGGCTGCTCACGATCATTAAAGTTACCAAAGTGTTACCTCATTGGGGCGAGGTGGATGCGCGTTCCTGTTCCAGCCTCCTGGCCAAAGCTCCGCTTCGACCTCACGGCAGGCCGACTGCTTGCCGGCCTCGTGGCGCTCAGCGCCGGCACGAACATCCTGTATCTCACCGGCTCCTTCTTCATGCTGGAGGTGTATGACCGCGTCATTCCCAGTCACAGCGTCCCCACGCTCGTCGCGCTGTGCGTGATCGCGGGCGTTCTCTATGTCTTCCAGGGCCTGTTCGACGTGCTGCGCGGCCGTGTGCTGCACCGGGTCGGCACAGGCCTCAACGCGCGGCTGGGCCCGGCGGTGTTCGATGCCGTGGCGAGGCTGCCGCTCAATCGCGAGCGCGGCGGCGACACCCTGTCCCCGCTTCGCGATCTCGACCAGGTGCGGGCCTTCGTGGCGTCGGGGGGCCCGGCCACCTTCTTCGACCTGCCCTGGATCCCGCTCTATCTCGTCATCTGCTTTGCCTTCCACCCCCTGATCGGGGTCACCGCCCTGGCGGGTGCGGTGGTGCTCTTCGGGCTGGCGCTTATGTCGGAACTCGGCGCACGCCGGCCCGCCAAGGCGGTGGCGGAGGAGGCCGGGGCCCGCTTCGCGCTCGTGGCGTCGGTGGCCCGCAATGCCGAGGCCACGCGCGCGCTCGGGATGAACGGTTTCCTGCGATCCGTGTTCGACGGCCGCAACGAGGCCTTCGGGCTGCGGCAGCAGGAGGCAGCGGACCTTGTTTCGACACTGGGCGGCATTTCGAAAGTGGTGCGCCTCGCCCTGCAGTCCGGTGTCCTCGCCATCGGGGCGCTCCTGGTCATCGAAGGCTCCGCGACGGCCGGCATCATCATCGCCTCGTCCATCGTCACCGCGCGCGCGCTGTCTCCCGTCGAGCAGGCGATCGCGCACTGGAAAGGCTTCGTCGCGGCACGCCAGGCGTGGGGGCGTCTCACGGATCTGCTGGCCTCGGCGCCGGAGGCCGAGCCGAAGATGCAGCTTCCCGCTCCCAAGGCCGTGCTAACCGTGACAGGCCTCACAGGCGCCCCGCCGGGATCGCCGATCGCCGTGGTCCAGGATGCCACCTTCACGCTGAAGGCCGGGCAGGCGCTGGGGGTGATCGGCCCCAGCGGATCCGGCAAGTCCTCTCTCGCCCGGCTGCTCGCGGGCGTCTGGAAGCCTGCGCGCGGAACCGTTCGCCTGGACGGCGCGGCGCTCGACCAGTGGGACCCCGACCAGCTCGGCCGCCACCTCGGCTACCTGCCGCAGGACGTCGAGCTGTTCTCGGGCTCGGTCGTGCGTAACATCGCCCGCTTCGACCCGCAGGGCCGGGCGGAGACCGCCCTTGCGGCGGCCAGGGCCGCCGGGGTGCACGAGATGATCCTGCGCCTGCCGGACGGGTACTCCACCGCCATCGGCGAAGGCGGAGCCCGCCTCTCCGCCGGCCAGCGCCAGCGCGTCGCGCTCGCCCGTGCGCTCTACGGGGATCCTTTCCTGGTTGTGCTCGACGAGCCGAATTCCAACCTCGATGCGGAGGGCGACGAGGCGCTCACCGCCGCGATCCTCGGCATCCGCGGCCGGGGTGGCATCGCCGTCGTCGTCGCGCACCGGCCGAGCGCCCTGGCCGGCTGCGACCTCGTCGCCGTGATGCGGGAGGGAAGGATCGTCGCGTTCGGCCCCAAGGACGAGGTGCTCAACGCCGTGCTGCGCGAGCCGCCCGCTCCGATGCGCCCCGCTGCCGTCGTCACCGGCATCGGCGCCGGCGCGCCGCGGGCGGCGAATGGCGGGGGAGCCTGATGAGCAAGTCCCGTTCTCTCCTGGGGCCACTCGCCGGCGCACTGGACGGCCGCCACCCTGCGGTGTCGCCGACGATCCGCCGGCATCTCATCATGGGCGGCGCCTCCCTGTTGCTGCTGTTCGGCGTTGCGGGTGGCTGGGCGGCCACGAGCGAGTTCGCCGGCGCGGTTATCGCGCCCGGCATCATCGTGGTCGAGAGCGCCGACAAGAAGGTCCAGCATCCCACGGGCGGCGTCGTAGGCGAGATCCTGGTCTCGGAAGGCGATGCCGTGCGGGCGGGAGACGTGATCCTGCGCCTCGACGGCACGGTGACGCGCGCCAACCTCGCCATCGTTTCCAACAGCCTCGACGAGACGATGGCACGGCTGGCCCGTCTCGAGGCCGAGCGCGACGGCGCCGACGAGATCATCTTCCCCGACGCCCTGACGCAGCGTGTGGGCTCGCCTTCCGTTCAGCGGCTGATGCAATCGGAGCAGAAGCTGTTCCGGCTGCGGCTGGAATCGCGTGTCGGGCAGAAGGGACAGCTTTCGCAGCGGGTCGCCCAGCTCCGCGACGAGATCGAAGGGCTGAACCGCCAGATCGAAGCAAAGGCAAGGGAGGTCGAGCTGATCTCCGGCGAACTCGACGGCGTGCGCAAGCTCTACCGCCAGAAGCTCGTGCCGCTGACGCGCGTCAACGCGCTGGAGCGCGAAACGGCCCGGCTGGAGGGCGAGCGCGGGCAGCTGATCGCGGCCACTGCGCAGGCCAAGGGCAAGATCGCCGAAACGGAGCTTCAGATCCTCAACGTCGACCAGGATCTGCGCTCGGACGTGGCGCAGGACATCCGGGAAGCCCAGGGCAAGATCGAGGAGCTGGTGCAGCGCAAGGTCACGGCGGAGGACCAACTCCGCCGCATCGAATTGCGGGCTCCGCAGGAAGGCACCGTCCACCAGCTGGCGGTCCACACGGTGGGAGGCGTCGTCGCCCCCGGTGAAACCGTGATGGTGATCGTGCCGGCCGCCGAACTGCTGGAGATCGAGGTGCGCATCGCGCCTCAGGACATTGACCATGTCCGCCAGGGCCAGGCGGCGATGCTGCGCCTGCTCGCCTTCGACCACAGGGCGACGAAGGAGGTCCCCGGCACTGTGCGACGCGTCTCGCCTGACCTCACCAACGAGGACCGGACCGGCAAGTCGTTCTACACCGCGCGGGTCGCGCTCACGCCCGAGGCAGTCGAGCAGCTGAAGGCTCTGCGGCTCGTGCCGGGCATGCCCGTCGAGGCGTACATCCAGACCCTGCCGCGAACGGTGCTCTCCTATCTCACGAGCCCGCTCGTCGACCAGGTTCGGCAGGCTTTCCGGCATTGAGCCGATGCGCTGGTGGAAGGGAGGCGGCGTGAAGATCCTCTTCGTCCATCAGAACTTTCCCGGCCAGTATGTCAGGCTGGCTCCGGCCCTGGCATCCAGGGGACACGAGGTGACCACCATCGGCGGACCGCGCTCCCGTCCGCTGCCCGGCATCCGGCATGAACGCTACAGGCTCCCGGCTGACACGCTCTCGGCGACCCATGGACTGGCGCGCGACTTCGAAGCCAAGATGGTGCGCGCCGAAGCGGTTGCTGGGCTGGCTCTCAAGCTCCGGCAGGCGGGCTACCGGCCCGATCTCGTGCTCGGCCATTCCGGTTGGGGCGAGACCGTCTTCCTCAAGGACGTCTGGCCCGACGCGAAGCTGGTCAGCCTCGTGGAATTCGTCTATGGCGCGAGCGGTGCAGACGTGGGCTTCGACCCAGAATTCTCGGGCAATGGGGCGGAGTCTGTCTCCCTGGTGCGCGGGCGAAATGCCGCCGTGCTCCTGGCCATGGATGCGTCGGACAGCATCGTTGCCCCCACAAAGTGGCAGGCGAGCCGAATTCCGCCGAATTATTCAGACCGGACCAGCGTGATCCATGACGGGATAGACACTACAGCGGTGCGGCCCGATCCCGCGGCCAGCATCTCACTCGCGCGCGACAGCGTCGTCTGCAGGGCGGGCGACGAGATCGTCACCTTCGTCGCCCGCAATCTGGAGCCATATCGCGGTTTTCACAGCTTCATGCGCGCGCTGCCCGAGATCCTGGAGGCCCGGCCCAAGGCACGCGCCGTCATCGTCGGCGGGGACGGCGTCAGCTACGGTCAGCCGCCGCCGCCGGGGCAGACGTGGAAAGCGATGATGCTCGCGGAGGTCGGCAGCAGCCTCGACATGTCGCGCGTGCACTTCGTCGGGCAGATCCCTTACGGCACCTATGTCCGGCTGCTGCAGGTCTCTGCCGCGCATGTCTACCTGACCTACCCCTTCGTGCTCTCCTGGTCGATGCTGGAGGCCATGGCCGCGGGGTGTCTCGTCATCGGCTCCGCCACCCCTCCCGTCCAGGAGGTCCTGCGGCACGGCGAGAACGGACTGCTGGTGGATTTCTTCTCGCCAGACGATATTGCCGGCCGGGTGATCGAGGTTCTCGAAACGCCCCGCCGATATGCGGACCTCCGCGACGCCGCGCGCGGGACCGCGAAGCGCTACGATTTCCGAGGAGCCTGCCTCCCCCGGCATCTCGACCTGCTCGACGGCTTGATGGCGGGTCGCGCGTCGGCGTCCGACGCGGCGTGAGAAGAAAAGATCACGCCGACGGGACGGCGTGGTGCTTCAGGAACCAGTCGTAGGTCGCCTCGATCCCCTGCCTCAGCCCGATGCGGGGGGACCAACCCATTTGGATGAGTCTTGAGATGTCCATCAGCTTGCGCGGGGTGCCGTCGGGCTTGCTCGTGTCGAAGCGCAGTTCTCCCCGGAAGCCGACGGCCGTGCACACCATCGATGCGAGTTCGCGGATGGTGAGGTCGTCGCCACACCCGACATTGACGTGTGTCTCGCCGGAGTAGTGCTTCAGCAGATGCACCACCGCGTCCGCGCAGTCGTCGACATGCAGGAATTCGCGGCGAACCTGGCCGGTGCCCCACACCTCCAGCGCGGCCGCGCCCGAAAGTTTCGCCTCGTGCGCCTTGCGGATGAGGGCGGGCAGCACATGGCTCGACTGCAGGTCGAAGTTGTCGCCCGGCCCATACAGGTTCGTCGGCATGGCGGAGATGAAGTCGAGACCGTGCTGGCGCCGGAACGCCTGGCAGAGCTTGATGCCGGCGATCTTGGCCACGGCATACCACTCGTTTGTCGGCTCCAGCGGGCCTGTGAGGAGGCTTTCCTCCTTCAGCGGCTGGGGCGCGAGCTTGGGGTAGATGCAGCTCGAGCCGAGGAAGACGAGCTTTCCGACGGGCTGCGCCGCCGCGGCGCCGATCACGTTCGTCTCGATCAGGAGGTTTTGATAGAGGAAGTCGGCCGGGTACCGGTCATTGGCGAGAATGCCGCCGACCTTCGCGGCAGCCAGCACCACGGCGTCGGGCCGGTTGGACTGCATCCAGCGCTCGACGGCATCCTGGCGCAGCAGGTCGAGTTCGTCCCGCGTGGCGACAAGCACGGTGCAGTCCTCGCGGGCAAGACGGCGCACCACCGCCGACCCGACCATGCCGCGATGGCCGGCAACGAAGATGCGCTTGCCCTTGATGTCGAACGCGCGTGCCTGCGCGCCCTCTTCGGCCGCCATGTCCGGTCAGTCCTTCTCGGGCCCCCGCCCGTCGTGCTTCACCCTTTCGAGGTCCTCGGCGACCATTTCACGCACGAGTTCCTCAAGCGTCGTCTCATGCCGCCAGCCGAGCCGCTGGTGCGCCTTCGACGGATCTCCGATCAGCAGGTCCACTTCCGTCGGACGGAAATAGCGCGGATCCACCTCCACCACACAGCGCCCGGTCCGCGCGTCATACCCCTTCTCGTCAACCCCGGCACCTTTCCAGACGATCTCAGTGCCGACCTCTGCGAATGAGCGCTCGACGAAGGAGCGGACCGTGTGTGTCTCGCCGGTCGCGAGAACATAGTCGTCCGCCTCGTCCTGCTGCACGATCATCCACATGCCGCGGACATAGTCGCGGGCGTGGCCCCAGTCGCGACGCGCGTCGAGGTTGCCGAGGAAGAGCTTTTCCTGCTTGCCCAGATGGATCGCCGCGACTGCACGGGTGATCTTGCGGGTCACGAAGGTTTCGCCGCGGATGGGGCTCTCGTGATTAAAGAGGATGCCGTTTGAGGCGTGCATGCCGTAGGCCTCGCGGTAGTTCACCGTGATCCAGTAGGCATAGAGCTTTGCCGCCGCGTAGGGACTGCGGGGGTAGAATGGCGTGCGCTCGCTTTGCGGCGTTTCCTGCACCTTGCCGTAGAGCTCGGACGTCGAGGCCTGGTAAAAGCGCGTCTTCCCGGTGAGCCCCAGGAGCCGGATCGCCTCCAGGACGCGAAGAGTGCCGATGCCGTCGGCGTTGGCGGTGTACTCGGCCGTCTCGAAACTGACCTGCACGTGCGACTGCGCCGCGAGATTGTAGATCTCGTCCGGCTGTACCTCCTGCACGATACGGATGAGGTTGGTCGCGTCCGTCATGTCGCCGTAGTGAAGGACGAAGCGCCGGTCCTCCTCGTGCGGATCCTGGTAGAGGTGCTCGATGCGGGACGTGTTGAACGACGAAGACCGTCGCTTGATGCCGTGGACGACGTAGCCTTTCGAGAGCAGGAGCTCGGAAAGATAGGCTCCATCCTGCCCGGTGACCCCGGTCAGAAGGGCGACTTTCCTGTGCGGCGGCCGATCAGTGATGTTCAAATGGGGTTCCCTTCACAAAGTTGGCCGCCTCAGGCGGGCTCGTAAGGTTGGCTCGGGACTTGAAGCCCCCCTGCTCCGGCCAGCGGCACCCGTACGGCCTCCCCCATAGGCTGCAAACCTGACGGATTGCAGCGAGCTAGGCAGCAATGATCGCGCGAGGTCAATGACAACAAGCTGCAATGGGCTCAAATTTGATGCTATTATTAATAGTAGACTGTCGCTCATCCTCGTTTAAACAGGTCCGGCGCGGGCTCGGCTGGTGGCGTCAGGAGTGGCGTCAGCCAACCAAAGGCAGCGCGAGGGAATAAAGGTGCCGGTGGCGACCGCAGTGCTGCATCGGGTCGATGTGCCTTGTTAGCGACCTACTGCGTCGATAACTTGCGTGCAGTTGACCAACGAGGTGCGCGGCGCTTGGCGACGGTGCGATAGATTTCAGGTGCCGATGATTGCCCGCCCGAACGACCTCCTGACCCTGCGGCGTCTCTGGCGCATTGCCGGAGTCCCCCGGTGGTCACTGCCCTCCGTGGTCGCTCTCAGCACGGTCTCCACCATCGCCGAAGGCATCGGCATCGGCCTCCTGATCCCCATCCTCGGCTCGTTCGGGCAGGGAAGCTCGGATTTCGAGGCCGACGACGAGATCCTGGGCAGGCTCGGCGCGCTCACTTCCGCCATCCCGGAAGACCGGCGCATCCTGGTTCTGTCGATGATCGTGTTCGCGCTGATCGCCGTGAAATCGATCCTGGTCTACTTCGACGGCCTCCTCTCCTCCTGGGTGACCGGCCTTGCTGCGCACCGCCTGCGTCTGGCCGTCGCGCACCAGCTTCTCACCGTCAGGTTCGACTACATCAACGAAAACGACGACGGGCGCTTCCTCAACACGCTGGAGAGCGACACGTGGGCGGTCACGTCGGCCATGTTCGCCGTTCTCGGCTTTGTCACGCGGATCTGCGTCATCCTCGTCTATGGGGCGTTGCTGCTCCTGCTGTCATGGAAGCTGACGCTGGCGTTCCTGGTCGGCTCCGTGTGCGTCTGGTTCGCGACGCGCCCCTTCGCGCGCTTCGCCTGGCGCGAAAGCCCCGGCTTGCTGCGCGCCGAGCAGATCATCTCCGAGAGGGCGTGTGACCTGCTCGATGCCATGCGCACGATCCGGGCCTTCGGGAAAGAAGAGGCCGAGCTCCAGCGTTTCGGGCGCGCTTCGGAGACGCTGCGGACAAAGAGCTTCAGCGTCGAGAGGCTGACCGGATTGACAGGGCCGGTCCTCGAACTCGTCTATGTCGCCCTTTTCCTTTTCATTCTCATCGTGGCCCAGTGGACCGGGATGCAGGGCGCCGCGCTCGTGACCTATCTGGTGGCGCTCTACAGGGTCCAGCCGCATGTCCGGGCGCTCGACGGGCTGCGGCTGGAACTGGCGAGCGTTTCGGCTCCGCTGCAAAACATCGACAAGCTGCTGGACCGCTCCGACAAGCCCTATGTCCCTGACGGCAGCCGCCGGTTCGAGCATTTGCGGGATAGTGTGACGTTCCGGGACGTCAATTTCGGCTATTCCCTCTCGCAGCCCGTCTGGCCCGTGCTGAAGGGGGTCTCCTTCGAGATCGCGGCAGGCAAGGTCACCGCCATCGTCGGCGGGTCGGGGGCAGGCAAGACCACACTCATCAACCTCCTGCTCCGGCTCTATGATCCAGATTCGGGCGAGATCCTGGTCGACGGCGTCCCCCTGTCCACCTTCGACATCGGCAGCTGGCGTTCACGCCTCGCCATCGCCGGACAGGACATCGAACTGCTGAACGGAACCGTCCGGGACAACATCGCCTACTCCCGGCCGGATGCGACCATCGAGGAGATCGTGGCGGCAGCCATCAAGGCGAGCGCCCACGATTTCATTGCGGCCATGCCGAAGGGCTACGACACGCGGGTCGGCGACGCCGGTGCCCTGTTGTCCGGCGGGCAGCGCCAACGTCTCGGCCTCGCCCGCGCGATCCTCGCCGAGCCCCGTCTGCTCATCCTGGACGAGGCCACGAACGCGCTGGACGCGATCACGGAAGATTCCGTTCTCACCGGCATCGAATCCTGGCGAGGCGACATGACGGTCGTCGTCGTAGCGCACCGTCTGAGCACGTTGCGTCAGGCCGACCACGTCGTCGTCCTGGAGGACGGAAAAGTGAGGGAAAGCGGTCCACCGCGGCAACTCATCGAACAGAAGGGCCTCTTTGCCCGCCTGCGCGACCTGCAGCTGATCGGAGACTAGCGTGCTGCCAGAGCCATACCGGACGCAGGGTGAAACCGCTGCCGTTCCGTTGAAACCATGGAGGCGATGAGGTCCGTGCCGAAGACCAATCTTGTCGACGCAGCCCGGAAAGTCGTGCGGCCCCGCCTGGAACGCTTCCTGGTGAGGAACGTACTGGGCCGGGAGTACAACCCTGCGCCCGGACGGGTCGATTGGGGCGATTTTCGCTCGCTGGAGCCGATCAGCCGCGACTACGGCTATGGCCGCGGACGTCCGGTGGACCGCTACTACATCGAGACGTTTCTCGAAGCGAACGCGCAGGTCATCCGCGGGACGGTCTTCGAGATCGGCGACAACACCTACACGATGCGGTTCGGCGGCGACCGGGTGGAGAAAAGCGTCGTCCTTCACGCGTCGGAATCCGCCCATTGGGCGACCTATATCGGCGATCTGACGGACGCGCCCGACATCCCGACCGCCTCACTGGACTGCGTGATCCTGACCCAGACCTTGCAGCTCATCTACGATCTGCGCGCGGCGCTGGCGACTGTCTATCGCACGCTGAAGCCCGGCGGGGTGTTGCTGGCCACCTTCCCCGGAATCACCCAGATCGCCGACGAAGACTGGAACGACACCTGGCACTGGGGCCTGACCCGGGCTTCTGCAGAGGCGCTGCTCAGGGAGACTTTCGGGCCCGAGGCCGAGATCAAGATCGAGCACTTCGGCAACGTGCTGACCTCGATCGCATTCCTGGAGGGCCTCGCTGAAGAAGAGCTGACACGCGAGGAACTCGCCTTTTCTGATCCCGAGTACCAGATGCTGCTCGCGGTGACCGCGCGCAAGCCGCTGGATGCACCGGCGGAGCGCGTCAAAGGCCGCTGGCAGTACGAAGGCCGGCCGCAATTCGCCTACGATGACGACCAGTCCTACCGGAAGGGCATCGAATTTCTCGACGGCCACGGCACCATCGAAGACTGGGGCTGCGGGACGGCCTACGCCAAGACATTTGTTGCGAAGAGCGCCTATGTCGGGCTCGACGGATCGGAGAGCGAGTTCGTCGACAAGGTCGTCGACCTGCAGGCGTATCGGTCCTCGCCCGACTGCATCTTCATGCGCCACGTGCTGGAGCATAACTACGGCTGGCGCGCCATTCTCGCGAACGCCGTCGCGTCCTTCCGGAAGAGGATGGTGCTCGTCCTTTTCACCCCATACGCGGACAAGCAGACAACCCTGACCCTGAACGACGGCATTCCCGACCTTTCCCTGCCGAGATCCGCCATCATCGAGGCGCTATCCGGATGCCTGATCACGGAGGAGAGCATCAAATCGGCAACGGAGTACGGGCAGGAGACGATCTTCTACATCAGGCGCGCGGATGAGACAGAAGCTGAAAGCCGGCATCCGTAGGCTCCTGCGCCGGGTACGCGGCGCCGACCAGCGGAAGATCCTGATGTACCATCGGATCGGCAGCGAAACGGTCGATCCGTGGGATCTCGTCGTGTCTCCCGCGCACTTCGAGGAACACGTCGCCTATCTCGCTCGGACCGGGCCCTGCGCGACGCTTTCGGCTGCCCTGGCGGCTTCGCCGGCTCAGCGGCAGCGCCTCTCGGTCGTGACCTTCGATGACGGCTACCTCGACAATTTGATGGTCGCTCTCCCGATCCTGGAGCGTCACGGCGTTCCCATGACGCTTTTCGTGGTGTCGGGCGCGGTGGGGAGCGCGAGTTGGTTCTGGTGGGACGCAGTGGAAGCTGCCCTTCTCGGCAAAACCGAACTGCCAGCATCGCTCAGATTGAGCCTCGACGGCGCCATTCGCGAATGGCAACTCGACGAGGCTGCGGTCCTCTCGCCGGCCGAGGCCAGGCGGTTGGCGACGTGGCGTGCGGACCAGGATCCCCCCGACACGCCGCGTGCGGTCTTGTTCCTCTCCGTCTACGAAACCTTGTTCGAGCTCAGCCCCGAAGCGCGGGATCTCGCTGTCGAGGAGCTCCTGTCCTGGGCCGGCCTTCCCCCCTCTGCCCCTGGTGACCGGCGCTGCGTGACGCGGACCGAACTGATGGAACTCGCCAACCATCCGCTCGTGGAGATCGGAGCACATACCGTTTCACATCCGGCGCTTTCACTTCTGAACGCCGAGCGTCAGGAGGCCGAAATCGCAGGCGGGAAGCAGGCGTTGGAGCAAATGCTGGACCGGCCGGTACGCACCCTCTCCTTCCCGCACGGCCGCTACGACGAGACGAGCGTCAGGCTGGCGAGCGAAGCCGGCTATTCATGCGCCTGCACGAGCGGCCCGGGGCCGGCCTTCGCTGCCTTCCGCAAGATGGCGCTTCCCCGCCTCCAGGTCTGCGACTGGCCCGCCGACCGCTTCCGGCAAGAGCTCGCGCTCACTTTTGGAACCTGAGCCATGCCAACGACACCTCACTCCGCTCCGGGCGGCGATGCCGTTCTGTCACCCCGCGTGACCGTGGTGATGATCTTCCTGAACGGCTTGCCTTACATGGACGAGGCCATCGAGAGCGTGCTGGCGCAGGAGTACCGGGACTGGGAACTCGTCCTCGTGGACGACGGGTCCACGGACGGCTCGTCGGAGCTGGCGAAGTCCTACGCGGATGCCCATCCCGCCCGGATCCGTTACGTCGAGCATGAAGGCCATGCCAATCTCGGCATGAGTGCGTCCCGGAACAGGGGCATCGCCGAGGCCAGGGGCGAGTTCGTCTGCTTTCTCGACGCCGACGATATCTGGCTGCCCCGTCGGCTGTCAGAGCACGTGGCTATGCTGGACGCCAACCCGGAGGTCGGCATGGTCTACGGGCCGACGCTCTACTGGTTCAGCTGGCATTCGAAACAGGACGTCGATCCGTTCTTCGCGGACCAGTCCGACGTCGCTGGAGACATGGTGTTGTCAACAGGCAGGGTTCACTCCCCTCCATCCGTGCTGACGGCTTTCCTGACGACCCGCGGTGGATCGCTCCCCGGAATCTGCAGCCTGCTGTGCCGCAAGGAAGTGTGCGTCTCGCTTGGGGGGTTCGAGAGCAGTTTCAGGGGCCTCTACGAAGACCAGGTTTTCCTCTCGAAAGTCTGCCTGAACGTCCCGGTCATGATCCACCCCCAGGTTCTCGACTACTACAGGCAACACCCCGACTCGCATTGCTACCAGGCCATCGGAAGGGGTGACTACGATCCCGACAAGCCGCATCCCGCTCGGGGGCGGTACCTGGACTGGCTGGAATCCTACCTCAAGTCACACCGTATCGATGATCCGGTGATCTGGTCTGCCCTGAAGAAGGAGCAGTTCCCCTACCGGCATCCCACGGCCTACGCGGTAGCCAACGCACCCGGCGAAGCCGTCGAGCGGGCAAGACGCTTCGTCGCCCGCCGCGTTCCCCGCGGTGTGCGGACGAAGATCAAGTCGCTTGTGCTCGGACGCCGTCCCGAGCGATGACCCCGGCCGCGGACGAGCAGGGTTCTTCCGACCGCGCCGCGATCATCGTGACTGCCGGCGCGGTCACGGACGCCCTGCGGGACACACTGGCCTCGTGCGACGAGCAGACACTGCCTCCCGCACGGGTAATCCTGGTCCTCACCGGGCCTGCAGGCAACGAAGATCAACCCGTCCCTCCCCGGCCTTCGCTCACGGTGCTCAGCCGCCCCGGCCTGTCCCGGTCGGCTGCGCGGAACGAGGGCCTCGCCGCGGTGAGCGAGCAGTTCCTGGTCTTTGTCGAAAGCGGAGATCGCCTGGCTCCTGAAGCGATCCGGGCCGGCCTGGCGGCCTTTTCGGCTCATTTGGGCGCCGTTCTCGTGTACGGGGCGCACCGGTATGTCGACCGGCTGGGACACCCGTCATCCTTCATCCGGTTCGCGCCTGCGCCGGAGGACGCCCACGCGGCGCTGCTCGGCACTGGCGACTTCATCGGATTGGCCGCTTCCGCGCTGTTTCGGCGTGACGCGCTGGCGCAGGCCGGCGGGTTTGATCCGGCTGCCGAGCCCATGGACGAATTCGACGCGTATTTGCGGCTTTCCCGTTCCGGTCCGTTCGCCTCCCACGACATGGTCACAGCCGAGCGAAGCCAGGCCGAACGCCGCGCCGAAGCGCAGCCGGCCGAGATGCTTTCGGCCCTCCGCAACGTGGTCGACCGAGACGAAAGGCGGTGCGGCTCGCCGAGCGAGCGTGAGGCTCACAAGGCTGCCCGCCGCCGCCTGTCCGAGCAATATGGTCCGCTGGTTCTCAAGCAATCGCTGGGGCTGTCGGACGGCGACGGTGGCGCCCGCCCTCCCCTCCCCGCCGAGACCGCCCGCGGCCTCGCGACGGCATTGCGGCTTGCTCCTCGCGGGAGTGCGCTGGCAGCGGCGGCAAAGGGCAGAAAAGTCGCCGCGAAGGCGCTGCAGCGGCCGTTCGGATCCGTGCTGGACTCCTGGACGCCCGCGAAAGGTCATGTGCGCTTCGGGGATTTCGGGCGCACTTCTCCGATCAACGACAATTTCGGCATAGGCCGCGGGTTGCCGGTGGATCGGCACTACATCGAGGACTTTCTAGACACCAACAGCGCCTCCATCCGAGGGCATGTCCTGGAGATCGGAGGCAACGCCTACACCGTCCGTTTCGGGGGCGAGGCGATTACGCGAAGCGACGTTCTCCACGTCGACTGCCGGAACTCCGCGGCGACCCTCTTCGGGGACATATCGCGACCGGGATCGCTGCCCGAAGCGGCGTTCGACTGCATCGTGCTCACGCAGACCCTGCATCTGATCGAGGACATGGCGAGCGCGCTGCGCCATCTCGCAGGCGCGTTGAAGCCCGGGGGCTCGCTTCTCGTGACCGTTCCCGGCGTGTCTGCGATCGACAGGCACGAATGGGGTGACGCCTGGCTCTGGTCGTTGAGTGCAAGGGCGCTCACCCTCTTGCTGTCGCACGCCTTCGGGGAGGCGTTCGTCGACGTCGTGTCCTACGGCAACGTCTATGCGGCCTGCGCCTTTCTCCACGGGCTCGCGACCGAGGAACTGGATCCGGGCAAGCTTGCGCAGGCCGATCCTTCGATCCCGGTCATCGTGGCTGGCCGGGCGTGGAGGGCTCCGGATCCCGACTGACCGGGCTCGCAGCGGTGCGCTTTCTGCATTCCGCGAAAATCACGACAGGGCGCGCCGGGTCAGCCGGTTGAAGCGCTGCCTGGTCGATCTCGCTCTCGAGCAGGCCATGCCAGGCCGCCAGGGCGGCGTAGTCGTTTCCCTCGCTCCAAATTCTCACGTCTGGGAAAACGGAAGCGAGAACGCTCCGGACAGCATCGATCGTCGACATGGATGAGGCGTGATCGCGGGGCTCAGATCGAACGAGTTGGAAGGACAAAAGAAGCCGCCCACCAGGCTCAAGCAGTTCCTCCGCTTGGCGGATGGGGACTCTGGCCTGCTCAACGGGCAGGCCCGCCGCCAGCAGGATGATTGTCTCGAGACTTGCCGGCGTCTGGCCCGCGGCGATGGTCTCGCTGCCGGGCATGAGAAGCGCCGGAATGCACACCGGCCTGCGGTTCAGACCTGCGGCCGGAGCCGTCCAGATTTCCAGGGCGCGATCGCCGGCCTGTTGACGCCACTTCGGCAGGACGCCCCGCAGATACAGCTGGGGGATCGTCAGTTCGGCGCCTAGCTCGAGCTGTTGCCTGTGCGCGACCTGCCTCTCCAAAGCCCTGGGATCCACGCGACGGCGTTGCGGGACGCGAACCTCCTTGTAGAGCAACTCGCCCAGCGGTCGTGGCAGCCGGCGGGCGGTACGGTCCCTGATCCTGTCTGCGACGGTCGCCACGACATCGGCGGGGTGTCGCGCGGCGATCGCGACCGCGCGGCGCAGGCCGGCACCGGTCACGCCGCCCGCAATGGCATCCCTCACCATCGGGCCGGCGTATATGCGCGTAAGAGCCGCAATTCCCGCTTCCGCCTGGGCGCGGGCGTTGGCCGATCCACCCGACCGTTCCGCTTCCCGCATCAGCACGCGGGAGGCGGTGGCCAGCATGCGTGCACGGTTCTTGGACATGTTGCCGCCGTGCCGGCGATACTCCGCCACCGTCTTCCCGTGCGCGGCCACGAGCCTCGTGCGGGACATGCGGAGATAGACGTCCAGGTCTTCGCACTCCCTGAGGGTCTCGTCGAACCCGCCTTCGGACTCCAGCGCACGCCGCTGGTACATCACCGCGCCATGCATCCCGACGACATTGCCGCGGGTCATGAATGTGAGGTGAGGATCCCGACCGGGAGCAGCGAAGATGTCGCCCGTTGCAGGCCGCAGCCCCTCGTCCACGAAACGGAAGGCGCCGTAGACGAAGCCGGCGTCCCCGTTATCATGATGGCACGCGAGACCAGCGGCAATCGCCGGCGGCAACAGGCGGTCGTCCGCGTCGAGAAACACGATGCCGTCGCCGCTGGCACGTGCGAGCCCGGCGTTTCTCGCCGCCGCAAGCCCGAGATTGTCTTGTCGAAGAAGAATGACGCCGGGGAATTCGCGAACCACCGCGGCAGGATCGTCCGAGGAACCATCGTCGACGACGATGATCTCGTCCGGCAGGACACTCTGATTGAAACAGCTCAGCAGCGCGTCCCAGAGATACGCGGCATGGTTATAGGTCGGGATAACGATGGTGATTGTCCGGACTGGACTCATTCGGATCCCGCACCCATAGACCAGTTCAGCGCCGGCTCGCGGCGCCAGACAGGTCTTGATCCGGCAACTCAGGCTGGACCTGACAATAACTCAATGGTCTGTTCGGCCTCATGTCAACGCCGGTGGTCTCGGTCGTCATTCCTGCACGCAACGCGGCCAGAACGCTCGGCCTGACGCTGGGCGATGCTTTGGCCCAGACGCTGCAAAGCATCGAGGTCATCGTCGTTGACGACGGCTCGAACGACGAGACGGCCGACATCGTCAGGGCCGCGGCGTTTCAGGACCAGCGGGTCTCGCTCATCCGGGGTCCGCATCGCGGACTGCCGGCAGCGCGGAATGCAGGTATCGCCGCGGCGCGTGGACGCTTCATCGCGCCTCTCGATGCTGACGATCTCTGGCATCCCACAAAACTCGAGCGGCAGGTCGCCGTTCTCGAAGAGGCGGGCGCATCGGCTGGCCTGGTCTATTGCGGGTTCCGCGACATCGACAAGCACGGGCGCGTGATCCGGACGCCGCCACCGTATTTCTACAATGGCAAGGTGCTCAACCGGCACCTTTACTACAACTTCGTCGGCAACGGGAGCAGCCCGCTCTTCCGCCGCGACATCCTCGACGTGGTCGGCCCCTACGACGAGAGCATGGTTCGCGGTTGCGAGGACTACGATTTCCAGCTGCGCATCGCGGCCGGCTTCCGCTTTGTCTACGTCCGCGACTACCTCGTCGGCTACCGGCGTGGGGATGGCGGGATGTCTGGCGATTACGAGCGCATGCTTGCCGAGGAACTGACCCTCGCGAAGAAGGTCGCCCGGTCCCGCCCGGAGGTTCAATCATTCACCGCCCGTCTGAAGGAGGCGGAGGTTCTGCTCGGCCTGTCCAGGAGGCGGCTGAAAGACGGCCAGGTGCGAGGCGGGCTGCGGGCCGCGGCTCATGCCGTCACCGGCTATCCTTCCGCGACTGCCACGGCGATGGTTCGCATGTTCACCGGGCCGGCGGAGCTTATGATCCGCCTCGCGCGTCCGGACCCTACGGTGGGCCGGTACTTCCACGATGTCGACCCCACCGAGTACACGAGGCGGCGCTTCCATTCGCGCTCGCTCCTGATGTCCGTCATCGGCGATCGGTGACCAGACCACCAGGTCACGACGCGGCCCTCGTCTTGCCCGCAAGCGCGCCACGATAGACGTCGATCACGGCCCTGCACTGCGCCGTCGCCGTGTAGCGCGCGTGAATTTTCCTCGCGGCCTCCGCCCCGATCTTCTCGCGATCAGTGCTCCGGAGCGCCCTGATGATCCCGGCGGAGAGAGCTTCGGGATCGTCGGGGGGGACAAGGAAGCCGCTCACCCCATCTTCGATCGCCTCGGCAATTCCGCCGACCCGGGTGGCAACGACCACACGCCCCATGGCCATCGCCTCGAGCGCAACCATGCTGAGCGATTCATGATGGATCGAGCTGGAAACAACGACGTCCATCGCCTTCATCCAGCGGTAGACGTCGTTGCGGTGACCGACAAAATGAACCTGCCGGGCTATGCCGAGCGCCTGGGCAGTGGTTTCGATTTCGCTGCGGAACTTGGCCGAGTGCGGCGAAGGGGTTCCGCCTACCACCCAGATTTGCGCGTCCGGCATCTGCGAGAGGATCGAGACGGCGGATTGCAGCAGTACGTGGTGCCCCTTCCTTCGCTCCAGGACGCCGAACACACCGACGTGCGGCCCTTGGCCAGTGATTTCCGGCGGCGCCGCTTCACCGGCCGGTGGAAGCTGCGAGAGGTCGACACCGTTTGGGATCACCTGCGCCCGCGACCCATCCGCACCTGCGACCCGCAGCAACTCGTTCCCGACCGACGACACGCACACG
This sequence comes from Alsobacter sp., assembly GCF_059501845.1. Classification (NCBI taxonomy): domain Bacteria; kingdom Pseudomonadati; phylum Pseudomonadota; class Alphaproteobacteria; order Hyphomicrobiales; family Alsobacteraceae; genus Alsobacter; species Alsobacter sp. The sequence goes on along the minus strand of NZ_JCACDK010000022.1, from coordinate 121,970 downwards.
ATGCGGGTGGCGAGCGCGGATGCCTGCCTCAGCGCTCTCGAGTACAGCGACTTGGCGGGCAGCCCCTCGTGAATGTGCAGCACGAGCGGGATGTCGAGGTGCCGGACGGCGTCGCGGCAGTAGAGCGCGCTCAACGGGTGGTGGGCATGGATGAGGTCGATCTGCCTCGACTTGCAGATGCCCAGGATCTCCTTCTGCACCGTCCGCAGTTCGAGCAGGTATCGGACGAGGAGCAAGGGGTTCGACGTGACCCTGAGATGGGCGGCCGAGATCATGGCCGTGCCGAGCCCCGCCCGCCTGGCGAGATCCTGAACTTCGCCCGGCGGCGAAACGACTACGGGTTCCGCTCCGAAACGCCGAGAGCACTCGGCGATGGTCAGAAGCACCCGCTCCGCTCCGCCGAGATAGCCGACGCGCGCAACGTGAAGGACGCGGCCATGGAACAGTGGCTCACGGATGTCGCGCTGCTCGGGGTCAACTTTTCCTAAGGTCGTGAATGGGCTCGTCACATCGATGACTTGTCGCTGCCGCGGTACGAAACGTGGATCTTCTCGTTGCACAATCGGCACTCAATTCTGCCAACGCAAGCAGCAACGACCCAAGCCGAATGCCTGAAGTTCAGCTAGCTTAATACTGCTTAAGTCGCGCGCTCAAGGCAAGCAAGGCGCGTGATTCGTTTCCCACTGATTTTGAACGCTCACCTTCTTGTGGCCAGCGCGGTCAGGCGCCCCGCGAGCTTAATGGCGCGTTCGATGGCGTTCTTTTCGCCGCGTGACCTGTCGAGCAGATCGTAGCGCAGCTCTCTCGCGAGGAAGCGGATGTCGCTGGAGAATAGATAATGGTCGAGGTTTTTTCGCGTGCGCTCCTCGATGCGATCCTCGAGTTCAACGCCGTCCTCTTCCCCGACAAGATAGTCAGCCGCGTGCAGGAACAGCCGTCGCATGCGCCAGTCCGACTCCATGTCGTGCATCAACCGGGATGGCAGGCTGGTCCCGAGCAGGCGATGGGACAGCAGCAGGCCCGGGCCAACCACGCGCGTCACGCCCAGGCGCCTGGCAGCCTCGTAAAGTTCCTCCGCGTCAACCCAACCCATTCGGAGAGCGGCACCTATGTCGGCCAGCCATTTGAGCCGCATCCAACCGTGCTCGGCGCCATGCACGCAGAGATAGAGCAGCTCGAGCTCGCGAGGGAGTACGCTGACCTTGCGCCCACCCATGAGCATCGTGTCTCGCTCGCGGATTGCACTGCGCGGGAAAAGAAACGGGTTCTGGAACAGCCTCCAGTGAAGCTCGATGACGACGTCGCGTGCGGGGTGCACGAAGACGAAGTCCTTGTGAACGAGAACGTGTCGGGCCAGCAGCCGTTGTTCCACATCCTGCGCGGGCTCAATGCGTCTGTAGCCGTCGGATTCGAGCTGGTGCGAGGCAGCATCGATGCTCTCGGCGGAGATGAGCAGATCGACGTCCACGCTTTGCCGTATCCCGAGCCGGCCATAGATGCGCAGGGCGAGTTCGGCCCCTTTCAGAACGGCGACCGGCACGCCTCCCTCTTCGAGTATTCCGGTGAGCCGGAGCGTCTCGTTGAGGAGCATCAGCTCCGTCAGCGTATCGTTACGCGCAGCAAGGGCCAGCTCTCGCTGAAAAGTCTCCGGGATGCTGGCGTGCGACGGGCTGAGCGTGGCATTCACCAGTCCGGCCACCCTGTGCTGCCGCACGAGCGCAAGAAACCGCCGCCAATCGATCGGTGATGACAAAAGCTGGCCGATGCGATCCGGGTCTTCCGGTTGGGCGGGCCAGCGAACACAGCGCGTGAGTAGCTCGAACTCGCGGGTGCGGAACAGTGTGCTGCCCGCCTCACGGCAGTCCGTCCAATCCGTGTGCCGACCTCTGCCGCTCGTCATCTTCAGCCTGAAAGGGAGAGCCGCTCTCTCCCCACGTCACATTCTCAGTCGCCGCCGTTTACGCGGCATCCGTGTTAGCGGGTCGCCCATGAGAGGCAAACACCGGGTGGGTCTATACCCGGCAGAACCTCCGCTGTGCGCGCTTGCGCACACCCGAGTCATGGCAGGGAACCGTTCTCCTCATTCACGGGAACCTTTCAATGCACAAAAACTTGACGCCAATAAAGCTTGAACGGGTGGTTCCGAGTTTGATGGGTGACTGCTTGTTTCAAGTGCATTCAGGTACGACGCAACCGCTCATTGTGCAAAATTTGTGGGTCCGAAACATGCCGAGAGCGAGGACTGCCTACCATCCAGACAACATGCGATCATGGTTAATGCATCCCTATGAAGGTGAGCTTAAATAATGCCATGATGCAATGAAGTCGAGCACGGCAAGGTCCTAAATTTTGTGCGAGTGTTGTAAATCCTCAACAACAATTCGATGACACAGATCTGCGGGCAAACCTGCCGGTTCGCCCTGTTCTTGCCACAGATTTTGGTGCATCATTCTGACTGCATGAAGCTTGAACGAAACTCCACGCTCACTTGTTTTAAAATTTAACATTGAGACGTTATGGACGGTTGTGCTAGTGGGTGCAGAGATTCGGAAAGGACATATGGATGAGGCAGACCGAATCCACTGAATGGGCCCCGCCGCAGACCGCGGTCGACATGTCTCTTGCGGTGACGCGGGACGACTGGGCCCGGGTGGACAGGCCGGTGGGCGGGCGGGCGAAGCGCGCTTCCGATCTGGCATTCGCATTCACCTGCATCGTTCTGCTCCTTCCCCTGATTGCCACGATCGCGCTGCTGATCTGGCTGCAGGATCGGGGGCCGGTGTTCTATTCCCAGAAGCGCCTGGGATACCGGGGGCGAATGTTCTCCTGCTACAAGTTCCGGTCGATGGTCCCGAACGCCAACCAGGTGCTCTCCGACCTTCTCGAGCGTGACGCGGCCGCACGGCTGGAATGGGAGCAGACGCGCAAACTCAAGCGCGATCCGCGGTGCACGACCCTGGGACGCATTCTCCGCAAGACGAGCCTCGACGAGCTCCCGCAGCTGATCAACATCCTGCGCGGCGACATGAGCCTGATCGGCCCGCGTCCGATCGTGCAGGCTGAGCGGTCCTACTACGGCCGCATCATCCACCTGTACGAGGCCGCCCGCCCGGGACTGACCGGCCTCTGGCAGGTGAGCGGCCGGAACGACACAAGCTACACCGAGCGTGTCGAGTTGGACGGCCGCTACGTCTCCAACTGGTCATGGCGTCTCGACGCCTCGATCTTCATCCGGACGTTCGCCATCCTGATGTCCGGCCGGGGCAGCTATTGACGACCGTCCGCCGGACCTGCCCCTTTTCCTTCCTGATCGCGGGCCCGTTCTCGAGCCCGCGGCGACTGGGTTGACTGAAGCACTGACCAAGCTCTGGCACATCAATGGCGATTTCCTGTCGCTGAAGCCGACTGGCGTTGCGCGCTACGGCCATGAGGTCGCCCAGGCGCTTGATGCGCTCGTGGCCGAAGGACACCCGCTGACGCAAAGTGTGCGGTTCGAGGTGATCTCGCCGGTTCAGCCTGCAGCCGGATTCTTCCGGTCGATCCCGGTGCGGGTCGTGCCGCCCCTGCCCGTCCACATCCCGCAATTCTGGGTTCAGGTTCAGCTCCCCTGGGCGGCGGCGGACCGGCTCCTCAGTTTCGGCAACCTCGGCCCTGTGGCTGCCAGACGCCAGATCCTGTGCGTCCACGACCTCCATTCGATCACCATGCCGGAAAGCTTCAGCCGCGGCTTCCGCTACGCTCATTCGCTCCTGACGCCTCTCTTGGGGAAGCGCGCGCGCCTCATGACTGTCTCGGAGTTCTCGAAGGCCGAGATCGTGCGCCTCGGCTTCAGCCGGCCGGAGAACATCACGGTCACCTACAATGGCAGCGAGCACGCGCTCCGCTGGAACCCCGCCCTCTCCCATTCGCTTCCGGAGCTTCCCAAGCCCTTCGTTCTCGGAATCGGGCGGGACCTGCCCTACAAGAACACTGGACTTATGGTCGGAATGGCCGAAGCACTCGACGCGCTGGGCCTCGATCTCGTGCTGGCCGGGTCGTTCGACGTCAGCCGCTACGACGGCTGGCAGGCTGGCAACATCCGGGTCGTCGGCCGGGTCAGCGACGACGATCTGGCGTCGCTGCTCGACAGAGCCCTGTGTTTCCTCTTCCCCTCGCGGATGGAAGGCTTCGGCCTGCCGATGGCCGAGGCGATGGCGCGCGGCTGCCCCGTTCTCGCGTCTCGGGCCGGGAGCCTTGCCGAGATTGGACGAACCGGCGCGATCCTCCTCGACCCCGACGATCGGGATGCGTGGGTCGATGCGACGGCGTCACTTCTGCACGACCCTGCTGCACGGCAGGCGCTGGCCGCCGCGGGCCGCAGGCGGGCAGAAGACTTCTCGTGGCGCCGGATCGCCGTCCAGTATCTGGAAGCCATGGCGGATATCGACGGACATCGCCCGGCCTGAAGCCGACCGGGGCTCGCGACGGCTGCCGGGTGGTTGGCGGGCTGGCCGGGAGACGCGCCCGGCCAGCGCGCTTAGTCGCCGTCCTTGAAATACTTCTCGAACTCGGGCGCGCCGTAGTACTGGTACGGCTTGTCGTGACCCCATTTGGGGTCCACGTCGTTCAGCACTACGCCCGCGATTTTACGCAGCGGAAACTTGCGCAAAGTCTGGACGACCGCTTCTCGCGGCGTCATCTGCCACTTCACCACGAAAATGATGCGGGTGAAAAACTGCGAGAGAACGATCGCATCGGTAACGGCGCCGGCCGGCGGCGTATCGACGATCACCACGTCGTAGCGATTCGCGAGACCTTCCAGCAGGACGCGAATCATGTTCGACGCGATCAGCCCGGACGGGTTGCCGACCGGCGTGCCGGCGGGCAGGACGTCGACGGAGAGTTCCTGAAGCGAGGAGATCGCCTGACCGACCGGAGATCTGCCCATCAGGATATCCGTCAGGCCCGCCTGCCCGGTCAGGTGCAATGTGCCCGTGATCGAGGGCCGGCGCAGGTCGGCATCGATGAGGAGCACCCGGCTGCGATTTTCAGCGGCCGCGATGGCGAGCGCCAGGGCAACGCTCGACTTGCCCTCCTGAGGGAAAGCTGACGACACGGCATAGATCTGCCTGCCCGGCTCTGCTCCCCCGGTCCGCATGAAGGCCCAGATGGACCGGACTGATTCGGCATACCGCGACAGGGGCCGTTCGATCAGGCGAAGCGCCACCGGTTCACCGGCGGTGGTTGCCCTCTGTCGCATGATGGTGGCGAGGACGGGGAAGCCGGTGACGTCCTCGACCTGCTTCGTCGTGGAAAATCCCGACGCCATGAATTCCAGCGCCGCGCTGATACCGACGCCGACAACGAGGCCGAGCATGGCACCGAGAGCCATGGTGAGCTTCTTGCGCGGCCAGCTGGGCGCCCCGATCGGGATTGCCTCGGTGATCACGCGAACATCTTCAACGGGCAGCTTGGCCTGTTCCTGCGAGCGCATGGCTCGGGTCAGGAAGTCCTCGTAGATCGCCTTGTTGGCCGCAGCCGTGCGCTCGAGTTCGTTGAGCTGCACCCCCACGACGCCGTTGGACCCCGACTGCGTTGTCAGGTTCTTGAGGCTGGCAGTCAGCGCGTCTTCTCGCGCTTTCGAAATCTCGTAGTCGCTGCGGATGGTTGCCAGGGTCCGCCGGACCTCGGCTCCCATGGCTGCGCGCAGCTTGCCGCGTTCTGCGCGAACGGACATGACCTGAGGATGCTGCGGACCGTAACGCGCGGCGAGGTCTGCCTCCTTTCTCGCGAGTTCGGAGTCCTGCTGCTTGAGGTTCTGAATGACCGGTGAGCGCATCACCTCCGGCACCGCCTCGACGTTGCCCAAGTTCGAGCTCGCTTGCGTCGCCTGCTCCAGCCGGACTCGCTTCTCGGCCGTGTCGGTCTGTGCCGCGACAAGCCGGGAGTTGATGTCGGCGAGCTGCTGGTCGGTCACCGTCTGGGTGTCGCGGCTCAGGGTGAGCTCGTTCTGGTTCCGGAAATTCGCGACGGCATCCTCGGATGCGGTCAACTGAGAGCGCAACTCGTTCAAGCGCCCCTTCAGCCAATCTGCATCCCGAGACGCACGCTCGTATCGCTGTTCGGAGCGCTCTTTCGAGTAGCCGTAGCTGATCGCGTTGGCGAGTTGCGAGGCCTTGTCTGGAGTTGATGCAGTCACTTGAACGGTGATGACGTAGGCCGTCCCCGACCGCGCAGTGGTCAGCATACCCTGAAGGCTGTTCGCGGCTGTCACCGCCGGATCGTTCGCGTCTGCGTCAGCCGTGTCGTCCGCCTGGGAAGAGGAGAACAAGCCCGCTATCCAACCCATCAGACGTGCGGTAAGCGGCGGCGCATCGACCGGAGGATTGAGCTCCGGGTCGTTCTCGAGCTTGTTGCGCACCACTACGCGCTTTAGAAACTCAATTGAATTGAGAACCTCGATCTGCGTCTCGACTGCCGCAGTCTCGGCAAACTCGGACCCCGTCTGCCCGGCCTTGGTGATCTGGTCCGAGAGCTCATCGCTGTTGCGGTCGAGCAGCACGGTCGCTGTCGACGAAAAGAGCGGTGTCGCGCGCATCACATAGACGAGGGCGCACGCAATGCCGATCGCCATGCAGATGCCGACGATCCACCACCGCCGGCGAACGACGTCCGCGATCTGACGCAGCTCGATCTCGGCGATCTGCGAAGAGCCGCCGCCGATCTCGCTCGTCGTCATTGCCGGCAGTTGATCGCCAATGTTCATTCGCATGTCGATCCCGAACCTCGCTCCTGGATACGCTCGACCCGTTTTGCGGGTTGCGCCCCGAGCAGCCGGGGCACTCTATCCTGTCCTTGAAATCGGTTCCTATTATGGTGCTTGCTGCGCCGCAGCATAATCATTGCGTGCAGGCGTTCAATGTTCCCGCCAGCCGGGCCATCTGATGGCGGCAACAATGTTCAGGTTCCATCTTTACTCAACATGGTTAACAAGATCGTTGCCACACGACCGCCACCTCCGTAGGCAATCGTCGCGTTGAAACGCATGAATCAGGCCAGAATCGGCCCTGTCCGGCCAAGCTTCAGTGAAATGAATGGATAGGGGTTTTAATCCAATGTGAGGTGTTGCTCTGTTGCGACGGATGGTGCCCGTCGCCTCGGCTATGGTGAGTTCGCAGGTGCGTACGAAAGGGAGTGCCTTGGCTGGTATGCACGGTTTAGCTTCAGTCCTTGGGCGGGGACTTGTGATCCTGACGCTCGCCTCCCTGGCGGCATGCGACACGATAGATCAGTCAAACCTCGGCTCACCCGTGGTGGCGAACCAGGCGGTGCGGCTGGCTCCGGGCGACAAGGTACGTGTCACCGTCTTCGAGGAAGACCGCCTGTCCGGCGAGTTCGAGGTCGATGCGGTGGGCAACCTCACAGTGCCGCTCGCCGGCACCGTTCCCGCCAAAGGCCGCACGACGGACGACGTGGCGAGGTCGATTGCCGCGGGCCTTCGGGGGCAGTTCCTGACGAGCCCGAAGGTGACGGTGACTTCCGTCTCGCTTCGTCCCTTCTACATTCTCGGCGAAGTCACGCGCCCCGGAGAGTATCCGTTCCGCACAGGGCTTAACGTGCTGAGCGCGATTGCCGTCGCGGGAGGGCCGACCTACCGGGCCAGCAAGGCAAAGGTCCAAATCCAGCGGGCCGGTACGGAAGATTTTAAGGACTTCCCGATGGACCCCTCCGTCATGATCGCGCCAGGTGACCTGATCAAGGTCCCCGAGCGCTATTTCTAGCGGAGGCGCGACGTCCGACATGGCCGGCCGCTCGACCAAACTCTCCTTGTCTGCGTGCAAACGTACAGTTCCACTGTGCGTCGTTCTCGCGGCTACATGTGCCGCATGGCCCGTTGCTGCTCAGCAAACGGTCACCATCTTCGATCCGGAACTGTTGTCCGCTTCCCAGTTCGGACGCGGGTTCAGTAGGTCGCAGCTCAATCCGGCGCCAAGCACCGAGAACGAGGCCATCGAGGCCTGGGGCTGGCTGTTGTCGCCCTATGTGTCCGCAGGAACGGTTTACGACACCAATCCCGGCAATGCGTCCTACAACGCCAAAGGGCAGTGGGGAGTGCGGCTGCAGCCTGGGTTCAGCGCCCGCAGGGACACCGGCATCCACAATACGCGTATCTATGGCGCTGCCGATCTGCGCGCTTACGAGGGTGGGGACTACAATCAGGTCACCGGCTATCTCGGGTTCACGCATCGATACGAGATCATGCGCGATCTCGTCTGGCGCTTCCAGGGCGAGTATGGCCAGTATGCAACTCGCGGCTCTGGCGGGTTCGGCCGGTCCGGCGTGGACTATTTCCGGGACGCCTATTTCTCGACCGCGCTGCTGAAGGGCTTCGACCGCTTCACGATTGGTGGTGGGGCGTCGTTCTCGAACTCAGACCCTCTGTCCTCGTTCCAGAGTGGCGGCAGCACGGCTACGGTCTCCCTGCAGTCGGGATACCAGCTGCTGCCAAGGCTGAACGGCTATATCACGACGGAGTACGATCACGTCTTCAACACGTCCCGTGACTCGTCCGGCTACAACGCCACCATGGGGGCGACCTACGCCATCACTGATCTTTGGAATTTGAACGCATATGGTGGCGTTGCCACGCAGGAATATACCGGAACGTCGATTGGCTCGGTCACGACGCCCATCTTCGGGGCTACGCTGAGCTGGACCGCTACGCCGGAAACGAGCTTCATACTCCAGGCTCGCCGCCGCGTTGGCGTCGCCGGCATCACAGAGTTCGAAAACCAGGACTACGCGCAAATCGTCACCGACGACGGCGCATCGTTAACCGGAAACTGGGCGTTCGGCTCGCGGATCACATCCCAGTTGCGCGTTGGCTACGATCGCCGCCAGTTTTCGCAGTCGGACCGCGTCGACAACATTTTCCTCGCGGGCGGGCAGCTCAACTGGCGGTTCACGAACAACGTCAGTTTCCTGCTTTCCAATGTGTACACGACCGTCGACTCCAACAGACCCGGAAAGAGCTACGACCGGAACGTGACGACCGTTGGCGTCAGGTCGAATTTCTGACGTGATGATCGACGTCGAGTTCTCCCTCGCGCTTCACAATCGAACGGGCAAATTTTTTCTCGGCCGGGACATTCTGGAAGACCAGAACGACCTCGTCCGTTCGATTTGGTTCTGGCGGAAACAGTACGGTCGGCCACCGGCGCGCGCGACGAGCCGGGTTCTCGGTAAGCTGATGGCCGCCGAGATCAATGCGCGGCAACATCTGTCGGGATTGTCGCAGTCAATGAAGCTGAGGCCGAATAGACCGGTCCTGCACACCGATCCGTTCAGCGTCGTCATCCACGCCTTGCAGAGATCCGATGCGATTCTCTGCCATGATGTCGGGCCACTGACCCACCCTGCCTTATTCGCCCCGGACGTGACCGCGCTTTATCGCAGGGCCTATGCAGAGATTGCTCTAGCCAAGCCCCACATGGTTTTCGTGAGCGATGCGACACGGCGGAGCTTCGCGTCGTTGTTCGGCGACGACTTTGCGAGCATGGAAGTGATCCATGCCCACTTGCGGGCCGAGGTCGACAGCAGCCGCGAGGTCTCACCTGTCGCGGTCTCGAAGCCTTTCCTGCTGACGGTCGGCAACGTCGGCGCACGCAAAAACCATCTGGCTTCCATCAACGCCTTCGAAGCTTCGGGCCTCGGCCGGGAAGGCGTGAGCTATGTCCTTGTTGGCGGAACCGAGCCTGGTGGGACGGACGCCCTGTCCCGAGCCCGTGAGGTCGAGGGAGTGAAGTATCTGGGCTATGTCGGAGACGGTGAGCTCGCCTGGCTATACGGCAACGCGACCGGGTTCGTCCTGTTGAGCCAGCTTGAAGGGTTCGGCATGCCCGTAGCCGAGGCAGCCCACCGCGGTGTTGTCCCGCTGGTGGCCTCGTCCAGCGTGCTGGAGGAAGTGGCGGGGTCGGGTGCCCTGGCGGAACAGCCGTCAGATCGTGCCGCTGTCGCAGCCGCCATGAGGCGGCTCGTGAGCATGAGTTCCGAGGAGCGCGACGCCCGAAGGAGCGCGCTACGCGACAGCACGAAACGCTTCGGCCGAGACACGTTCTCGCGAGCCTGGCGCAGTCTCATCGAGAACCGCATGATCAGAGACTTCGTCGAGCGTCCGTGACGCGCGGCGCCATCCACACGGGCACCATCACAGACGTTGTGCGAGGCGCCGTTCGGGTGTAGCGCAGGCCGACAATCGTGCCGAGCACGATGCCGGCGAAGGCTCCGTAGTCAACGCCCACCGCGACCAGCGAGTAGGTGGCGAGGTTCGTCGCAACGATCAGCTTCAGGCGCCGCACGAACGGTCTGAGCTCGAGCGGGCCCCTCGAGATCGCGAACGTCGTCGTGATGAAGATCGCGAAGAACGTTCCGCCGATGACGCCCCCGGCGGCAAGCAGCGCGACCGGCCAGCTGGAAGTTCGAGTGGATCCAGGGCCTAAGCCGAGTCCATATGACTTCAGCATCGCGTTGAATGACACTGTGTTCCACATTGAACGCTCCTTGAAGGAGCCGCTACTCGATTTCTGGAACACGAAATAGTCGATCGTCTTCGTGATGCTATCGATGAATTTTTCGTTCGTGAGAATAAGCGTGATGATGAGGACAACTCCCAGCACGACGAAGGACACCTCGATCATCGTCGACGTGGAGACAGATACCCCCTTTTTTTCCAGCAGATCCAGGAACCAGGAAGCCCCGATCAGGGCTGTTACCATGCCCAGACCGAGATAACCGGTGCTCGAGCGGGCCGTGAAAATGAGAAAGAACAAAAGCAGGATGAGCGGCCGGCAGTAGTAGTTCTTGATCCTCGAGCTCTGCACGAACGGCTGCAGCAGGTAGAGCGCTGCGAGGTAAGGCACGCCGATCTGGGCAAAGGTCGATGCCTCCGGCATAAGACCGATCGTTCGTCTGGCGCCGCCATACTCGACCTCGGTCAGGAGCGAATAAGATGCCGTGCGAAACGGTTCGAGGAGATTGCCGAGCCCAACGCCCCCGAGCACAAAGTCGACCGTGCCGGTCAGTGCTACCGCACCTGCTCCGATGAGGAGGCCCTTCACGAGGGCTTGCCTCATGTCCTGCAACGCCGCCAACGCCGCATAGGAATAGAGCAGTCCAGAGGTGATCAGCAGATAGCCGAGCTGTGAGACGTTGGAGTTGGTGAACCGCAGCGGCGCGGTGTCGTGAACCAGTCCCCGAACGGGGAAAATCATGATCTGACCGTGGAACAGCCTCGGCATGATAAAGGCCGCAAAGCCCGCATAGACCAGGAACAGCGTGTAGAAGCCGAATGCGAGCGGCCGGCAGGCGAGGTCGAGCATGACCATGCGCACTCTCGACGAGAGCAGCATGCGCATCACAAAGAGCAGCGCGAAGACCGTGTAGGGCAGGATCGTCAGCCCCCCAAGCGCTTCGGGAGGCAGCATCGCAAGAGATCCGAACGGGACCGAAGAGAGCAATATCGCCGTCGCCGTCGGGATCGACACGAAGGGGATCGCGAGCGCGACCAGCCAGAAAAGAACGGCGATCATGACGCGCCCGAAAGCCTCTTTAAGTAGAGATCAATCTGCCGGTCCACCCATTCGGTGGGTGTGGTGCAGAGCTCGAACGCCCGGGTGAAGGCCGCGTGGCTCATGGCCGCGACGAGTTCGTCGTCAGACGCGCAGCGCTGCAGGGCCGTTGCGAGCTGATCGGCATTGCCTGTGGGAAACATCAGCCCCATGCCCTTGGCCTCGACCTCCGGCCCGAGAAACGCCATTGCCGACAGCGCTACGGGAATGCCGCTTCCGAGTGCCTCGAGCGCCACGAGCCCGAAGGGCTCGGGATAGCGGGAGGGAAGAACGAGCACCCTGGCCTTCAAGGCCTGCTGCCGGAGTCCGTCCCGGTCGAGCCAGCCAGGCAGTTGTACCTCGGGGAAGCGCTCGGCGATCTCGGCCCGCTGGGGCCCTTCCCCGACCATGACCAGCGGCACGCCGGCCTTGCGGGCTGCGAGGGCAAGGTCTCCGGCTCCCTTTTCCCGCTCGATCCGGCCTGCAAAGAGCACAGCGGAATTGTCCTCTGCCCGGACCCGCTCGTCCACAAACGGCACCACAGGGTTGCGGACCTCGTGGAGCACGCCGGGAGCAAAGCCTGCGCGCTCGAGTCCGTCGCTCATGGACCGGTGGATCATCAGGAGGGGAACGTCGTCCCTGCTGCCGAAGGTCCGGAGAAGCAGGGCCTGCCGCGCGACCCTCCAGAGCTTCTGGACGTGGCTCCGCTTGTCGCAGCGGCGGACGAGGCATGCCGCGGAGAGGGGCGTGAGCGCGCACGCTTCCATGGACTGGTAGTCCATGTAGGCGCCGTTCGGGCAAGCGTTGAAGAAGTCGTGGCAGTGGACGAGCAGCCGGCTCCGTGCCTTTCCGAACGCCGTGAAGATTGCAGGGGAGAGTGCCTTCGACCAACCGTGAAGGTGGTAGACCGTCTCCTCGTCGTCGTTGTCCGCAATCCAGCGCTTGAGTCCCGCCGACGCCGCGGAATTGTAGAGGCCCGCGGCGGCGGTGCCGAGCGACATGCGTCCCCCGATGTGCTCTCCGGGCAGCTTCACCATCTCGACACCAGCCTGGCGGAGACCGTCATTGCCCTCGTCGAGGGCATGCACGAAGGTCACCTCGATCCCGCGCTCGCGCAGCCACAGCGCCAGCGACAGAGCAAGCCCTGTCGCTCCCCCGCGCGCCACGGCAGCATCGTTCACGAGGACCACCCGGCGCAGCCCCTTCATACCGTGACCCCGGAGCCCGAAATCAGATCGGCCCTCGCCTGTTCCACTATGCGGCTGAACCGCTCGTTGAAGTGACGCCGGTCGAACGTCTCGGCGTGGGCGCGGATCACGTCGGGATCGAAGGAGCCCTCGCGGGCTTCGAACGCAGTGACGCACTGCTTCAGGCTGTCGACCGTCTGCTCTTCGAAGAGCATGCCTGTCCGGCCGTCGATGACCGTGTCGAGCGCACCTCCTCGCCCATACGCCAGGACGGGCTTGCCGCAGGCCATCGCCTCGACCGGCACGATGCCGAAATCCTCTTCGCCCGGGAAAATAAGGGCGCGGCACTCGCCATAGGCCCGCGCCACCTCCTCGTCACTCTGCCAGCCGCGAAACTCGATCGTCGGACCGGCAATTTTCGCCAGCATCTTCTGCTGCTCGCCGGTTCCGATGACGACCAGGCGCTTGCCAAGTTCCGTGAACGCCCTCACGGCGAGGTCGACGCGTTTGTAGGCGACCATCTGGCCGACGACGAGGTAATAGCCCTCGCTTGATCGGCTCACACGAAAGGCATCCACATCGACCGGCGGGTTCACAACATGGGCGCCGCGCCGGTAGAACTTGCGAATCCGGCCTGCGACGAAACTGGAGTTGGCCACAAAACAGTCGACGCGCGCTGAGGTCGTCACGTCCCACATGCGCAGGAACGGACCGAAAACGTAAAACGCCCAGCGCGCCAGCACGCCTCTTGAATTAACATACTGGTTGAACTGATCCCAAACGTAACGCATTGGCGAGTGGCAGTAGCACACGTGGAGAGTGCGGGGCCCGGTGATCACGCCTTTCGCCGGACCGGCCTCCGATGAGATGACGAGGTCATAGCCCGAAAGATCCAGCACCTCGAGCGCAAATGGCATCAGAATGAGATAGTACTGGTAGAACCTGCGCGCGAACGGCATGCGAGCGATGAACGTCGTGTGCACCTTACGACCGGAGACGAGCGGAGCAACCTTGTGCGGGTCAACGACGTGCGTGAAAATGTCAGCGTTTGGGTAAAGCTTGCACAGTTCTTGAACAACCTTTTCTCCGCCGCGCATGCCCACAAGCCAATAGTGTATGATCGCCACTCGCAATCGCTGGACTCCTTAAGTTTGGCGTTGCAACAACGGCCCTGAACCACAGCCCGCTCGCCCGTGAGGGCTCGTCGCAGACACCGGCGTTTATGAGGATGAGGAAGGCGCTTTATATGTCGACACGAGCCTACCCTGGACATCTGGCCTCAATATGAAGCTTTGTGTGATTATTGCCACGCACGGCCGTATCGCAATCGTGGAGCGGCTGCTTGGACATCTCTCCTTGCAGACCCGGCCCGCCGATGCCGTCGTGCTGGCGGTTCCACTTGGCGCAGCGGCCGAGGGAACTGCCCCGGGGTTTGCACAGGTTGAGGTCGTCAGGTCGGAATTAGGGTCATGCGCTCAACGCAATGCTGGCCTGGAGGCGGCCAAGGACCGGTTCGACATTCTCATATTCCTGGACGACGACTTCGTACCGCATGACACGTTTCTGGAAACCGTCGAGCACCTGATGGAGCAGAACCCGGACTGGGCTGTTCTTACGGGAACGGTTATCCTCGATGGCGTCCGCGGTGAGGGGTACAGCTACGATGTCGCTCTAGATACCCTGCGGGCGGCGGCGCTGCCGGCTGAAGCCGCGCCGGAGCCGACCTTGGGCGCCTATGGGTGCAACATGATCGTGAGGTCGTCGATGATCGGCGACACCCGGTTCGACACAAATCTGCCACTCTACGGATGGCAGGAAGACATCGATTTTTCGGTGCAATTGTCTTGCCGGGGTAAGGTGATCCGGGCCAAAAATCTCCTGGGTGTCCATCTTGGGACGAAGAAGGCGCGTTCTCCCGGGCGAAGGCTAGGCTACTCGCAGGTTGCGAACCCCGTTTATCTTGTCCGGAAGGGAACGATGCCGTTCGCATTCGCACGCAAGCTGGTCGTCCAGAACATTGGTGGCAATCTCGTCCACGCGCTCAACCCAGAGCCTTACGTTGATCGCAGGGGGCGGCTCGCAGGGAACATGCTGGCCATCGCCGATCTGGTGCGGGGCAGACTGCACCCCACCAAGATCCTGTCCTTCGATTAGGCGGGACGGAATGCCAAAGAACGTAGGCCTGGTGAATGTCGCCTACTCCCCCAATCTCGGGGATGGCGTCATCGCAGAATGTCTCTCGGCCATTCTGCTGCAGCACTTTGGATGGCGGGCTCACAACGTCGACATCGCCGGAAGGCACGGTTTCGGCGAAGCTCCACGCCGCAGCCTCATGCTGAGGACGCTTTCCACCATGCCCCCGCCGGTACGGAGGGCCAGCGTTCGTCTGGCGCTCGCGGTCAAGCACATGCGGGACGAACGCCCGCTGACGAACCCGGCTGACCTTGTGCTGGTCGGAGGGGGCCAGCTCCTGCAGGACGACGACCTCAACTTTCCGCTCAAGCTCCGGCGCGTGCTGAACGAGGCGGCGAAGCTGAAGATACCCGTCGCGGTCGTGTCCGCGGGCGTCGCCGGGACCTGGTCGGACCTCGGGCTCAGCATGATCCGCGAGGCTCTCGCGAAATGCGACGTGATCGCGATCGGCCTGCGCGACCCCGGTTCGCTTTCGAACTGGAAGCGCCTGTTCGGTGACCTCGCTCTTCCGCAGGCCCAGCTCTGCCCCGACCCCGCCATCGGCATCGCGACACTCATGCCGGAGCTGCGGCGGCAGGGGCCGCGTGAGGGCCCCGCCCGCATCGGTGTCAACATCACCAACCCCATGGTGCTTGCGCGGCACGGGCGCACGGCCCTGCCGTCTCACCGGGATGCGCTGGCTGCCTGGGCCGGGCTTGTCCGCGCCATCGCGACCAGCGGCCGCACGCCGGTGATGTTCACAAACGGCTCGCCCGAAGACGAGGAGTTCCTGAGCGAGGTGATGGCTGCACTGGGCACTTCGTCCACTGCCGTACGCTTGCGCAAGGCTGCCAACCCCATCGATCTCGTTCGAGCCATCGCCGGGCTCGATGCCCTTTTCGCCTACAGGCTTCACGCCGCGATCGTGGGCGTGAGCTACGACGTCCCCGTGATCGGGTTCAGGTGGGACGACAAGCTCGCCGCATTCTTCGAGTATGCGGGGCTTGGAGAGTTCGCGATGGACCTCCATTCGACCCCTGCCGGCGAACTCCTCGCGGCAGTCGATCGCGCCGCGGACGCCAGATATGACGCCGTTCGCGCAAGGATGCGCGACAGCTCGCAGGACCTGCTCGTGCGGTTCCTCGCGCAGACGCTCGCCTGTTGCGACAACCGGCCGACGAAGGCCGAGACGGCGCTTCACGTCGGCTAAAATCGGAGTCGGGACCCATTCAGGAGGACAGAATGCGCAGTCGGCGCCTCTCTACATTCGCCGGTATTCTGGGCATCGCGCTGTCGATCACTGGTTCCGTTCCCGGCCGTGCGGCGGAGATCGAGCCTGGCGCGCCGGTCGCAGTGTCCACCTTCCTGGACATGATCGGCGTCCAGACACACATGAGCTATTCCGACACGGC
This sequence comes from Alsobacter sp., assembly GCF_059501845.1. Lineage (NCBI taxonomy): Bacteria > Pseudomonadati > Pseudomonadota > Alphaproteobacteria > Hyphomicrobiales > Alsobacteraceae > Alsobacter > Alsobacter sp. The sequence continues at coordinate 105,614 of NZ_JCACDK010000022.1, read as the reverse complement.
CTATGCGGACCGTGACCGCGTGCTTTCGGCGCTTCGACTACTCGGGATCGATAGCGTTCGAGACCGCGTCCCGAGCGGCCGAGGCATGGACGCCACGAAGTACCTCGCGCAACGCGGCATCAAGTTCACGCTCACGATCCGGGCCGGCCAGACCCCCGAAGACGTGCTTAAGGCGCTCTACGATATCCGCCGCTCAGTCCCGAACGCCGTAGAGGCGGTGGAGGGATACAATGAGATCGACCATGGTCCGGTCACGTTCGAAGGCAAGACGGGCGTCAAGGGGGGAGCAGCAGGTCAGGCCGCGATGTACGCCGCCGTTAAGGGCGACCCGACCTTCGGCAAGCTGCCGGTCTACAATCTCACCGGGATCGACATGGTGAAGGATCCCGAAGTGCCCTGGAACAGCCTGAAGGGCTTCGCCGACTACGGCAACTTTCACCTCTATCCGCAGAACGGGCGCCAGCCGGGAATCTGGATAAGCCCTCGCCTGTCGAGTGGCTACTCGATCCAGGGCGACTTCCCGAAGGTGATTTCCGAGTTCGGATACTTCACCCTGCCGAAGCCCAACGTCTCGGGCTTCATCGGCGTCGACGAGAAGACCCAGGCCAAGGGCATCGTGAATGGTGTTCTCGATGCCGCTAAGTCAGGTATTAAGCGCATCTTTCTCTACGAGTTGCTGGATGAAAAGCCGGACCCGGAACGGCGGCTGCGCGAGCAGAACTTCGGGCTGTTCCGGAATGATTTCTCGCCCAAGCCTTCTGCCATGGCACTGGCGAACCTTCGGGCGATACTCACGGGCAAGCGTTCGGGGAACGGTCGCACGGAGGTCAAGGATCTCACCATCCGATCAGAGGCTGCCGATATTCGGGCCCTTCGCCTGAGCGCCGGCGGTAGCCGCGAGTTTTTGGCACTTTGGCGCGAACCCCCGTTCTGGGACAGGGCGGCAGGCGTGCCAATTGAGGTGACACCCGTTCCGGTCAGCATCGACCTCCATCGCCCTGCCACAGTGAGTGTCTTCGATCCGTTCACAGGGCGGGAGGCAACACGGACGGACCGGAACACCACTTCAAGCACGGTCGAGGTCAGGGATACACTTGTTCTCCTCGGTTTGGACTGATGTGCCCGGCGTCTCCCGTCCATGCCTCACGCGAAGCGCAGATACGCCCTCTTCAGCCCACGCGATCGAAGGAACAGCGACTGAACGGACCAATAGACCAGGCGCGCAGCAAGGCCCACTGGGCCAAATCGCCTCGACCGGCGACCCTCATTGGCGCCAGCGTCCATGCGTTCGGCACCAATGGCGCTCTTTGCCGCGCTCTCGTCGGCTGCCGTCCGTCCGGGCCACATGGCCAGCTGGATGCAGGGGGCAGGGCAAACCTGGAACACCGTGACGCCCCGCGCGCTGGCGCGCCCGGGCTCGAACATCTCTTTGTCGATAGGCAGGATCATCTCGGTCCAAACTGCCCTGAGCCGTTCGGCGGCTGCGCGGTTGATGGCGTAGATCCCGGTGCCGGCATGGAAGGACTTCAGCTCGCAGACGCTATGCTTCCCGATTTTCTGAAACGGCGTGCGCGAGAGAAGCGCCGGAACGAGATATGTCTCCAGTTTCGTCACGGCGGGTTCGTCGACCGGCATCCGGAGTTCGCCGAGAACCGCGCGGGCAGAAGGCGAGAAATGGACGTCGTCCTCGCAGACGAAGGCGAAGGGCATGTCAGATGCGAGAAGCAATTCCCAACAGCGGACGTGGCTCAAGAGGCAGCCAATCTCTCCGGGAGAGAGTCCCAGGCTCGACCTGTGCTTGAAACGGTCAAGTTCATCGTCGCTGAGATTGCGGCCAACAACGCCGGGTACGAAGACATGCGGAAGACCGAGCTTCCTGAGAAGCGGCTCGAGGCGGGCGCGGCGATCAAAAGCGTCTTCCAGGCTGATAACGAACAACTGCATGTCGGTACGGATCTCCAAACGCACTACGACGGCCCGATTCGTCAGGCCACTACTGGGAGCGAAATGTGAACGACGCAAGTGACACAATTCAGGCGCTACAGTCGGTAATCAATGAACATCTGGCCCCACTGGTCCCGAAAGACCGTCCGTTTGCTCTCATCGACTTTCCAGACCACGCTAATGTCGGCGACTCCGCGATCTGGGTCGGCGAAATAGCCTATTTCGAAAAGGTTGCAGGGCGTCGCCCAGATTACGTTGCGAGCTTCCGGACATATTCGGAGGAGGCGTTGCGCAATGCTGTTCCGGACGGACCAATCCTCATCCACGGTGGCGGCAACTTCGGCGATATTTATCGAGAGACCCAGGAATTCCGGTGCACGCTCCTGGACCGTTTTCCTGATCGTGACGTCATCCAGCTGCCGCAGTCGGCGTTTTTCTCGAACGAACAGGCCACACGCCCGACCGCAGAGGCTATCGCGCGGCACGGGCGCTTCACGTTTCTGGCGCGAGATGTCCCGTCTCTGGAACTGGCCAGAAAGTTCTTTTCCTGCCAGTCGCATCTTTGCCCCGACATGGCCTTCTGCATTGGTGCCATGTCGGCCGGAAGCCCGGAGACCGATGTCGTTGCCCTGATGAGGGCGGACGTCGAGCGGGCCGACTTCGGTCAGGCGGATGTCCCCGGCAGAGTTCAACTCGAGGACTGGATGAAAGAGCAGAACAATGCACGGCGTGTTGTTCAGTATTCGGGAGCACTGGCCGGTTTGGTCTCCCACGGCAGGCCGGGCGCCCGGTATGGCCAGTTCGAGGCCATCGCCACCGCACGTCTACGGCGGGGAGCGAGGCAGCTTGCGCGGGGTCGGACCGTCGTGACGGACCGGCTCCATGCACACATCATGTCACTGCTCTTGGGCCGTCCTCACGCCGTACTCGACAATTCCTACGGCAAGATCCAGAGGTTCATGGACGCTTGGAAGACCGACGTGCCACTCACCTACCGGGCGAAGTCGTGGCCTGACGCTCTTGAATGGGCAGAGCAAGCGGCACGCAAGCCTTAGTTGCGCGCGCTCAAGACGCCGTTTCAGGCCTGCTCTTCGCAAATTGAGCAAAAACGGCACGCAGACCTCTGAGCGCCTCGGCTTCAGGTCCTTTCGGCCGACCCTGAAGGGTCCAGAGCAAATATGTGCACAGCCCGTAGGTGAAAGCGCCAACGGCAATCGAAATCGCCAGTTTCGCGATGAGAACAGACGTGTCCAGGCTCGTGAAGAAGGTCTGAACGCCGGCGACCGCGATCGCCATCACAACGACGCTCGCCATTGCCCGGCCATTAAGACTAAGCTGCCGCCACATGGTGACGTTCACCGTCTCCTTGACGAGGTACAGGTTGATCGCAATCGCGATCAAACCAGTCACCATACGCGCGATGATCACGCCCTGTAGTCCGGCAACGACCATGCCAAGCACAATCAGCGGAATGCGGATTACGAAACTCATCAGGTCTCGAAAGAAAAGCTTTCGCGTTTGGCCGAGAGCCATCATCAGCGCCTGTGTACCGCCGCTGAGTGTCTGCAGTGCAAAAATGGCGGAGAGTCCCTGGATCACCGGTATCACCGGCGCCCAGGTTGCTCCCAGGGCGAGACGCACGAGCGGCTCGGCGCACAAGGCGAAACCAACGCCGATGGGCAAGGCGATCGCCGTCATCAGCGCCTGAGCGGACAGGTAGGCCGAGCGAAGCCGGTCGGGCTCGAAGGCAAGCCGCGCAAGCCCGGGAAACAAGACTTTTGTGATCGGCATGATCGCTTCGCGCGTCGGCAAGCTCGCGAGATTGTCGCCAACCGAGTAATAGCCTAGCGCGGGACGGCCGACGTATGTTCCGATCAGCAGGTAGTCGGCGCGCCAATTGATCGTATTCAGGACCTGGCCGGCCGTCAGCCAGAGAGAGAAGCTGAACAGCTCCCGCGTGTGGGTAAGGCGGAATCGCGGACGGTAGGGCAGCAGGAGATAGGAGACCAGAATGTTGGCCGCCTGGCTCGCTATGGCGCTCAGGACGAGAGCCCAGTAGCTCCGCGTTATGAGCGCTACAATTACGGCTACCGCGAAACCGACAACCTTCTGTGACAACTGCAGAATAAAGTCCTGGTGGAAAGTCAGGTTGCGCGAAAAAATGATGGTCTTCGGGTTCGACATGCCTGTGAGCGCTGCACTCAGGGCAAGGGCGAGCATCACGTTCAGAAGCCTGGGATCGTCATAGGCGTTCGCAATGGGCAGCGCTGCCGCAGCGAACCCAATTCCGACGATGAGCGACCGAAGGATGCCCAATGTCCAGGCACTATGGAAATGGTCGTCCTGGGGGTCCTTATGTTGGATCAGCGCATTGGCAAGCGAGAGATCCGTGATCGAGCTGATGACCGCCAGCATGGTGGTCGCGAGAGCGACCAGGCCAAAATCCTCAGGCGTGAGCAGACGCGCGAGGATGAAGGTGCTTACGAGAGAGATCAGATTGACCGAGGCACGCGACACCAGCGACCAAACGGCGCCCTTGGCAAGACGGTCCCGGATTGCGCTCACTGCAGATCGTCTCCATTTCGCATTCGTCGGCCGGAGCACGATCCCAGCAATGTCGCGCGAGAATGCAATCCCCGCGAGGCATGATCATTTAACCGGAAACGGTGTCCGGCGATCCTGAGATTTGCCTTGGCGCGTTCCTGCTAGTGGACGTTTGCGGCGAGAGTCCGACACGTTCGGAATGATACCAGCCGCTCTTTGCCGTTCGCACTCCGAGATTGCCACCCGGAGTGCAACGTCCGGGGTGAGGTCAGCCAAACGCAAAGTTGTCCGCAGTCAGCGAGCTGAGCATCACGTTGCGCAACAGGATGCTGTCCTCGGGTGTGAGGGAGATGAGCACATCCTTCCCGGACGTCTGCGCGCAAGCCATCACCTCACTCAGCGAGGCAGGTCCCTCCGTGAACCTGATGACATCGTGAGCGCTGCCGCGGACCGTGAAATCAGTGATGACGTCCTTGCCGTCGTGCGCACCGAAAACGAAAACGTCCGCTTCGGAACCGCCGGACAGCGTGTCGTTACCCCGACCACCGACAATCGTGTCGCAGCCCCGCCCGCCCGACAAAATGTTCGATCCCTCATTCCCCACGAGGACATTGTCCATGCGGTTCCCGGTTGCAGAGAGATTTCCTGATCCGAGCAGGCGGAGCTCTTCTACATTCTCGGGCAGGGCGTAACTGACCGACGAATAGATGACGTCCCGGCCCTGCCCCGCGGATTCGACGACCACGTCCCCGGAATTGTCCACCATGTATGTATCGTCGCCGATGCCTCCCGCCATCCGATCGGCTCCGGCACCGCCGTCGAGCAGGTTGGCCGCGGCGTTCCCCACCAGCTTGTTGTCGAGATCGTTGCCGTATCCGTCGATTGCGTCGTCGCCCGTCAGGTAGAGCCACTCCACGTTTGCCGAGAGATGATGCGTGACCGAGCTGCGGACCTGATCGATGCCCTCACCTGGCCTTTCCGTGACCACGTCTCCTGCCGAGTCTACGATGTAAGTGTCGTTGCCAAGGCCGCCCGACATCACATCGGCGCCTGCCTTCCCGTCGAGGACGTTATCAGCGACGTTGCCGACCAGGATGTTATCCAGGCCGTTGCCTTCCCCCTTCAGGGCGCGGCCCGTGAGATAGAGGTCCTCGACATCGTTGGACAGCGTGTAGCTGACCGAGGAATAAACCGTGTCATGGCCCTGCCCGGCATGTTCGACGACCTTGTCGAGCGCGTTGTCGACCACGTAGGTGTCGTTCCCGGCGCCTCCCTCCATGAGGTCAGCTCCGGCTGAGCCGTCCAGCCTGTTGGCGCCGTCGTTTCCGACAAGATGGTTCGTCAGCTTGTTGCCAACGGCATTGATGTCGGCCGTACCCATCAGGATCAGCCGTTCCACATTGTCCGGCGCTGCATAGGAGATCCAGGACTGGATCGTATCAGTGCCGCCGCCCGTCTTCTCGACAACGCGGTCACCCGCATCGCGCACGAGGTAGGTGTCGTCGCCGACTCCGCCGATCATCAGATCCGCGCCTGCACCGCCGTCCAGCGTGTTTGCCGCGGCATTGCCCGTGAGGGTGTTGTCGAGGTCGTTGCCCGTGCCGTCGATTGCGGCCGTTCCGGTCAGGATGAGCTTTTCGACATTGGCGTCCAGCGCGTGGCTGAAAGCCGTCATGACGGTGTCGGTCCCGCCGCCAGCCTTCTCGTCGACGTGGGATTGAGCCACCGTCAGCGTGTAGACGTCGTCGCCGGTGCCCCCGCACAGGGTCGCGCAGGTGCCCGCGTCCGTCATCTTGTCAGCCGCGGTGGTCCCTGTGAGGAAGCGGGCCGTCACCGCTCCGCCATACTCGATGATGACGGGGTGGTCGGAGATGGCGACATCGATGCTCGAGACGTTCGACCAGGACTTGATGGCAGTGTCGCCGACCAGGGGATCGTAGAGCTGGACCGAACTGACGATGCTTCCGAACGTCACCGTCACGTTCTGCGCGGGAACGGTCATGGGCTTGCGGTTCGCCTGGTCCCAGATGTCGGGCTCGGCCCAGATCACGAGGTCGCGGACGCCGTAGCCCTTGTCGAGCAGCAGGCTCGCTCCCTTAGCCGGCAGTTGCCCCACTGTCGCGTCGACGGCGTCCCCCAAAGATGCGCCGGGAGCGTGTCCGAGGATCGAGGTCAGGTTGTGCAGGGCGACCGCAACGTCCTTGGGCCTGTTGTTGATGTCGAACAGCCCGAAATGCTTTTCCTGCTGGCTGTTGGTGGGGTCGGCATAACCGTCCATCAGCTGGTAGAGATAGGTCTGCTTCACGCCGGCCTTGAAAGCGTCGAACACCAGATTAAGCGTCAGCTTGGCCTGGGTCGGCTCATCAACGCCCTGCCAGCTCGTGCTGTTGACGGCGGTATGGTAGCCGGCCTCACTGATGACCATGTCCTTGCCGGGCGTGACGTAGGACTGGACGTTCTTGAGCGGGCCGACCAGCGACCCCGGCTGGTCGCCGTTGTTGAAGTAGGTATGGGCGTTGCCGTAGTCGACGACGCCGGACATGTCGCCGATACGGTAGGTATAGCCCGACCACCCCGTGGAGAAGCTCAGGTTCGCGAGCGGGATGTCCTTGAGCAGCGGGTCGGCCTTGAGCGTGTTGTAGAGCCACGTCTGGTAAGCTACCGCCCCGGCGAGGCCGGTCTGTCCGTCGAACGAGACGGGCCAACTGTCGATCTCGTTCGGGCCCTCCATCATGGTGAGGGAGCCCGGGTGCTTCGTCACGAAGTCGCGGATGCGCTGGATGGTGAAGTTCGGATCGGATTCACGCGACACGACGAAATCGAACTTGATGCCGGCATCGGCGAGCGGATCGTAGTGCTTGCCCCCTCCCCCGCCGGTGTAGATGTTCTGCACGCGGTCGCGGACGTTGGAAATTCCCAGATACTGCAGGTCGGCCAGCACATTCTGCCAGTTCGCGTACTGGCTGTCGGTGTACGGCAGATGGGTTTGGACCCCGAGTGAATTGATAAAGCTACCGGCAGTTCCCGAGATTTTCTCACTCATTTTTTGCTTCTGTCTCTGCTTCTATCCTTCATTCAACTGAAACATGAGCGTATTAATCGCCAAAAAACCTGGTGCGCGTGATTTTCTGCAGTAATTTAGATCGTATTTTCAAGGTTGGCGGCCTGCCCGCGGGAGATCGCTTTGCGTGTCCCCGGCGGCTGCGGAACTTCTCGAGCAGGACGGGCGGAGACGGCAAGGCTGGCGACTCAAGCCATGGTCGCGCCGGGCCGGCTCGACCCGCCGGCCGGCCAATTTGGCACCGGGTCGGCGCGGCGTGCGACCGTTGGAGAATTGCAACATTGAGCTTAAATGCCGTCGATCTGGTCGTACGACGTTGACCCTTTTGGGATCGAGCACTACCTTGCATTGTAAGCGGCGCGACAATGCCCGCTCTTCTCCAGAAGAGATCATGAGGTTCGGCATGGACATCACCAAGAAGCCCTACGAGGCACCCCAGCTTGTTGTTCTCGGCTCTTTCGAGGAGATGACGCAGGCTACCAAGAGCGGCGCCAATGCGGACCAGACCATTCCGGCTGGCACGCCTATCGCTGGGAAACTTTCGTAACGACATCGTTCCGCGAACGGGGTCGGCGACGCGGATTGCCCGCGACGCCGTCCGAATATTGAAGCTCCATGTCGGCTCCTACCAATGCGACCTATATGGCGGCGCCAAGCGTCGTGGGTAGCGAACTCGATGATGGCCTTGTTCTCCTCGACGTGGAGACGGGCCTCTACTTCAGGCTGACGGGCGCAGGTCCCATCGTTTGGGAAAAGCTGTCCGCACCGGTGACCCTCGCGGGACTTGTTGCCGCCGTAACAAGCCGTTTCGAGGTTGATCCCGACACGTGCCGCCGTGACATCTCTGCCCTCCTCGATGACCTGATTGCGCGGCGTCTCGTCTCAATCAAGAGCTGAGCTGGCCGGGACGCTCCGACGAACGGCGATGAAGGCTCAGATTTCGAAACGCATGGTCGACCTGGAAGCCCTGGCGATGCTGACGCTGGTGAGGCTTGGTCTTTCCGTGTTCGGCCATAAGCGTATCCGTCCCTGGGTCGCCCGGCTGGCATCACGGGACGGGGCTGCCGTTCCCTCCCCCATGGTGTGCGGGAGCGTTTCGCGCATGGCCCGGTTTATTCCACGGGCGACGTGCCTGACCCAGGCGGTCGCCGCCCAGGCCATGCTGGCACGACGCGGGGATCGAACTCTCGTTTCTGTCGGTGTCAGGACTGGAAACCTTGGCAATGCAGAGGCTCACGCTTGGCTGGTCCGCGGGGGAGAGGTGCTGCTGGGCGGAAGCGCCGAGGAGATCTCCAGCTATCGCCCCCTCATCGCGTTTGATCCCTCTGGTGCCGAGGTCAGGGGCCGGTGATATCCATCGGCGGGATCGTAGGGTCCCGGAGCGACGACCGGGAACCGGTTCTCACCTCCATGATGCGCGCGATGGTGAGAAGCGACACGACCGCGATAACGCTCGCCACTTCCGATCCTGCAGCCCTATCAGCCTCGCCGGGCCAAAAAGCTCTGGCGGTGGTAGAGCGAAACGAACTTCGTACCATCTGCGTCGCCGACGCGCGTCTCTCCAATTCCGACGAGCTGGCAGCGCGGCTCGGGGTTGTCCGGGAAAGCCCGGCCCACCTGATCCTTGCGGCCCACGCGCGCTGGGGAAGGGACTGTGTCCATCACCTGTCGGGCGACTTCGCCTTTGCGGTGTGGGACGAGGGCTCGGGCACGCTCTTTTGTGCACGTGATCCTTTCGGCGTCAGGCCGTTCTTTTTCGCACCGGGCACTCGTGCTCTGGTCTTCGCCTCCGAACTCGCAGGCGTGTTGGCGTGGCCGTTCGTCGACAGCACACCCGATCGCAGCCGGATCGCCGACTACGCGTCCGGCCTTGTCACAGACGCCGAGTCTACGTTTCACCGCGGCGTGAGGCGCCTGCCGCCCGGACATGTGCTCGAATTCGACGGCACTGCCGTCCATTTGCAGCGCTGGTGGCACATCGACGCGCTCTCGGCCGACCTCGCGGGAGATCCTGCGGAAGGGCTCCGGGCCAGGCTGGACGCGGCGGTGGCACGCTGTCTCAAGGGGGCAAACAGGCCGGGAGCATTGCTCAGCGGCGGCCTCGATTCCTCGTCGATTGCCAGCCTTGCAGCCCGCCAGACCGCCGGCCGCCCCTTTGCCACGATCACCCAGGTGTATGACGCGACACCCGATCTCAACGAGCGCCGGTTCGCCGAAGCCGTCGCGTCCGGCAGCCACATGTCCCCTGTGTTTGCACCGGCCGACGACGTTGCGGCGTTCGCGAGCCTGCCCGACCTCATTGCCGAGCAACAGGAGCCCGTGCTTGCGCCCAACCTCGCGACATCCCGCTTGACCTACCGCGTGGCGGCCTCCCTGGGGCTCGACATGCTGCTGGATGGTCACGGTGGCGACGAGGTCGTGTCTCATGGCTACGGCCGGATCGCGGAGCTCGCACGGTCGGGACGGTTCTACGCGCTCTGGACGACAGCACAGGGCCTGGCGGCAGGAGCCGGCGTGCCTCCGTGGCCGGTCTATCTCGAGTGGCTGAAGGAGCATGGTCCGTTGGCACCGGTCCGCTCCCTGAGCCAGCGGCTCAAACGGGTGGTCGGGGTGATCCCGCCGCAGGATCCGGAGCGCCCCGGCAGGTGCCGTTATGTCTCCCGCCAGTTGGCGCGCGAGACCCACCTCGCGGACCGGTACCGCGCAGCCATCGGTTCCAACGACTCGCAGACCACCGAGGCGGAGCAGCACCGCCGGATGCTGCTCGATCCGCTGATCGCTCATGCAAGTGAGATTCTCGACAGGTCCGCGGCCGCGGCTGGCGTCGAAGCGCGGTACCCCTTCTACGACCTCGACCTCGTTGCGTATTGCCTTGCCCTCCCCGCGAAGGAAAAGTTGGACGGGGGCTGGAGCAGGCTCGTCCTTCGTCGAGCCATGCAGGGCCTGCTCCCGCCGGAAGTGCAGTGGCGACGCGACAAGCTGGATTTCACGCCCCACATCGTCGCCAGCATTTTGAGATCCAGGGAGCTCGTGGAGGCCGTGTTGATCGACGACGCGTTCGGCATCGAGGATGTTTTCGACATGGAAGCGCTGAGACGCGCATACCAGTCCCTTACGTCCGAGAGCCCGGTCAATGGGTACGACATGCAGGCGGTCTGGCGTGCGGTGTTTTTCGGCGCGTGGCGCGCCGGCCAGGGCCGTTCCGCCCATGCAGGGTCGGCGCAATGATCGACGCCAAGGCTGTGGGCACCCCGGCTTCGCTCCCCTTCGTCTACCGCGCGTTCGGAGTGGGGGTGCAGAGTGCATTCGAGCTCCCCGAGTTGCAGCCGGACGGCTCCGCCGCACCAGAGTTGCGGATCCTGACGGGAACGACCAGCCGCCGGACGCCCGCTGATCTGAACGACGTCCTGTTTGAACGGGCCGAAGACGGCTCGGCATACTTCTGCTGGCCGGGGATCGGGTCTTTCGCGGTGGAACGCGACGGCCGGATCATCGTCGACCGCTGGGGAGGAGCCGAGGAACGGACGACGAGGCTGCCGCTGCTCGGCATCGTCCTTGCCTATGCGCTACACCTGCGGGGCACCTTCACTCTCCACGCCAGTTCCGTGGCCATCGATGATGCGGCATACATTTTCTTGGGAGACAAGGGCGCGGGAAAGTCGACGACGTGCGCCGCCGCCGTGGCGGCCGGGGCCCGGCTGCTCACCGACGACGTGGTGGCCGTCAGAGCGGTCGCCGGGGAGGCGCCGCTCGTCATGCCGGGCTTTCCGCAGATCAAGATCGAACGGCAGGTGGCAGAGCGTCTCTTCGGACAGGACGTCACTCTCGAGCGCCTCTTCGAAGGGTACGTCAAACTCAGCTACAGGCCGCCCGGCTCGTTCGATCTCACGCCCGTGCGGGTCGCAGCCGCCTTCGTACTGCGCCGCGGCGCGCCAGGCCTTGCCCGCCGGCTCCCTCCGCATGAGGTTTTTGGGGCAATGATGCGCTACTCCTATGTCGTCCGCTTCCCCGGCGCCTTGGGAAAGTCCGGCGAAATTGAGCATTTTCGCACCTGCGCTTCGCTGGCCAAGGAGATCGAGGCTTTCGAGCTCGGTGTGCCCGGGGAGATCGACCGCATACCGGAAGCACTCGAAGCGGCAGTGGCCGCAGTCGCTGCGGGACGGCGCCGGTGAAAGTCCCGGCCTGGGCAAGCGTCGCTCGCCTCTGGTCGTTCGCGCGGACGGTCTACGGAGATTCGCCGGGACGGGCAGCGGGAGCTCTGACCTTCCTGCTGCTGGGGAGCGTTACGGAAGGTGTTTCCATCCTTCTCCTCATCCCGCTGATCCACCTGATCGCACCCGGAAGCGACGTCGTCACGGTCCCGGTTCCGTCGAGCCTGCAGGGCCTATTTGGTCCGGCCCTGTCCCTCTCGCTCGCCAGCGTCCTCGTGATGCTGGTCGTCACCGTCTCGGTTCAGGCGCTTTTTGACCGATTTCGGACTATTCACCGGGCAGAACTGCTTTATGACGTCGTTACGCGCCGCCGATTGCTTCTGTTCGAGAGCATCGGACGGGCTAGGTGGAGCTTCATCGCAGCCCGGCGCGGCTCGGATCTGCACCACGCGGTGACGGCCGACATCGACCGCATTCAGGCGGCGGCCTACTACCTGCTGCTGCTGGTGCAGGATTCGGTACTGCTTCTGGCCTATCTGACCCTGTCCCTAGTCGTTTCTCCGACCATGACGCTGTTCGCATTCGCGATGGGGCTCATCATGCTGGCCGTCCTGCGGCCGGTACGCCGGCGCGCGTCACGCTATGGTCAGTTGCTCACCGAGAACCGCCAGCAGCAGTACAGGACGGTGTCCGAGTTCATCAATGGCCTGAAAGTGGCCAAAAGCCTGAACGCGGAGCCCCGATACCTCGCGGATCTCGCGGGGACGCTGGCAGACATGCGCGACGAGTTCGGACGGTACCTGCGAGTGACCACGCTGGGTACTGCGCTCTTTCAGGTGGGGAGCGTCGTCCTGCTCTCGGTCTTCGTGTTCGTGGCCATCACGGTTTTTCATGTGGCGCTGCCCGAGCTCGTCGTGCTCGTGCTGCTGTTCTGGCGCACGGCGCCCCGGTTTTCTGCGCTCCAGACCGACCTGCAGGAGCTTCTGGTCGACCTGCCCGCGTTCGATGCGGTCGAGCGGCTGAAAGCGGCCTGCGACGACGCCCGGGACGATCTACAGGGCGCGACAGTGGCAGCGCCCGTGCTCGATGGCGCGTTGCGCTTCAGGGACGTCACCTTCCGCTATCCCGAGGCCGAACAGACGGCACTGCAGGCGGCGAGCTTCACCATTCCGGCAAAGCAGGTGACGGCGCTGATCGGACCATCGGGCAGCGGGAAGTCCACGGTGGCGGACCTGGTGATGGGTCTCCTCGAACCGGCGGAAGGAACAATCGACGTAGACGGCGTCCCGCTCACGCCCGCAAACCGGCGCGCATGGCGAGACGGGATGGCCTATGTCCCACAGGAAGCGTTTCTCCTGCACGACACGCTGGGCGCCAACCTTCGGCTGGGGCTGACGCAGCCAGTTTCGGACGACGAGGTCTGGGAGGCGCTTGGCACGGCTTCGGCGGACGGATTCGTGCGGGCGCTTTCCGACGGCCTCGACACCATCGTCGGCGATCGCGGGCTGCGGCTGTCGGGGGGCGAAAGGCAGCGGATCGCGCTGGCGCGCGCCCTGCTTCGCCGCCCCCGAGTCCTCGTGCTTGACGAGGCGACGAGTGCGCTCGACTGGCAGAGCCAGACCGCAATCGCGGCGGCCGTCGAGCGGCTCAGGGGACAGGCTACCGTGGTGACGATCGCACATCGGGTGTCGATGATCGCCTTCGCCGACCGGGTGATCGCGCTCGAGGACGGCGAGGTGGTCGAGGAAGGCCAGTATACCGCCCTCCTCGCCGATCCTGGCAGCCGCCTCTCGCGCATGGTTGCGGCAGAGGGGCGCTTGCCGGCCGCGTGACGTCCTTTTCGGCGGGACATCACTTCCGAGCTTTGCCTAGAAGCTCGCTGCCAGCAGCCGTCTCGTATCGCCCTCCAGCGCCAGCGCGGTCAGCCGGCCCGTGGCGTAGGCGCCCGTGTCGATCCCGATCCGGTTCGCTTCGATGACGGGCTCCTGGGTGGGCGTGTGGCCATGCACGACCACTTTCCCGAAGTCGGCGGTCGAAGACAGGAAAGGCTCCCTGATCATGATCAGGTCCTCGCGGGCCTGATGATCGAGCGGCACGCCCGGCCTCACCCCGGCGTGGCAGAAAAAGTATTCGCCGGCCGAATAGGTCGTCTCGAGGCGCATCAGGAAGCGCCTGTGACCATCCGGAATTCTGGCGGCAAAATCCTCCCGCACGGCCTCGTAGTCGCGTGCCCGGATGGCAGGCTGCACGTCGACGCCGTAGGAGGCCAGCGTTTCCAGCGCGCCCCATTGGCGCCACACCTCGAGAATCGTCGGGTCGTCCAGGAACCGCAGAAGAACGTCCTCGTGGTTGCCGAGAAGGCAGACGACAGGTGTCGGCCAGTCACCCCGAGCGAGCCGGTCGACAACATCAAAGGAGCGGGGGCCGCGGTCGACATAGTCGCCCAGGAAGACCGTCGCCGCGACCTGGGCCGGGCTGGTGCGCATCTCCTGCGCGATATGGTCGGCAAGCGCTTCCATGAGGTCGAAGCGGCCGTGAATGTCACCTATGGCGTAGATGCGCCAGCCGGGCGGCACGGCCGGCGCCGCGTCCTGAGTCGGGCCGCCGGCCTTTCGCGACCGACCCAGGCCGAACTTGTCCAATATCGACATCGGAACTCCGCGCAATTCCAAGCCGCCACGAGTCTAGACCACGAATCTATCGGGCATGCTCACAATTCGGCAAATGTCATGGCTCAATGCCACAATAAGGAAAATGGAGGCACGGACACCCTGGAGCGAGAGCCCGCGTCACATTCAGTGAGGATCCAGCAACCACCCCGAAATCAATGCACCGGGCTCATGCGCGAGCGCCCAAGCATCTTCACGCCCCATGCGCTGGCGATGGTGGCGACTAGTGCCGCCGCAATGAAGACGAAGGCCAGCGCGGGATAGCCGTGGTCCATGAAGCTCCCGACGGCAACGGGTGCGATGGTGGCACCGATGTCGAGGCCGGAATAAACGAAGCCGAAGACCTTGCCGGTGGCCCCGGGTGGGGTCGCCGCGCGCACGAGCATGTCACGCGAGGGCATCGTCGCGCCGGTGAGAAAGCCCGCCACGCCGAGCAGAACGAATGTGGCCACCCACGGAAGTTGATACAAACCGACGATGAGCGTCAGCACGGCGGCGGCTGCAAGGCCGGCGGCCACGATCCGCTCATGGGACGGCACGATGTCGGCCAGGTATCCCCCCGCCAGATTCCCCGCCGCGCCGCCGACGAGATAAAGCGTCGTGGCGCTCACCGCCATCGCGTAGGTCACGTCCTGCACGCCGGGCAGAAGCACCGGCAGGAAGTTTTGCGTACCGATCTGGGAGATCGACAGCAGCGTGAAATAGAGGAGGCAGGCGAGGATCGGCGCGGTCAGCAGAAGGCGCCAGTTCGTGGGTTCGCCGGCTGCCGCTGCGCGCGGATGGGATCGGACTGACGTGTAACGGTGAGCGAGGGCGACGATGATCGCCACGACGAAGGCGCCCAGAGCCACATAGGTCAGCGCCATGCGCCAGCCGAAAAGGCCGGCGAGGGCGACCATGGTGGCGGGCGCTGCGGCCCAGCCGAGGGTGCCCGTCACCGTGTGCACGCTATAGGCCCGGCCAATGCGCCCCGGAGTGATGCGCGCCGTGAGGATGGCGTAATCGGACGGATGGAACACGCTGTTGCCGAGCCCCGCCAGGGCGGACCCGACGGCCAGTCCGAGATAGCCGGCCGACATGCCGGCGACGAGTGCTCCGGCGCCGAGCAGCGCGATCCCGACGGGAAGAACGATTTGCGGTCCGATGCGGTCGACGACAAAGCCGGCCAAGACCTGCGCCACTCCCGAGCAGGCAAAGAAGATCGTGACCAGCAGCCCCAATTGGGTGAAGCCGATAGAAAGGTCGCCGCGGATCAACGGGAACAGTGATGGAAGAGCGAGCTGGAAGAAATGGCTCGCAAAATGCGCCAAACCGACCAGCGCAACGATGCGGCCATCACTGGCAACGACAGAATTGTCCTTCATGATCCGACCCAACTGCACCTTCTGGCTCTATCCGAGCCGCCTCACGCAGACCAGAGCAATCGGGCATGGCAGCACTGTGCGCGGCCGATCGGCGGGTGGCTGGCTTTGATGGGCTCCGAAAAGCCGATGGCACCGCCGAGAGAGCTTGGCGGGCGTATCGAGGATTAAAGGGCTGATCGAATGGCCAAGTCCCCGCCTGAATGCCTGACAATCCCTGGCAAGCGCGGGCCCGAACGCCGGATCCCGCATCGGGTACGACGGACATTAACGGAAACTTTAATCTTAAGTTGAAGCCGTTGCTTAATTTGGCGATAAGCTTGAGCAGATGCGGACGAAGGCAGGTCACGCTGGAGTGCAGTGATGCGAGGAATCGTCTTCGGGGCGCTACCCGCAATCGGACTATGGATCCTGATCGCTCTCGCCTCGAGCTGGGCGCTGCACGCGGAGCGCTACGGGGCCAGCGTGACGTCCCGGACACTTGTCAGCCAGCAGACCAGCGCATTCCGGTGACGGAAGTCAGAACGGACGGCGGTCCGTCTGCCTCCTCCGCTCGTGGCGAACCTTGTCCCGGACTCGGAGTTGAGCGGCTTCACTGATCCGCCAACACCGGAGCCACTCCATGGATCGCCGTCTCGCCATCGCCGCACTGGGTGCGGCTGCTGCATTTCCGTTGGCCGGCCGCGCTTTTGCGCAGTCCGGCGGCCCGGCGCAGCGTCCTCAGAACCTGAACGTCCGCCACCTCGAAGACACGATGCAGGTCGGCACAGTCGCGCTGGCCACCAGCCGCATGGCGCTGGAAAAGGCCCGCGACCCGCGCGTGAAGCAGTTCGCGCAGTTCGAGGTTGCCGAGCAGGAAACCATCGCAGCCGTCCTCAAGGCGATGCAGGAACCCGACACCACTGCCACGACCCAGAACACCGGCGGTGCAAACGGCCAGCCTGCTCAGGCCGGCACCTCATCTCGGATGGCCGACTCCAATGCCCAGCCGAGCCTTGGTCCTCAGGGTGGGCCGATGGTGGACAAAATGCAGGACCTCAACGGCGCCGAATTCGACCGGGCCTATCTCAAAGCGCAACTCGACGGACACCGCCAGCTCCTGCAGATCCAGGACGCCGCGCTGCAGGCCGGCGGTCCCCGGGAGCAAATGGGCGTTGCCCGCATGGCCCGCACGCAGATCAGCGAGCACATCGTGCTCCTGCAAGGGCTCGAGCAGGCGGTGGGCCGGGGCTGACAGTCGAGCTCTTCTTGCGGGCGGCCCAAGGGCCGCCCAATCCCGTGCTGCAAATGCTAACCGTTCGCTGATGCAGTCGGCCTCGACGAACGACAATCTTTCGGAAAATGAGGCGAGGCGGATCGCCGCCTGGATCGCCTGGTTTCCCGAGTTATTGGGGAAAACGGAAGCGGAACGGTAGCCCCAGGATCTCCGGACCGTCATGACTGAGCGGCGCAATATTGCTGCGCGGCCTCAAAGGAGATTCGAATGGCCCCCGGAGACGTTGTCGTCCTGAAATCTGGCAGCCTGTTGATGACCATCTCGCAGATCAAGGACAAAGAAGCCCTTTGCATCTGGTTCCTGAACGGAGATCTGAAGCAGGGCTTTATCAAGGTGGAATGCCTGGAGCCCTACAAGGGGCCGAAGAACGACGTAATAGAGTTCTAGCTCGCCTGCCCAGCCACCCTGTCGAGCAACCCGTCGAGCCGCTTGCAGCACCTCGACGGGGCCGTCGTTGAGCACCCGCCGGCGCCCTCTACGAGACCTATGCGCCGGCCGACGTCACGTCCCTGGCCGACGTCGCAACCGCCGCCGCAAGGGCCGAACGAAGCTGCGCGAGCAGAACGGATCGGGCTCAAAAGTCTGAATTCGCCGGCCGGCTCAGACTTTTTGCGTGCGGCGGCGCTGCTAAGTGTCTGAAAAAGTGGCGGGAGTGACGGGACTCGAACCCGCGGCCTCCGGCGTGACAGGCCGGCGCTCTAACCAACTGAGCTACACCCCCGCGAAGCAAACGGTTGCCCGTCGCGGTGGCGGTGATCTACGGGACGGTTCACCGCCTGTCAAGCGGACGCCGGCGCTCCCCTCGCCACGAAGTTCCGGAGCAGACGGGACACTGAACGTTGGTGGGGTTCCAGCGCGGCTCTCTTCAGTGTTCACCGGCGCGGGCACCTGAAACTGGGCAGGAATCGAGGTGAAGGAACCACTTTTGCGCGCTGGAAACTTCGGCGCCTCGCGTTTCCGAGACTTCAATGCGGACGCGCTATCGAGACTGCAGAGAGAACTCGATGGCGCAGGAGCGCAACATGGTCCGGGCCGCGCTGGTTTCGCTTAAAACGGCGTTCGTCTACTGGCAGTACCGTCGCCAGGTCAGGGCGGGTCAAAGCCGAAGCCGGCCAGTCCTCCACGGGCAGCTGCGACACCGCAGCGGCTGAAGGCCCATACCCTCCGGGGTGCCCTACCCCGCAAACCTGTTGCGCGTGGGATGGGCTCTCGCCGCTTCGCGCAGCGTCTCGGCCAGAGTCGCGGCCGTGAAGGGTTTCAACATGTAGGCGTCGACGCCGCTCGCCTTTGCCTCGGCAATCTGGGCGCGGTCCGAGCGTGCCGTCATCAGCAGCACCGTCATGTCCGCTGTGGCGGGCTGGTTGCGAATGGCCCGCAGCAGCTGGATCCCGCTGAACGGCACCATCTCGACATCCGCGATCACCGCGGCGAAGCGCCGTTCATGCAGCAGTCGCATTGCGGTCGAGGCATCTTCGGCCTCCCGGACATCGCTGATGCCGGCTTCATGGAGCAGCCTGCTGACCACGCGGCGCACCGGACTGGAATCATCGACAATGAGAACAGACGGCACGATCTCGAACAGGGAGCGCTCGGTCTCGACGAAAATGTCTTCGCCGACAACCGTTGCTGGAATGTGGATCGGACCTCCCGACATCGTCTGTGTGGCCTGTTCCCCTCAAGCGGCCGGCAAGCGCCTGGCAGGGCGGCCAGTCATTTCCGCACCGCAAACCGCGGCTGGGAGCGTACGTGGGAGACCTGGGCCTTGCGCGTCGCCTCCTCTTCCTCCTCGGACGTCCGCTCGGGAGCGCGCCTGGCCATGACGTCGAGAACGGTCCTGCGCAACGCCGCCGCTTCGAAAGGCTTGAGCAGATAGCCGTCCGCGTTGAGAGCCCTGGCATCAGAGACATGCGTGAATTGCAGGCTCGCCGTCACCAGCACGAACGGGATGCGCGCCAGGGAGGGCTGGGCGCGGACGAACTGCAGGAACTCGAACCCGTTCACCGGGCTCATCTCGACATCGCTGAAGATGAGGCCGTGGGTTCTGCGCCGGAGCGCTGCAACAGCCTCCGGCGGATTGGCGACCAGCGTCAGGTCGTCGAGGCCGATCTCCTCGAACCGCGACCGCAGGATCTTCAGCATCGTCGGCTGGTCGTCCACCACCAGCACCGGGCGTGCGGCGGCGAGCAATCCTGCAGCGTCATCCGGTGAATGCGGCATTACAGTCTCCTGCAATGACGTTACGGGATAATGGTTTAGCAAAACGGAACGTTTGCTATCGCAACCCGGTTGGGCTCTCCGGTCAGCCCGCGCGATTCAGCGAATCAAGCCGAAACTCGGCTGCGATCATCCGATCATTGATATTGGACAAGCATTTGGCCCGCAAATAGGGGCGAAGACGTAGCGGTCCTGACCGTCACACTGCGAAATATGATCGAAAGCAGTTGAACCTGTAGCATTATCCACAAGCTACGATACCGCCTTGATTGCGCCATGCTAGATTTGGAACGGAGATTGATTCGTGGTGTGCAATAACATGCGTTAACGCCCCGGGCGATGTGCCCGCAGGTTGAACGGCACGAGAAGGCCGGCCTTGGGGACGGGAGGAATGCCATGCGGTTCTACCGAGGCTTGCTCTACGGTATCATTCCGGCCCTCGTACTGTGGGCCGTTATCGCCGTCGTCGCCCATCGCGCGCTCGTCATCCTTGTTCCGCCTTCTTCTCCCCTGATCGCCTCCCAGGACACTGGTCACTCGCTCCGCTGACGTTTCTGCCTAGTGTGCGGCCGGCAAACCCGAGGAAATACGCCCTGCCACGGCGCGGCCGGCCCTGCCGGGTCGCGCGCCGTCCAAGGCTCCGCCGGACAACGCCCGCAGCGCGTTGAGAACCACGGCAACGTCGATTGCTTCCTGAAGCAGGGCTCCCTGCAGTGGGGTAAGCCATCCCAGAGTCGCCGCCCCCATCGCCAGCACAGACAATCCCATCCCGGCTGCGACACTCTGGCGCGCGATGGAAAGTGACCGGCGCGCCGCTGCGAGGGCGAGGGGCAGCCTGTCGAGGGCATCGACGAGGATCACGGCATCGGCTGCCTCGGACGACGCGGCAGCCCCTCGCGCTCCCATGGCGATACCGACGTCGGCGGCGGCGAGAGCAGGCGCGTCGTTGACACCGTCGCCCACCATCGCGGTGCGCGCCACCTCCCCCTCCTCGCGCACTACGGCAACCTTTCCCTCCGGGGTTTGGTCGGCGGCGATCCTGTCAATGGCGAGTCCAGCCGCTACACCCTCGGCCACATCGGCCCTGTCCCCCGTCACCAGCACGATTCGGGTGATGCCGGCGCGCCGCATGGCCTCCAGCGTGCCGGCCGCTTCGGGGCGCAGGGTATCTTCGAGCGTCAGGACGCCGGCGGGCCTGCCGTCGAGGGCGACATGCGTCAGCAGCCGGCTAGCCTCCCCCGGTGGCGTGCTGACCGGCAGGCCCGTATGCGTCTGAATAAATCCGCCGGAGCCCAGCGCCACCTTGCGGCCCGCCACCACTCCGACAACCCCCGCGCCATGCTCCTCGTGCACGGCTTCGGGCGTCGTCAGGCTCTCGCCGGCCTGCAAGGCATGCAGCACGAGCGCGGACGACACCACGTGTGGCGAGCCCTGCGCGAGCGACGCCGCCAGCCGCAGCACTTCCGCTGCGGAACAGCCCGCCTCGGCGGACACGCCCGTCACGCGGGGGGTCCCGGTGGTGAGGGTTCCCGTCTTGTCCAGCAGGAGCGTCCGCAGCGCCGCCATGCGCTCCAGCGCGCTGGCACTCTTGACCAGGACACCTGCACGGGCGGCACGCGACAGGCCTGCGACGATGGCCACCGGGACGGCGAGGAGCAGCGGACATGGGGTGGCCACGACGAGCACGGCCAGCGCCCGGGAGACCTCACCCGTCCACATCCAGACACCGCCTGAGAGGGCGACGGTGAAAACCAGGAAGCCGACGGACCAGCGGTCCGCGAGCCGTGCCGCGGGGGCCCGCGAACTTCGGGCGCCTTCCACTAGCGCGACGATCCTGGCGAAGGTGCTGCGCGAGGCGTCGCTGGTCGCGTCGAGCGTGAAGGCGCCACCGGCATTGGTGGTGCCGCTGGTGACGGGTTCACCTCTCTCGCGGGTCACGGGAAGGGACTCGCCGCTCATCGCGCTTTCGTCCAGCACGGCCCGCTCGTCCATGAGCAGGCCGTCGACCGGGACGACCTCGCCCGGGCGCACCAGCACCCGGTCACCGGCTCGGACAGCCTCCAGCGGAACCTCGACAACGGAGTGGTCGCGCAGCAGCCGGGCTCGGCGCGGAACGCGGGACAGAAGCGCGGTCATCTCGCGCTCCGCCCGCCCCTGCGCATAGCCCTCCAGCAGTTGCCCGCCGGAGAACATCAGCGCGACCACGCAGGCGGCCAGCATCTCGCCGGCCGCCAGGCATCCGGCCATGGCCAGTGCCGCGATCACGTCCAGGCCGAATGCCCCGCGGGACAGCGACCGCACGATCTCGACCGCGAGAACGGCAAGGACCGCCGCCGCACCCGCTGCCCAGAACAAGCCCGCGCGCGCCGGATCGCCCACCCACGCGCCAGCAAGGCCGGCGGCCAGGCTCGCGACGGTCACACCGAAGAGGGCGGCCGAAAAGGCGCGTGCGGACATATGATCTCTCGCGCATGGTCTAGCGGGCGTCGGGAGTACCGGCCATGCGCGAGATCAAGTCTGAGGGCGGATCAGAAGTGGCGCATCGCCTGCCACATGGTCCATACGCCGATTGCGATCAGGGCGAGGCCTAGCGCCCTGGCTACGGCGAGAGTCGTTTCGGGAAGACGGCTTGCGCGCAAGCCGAGGGGAGCCTCACTGGACATACGCTTCAGGCTCATGCCTACCTCCACGCTACGCAGTGGTGTCCTCCAGGGGCGCCGGACACTTCGGACCGGGGGAACCGCCCACACGAAAGAGGTACCTCGTTGCGTTGGTAAGGTTAAGTACAATTAACCACGTTCCATTTGTTTCGCTCAAAATGGTTAACGTAGTCTTAGCCCTATGCCGGGAGTCCTCCTTTTGCATGCAGCCAACGCGGCCCGGAACGTGTTTGAGCGAGTGAAACCGGCGCGGGGCCCGTGCTGCGAAGGCTTTTGTTTCGCCCGAAAACGTGAAGGCGCACTCACCGAGGCCGAAAGCGGTTGTGGCCCTGCCCGGAAACTGTCTGGCGGCTGCCGGATTTCGCCGGCACCTGTGTAGAACGAGCCAGCAGCCCCGTCTGCGACCGCGCTTCCGACGACGAGCTTGCTACCTCCTTCGCATGAGAGGCGCCGGCGTCGACAGGTCCTATGCGCCCTGGGCGAGACCGACCTGCCCTGCCCCACGCGCCATCGCAGTAGCGGGCCCGGACGGGCTGGACGAGGGGGCGCACACCGGCATTGTCCCGGGCTACAGCAGCCTCCTCCAGGCTGGCCTGGCAGGCTCCCACGAAGGGGGCAGTACGGCCGAACCCTGGGAGGTGGCCGCCAAGTGCAGAACGATGCAGCGAGATGGTCGTTGCTCTGCACGACCGGCACCGTATATCGGTCGCGCGCCGCAGACGATGCCGGGATGGTGGTGGTGGTGGGCGGTGAGGGTTTCGAACCCCCGACCCTCTCGGTGTAAGCGAGACGCTCTACCGCTGAGCTAACCGCCCTGTGGGTCCATATGCCAGCGGCGCCTTGCGGGCGCAAGGTGCGGCACGCCGGAAGCAGGAAGGGCCGGCGTCAGGCCGGCCCTCTTCAGAATGGGGTGGACGAGATCAGCCGTTGAGGGCGGTCTTCAGGCCAGCGCCGGCCTTGAACTTCGGCGCGAGCGAAGCCTTCGTCTTGATCGTCTCGCCGGTGCGCGGATTGCGCGCTTCGCCGGCCGGGCGCTTGGTGACGAGGAAGGTGCCGAAGCCGACGAGCCGGACTTCGTCGCCCGCCTTGAGGCTGGAGGTGATGGACTCCAGCACCGCGTCGACCGCTGCGGTCGCCTGCGCCTTGCTGAGATCCGCCTGTCCCGCCACTGCGGCGACCAATTCGCCCTTGTTCATCGTATTCTCCCTGATCGTAGAAGATCGCTGCGCCGAATCCCGGCGTCCGCGCCCTTCTTTCAGGTCGCACCTTCCGAGGCAAGTCGCCGGGCAGGTTCAAAGCCCAGAAATCCGTGGATTTGCCCCAAAAAAATGGCCCCCGGATCGATCCGGGGGCCTTTTCTCAACAGAGGTGACCGTGGACGCCTCAGTGCGCGACGATGCCGGCTGCCTCATCCTCGGCGGGGGTCGGCCGGGTGGCAGGCACCGCGGGCTCCTCCCACTCGATCGGCACGGGCTGGCGGATCAACGCGTGGCGGATGACCTCCTCCATGCGCGAGACCGGCACGATCTCCATCCCGTTCTTGACGCTCTCCGGCAGCTCCACGAGGTCCTTGGCGTTCTCCTCGGGGATCAGCACCTTCTTGACGCCGCCACGCAGCGCCGCGAGGAGCTTCTCCTTGAGGCCGCCGATCGGCAGCACCCGGCCGCGCAACGTGACCTCGCCGGTCATGGCGATGTCGTGCCGGACAGGGATGCCGGTCAGCACCGAGACGATGGCCGTAGCCATGCCGATGCCCGCAGACGGACCGTCCTTGGGCGTCGCGCCTTCCGGAACGTGCACGTGGATGTCACGCCGGTCGAAGAGCGGCGGCTCCAGCCCGAAATCGATGGCACGGGAGCGGACGTACGACGCCGCCGCCGAGATCGATTCCTTCATCACGTCCTTCAGGTTGCCGGTCACGGTCATCTTGCCGCGGCCGGGCATCATGACGCCTTCGATGGTCAGCAGCTCGCCGCCCACCTCGGTCCACGCCAGACCCGTGACAACGCCGACCTGGTCCTCCGTCTCGGTCTCGCCGTAGCGGAACTTCGGCACGCCGAGGAAGTCGGGCAGGGTCTTTGCGTTGACCAGCACCTTCTTCTTCTTGGAGAGCAGGATCTCCTTCACCGCCTTGCGGGCGAGATTCTGGAGTTCCCGGGTCAGGTTGCGCACGCCCGCTTCCCGCGTGTAGCGGCGAATGAGCATGAGCAGGGCTTCGTCGTCGATCGCCCACTCCTTCGCCTCGAGGCCATGCTTCTTCAGGGCCTCGGGGATGAGGTGGCGACGGGCGATCTCGACCTTCTCCTCCTCGGTGTAGCCGGCGAGCCGGATCACCTCCATGCGGTCCAGCAAGGGGGGCGGGATGTTGAGCGTGTTCGCCGTCGTCACGAACATCACGTTCGACAGGTCATAGTCGACCTCGAGGTAATGGTCGTTGAAGGCGTTGTTCTGCTCGGGATCCAGCACCTCGAGAAGGGCCGACGACGGGTCGCCGCGGAAGTCCATGCCCATCTTGTCGATCTCGTCGAGCAGGAAGAGCGGGTTGGACGTCTTGGCCTTGCGCATCGACTGGATGATCTTGCCGGGCATCGAGCCGATATAGGTGCGCCGGTGACCGCGGATCTCGGCCTCGTCACGCACGCCGCCGAGCGACATGCGCACGAACTCGCGTCCCGTGGCCTTCGCGATCGACTTGCCGAGCGACGTCTTGCCGACGCCGGGAGGTCCGACGAGGCACAGGATCGGCCCGGTCAGCTTGTTCGCGCGGCTCTGCACGGCGAGATACTCGACGATACGCTCCTTGACCTTCTCGAGGCCGTAATGCTCCGCATCCAGGATCTGCTGCGCGAGCGGCAGGTCCTTCTTGACCTTGGAGCGCTTGCCCCACGGCAGCGACAGCATCCAGTCCAGATAGTTGCGCACCACCGTCGCCTCGGCGGACATCGGCGACATCTGGCGGAGCTTCTTCAGCTCGGCCATCGCCTTGTCGCGCGCCTCCTTCGACAGCTTGGTCTTGTTGATGCGCTCCTCGATCTCGGCGAGTTCGTCCTTTCCGTCCTCGTCGCCGAGTTCCTTCTGGATCGCCTTCATCTGCTCGTTCAGGTAGTACTCGCGCTGGGTCTTCTCCATCTGGCGCTTGACGCGCGAGCGGATGCGCTTTTCCACCTGAAGCACCGAGATCTCGCTCTCCATGAAGCCGAGCACCTTTTCCAGGCGCTTGGTCACGTCGGTGATCTCGAGCACGTCCTGCTTGTCGGTGATCTTCACCGCGAGATGCGAGGCGATGGTGTCGGCGAGCTTCGAATAGTCGTCGATCTGGCCAACCGCGGCCACGACCTCGGGAGAGACCTTCTTGTTGAGCTTCACATAGCTCTCGAACTCCGAGACGACGGAGCGCGCCAGCGCCTCGGCCTCGATCTTGTTCGGGATCACGTCGGCGAGTGCCTGCGCCTCGGCCTCGTAGAAGTCGTCGGAGCGGACATAGCTGCGCACGGAGGCGCGGCCCACACCTTCGACCAGCACCTTCACGGTACCGTCGGGAAGCTTCAGCAGCTGGAGCACGCTGGCCAGCGTGCCGATCGGGAAGATCGCGTCGGTCGCCGGGTCGTCATCGGCGGCGTTCTTCTGCGTGGCCAGCAGGATCAGCTTCTCGCTCTTGACGACCTCCTCGAGAGCCTTGATGGACTTCTCGCGGCCGACGAAGAGCGGCACGATCATGTGGGGGAAGACGACGATGTCGCGAAGCGGCAGGACGGGGAACACGTCCACCGATCCCGGCTCGACCTGCGGACGCTGTCTGGATGTCGTCATGGAACAGATGTCCTTTCTGGTGCGCTCGCGAGGGCGCCCGTGGCGGGCCGTCCGGCGAACGAGATGCGAAGGGCCGGCGATATGCCGTTCCTGCGCGACGCACCCGGTTCCTCCGGTCCCTTTCGGGGCCGTTTGGGATGAGCGAACCGGCTCAGTAAACTAGATGGTTACCCATCGCCCTGCCTTCAAGCGGGGCCATGGCCCGCGCCCGGAGGCGCGGGCCACAATGCCGTGATCAGGCGCTGGACGCCGTTTCGCCGACCTTGTCGGAGTAGATGTAGAGCGGCCGGGCCTTGCCTTCCACCACCTCGGGTCCGATGACCACCTGCTCGCACCCTTCGAGGCTCGGCAGGTCGTACATCGTGTCGAGCAGGATGCCCTCCATGATGGAGCGCAGGCCGCGCGCGCCGGTCTTGCGCTCGATGGCCTTCTTGGCGATCAGCGACACAGCCTCGTCGGAGAAGGTCAGTTCGACGTCCTCCATCTCGAAGAGACGGCCGTACTGCTTGACCAGCGCGTTCTTGGGCTCGGTGAGGATCTTCTTCAGCGCGGGCTCGTCGAGGTCCTCGAGCGTGGCAATCACCGGCAGACGGCCGACGAACTCCGGGATGAGCCCGAACTTCAGCAGGTCCTCCGGCTCCACCT
This sequence comes from Alsobacter sp., assembly GCF_059501845.1. Lineage (NCBI taxonomy): Bacteria > Pseudomonadati > Pseudomonadota > Alphaproteobacteria > Hyphomicrobiales > Alsobacteraceae > Alsobacter > Alsobacter sp. The sequence continues at coordinate 79,279 of NZ_JCACDK010000022.1, read as the reverse complement.
CGCGGAAGATCGCGCCGGTGCGGCGGTCGTCCGGGGCCTCGACCTTGGCGCCGAAGCCGATCGAGGTGCCCTTGCCGCGCGACTGGATGATCCGCTCGAGCCCCGCGAAGGCGCCGCCGCAGATGAACAGGATGTTGGTCGTGTCCACCTGCAGGAACTCCTGCTGGGGATGCTTGCGGCCGCCCTGCGGTGGCACGGAGGCAACGGTGCCTTCCATGATCTTCAGCAGTGCCTGCTGCACGCCTTCGCCCGACACGTCCCTCGTGATGGACGGGTTGTCGGACTTGCGGCTGATCTTGTCGATCTCGTCGATGTAGACGATGCCGCGCTGGGCACGCTCGACATTGTAGTCGGACGCCTGCAGCAGCTTCAGGATGATGTTTTCGACGTCCTCGCCGACATAGCCGGCCTCGGTGAGGGTGGTCGCGTCCGCCATCGTGAAGGGCACGTCGAGGATGCGTGCGAGCGTCTGCGCGAGCAGCGTCTTGCCCGATCCCGTCGGGCCGACGAGCAGGATGTTCGACTTCGCCAGTTCCACGTCGCTGTGCTTCGTGGCGTGGTTCAGGCGCTTGTAGTGGTTGTGCACCGCGACAGACAGGACCTTCTTCGCGTGATCCTGGCCGATGACGTAGTCATCGAGGACCTTGCGAATTTCCTTGGGTGTCGGCACCCCGTCCCGCGACTTCACCAGCGAGGATTTGTTCTCCTCGCGGATGATGTCCATGCAGAGCTCCACACACTCGTCGCAGATGAACACCGTCGGACCGGCGATCAGTTTACGGACTTCGTGCTGGCTCTTGCCGCAGAACGAGCAGTACAGCGTGCTCTTGGAGTCACCGCCGCCGACTTTGCTCATGGCAAACCTCCGCTCGATCGCCCCGCCGCGCTATGTTGCGCGTCACGGCCACGATCACGTTAACGGCCGGCAGCCTAAGAAACTGTAGCGCTCCAAAGGCTCCGGACCACCAGAGACCGATCCCCGCTTGATACGCTTACACAGGCGGATTCGGCACCATGTGTCCGAATGCAAACATGGTGCCGTGCAGGGATCAATAGGCTCCAACCCCTATAAGGTTGGAGATTCCGGAATTGAAACAGATTGGACACGCCCGGCGTTCCGGCATCGGACAACGACCCGGGCGGTTCTCTCTGGCATCAGGACGGCTCGACCGGGCGTTTTTCCATGACCTGGTCGACGATGCCGAACGCTTTCGCACCCTCGGCCGTCATGAAATTGTCGCGCTCCAGCGCTTCCTCGATCGTCTTGTAGTCCTTGCCCGTGTGCTTCTCGTAGATCTCGTTGAGGCGGCGCTTCAGCCCCTCGACCTCGCGGGCGTGGATCAGGATGTCGGTGACCTGGCCCTGGTAGCCGCCGGAAGGCTGGTGGACCATGATCCTGGCATTCGGAAGCGCGAACCGCATGCCGGCCTCGCCGGCCGCGAGCAACAGGGAGCCCATCGAGGCTGCCTGGCCGACGCAGAGCGTCGAGACCGCCGGGCGGATGAACTGGATCGTGTCGTAGATCGCCAGGCCGGACGTGACGATTCCGCCGGGCGAGTTGATGTAGATGGAGATCTCCTTCTTCGGGTTCTCCGACTCGAGGAACAGCAACTGGGCGACGACAAGCGACGCCATGTTGTCCTCGACGGGACCGGTGAGGAAGATCACACGTTCGCGAAGCAGCCGTGAATAGATGTCGAACGCGCGCTCGCCGCGGTTCGACTGCTCCACGACCATCGGCACGAGCATGTTGTTGTAGACTTCGATGGGATCGCGCATGGCCGTGCCCGAGTGTCCTGTCTTGACGAGAACGGCGCAGGCAAATCACCTGCGCCGGATCCCCAACATAGTCACCGCACGACCCCGCGCAAAGGGGGCCGGGCGGATTGGTTAGGAAAGCGTCCGCCCGATCGCCGAGAGAGCCGGGCTCAGGCAGAGGCCTTCTTGCGGCTCTTCTTCGGCTTGGCAGGCGCTTCACCGCTAGAAGATGCCTCCGCGTCGTCCTCTTTCATGAGGTCCTCACGCGAGACCTTCTTTTCCGTCACAGAGGCGGTCGACAGGATGTGATCGATCACCTTGTCCTCGAAGATGGGGGCGCGAATCTCGGCTAGCATCTGCGGGTTGTTCCGGTAGAACTCCCACACCTGCCTTTCCTGGCCGGGGAACTGACGCGCGCGCTCCACGAGGGCCTGCGTCACTTCGTCGTCAGACACCTGCACCTGCGCGCGCTCGCCGATCTCCGCCAGGACCAGCCCGAGGCGTACCCGGCGCTCGGCGATCTTGCGGTACTCGGCGCGCGCCTCCTCCTCGGTCGTCTCCTCGTCCGCGAAGGTCTTGCCGCTCTGCTTCATGTCCGCCTCGACCTGTCCCCAGATCTGCTGGAACTCCTGGTCGAGCAGCGTCGGGGGCAGTTCGAACGTGTACTGGCCGTCGAGCGCGTCGAGCAGCTCGCGCTTCAGCTTGCGGCGGGAGACCTGCGTCAGTTCGCCCTCGAGCGAGCCGCGGATCGCCTCCTTGAGCTTGTCGAGGCTCTCGAGGCCGAAGCCCTTGGCGAGTTCGTCGTCGACCTTCACGTCACCCGGGGCGGCCACGCCCTTCACGGTCACGTCGAAGGATGCCGCCTTGCCGGCGAGCTGCGTCGCCCGGTAGTCCTCGGGGAAGGTGACCTCGATCACCTTCTTATCGCCGGCCTCGAGGCCGACGAGCTGTTCCTCGAAGCCGGGAATGAAGGTGTTCGAGCCGATATCGACAGCCACGTCGGTGCCGGTGCCACCCTCGAAGGGGGTGCCGTCGATCGCGCCGACGAAGTCGATCGTCAGCCGGTCGCCGGTCGCAGCCTTCCCGCTCTTGTCGGAGAAGCTGCGGTTCTGGTTGGCCATGCGGTCGATGGCCTCTTCGACCTGCTTGTCCTCGACGTCGGCCACCTCGCGGGTGACCTTCAGGCCGGAGAAGTCGGCGAGGTCGAACTTCGGCAGCACCTCGAGCTTGACCGTGTAGCTGAAGTCACCCTTGGCAGCGATGGCGGCCTCGACCTGGTCCTTGTCCTCGGGGAGGACGACCTGGGGCTCGAAGGCGAGCTTGAGCTGATTTTCGTCGACGATCTTGCGGTTCGCCTCGTTGACGAGTGTCTGCAGGAGGTCGGCCATGACCGAGCGGCCATAGACGCGGCGCAGATGCTGGACGGGCACCTTGCCGGGACGGAAGCCGTTGATCCGGACCTTGTCTTTCAGGCCGCTGAGTTCGCTGGTGAGGCGCTCGTCGAGCTCCGTGGCGGGCAGCACGACGGTATACTCGCGCGTCAGACCTTCCGAACGTGTTTCCGTGACCTGCATGGTGTCCGTGCCTTCGCAACCGAATTTCGTTGAGGGGCGCCGTCGCGACGGCTTCGGCGACGGCCTGGTGCGGGCGGAGGGACTCGAACCCCCACGACTTTCGCCACCGGAACCTAAACCCGGCGCGTCTACCAGTTCCGCCACGCCCGCATGTGGGCAAACGACGCCCGCCGCGGGTTGCCCCGCCGGGTGCGGCTCTATAGCACGGCCGACATGGCGTGCCAGCGAAAAAATCAACCCGTCCCCGGCCCCTCCGCCGCCGCAGGAAAGCTCGCGCCGGGCGCTGGGGCATGGCACATAAGTCTACGGATAATTCGCCGCGATCGCGCGGCGTCGCAGTTGCAGGACGACGGGACAGCATGACAGAAACGTCGGGGCGCGGCACCGGACGCCATGCCGTCAGCCGCAGGACCATTGTGAAGGCACTCGGCGCCGGCATCGCCGCTCCACTCGCCCTGCCCTTCCCGCAAGCGCTCGCGACGACCGCCGGCACCTCGGCTCCGAACCCGGAAGGCGCGCCCACTGCCCTGCTTGAGGCCAAGCCCGGCTTTGCCGAGTTCCAGCCGGGCGTGGCGACCAATGTCTGGGGTTTCGGCGGCAAGGCCCCTGGGCCGGACCTTCGCGTGCGCCGGGGGGAGGACTTCCGGGCCCGCCTCGTCAACGGCATCACCCAGCCGCTCAGCCTGCACTGGCACGGCGTTCGCCTCGCCAACGACATGGACGGGGTGGCCGGCCTCACGCAGGAGGCGGCGGCGGCGGGTGGTGCCTTCGACATCCGCTTTGCCCCGCCGGACGCCGGCACCTTTATCTATCGCCCGATGGCGATCGGTTCTGCCGCGCAGGCGGCCGAACGCGGTCTGACGGGCGTCCTCGTCGTCGAGGATCCGGGTGCGCCCGAGGTCGATGTAGACCGCGTCCTCGCCGTCGACGACTGGCGGCTTGGCGAGGACGGCCAGATCGATGAGTTCAACCGCGCGGAGGAGCGCACCGGTGCGGGCAGGCTCGGCAACCTGCTCACGGTCAACGGGACGCGCGCACCGTTCCGGATCACGGCGCCGCCGGGGTCCCGCGTGCGGCTTCGCCTCGCCAACCTGTGCAACGCCCGCATCCTTCGGCTGCGCCTCGACGGGTTGAAGGCCTATGTCGTCGCGGTGGACGGCCAGCCGACCGACACGTTCGAGCCCTTGAAGGCGACGCTGCCGTTCGGCCCGGGCACCCGCTACGACCTCATTTCGGACCTGCCCACCGAGGCGGGTGTGACGGGCACCATTACGGCGATGCTCGGGGGCGGACTGCCGATCGCGCAGGTGGTGACGGAGGGCGAGCCGGTGACGACGCGGCGCCAGCCGTTGGCTCCTCTCGCGCCGCTCACCGAGAACAGCCTGCTGCCGGGCGCGATTCCGCTGGAGAAGTCGCAGCGAGCAGACATCATCTTTGACGGAGGAGCCAAGCCGCCGGCCGGCGGCGGGCCGCCGGTGTGGTCCGGCGACCCCAACAGGATCTGGACCGTCAACGGCGTCAGCGGGCCGACGGCTGCCGACAAGTCTCCCGACTTCGGCAAGCCCGTTCTCAGCGTGAAGCGCGGAACGCCGGTGGTGTTCACGCTCGCCAACCGCACCTCGTTCACGCAGGTGATCCACCTGCACGGCCACTGCTTCCGGCTGCTGCACCCGCTCGACGACGGATGGGAGCCCTACTGGCTGGACACCGTGATCCTCAACGAGAAGCAGACGTCCCGCATCGCCTTCATCGCCGACAACAAGGGCAAGTGGCTGATCGGCTCGGGCGTTCTGGAGCGGCTGGATACCGGGCTGAGCACGTGGTTCGAGGTGACGTGAATCCGGCGTGGCGGCCACCGGATCCAGCGACGTCGGCGATCGCCGAGCTTCAAGCCTCTCCGATCCTGTTCCAGCGCTCCTGCATCTCTGCAGGACCCACCTCTTCCACTTTTTGGCTGATGAACCAGCTGTAGCCGAAGGGATCGGCCACCAGGGCCTGCTTGCAGCCGTGAAATTGCAGGTCGAGTTTCCTCAAGATCGTCGCGCCGACTGCTTCGGCAGATTGGACCACACGTTGCGCATCCTCGACGTCCAGATGCAGCTTTACGGCGGATCCACCGATGCTGTCTGGCGAAAGGGCTCCAAAATCCGGGTACTCGTCGGAGATCATCAGAATGCCCTTGCCGATGCGCAGCTCCGCGTGACCGACCTTCCCGCTGGCCGGATCGACGAGGCGAAACAGTTCTTCGGCACCAAAGGCGCGCTTGTAGAAATCAATGGCGGCGTCTGCGTCGTTCACAACGATGTAGGGCGAAAGGCCACCTGCACCCGCCGCGACCTGATCCGTCCTGGTCATTGCTGGCTCCCCGTTTCAGCGCTATTATAATACGAAACGGAGCGTAACGTATACATGCCGGATGTCAATGCTTCGAAAACACGCGGACGGCCGCGAAGCGCAGCTGCCCAGGAGGCGATTCTCGATGCCGCCGCGGCGCTGATCGCGAAAGGCGGCATCGGAGCAGTGACGATGGAGGCCGTCGCCCGCGTGGCTGGAGTGGGCAAGCCGACGGTCTACCGGAACTGGGAAAGCCGCGAAGCGCTTGCGATGGCGGCCCTGCTCAGGGGCGGGCCGCTCAAGACGAGCGTCAAGGAAACTGACTCGGCGCTGGATGACCTGGGTCGCCAGTTGACGCGGGTCGCAAAGGCGTTCTGTGCGCCCCGCGGCCGAAACGCGGCCCTAATGGTCGCATCCGCAGAACCGGATAGTGAACTCGCAAAGGCATTTCGAACCCAGGTGATGCTCGCCAGCCGAGAGGAAGGCCTTGCTCTCCTCAAACGGGCAGCAGCGGAAGGCAGCATTCGTCACGACGCAGATTTCGACGTTGTTCTCGACCTGATCTACGGCCCGATCTTCTATCGCCTCCTGATCGGGCACGCGCCGGTGAATGAGACCTTCGTGGACGCCTTGCTCAAGGAAGTGCTCGCAGGGCTCGGGCGACATGCTTCGTGACCGCGGGGGATGGTTTCCCCACCATGCGCGGCTGGAAGGCCTGAGTTCTTCGCCGATGACGTCCTCGCCGCTTCGCTGACGAAGCCCGTTACCCCCCGCTGGCCTCGAGGTATTCTGCCAATATGGCCGGCAGCCGCTCGGGGAGGTCCTCCGCGATGAGCCCCGGGCCGATCGCTTTCCCAGCAGCCCCGTGAAGCCAGACGGCAGCGCAGGCCGCCTCGAAAGCGGGCAGGGACTGGGCGAGAAGCCCTCCCGCAAATCCGGCGAGAACGTCGCCGGAGCCTGCCGTGGCCAGCCAGGGCGAACCGTTGGCGTTGATGGCGGCGCGTCCGTCGGGGGTTGCGATGACGGTATCGGGTCCTTTCAGGATGATGACGGCACCGGTCGCGGTGGCGGCAGCGCGGGCCCTTTCAAGCTTCGATGCTGAATCCGAAACTCTGGCTTGGTCGCTGAAAAGGCGAGCGAACTCTCCTTCGTGCGGGGTCAGCACGACCCCCTGCCCCGCCCCACCGGCCCGGCCGGCGACAAGACGACCAAGGCCGGTGCTGTCTCCGGCAAAACTCGTGAGCGCATCTGCGTCGAACACGCAATGGGCGCCGGAGGAGAGCGCGGCGGCGACCATGGCGCGGGTTTCTTCGCCAACTCCCGCCGCCGGGCCGAGCACGACCGCGTTGCGTCGCTTGTCCGACAGCAAGTCGGCGATGCCTGCTGCGCCGTCGCTCCGGCGGACCATCACGGCCGTGAGAGCCGCCGCGTTTACGGCCAGCGCCGAACCGGGCGAGGCCACGGTCACGAGCCCAGCGCCGATCCGAAGCGCTGCGCGCGCCGCCAGCCGTGCTGCGCCGGTGCCCTCGATCCCGCCGGAGACCACGACGGCATGTCCGCGCCCATATTTGTGGCCGGCTTCGGCGGGCGGGCGGAGGTGCTCGCCCCAGAGCCCGGGGCCATTGCGCCAGGCGCGCGCTCCGGACGCAGGGCCTGCCTCACCCGGGATGCCGATGTCGGCCACACGCACCGCGCCACACAGGGCACGGCCGGGATAGAGGAGATGCCCCGGCTTGAGGCGGAAAAACGTCACCGTTTCGGCAGCCTGAACAGCGACGCCGCGTACCTGCCCCGTATTGCCGTCCAGGCCTGACGGGACGTCGACGGCCACGACCTTCTTCGCCGTGGCGTTGACGGCACTGACGAGCGCTGCTGCCTCACCGTCGAGATCGCGGGCGAGCCCGGCGCCGAACAGCGCGTCGACGACGACATCAGCCCCTCCCGGATCGGCGCCGGTGACCGGGCAAACGTCGCCTTTCCAGAGCGCCGCGGCCGCGGCGGCATCGCCCTTCAGCGCTTCCGGCGATCCCAGCAGCACCAGGGTGACAATGAAGCCTCGCTCGCGCAGCACGCGCGCCGCGACGAAGCCGTCGCCCCCGTTGTTGCCGGGGCCGCAGAGCACGAGCACGCGGGTACCTGCCCGGTGGGCCCGGGCGACCGCATCGGCCACCGCCCTCCCTGCCCGGTCCATCAACACGTGACCGGGCGTCCCCCGCCCGATGGCGAAGGCATCCGCGGCGGCCATTTCCGCGGTGGTCAGGAGAAGATCGGGGTTGTCAGCGCCCATTGTCACGCTCCCGCCGCACAGCGAACGGACACGCCGCGGCGACAGACGATCCTGCCGCTGTGCAGATGATGTATTTTTGTGCAGAGTGTGATCAGGGTTTCGGCACCAGCGATGGTAAGCCGGATATGCCACGGAAAGCGCGGCGCCGCACGAGCGTATAATCGGCTGGGTCGTTGGCGCAACGGCACGGTTGATGCTAAGAGCCGCATGGGCCGCGAGGGCGTCATCCGGCGTCGCGCGGCATGCGGGGTTCGGGCGTTTCCATGAAGAAGATCGAAGCCATCATTAAACCCTTCAAGCTGGACGAGGTGAAGGAGGCTCTGCAGGACGTCGGACTGCAGGGAATCACGGTCACCGAGGCCAAGGGTTTCGGTCGGCAGAAGGGTCATACTGAACTGTACCGCGGCGCCGAGTACGTGGTCGACTTCCTTCCCAAGGTGAAGATCGAGATCGTCCTTCCGGACGACGTCGTAGAGCGTGCCGTGGACGCCATCCGCAAGGCTGCCCAGACGGGCCGCATCGGGGATGGCAAGATTTTTGTCTCACCCGTCGAAGAGGCGATCCGCATCCGTACCGGCGAGACCGGTCTCGACGCGATCTGACCGTCGGCGGGGCGCCTTCGCCCGGATCCGCCCCGAGATTTCCATCCAGAGTTTCCCGACTCTCCACAGAGGATGACGATTGATGAAGAACGCCAAGGATGTCCTGAAGGCGATCAAGGACAACGACATCAAGTATGTCGACTTCCGCTTCACTGATCCGCGCGGCAAGTGGCAGCACGTCACCTTCGACGTGTCGATGATCGACGAGGACATCTTCGCCGAAGGCACGATGTTCGACGGGTCGTCGATCGCCGGCTGGAAGGCCATCAACGAGTCCGACATGACGCTCATGCCGGATCCGCAGACGGCCACGATGGACCCGTTCTTCGCCGCCTCGACCCTGTCGATCGTCTGCGACGTTCTCGAGCCCACCACCGGCGAGCCCTATCCGCGCGATCCGCGCGGCATGGCCAAGAAGGCCGAGGCCTACCTGAAGTCCACGGGCGTGGGCGACACGATCTTCGTCGGCCCCGAGGCCGAGTTCTTCGTGTTCGACGACGTGCGCTTCTCGTCGGACCCGTACAACACGGGCTTCAAGCTCGACTCGATCGAGCTGCCGATCAATGGCGACACCGAGTACGAGGGTGGCAACCTCGGCCACCGTATCGCGACCAAGGGCGGCTATTTCCCGGTTCCCCCGCAGGACAGCGCCCAGGACATGCGCGGCGAGATGCTCGCCGCCATGGCCGCCATGGGCGTCAAGGTGGAGAAGCACCACCACGAGGTCGCCTCGGCGCAGCACGAGCTCGGCATGAAGTTCGACACGCTGACGCTGATGGCCGACCAGATGCAGATCTACAAGTACTGCATCCACAACGTTGCCCAGAGCTACGGCAAGACGGCGACGTTCATGCCGAAGCCGATCTTCGGCGACAACGGCTCGGGCATGCACGTGCACCAGTCGATCTGGAAGGGCGGCAAGCCCCTCTTCGCCGGCAACAAGTACGCCGACCTGTCGCAGGAGTGCCTGTATTACATCGGCGGCATCATCAAGCACGCCAAGGCGCTGAACGCCTTCACCAACCCGTCGACGAACTCCTACAAGCGTCTCGTCCCGGGCTACGAGGCCCCGGTTCTGCTGGCCTACTCGGCCCGCAACCGCTCCGCGTCCTGCCGCATCCCCTACACGTCCTCGCCCAAGGCGAAGCGTGTCGAGGTGCGCTTCCCCGACCCGATGGCGAACCCCTATCTTGCCTTCGCCGCGATGCTGATGGCCGGCCTGGACGGCATCCAGAACAAGATCGATCCCGGCGCCGCGATGGACAAGGACCTCTACGACCTGCCCCCGCGCGAGCTGAAGAAGATCCCGACGGTCTGCGGCTCGCTTCGCGAAGCGCTGGCCAGCCTCGACAAGGACCGGACGTTCCTGAAGGCCGGCGGCGTCTTCAACGACGACTTCATCGACAGCTACATCGAGCTGAAGATGCAGGACGTCATGAAGTTCGAGATGACGCCGCACCCGGTCGAGTTCTCGATGTACTACTCGTACTGAGCACTGCATCCGTAGAGGATGGAGAAAGGGCGTCTTCGGGCGCCCTTTTTTCTTGAGGCTCACGCCTCGGCATCAAACGAATGTGAGGTGACGAAACCTGCAGGGGAAGCGGATGCTCGACGCCGTACCTATTGCGTCAAGCCCGTGTCATTCTCCTCGCCCAAGGTCCCCACCGGTGCCGGCTGACGGCGACCTCACGGATCACTCCTGTCCGAGGACATGTCTCATGCGATCGACCGCTTACCGGGCGAGCCTCGCCATCGTGCTTTTGGCAGCCGTTCCGTGCGCAGCCTCGGCACAGACGATCTACCCGATCGACAGGGCCGACATCCTGTCGGGCGCGAAGTTCGACTTCAAGGTCGAGTTTCCCGTCGTTGTCGACCGCTCGAAGCTGTCCGTCACGGTGAACGGCAAGCCCTATGCCGACGTCCTCGGGCAGGCGGGCGAGTTCGTCGAGCGCGAGGGCGGCAAGGATCAGTCGGCGCTGGTGCTCCGCGGCGTCACCCTGGCAGATCCCGGCGACGTCACGGTATCGGCAGGCGACGGCACCAACTCCGCATCGGTGACCTGGCGGGTCTTCGACACGCCCTCCCCCCGGAAGGCGAAGAACGTCATCCTCTTCATCGGCGACGGAATGTCGAATGCCCACAGGGTGGCTGCACGGGTGCTGTCCCGGCAGATCGCGCAGGGCAAGTACAAGGGGCGGCTCGTCATCGACGATTTCGGCCAGACGGCCCTGGTCGGCACATCGGGCGTCGACTCGCTGATGACCGACTCGGCGAATTCCATGACGGCGTACACGACCGGCCACAAGTCATCCACCAACGCGCTCGGTGTCTATGCCGACCGCACACCGGACACGCAGGATGATCCCCGCGTCGAGACGGTCGGCGAGATCGCCAAGCGGAAGGGACTCGCTCTCGGGATCGTCACCAACACCGAGATCGAGGACGCCACCCCGGCCGGCGTCGCCGCCCACACCCGCAGGCGCTCCGAGTACGACGTCATCGTCCAGCAGTTCTTCGCCCTCCAGCCGGAGGTGCTGATGGGCGGCGGTTCCGCGAACTTCCTTCCCAAGAGCACGCCGGGTTCAAAGCGCGGCGACGAGCAGGACTATGTCGGCAAGTTCCGCGACGCCGGCTATGCCGTCGCCACGACGGCCGCGGAATTGAAAGATGCCGGCCCGGGCGCGACCAAACTCCTCGGCCTTTACAATCTCGGCAATCTCGACGGGGTGCTGGACCGGCGCTTCCTGAAGGGCGGGTCGGTGAAGCGGTTCCCCGATCAGCCCGACTTGACCGAGGAGGTCGGCGCCGCTTTGAAGGTCCTCTCCCGGAGCGAGAACGGGTTCTTCCTGATGGTGGAGTCGGGCCTGATCGACAAATACACGCACGCCCTCGACATGGAGCGCGCCATGTACGACACGATCATGCTCGACAATGCGGTCGGGGTCGCCAAGGCGTTTGCCGACCAGCGCAACGACACTCTCATCCTCGTCCTCGCCGATCACACGCACCCCGTGGGCATCGTCGGCGTGATGAACGACGACATGAGCGCCCAGGGCGTGAACACCCCGATGCGCGACAGGCTCGGCGTCTACAACGAGGCGGGGTACCCGAACTATCCCGTGCCCGATGCCGACGGCTACCCCGGCAGGGTCGACGTGAGCAAGCGGATCGCGATGTTCTCGGCCGGGTTCCCGGACTACTATGAGACCTTCAGGCCGAAGCTCCAGAACCCGATGAACCCGACGGTCGCCGGCGAGGAGAAGGGCGTCTATGTCGCCAACACTCTTTATGCAAAGGAGCCGGGTGCGGTGTTCCGCGAAGGCAACCTGCCGCGCTCGGCCAACAGCGACGTCCACAGCGCCGAGGACTCGCTCCTCAACGCCTACGGGCCCGGCTCGGAGATGGTGAAGGGCTTCATGGACAACACCGATGTCTTCAAGGTGATCGCCCATGCGCTCGCCCTCGGGTCGAAGTAGGACGCGTTCCCCGGCGGATCGCGGTCCGTGCCGCCGGACCGTGATCGCCGCTGCGCTCTCGTGGGCGGCGTCTCCGGTCTTGGCGGGCGGCAACGTCCTTCGTTTCGACGACCTCTACGAGGGGTCCGGGGTGCTGGGCCTCCGCTTCGCGCCGCCGCTGCTCGCAGCCCGCGGACAAAATGTCCGGATGCAGGGCTACATGGCACCACCGCTCAAGGCGGAGAGCCTGTTCTTCGTCCTGACGCGAGAACCCGTGTCGATCTGCCCGTTCTGCTCGTCGGACGCAGACTGGCCGACCGACATCGTGGTGATCTATCTGCGTGATCCCGCGAGGCCGACCCGGTTCTCGGACGAGATTGCAGTGACGGGGACGCTGGAGGTGGGCTCCTGGACGGATCCGGAGACCGGCTTCGTCTCGCAGATCAGGCTGGTCGATGCCGCATTCCGGATCGTCTGAGCGCGAGGGACTGACGGTCTCCGGCCTGAGCCTGTCCTATCCGTCCGGAGGCTCCGCCCGCCAGACTGTACTCGCGATCGACAGCTTTGCCTTGCCCCGCGGCGGCGCGTTGGGAATTTCGGGCCCGTCTGGCGCCGGCAAGACGTCCCTCCTGCATGCGCTCTGCGGCATCTCGCGCCCGGATGCCGGTTCCATCGTCTGGGACGGGCGGGAGATATCCGGACAGGCCGAGGCGAACCGCGATCAATGGCGAAGGCGCCATGTCGGCCTCGTCTTCCAGGACGTCCACCTCGTCCCGGAGCTGTCGGGGCTGGAGAACGTGCTCCTCCCCCTGCGGTTCGACCAGTGGAGGCTGCCGCGCGGCGCGGCCGGGAAGGCCGGCTCGCTGCTGGCGGCGATGGGCATCCCGGACCAGTCCCGGCCGGCACGGTTGCTGTCGCGCGGCGAGCAGCAGCGTGTGGCACTGGCCCGGGCGCTCGTCCGCGAACCCGACATCCTGATCGCCGACGAGCCGACCGCGAGCCTCGACGCCCTCTCGGCAGCGACCGTCGCTCGTATGCTGATCGAGGCCGCTGCCGAACGGAACGCCACGCTGATCGTCGCCTCGCACGATCCCGACCTGCTGGCGAGGTTGCCGCGCCGGGCACGCCTTGAACTCGGACGCCTGACCTGGATGTCCGCGTGAACCCTCTGGTGCTCGTCGTTGCGCATTTGCGCCGGTCCTGGGCCGGCGCACTTGCGCTCACGCTGGTCGTGGCGGTCGCAATCGCCATCGGCGTCGGGGTTCTGGCTCAGGAGCGTGCCTTGCGCCAGGGCAGCGCGCGGGCGGCGGACCCTTTCGATCTCGTCATCGGCGCCCCGGGCAGCCCCACCCAGCTCGTGCTGAGCACGGTCTACCTTCAGGAAGCAGCGCTCCCCCTCCTGCCCCCGGAAATCCTCGCGGAAGTCGGCCGGCGCAACGGGATCGCCTGGTACGCGCCCCTCGCCTTCGGCGATACGTGGAAAGGCCATCCGGTGATCGGGACGACCGAGGCGTTCGTCCGGCTCGGAGGAAAACGCGCACTGGCGCAGGGCCGGATGTTCGCCACGCCGGACGAGGCCGTGATTGGGGCGGACATCTCGCTGGCGCTCGGTGACACCTTCGAGCCGTCCCACGGCCACAGCGGCCCCCGGGCGGGCGAGGAGGGCCACAGGCACGAGGGAGCGGGCCACATGGTGGTCGGCCGACTGCCGAGGACCGGCACCCCCTACGACGGCGCGCTCCTCGTCCCCGTCGAGAGCGTGTGGCAGTTGCACGGGCTGCCGTCCGGGCACCCCGACGGCGACGCACGCATCGGCCAGCCCTGGACCGAGACGACCGGTGGCGTTCCAGCCATCGTGGTGAAAGCGGCATCGGTGTCCGACGCTTACCGCTTGAGAGGCCAGAACCGTGGCCCGGACCGTACGGGCGTCTTCCCGGCGGAGGTTCTCGTCTCCCTCTACGCCACTCTGGGCGACATCAGGGATGTCATGCAGGCCCTCACCACCGCAACGCAGGCGCTCGTCCTGGTGGCGGTTCTCGTCGCCGTGATGGCCGCCACGGCGGGACGGAGGCGGGAGATCGCGGTCCTGCGGGCACTCGGAGCCTCGCGGCTTTTCGTCTTCTCCACGATCTGGATCGGGATTGGCATCGTCCTTCTCACCGGCGGCACGCTGGGATTGCTGCTCGGCTACTGCGCCACCTGGATCACCTCTTCCGCGCTCGGTGCGCGCTACGGCATCGCACTTCCTGTGCAATTTGCAGCGGAAGACGTCTGGCTCGCAATTGTCGTGGTCGGTATCGGGCTCGTCTTCGCCGTGCTCCCGGCCGGGATGGCATGGCGCCAGCACGTCGCTGCGGGTCTGCGCTGACGAGGGTCGGGCTGGCCGTCCACAGGCCTCCTCCCCTCCCCTTGCGTTTCCGATCCGTTCCGGTCAAACGGAGAGGTGATGTAGACTTGCGCCCGGATCGAATCGGTGGGCTCGGAGGCGGCAGAGGCATGGCGAGTTCGGGAGACCTGTTCGGCGACGGTTCGGCTGCGCGCAAGCTCGCGGAACCGACGGCGCCGCAGCCGGCGAAGAAAAAGCCCGCCGCCCTCGCCCCCGTTCCCCAGGGGACGCCGGGCGAGGCGGGCTATACCGCCGCATCCATCGAGGTCCTCGAGGGGCTGGAGCCCGTCCGCCGCCGGCCGGGCATGTATATCGGCGGCACCGACGAGAAGGCGCTCCACCACCTCTTCGCCGAGGTGATCGACAACGCGATGGACGAAGCCGTGGCGGGGCACGCCACGTTCATCTCGGTGGAGGTGGCCGAGGACGGCTCGATCACCGTGGTCGACAATGGCCGGGGCATCCCGGTCGACCCGCACCCCAAGTTCCCGGACAAGTCCGCGCTCGAGGTCATCATGACCACGCTGCACGCGGGCGGAAAGTTCGACAGCAAGGTCTACGAGACGTCCGGCGGTCTTCACGGCGTCGGCGTGTCGGTGGTCAACGCGCTTTCCGACTTGCTGGAAGTCGAGGTGGCCCGCGGCCAGCAGCTCTACCGGCAGACCTTTTCGCGCGGCGTTCCGCAGGGGCCGCTCGAACGGCTCGGCGAAGTCCGCAACCGGCGGGGCACGAAGGTGCGCTTCCACCCGGACGCGCAGATCTTCGGCGAGGAGGCGCGGTTCTCCCCGCGGCGCCTCTTCAAGATGGCGCGCTCCAAGGCCTATCTCTTCGGCGGTGTCGAGATCCGCTGGGCCTGCGCGCCCTCCCTGCTCGAAGGCCAGGAGGGCGTTCCGGCCGAGGCGGTGTTCCGCTTTCCGGCCGGTCTCAAGGACTATCTGGCCCGCGAGATCGACGGGCGCGAACTGGTCGCCGAGACGATCTTCTCCGGCAAGATCGAGAAGCCCGGCGGGCATGGCTCGCTGGAATGGGCGGTGGCGTGGCTGGGCGGCGTGGATGACGGCTTCGTCAACTCCTACTGCAACACGATCCCCACGCCCGAGGGCGGCACGCATGAGCAGGGCCTGCGGATCGCGCTGCTGCGCGGCCTGAAAGACCACGCAGAGCGTATCGGTCAGAGCAAGCGCGCCTCCACGGTGACGACCGACGACATCATGGTCACCTGTGCGGCCATGCTGTCGGTGTTCATCCGCGAGCCTGAGTTCCAGGGCCAGACCAAGGACAAGCTCGCCACCCTGGAAGCCTCGCGCATCGTCGAGAATACCGTGCGCGATGCCTTCGACCACTGGCTCGCCGCCTCGCCGTCGCAGGCGACCAAGCTTTTGGACTGGACGGTGGACCGCGCCGAGGAGCGGCTGCGCCGGCGAGCAGAGAAGGAAGTCGCCCGCAAGACGGCCGTGCGCAAGCTGCGGCTGCCGGGCAAGCTCGCCGACTGCACGGCCGCCGGAGCGGCCGGCTCCGAGATCTTCATCGTCGAAGGGGACTCGGCCGGCGGGTCTGCCAAGCAGGCCCGTGACCGGCAGACCCAGGCTGTCCTGCCGCTGCGGGGCAAGATCCTCAACGTGGCGAACTCCAGCCGCGACAAGCTCGTTGCCAACCAGCAGCTGGCCGATCTCGGCCAGGCTCTGGGGTGCGGCACAGGCTCGCATTATCGCGAGGAGGATCTGCGCTACGAGAAGGTCGTGATCATGACGGACGCCGACGTCGACGGCGCCCACATCGCCTCGCTGCTGATCACCTATTTCTACCGCCAGATGCCGAAGCTCATCGATGGCGGGCACCTTTATCTGGCGATCCCGCCGCTCTACCGCCTGACGCATGGTGGCACGACGGTCTATGCGCGCGACGACAGGCACAAGGACGAGCTGATCCGCACCGTCTTCAAGGGCAAGTCCAACGTCGAGCTCGGCCGCTTCAAGGGCCTGGGCGAGATGATGCCGGCTCAGCTCAAGGATACGACGATGGACCCGCGCAAGCGCACTTTGCTCCAGGTCCGCATCGTGCCCGAGGAGCGCGCCGACACGGGCGACGCAGTCGAGCGGCTGATGGGCAACAAGCCCGAGGCTCGCTTTGCCTTCATCCAGGCAAGGGCTGCCTTCGCAACGGACCTCGTGGATATCTGAGCGCGACTTGCTGCGGGTAACCCAGGCTCAAACACGGATGAACGACGGTCAGGTTGGCGTCAGCTGGCTGTGTGACATGTGGTGGTGAAGAAACGAGAGCGGCCACATCATGAACACTGACGACATCTCCGCATCCCCCGCACGCTACGGCGCCGTCGCCCGCCTGCTTCACTGGCTGGTGGCGCTGCTGATCGTCTTCGTCTTCGCGCTTGGACTGTCCGTCGACGCGTTCCCGCACGAATGGGAGGATGGGATCGTCCTGATCCACAAGGATGCGGGCGTCGCGATCGTCGTGCTTGCGCTCCTGCGCCTCGCATGGCGGCAGGCGGTGCCGCCGCCGGCTGCCGTCGGCGAGGGCACAGTCGCTGCCAGGCTCGCCTTCCTGGGCCATGTCGCCCTCTACGTGCTCATGGTCGCCGTTCCCGTCATCGGCATTGCCTTGTCGGTCCTGCGGGGCCAGGGCTTCGACTTCGGCCTGTTCTCGATCCCGCCGCTGATGGAGGCAAACAGGCCCCTGGCGCGGTCGGTGAAGGAGGTGCACGAACTCGCCGCATGGGCGCTCGTGCTGCTGGCCGGCGCGCACGCGCTCGTGGCCCTCTTTCACCACTACGTCCTGAAGGACGGGGTGCTGATGCGCATGATGCCGCCCCGCACCGCAACGCAGCGTTAAGGCCGCCGGGACGATGCTCCGGCGGGGCCGTCCGTCCCGCTGGACCACCACGCCATGCCGCTCAGACCCACGGGGTCTCTCGCCATCACGCTCGCTGCGGCGACGATCGGCGCTGCCGGAGCCCTCGCGGCGGCAGGGCTCCTGCACAGTCCGGACGCGCCGCTCAGGCCGCTCGTCGAGGCGTGGCTTGCCGGACCTGCTCCGGCCGGAGCCGGGCCTCTCGCGGTTGCAGCCGCGGAGCGCGCGGATGAGCCGGAGACGACGGGGACGATCGTGCTTCCCCTGCGGCGGGGCGACTGACCGGCCCTAAGCCCGCAGCCACACCTCCAGTTCGCGCGTCACTGCGCCCGGCTGCTCCAGCGTCGAAAGGTGGCCAGCGCCGGAAATGACGGCGAGCCGCGCGCCCGGGATGATCTCGGCCATTTCCCGAGCCATCGCGGGCGGCGTAATGGCGTCCGCCTCACCCACGATGACCAGGGTCGGCACGGCGACGTGCTCCAGCGCCGTCCGGGAATCCATGCGGCCGATGATGGCGCGCTGCTGGCGCTCATAGGCTGCCGCGCCCGTGCCCTCCAGCATGGCGCGGATCGTCGCGCCCAGAGCCGGGTCGGCGGCGTTGGACGGGTGAAGCAGCCGCGGAAGGGTCTCGTCGTGAATGGTGTCGAGCCTTCCTTCACGCGCCAGTGCGATCATCTTCATGCGCCGCTGTGTCGCGTCCTCCGTGTCGGGCCGCGCCGTCGTATCCATGACGCACAGGCGGGTCACACGGTGTGGTGCAAGGCGCATGATCTCGAAGCAGACATAGCCGCCCATGGAAAGCCCCGCGAGAGCGAAGCGGTCGGGTGCTCCTGCGAGGATGCGGGCGGCCATGCTGGAGATTGTTTCGTCGCGCGTGCAGTCCGCCACGGTTACATCTGCCAGTCCAGAAAGTGCTTCGATCTGTCCGGCGAAGAGTCTCCCGTCGCAGGCAAGGCCGGGTATCAGGAGCAGCTGCGGTGTCACCTTTGTTTTTCCTTTGCGACTTCGACGGTTATGGCGCTTTTCGGAGCCTTCACAATTGACAGCCCGCCGATTCTCCTTATGTATCTGCCGTAATCCAAAGGCCGGTTTCCGGTGGCCGCTGACGCGTTGGCCCGGTCCGCCCTTCCCTAACGCGCAGACGCGTCATTCGCCGCGGCAAGAGGCGGCTTCAACATGAATTTCTCTGAACTTGGCTTGAGC
This sequence comes from Alsobacter sp., assembly GCF_059501845.1. Classification (NCBI taxonomy): domain Bacteria; kingdom Pseudomonadati; phylum Pseudomonadota; class Alphaproteobacteria; order Hyphomicrobiales; family Alsobacteraceae; genus Alsobacter; species Alsobacter sp. The sequence continues at coordinate 60,812 of NZ_JCACDK010000022.1, read as the reverse complement.
CAGAAGGTGCTCGATGCGGTTACCGCCTCGGGCTACACGGAACCCACCCCCATCCAGGCGCAGGCCATTCCCCTCGTTCTCGAACGGCGGGACGTTCTCGGCATCGCCCAGACGGGCACCGGCAAGACGGCGGCCTTCACGCTGCCCATGCTGACCCTGCTCGAGCAGGGACGCGCCCGGGCCCGCATGCCCCGCACGCTCATCCTGGAGCCGACCCGCGAACTCGCGGCGCAGGTGGAGGAAAGCTTCAACCGCTACGGCGTGCAGCAGCGCCTGAACGTGGCTCTCCTGATTGGCGGCGTCTCCTTCGGGGACCAGGACGCCAAGATCACACGCGGCGTCGATGTCCTGATCGCGACGCCGGGCCGTCTGCTCGACCACTTCGAGCGCGGCAAGCTGCTGCTGACCGGAATCGAGATCCTCGTCATCGACGAGGCCGATCGCATGCTGGACATGGGCTTCATTCCCGACATCGAGCGCATCTGCCGGCTGGTGCCCTTCACCAGGCAGACGCTGTTCTTCTCAGCGACAATGCCGCCGGAGATCCAGCGCCTCACCGACACGTTCCTGCACAACCCCGCAAAGGTGGAGGTTGCACGGCAGGCCAGCGCGGCATCCACGATCACGCAGCGACTCATTGCCGCCGGTCGTGACCCCGCCGCCAAGCGCGAGGTTCTCCGCAACCTGATCCGCAGCAGCGACGACTTCAAGAACGCGATCATCTTCTGCAACCGGAAGCGCGACGTTCAGGTGCTCTACAAGTCGCTTGAGCGGCACAAGTTCAACGTGGCCGCCCTTCACGGCGACATGGACCAGCGGGCCCGTATGGCCGCGCTTGAGGGTTTCCGGAACGGCACGACTCAGCTGCTCGTAGCCAGCGACGTCGCCGCGCGCGGCCTCGACATTCCCGACGTCAGCCACGTCTTCAACTTCGACGTCCCGCACCATGCGGAGGACTATGTCCACCGCATCGGCCGCACCGGCCGCGCGGGGAAGAAGGGGACGGCTTTCACGCTCGTGACGTCTGAGGACACCAAGTCGCTTTCCGCCATCGAGCACATGATCGGAAATAGCGTCGAGTGGCAGGGACCGCCGGAAGTTGCAGAGGAATCCGACGCGCCCCGCCGTTCGGCGCGCAGCGGCGAGCGTCGCAGCCGGCCCGGCGGGCGCGACAGAGGGACCCCGGAAAGCACGGGTGAATCCCGCCGACCCGCTTCCTCCGAAAGGCCGGCGCCACGCCGGGATCGCCCTGCACCGGCACGCGAGAAAGCCGCCGAGGCACCCGCCGCCGCAGCTGCCCCCGCGCCCTCGCCTGTCCGCAGCGCTCCGCCTCCGCCACGCCGGCGGGAGGAGCGGGAGGAGGCTCCGGTCGTGGGTTTTGCGGATCACGTTCCGTCATTTCTGCTGCGTCCGGTTCGCATTCGATAATTCCACTTGCAGCCAGTGCGGCATTAGAGCTGCATTAACGCCAAGAGGTTATGTTTCGCCCGAACTGAAGGTGAGGGCGCGACGTGACGAGCGACAACAGCCGGACCGAATTTCGGGCGGAGATTGGCGAACGCGTCTTCCAGCACCTGCGGACGAACGGCATCGAGCCGTCGCCGCGGGCCTATGAAGTCTTTTTCGTCCACTTCTCCGGCGAGAACACCGCGCTCAGCAAGAGCGTGACCGAGATGCTGGCCGGCGGCCAGGTGCTGACGGTCGAGCAGATCGACGAGATCCACGGCAAGTATCTCGCCCCGAACCGTTTCGCGCATCAGGCCGAGAAGTCCGGCAATTCGCTGCTTGCCGAGATGGACGTCGTCATGGAGATGCTCGATCTCGCCGCGGGTTCGACGCGCCAGTACGGCCAGTCGCTCGAGGCGATCAGCGCCGACCTGAAGCATGATGTCGACCTGCAGCGCGTTCGGGAGATCGTCGTCCGGCTGGTCACCGCCACGCGCGAGACGCTGGCCACCAACCAGACACTGGAAGGGCGGCTGCGCGAGACGCGCAACGAGGTCCAGGACCTGCGCGAGACCCTCGAGGCGATCCGTACCGAGTCGCTGATCGACCCGCTGACGACGCTCGCCAACCGCAAGCACCTCGACCGTACGCTGCTCCAGGCCGTCGACCATGCCGCCGTGTCGGGCGAGAGCCTGACGGTCCTGATGATCGACGTCGACAAGTTCAAGGAGTTCAACGACACCTGGGGTCACCTGACGGGCGACCAGGTGCTCAGGCTGGTGGCCATGTCGATCAAGGGCGCCGTGCGCCCGCATGACACGGCCGGCCGCTTCGGCGGCGAGGAGTTCGCGATCGTGCTGCCGCGCTCGACGCTGAAGGGCGGCCACCTGGTGGCCGAGCGCATCCGGCAGACGGTGATGAGCCGCGAGCTGGTGAAGCGTTCGACCGGCGAGGCGCTGGGCCGCCTGACGGTGTCCATCGGCATCGCCAGCTTCTCCGGGGGCGACACCGCGGCCTTGCTGCTGGAGCGCGCCGACCGCTGCCTGCTGGAGGCCAAGCGGACCGGACGCAACAAGTGCGTCATCGAATCCGAGATCGCCGACACCTACCCCGAAGTGGCCTGACCCTTCGGCTGCCGCCTTCGCGGCGCTGCCCGGGCCAGGGCGATCCTCGCCGCGGCAGCCCGGGCCATGGCAAACCACTCGCGCATCACGTCGGGATCGTCGAACGCGTCCTCCGGCAGCCGGCGGTAGGTGCCGATCGACCGGCGCTCGCCCTTGCGCGTGCCGTAGCTGAAGACCTCGCAGCCCCGCTCCTCGAAGGCCGGCGCAGAAATCTCGTCCGCTTTAAGGTAGATCGTCCCGCCGGACTCCAGCGCGATCATCGCGTCACCGTCAAAGATGCCGTGGCCGCCAAACATGCGCTTGATGGCGAAAGGCCTTGCCGGCGCGAGGAGATCTTCCAGCGCGACCCGGTCCATGCCGGTGTCAGTGCGCGGAGGCGTGCTCTGGCTGCGCGGCGGGCGTGATCGCCACCGACTCGCCGCAGCCGCAGGCCGAGGTCTGGTTCGGGTTGTTGAAGACGAACTGCGAGGCGAGCTTCGTCGTCTGGAAGTCCATCTCGGTGCCGAGCAGGAAGAGCACGGCCCGTGCATCGATCAGCACCGTCGCGCCCTTGTCCTCGACGACCTCGTCGCCGGGCTTCACGTCGTCCGCCAGTTCCATCGTGTAGGACATGCCGGCGCATCCGCCATTGCGGACACCGACCCTGAGGCCGACCACCGGCCGGTCAGCGCCGGCCACGAGCGCCTTCACACGCTCTGCCGCTGCATCGGTGATCGACACCACCTTCAGCGAGGCAAACAGGGAACCCATCGTTTCAAGTCTCCTCGGCAAGCGGGTTCAAGGCCCGTGCGAAGCGATGTGCCTAACATAACAATGAAAGCATCGGTGTGAAGGGCGCGTTACACCAGTCCGTATCACACCTGACGCATGGCCACGAAGCCGGACGGCGGAAGAGGGTTGGGCGAGCCGCCGCCGTCATCCCCGGGCGGAGCCGCGCAGAGGCGGAGGGAAGGGATCCAGGGGAGGTCCGGGCGCTTGCGCGCTCCACGTCGGGAGCGGGCAAAAAAGCTGGCCTTTCTTCCCGCGCCTGCAGCGCGCCGGGGATGACAAGCAATGAGCGTTGCTCAGACCGCCGGCACGTCTCCCCTCGTCCACCCCTCCTTCACGCCCGCCACATGGTCCTCCAGCCGAGCTTCGGCAATGGCGGCCCGCAGCCCGGCCGTGAGGTCCTGGTAGTAGGCCAGGTTCACCCAGGTCAGCAGCATCATTCCGAGGATCTCGCCTGCCTTCACGAGATGGTGGAGATAGGCGCGGCTGTAGTCGCGCGCTGCCGGGCAGGACGACTCCGGGTCGAGCGGGCGCGTGTCGTCGACATGGCGGGCATTGCGCAGGTTCACCTTGCCAAAGCGCGTGTAGGCCAGGCCGTGCCGGCCGGCGCGGGTCGGCATGACGCAGTCGAACATGTCGACGCCGCGCCGCACGGATTCCACGATGTCGTCGGGCGTGCCGACACCCATCAGGTAGCGCGGCTTCTCCTTCGGGAGATGCGGCTCCACGGCCTCTATCATGGCGAGCATCACATCCTGCGGCTCGCCGACCGCCAGCCCGCCGATGGCGTAGCCTTTCAGGTCCATGTCCGTCAGCGCCCGGGCGCTCTCAACCCGCAGCCGCTCGACGGCACCACCCTGCACGATGCCGAACATGGCCTTGCCCGGCTGGTCTCCGAAAGCAGTCTTGCAGCGCTCCGCCCAGCGCAGCGAAAGCTGCATGGCGCGCTCGGCCTCCTCGTCGGAGCAGGGCAGGCGCACGCATTCGTCGAGCTGCATCTGGATGTCGGAGCCGAGCAGGCCCTGGATCTCGATGGAGCGCTCGGGCGTAAGGTCGTGCTTCGATCCGTCGACATGGCTCTGGAACGTCACGCCCCGCTCGTTCAGCTTGCGCAACTGGGCGAGCGACATCACCTGAAATCCGCCGGAATCCGTCAGGATCGGGTGCGGCCAGTTCATCATCCGGTGCAGCCCGCCGAGCCGCGCCACCCGCTCGGCACCCGGCCGCAGCATCAGGTGGTAGGTGTTGCCCAGCACGATGTCGGCGCCCAGCTCGCGCACCTGCTGCGGGTACATCGCCTTCACCGTACCCGCCGTCCCGACCGGCATGAAGGCCGGCGTGCGGACCGTCCCGCGCGGCATGGAGATCGCGCCCGTGCGTGCGCGACCGTCAGTGGCGTGGACGGCGAAGGTGAACCGGTCTTCGGTGGAATCACGGTTCATCGGGCGCTGCCCTCCACTGACGGAAACAGCAAGCTCGCATCCCCGTACGAGTAGAACCGGTACCCCTCCTCGATAGCGTGCGCATAGGCGGCCTTCATGGTCTCCAGTCCGGAGAAGGCCGAGACCAGCATGAAGAGCGTCGAGCGCGGCAGGTGGAAGTTGGTTATGAGCGCGTCCACGACCCTGAAGCGGTAGCCGGGCGTGATGAAGATGTCCGTCGTGCCCTGCCAGGGCGGGACGGTGCCGTCCGGCTGCGCGGCGCTTTCCAGCAGCCGCAGCGAGGTTGTGCCGACCGAGACGATCCGCCCTCCCCCGGCGCGCGCCGCCGCGATGGCCCGTGACGTTGCGGGCGACACCTCGCCCCACTCGGAGTGCATGCGGTGATCGCGAGTGTCCTCCGCCTTCACCGGCAGGAAGGTCCCCGCTCCCACATGCAGTGTGACACGGGCGGTGCCGATGCCGCGCTCAGCAAGTCTCTGCATCAACTCGGGCGTGAAGTGCAGTCCGGCCGTGGGCGCGGCGACGGCACCGTCCTTCTCGGCGAAGAGCGTCTGGTAGTCGCGCCGGTCGGCCTCGTCCTCCCCCCGCTTGGCGGCGATGTAGGGCGGCAGCGGCATGTGGCCGTGCAGGGCGATCGCCTCGTCCAGCGCCGGGCCGGAGAGGTCGAAGCGCAGCAGCACCTCGCCCCCCTCACCGCGCTCCATCACCTCGGCGTCGAGGCCAGCGAGCAGGCACGCCATGCTCTCCGTCTCCTGGCCGAAGGCGATGCGGTCGCCCACCGCGAGCCGCTTTGCCGGACGCACGAAGGCGCGCCAGCGGTCCGGCGCCTCACGCAGGTGCAGCGTGGCCTCGATGTGCGCGACGGTCTCCCCCCTGCGGCGCACGCCGGACAGGCGGGCCGGGATGACGCGGGTGTCATTGACGACGAGGAGGTCGCCGGGTGCCAGCAGGCCGGGAAGGTCGCGCACGACGCGGTCGCGCAGCATGGGCAATGCCCGGGGATCGACGACGAGCAGCTTTGCGCTGTCCCGCGGCTGGGCAGGCCTGAGGGCGATTCGGTCTTCCGGAAGGTCGAAGTCGAAAAGATCCACGTTCATGATGCGCGCATCAACTCAACCGCGGCAACTACAAGCAATTATGCCGCTCATTACGGACACTCAATTCTTTCAACAATGGGTATATTTTCAACCATCTGACGAATACCCGCTTGCCGTCCCGCATTCGCTGCTGTCTGCTCGGGTTGCCTTTCCTGGAGTGCGTTTGCAACGCGAGCCTGGGCTTGCAGGGACGGGCGTCATTTCAGAACGTCGACATTGAAAGGATCGGCCGGCCCCTCGGGACCGGCCGGTCTGACGTCGTTTTCCGTCTCAGGCCGCCTGGTCGGCGGTGCGGGCCGTGACGATCCTGTCGGGATCGCGCACGGGCTCGCCGCGCTTGAACTGGTCGACGTTCTCCATGCCCTCGGTCACGCGGCCCCACACCGTGTACTGGCGGTCGAGGAAGCGGGCGTCATCGAAGCAGATGAAGAACTGCGAGTTGGCGCTGTCGGGGTTCTGCGAACGGGCCATCGAGCACACGCCGCGCACGTGCGGCTCGGTGTTAAACTCGGCCTTCAGGTTGGGGAGCTTGGAGCCGCCCATGCCGGTACCGGTGGGATCCCCACCCTGGGCCATGAAGCCGTCGATGACACGGTGGAAGACCACGCCGTCATAGAACTGCGAGTTGGCCAGTTCGCGGATGCGCGCGACATGGTTCGGCGCCACTTCGGGCAGGAGCTCGATGACGACGCGGCCTTTGCTCGTCTCGAGGATGAGGGTGTTCTCGGGTGTCGCCATGGTCATCTCCTTGCGGCGTTCCGGATGGGGGAGCGCCGGCCTCACTGGCCGGCGGCGAGCTTCATCGAGATGATCTTGTCGGGATTCTTGACCGAGCCGTTGTCGGCCTGATCGCCCTTCTTGATCTTGTCCACCACGTCCATGCCGGACACGACCTCGCCGATGACCGTGTACTTTCCGTTCAGGAAGGACGCGTCGCCGAAGCAGATGAAGAACTGGGAGTTCGCGGAATTGGGGTCCTGCGAACGGGCCATGCCCACGGTACCGCGCTTGAACGGCGTCTTGGTGAACTCGGCCGGGATGTCGGGCAGGTCCGAGCCGCCCATGCCGGTGCCTGTGGGATCGCCGGTCTGCGCCATGAAGCCGTCGATGACACGGTGGAAGACGACGCCGTTGTAGAAGCCCTTCTTCACCAGCGTCTTGATCTGCGCCACGTGCTTGGGCGCCAGGTCGGGACGCAGCCGGATGGTGATCGGGCCGTCCTTCGTCGTCAGGACGACCGTGTTCTGGGCATCCTCCTTGGTCTGGGCGCGCGCGCCCGGCGCGGCGAGGGTGAGGCCGGCACACAGGGCGGCGGCGAGCATCATGAAGCGCAGCATGGATCCTCCTGGATAGTGTGTTCTGGCGAGGCTCACGCCCTTGGCGGGAAACGGTGCGCCAGGCGTTGTGCGACTGTGGCGGGTACGAAGCGGCCGACATCGCCGCCCATCGCGGCGATCTGGCGGACGAGCGTGGCCGTGATGGGCCGGACCATGGGCGAGGCCGGCAGGAAAACCGTTTGGATCTCGGGCGCCATGGCTTCGTTCATCCCGGCGAGCTGCATCTCGTAGTCGAGGTCGGTGCCGTCGCGCAGGCCGCGGATGAAGATGGTGGCTCCGGCCCGGCGCGCCGCGCTGACGGCGAGGTCGTCGAACGTCACGACGTCGAGAGACGCCCCCGCCTCCCGCGCCAGCCGGCCGAACTCGTCGCGGATCATCTCCGCGCGCTCCTCGGCGGTGAAGAGCGGCGCCTTGCCGGGGTGAACGCCGATCGCCACCACCAGCCTGTCGACGAGACGGCAGGCGTGACGAACCACGTCCAGATGCCCGTTGGTCACGGGATCGAAGGACCCGGCATAGAAGGCCGTGCGGGGCGCTGGCGTCGACATGGGCCAAGGGCTTTAAGCCTTCCGCAACGCTGCGACAAGCCGCGCCGGACGCGGCCGGGGGGCGCGGGCTGGCCGGACCCGCCGATTGCGTCGATACTGATGGCATGGAGGCCCTGTTCCACGCCCACGCTGCGCTGCTCTTCGGAAGCGCGCTCGTCCTGCTCGGCATCCTGTCGAGCCTGCTCGCATCCCGCTTTGGGGTGCCGCTGCTGCTCGTCTTCCTGGGCGTCGGCATGCTGGCCGGCGAAGACGGGCCGGGCGCCGTCTCCTTCGGCAATTACGGCATGACCTACATGGTCGGCTCCGCCGCGCTCGCCATCATCCTCTTCGACGGCGGGCTGCGCACCCGCTTCGCCATGGTCCGCGCCGTGCTGGCGCCGGCCGGGCTGCTCGCCTCCGTCGGCGTGGCGATCACGGCCGGCCTCACTGGCGCCGCCACCGCCCTGCTGCTGCGCCTCGACTGGCTGCCCGCTTTGCTCGTCGGCGCGATCGTGGCCTCGACCGACGCGGCCGTCGTGTTCTTCCTCCTGCGCTCTGGCGGGCTACAGCTGAAGCGGCGCGTCGGCGCCATGCTGGAGGTCGAATCGAGCACGAACGACCCCTTCGCCGTGCTCCTGACCGTCATCCTCGTGGAGCTCGCGCTCGGAACCACAGGCAGCGGATCCTCCGCGCAGATCGCCGGAGAGATCGTGTTCGAGGTCCTGCTCGGCCTCGTGCTCGGCGTCGGCGGCGGCATGATGATGACCCTGGCGCTGAACCGGCTGACCCTGCCCTCCGGGCTGCACCCGGTGTTCGTGATCGCCTGTGCCGTCGTGCTCTTCGCCTTCACCCAGATGGCGGGGGCGAGCGGCTTCCTGTGCGTCTACGTGGCCGGGCTCGTGCTGGGCAACCGGCCGCTGCGCGCCTATGCGAGCATCGTCTCCTTCCACGACGCCGCCACGTGGCTGTGCCAGATCGTCATGTTCACGCTGCTGGGCCTGCTGGTGACGCCGTCCAAGCTCGTGCCTCTGCTGCTACCGGCGACGGCGCTGGCGCTCTTTCTCATCTTCGTCGGGCGGCCTGCCGCCGTCTTCGCATCGCTGGCGCCCTTCGGCTTCTCGCGCCGGGAGATGACCTTCGTCTCCTGGGTGGGGCTGCGTGGCGGCGTCAGCATCTTCCTCGCCACCATCCCGGTGCTGGCTGGGCTGCCGGGGTCCGACACGTTCTTCAACGTCGCCTTCGTCGTCGTCGTCGTGTCGCTGGTCGTGCAGGGCTGGAGCGTGCCGGCGGCGGCACGGCGCCTCGGCGTGGCATTGCGCGACCCCGCGCCGGAGGTGCAGCGCATCGACCTCGACCTGCCAGGCCAGCTCGATTCGGAGCTCGTCGGCTATCCGGTGCTGGTCAACAGCGCCGCCGCCCGCCACCGCGCCCTGCCGCCCTGGGTGAAGCCGGTTCTGGTGGTGCGCAACGGCGAGGTGATGCAGGCGAGCGAGGCCGGCGCCCTCGTGCCGCGCGACTACGCCTATTTCCTCGCCCCCACCCGGCGCCTGGGCCGGCTCGACCGCTTCTTCGCGGTGGACGGCTCGCCCGCTGCGCCGGAACCGCTGCCCGAGTTCCCCTTCGACGCCAACCTGAAGGTCGGCGAGGTCGCGCTCCTCTACGGGCTGGACGCGGGCTCTGGCGAAGCGACGCAGAGCATCGCCGACCTCTTCGCCGAGCGCCTCGACGGCGTGCCGCAGGAGGGGGACCGGATCGACCTCGGCGCGGCCACGCTGATCGCCCACGACGTCGTCGACGACCGCGTGCGGCTGGCCGGGCTGGTGCTGGAAGCCGAGCCCGAGAGCGCGGAAGCCGCCGGCGCGGCCCCGCCTCCCGCCGGCCTGTGGCCCCGCCTGACCGCTGCCCTCAGCGCCGGGCTGAAGCAGCTGCGGCGGGCCTAGGTCCGTTCGCCCCGGACCGCGCGTCTTCGGACACGCTTCAGGCCCGCAAGAGCGGGTCTGAAGACCCGCGCTCCGGACCGCGCGTTTTTCGGTCCCGCCCTGCTCTACTCCACGTCCTCCACCTCGACCTCGCCGCCATAGACGCGCTGGGCCAGTGCGGCTTCCATGAAGGGGTCGAGCTCGCCGTCGAGCACGTCGCCAGGGCTTGTGGAGGTGGCGCCGGTGCGCAGGTCCTTCACCAGCTGGTAGGGCTGCAACACGTAGGAGCGGATCTGGTGGCCCCAGCCGATGTCGGTCTTGGAGGCCGCCTCGGCGCTCGCCTTTTCCTCGCGGATCTGCAGCTCGCGCTCGTAAAGGCGGGCGCGCAGCATGTCCCACGCCTTGGCGCGGTTCTTGTGCTGCGAGCGCTCCTGCTGGCAGGCGACGACGATGCCGGTGGGAAGGTGCGTGATGCGCACCGCCGAATCCGTCGTGTTCACGTGCTGGCCGCCGGCGCCGGACGAGCGATAGGTGTCGATGCGGCAGTCGCTCTCCTTCACGTCGATCTGGATGCGGTCGTCGATCACCGGGTACACCCAGACGGAGGCGAAGCTGGTGTGCCGCCTTGCGTTGGAATCGAAGGGCGAGATGCGCACCAGCCGGTGCACGCCGCTCTCCGTCTTCGACCAGCCATAGGCGTTGTGGCCCTTGATCAGGAGCGTGGCGCCCTTGATGCCGGCCTCCTCGCCGTCCTGCTCCTCGATGAGCTCGACCTTGTAGCCGCGGCGCTCTGCCCAGCGCGTATACATGCGCGCCAGCATCTGCGCCCAGTCCTGGCTCTCGGTGCCGCCGGCCCCGGCATGCACCTCGAGATAGGCGTCGTTGCCGTCGGCCTCGCCCGACAGCAGCGTCTCCACCTGCCGGCGGGCCGCCTCGGCCTGCACGGCGCGGATGCCCGCCTCCCCCTCGGCCACGGCCGCGGTATCTCCCTCGGCATCGCCGAGCTCGATGAAGGTGATGGCATCCTCGAGGTCGCGCTCCAGCCGCGCGATGGCGCCGAGCTGGTCCTCCAGGTCGGTGCGCTCGCGCATCAGCTTCTGTGCGGCCTCTGGGTCGTTCCAGAGCGTGGGATCCTCGGAGCGGGCGTTCAGCTCCGCCAGGCGTCGTGTGGCAGCATCGACGTCAAAGATGCCTCCTCAGCAGTCCCACGGACTGCTTGGCGGCATCGACGAGCGCTTCAATCTCGGCGCGCATCTCGGGGTCTCTTTTGTATGTGCGGGCGGGAGGGAGTGAGCCCTCGACGCGGGAGACGGGAGATAGCGAGGGCGGGGGGCGGTGTCAAAGGGGGGTGGGGGCTCCCCACCCCTGACGATCCCCTCACCTCTCCTGCACGCGCCGGTTTGTGGCGCAACCGGCGCTCTGCCGCATAGCCTCTCCCGGCCGGCCTCCATGATTGGGAGCGCGCCGGGCTGAGTTGCGGGACGGGGAATGGCGGAGGACGGCCCCGCCCGGAGCGCCGCAGGTGCGCAGGGAAAGGGAGCCCAGTCGGCCCCAAATCCGAGAAGCGCGTCTGGAGACGCGCGCTCCGTAGCTACCCCGTTGTCATTCCCGGCCGGAGCGCCGAAGGCGCGGAGGGGAAGGGAACCCAGGGGCCACTAGTTGAGCCGGCGAAAAGGACTCTGGATCCCCTTCCCGGCCCTTCGGGCCGCTGGGGATGACAAGGCATGTCGACGCAGCTGGCGGCGAGGAGAGAGCTTGTCGGCGCCGGGCTTCCCCCTCCCTGCCCTCCCCCGTGAACGGGGGAGGGTTTCTCGCGCCTTTTCGCTCCCCCGCGAAAGGGGCAGCGTTTCCTGAGCCTCTCAGGACGGAGGGAGCGGGCTTTGTGCCCGCACTCCTCCAATTAGGCGCGTCTGGAGACGCGCGCTCCTTAGCTCCCCCGTTGTCATTCCCGGCCGGAGCGCCGCAGGCGCGGAGGGGAAGGGAATTCAGGGGCCACTCGTAGAGCCGGCGAAAAGGACTCTGGATCCCCTTCCCGGCCCTTCGGGCCGCCGGGGATGACAAGGCATGTCGACGCACGTGGCGGCGGAGGACAGACGTTCCCGGGCTTCCCCCACCCTGCCCCCCCCCGTGAACGGGGGAGGGTTTCGCTCGCCCTGTCGGGCGGGGGCGGAGCGCGGGTCTTCAGGCCCCGCGCCTCCCGATCAGGCGCGTCCGGGGACGTGCGGTCCTGGCGTCAGCCCCCCGACAGCGCCGACTTGGCCTTGGACCACCAGCCGGCCTTGCGGGGCGCGGCGGGCTCGGAGCCGATGAGGACCGGCTCGGTCGTGATCGGCTCCGGCAGCGGGGCCGCTTCCTCGGCCGGGGCCTCGACAGGAGCCTCGGCAGGAGGCTTTGCCGGGGAAGCCTCGGCGGCCCGCGGCGGCGGGGCTGGCTCGGACACGGCAGGCTCCGGCGGGCGGGCTGCGGCGGCTGCGGGCTCGGCTGCGGCGGCCGGCGCGGCGGCCCGGCTGCGGCTGGCCCTGGCGGGAGCCCGTGCGGGCGCCGCCTCGACCGGCGCCGCGGCGGGAGACGCCTCGGCGGCCACGGCGTCGCCCTCCGTTGCCTTGGGCTTGCGGGCCCGGCTGCGGCGGGGCTTCGGCGCGGGAGCCTCGGCGTCGGGCTCCGGCGCGGCTGCAGCGACGTTCTCGGCCACCTCCGCCACCTCGGCGATGGAGACGACGCCGTCATCGGCCGAATCGGCGACCTCGCCCTCCCCGGCCTCGGCCGTCACGACACCGGCCTCGTCCTCGCGGCGGGTGCGGCGACCGCCCCTGCGGCCGCGGCGGCGGCGGCCGTTGCGGTCGGCCTCGGCCGCGCGCTCGCCGCCCTCGGCAGCCATGGGGCGCTCGCCCTCGGCCTCGTCGCCCTCATCGGGCTCGAAGGTGGCGGTGCCGGTGAACGGAGCGCCTGTGACGTCCGGCTGCGGCGCATCGATCGGCATGGGCGCGCCACCCTCCGGCCTCCCGCCACGCCTGCGGCGGCGGCGGCGCCTGCGGCGGCCATTTCCCTCGCCGGCATCGGCGGCGTCGCGCCGCTCGGGATGCTCGGGCCGGTCACCGCGCTCGGGGCGGCTGTCGCGGCGCGCCGGGCGGGCTTCCGCCTCGGCCTCGGCCTCGACTTCCTCGTCGTCCTCGGGCTCCTCCACGGCCTCGTCCGCCAGATCCTCGGGCATGACGACCGAGTCAACCTGGACGAAGGCGGCGATCGGCTTGGGATTGAGCACGGCCTCGCCGCGCTCGACGGTGAAGGCGTGCTGGCCGGACTGCCCGTCGTCGGCGAGGATCGTGATGTCGACGCCGAACCGGTCCTCCAGCCCGCGCAGGTGCGAGCGCTTCTGGTTGAGGATGTACAGCGCCACTTCGGTCCGCGTGCGGACGATGAGGTGGTGGCCGTTGTTCTTGATCAGCGTCTCCTCCACCGAGCGCAGCACGTGCAGCGCGACGGAGGGGACGGCGCGGACGATGCCGGCGCCGGCGCAGTGCGGGCACGGCACGGTGGAGCCTTCCAGCACGCCGGTGCGGATGCGCTGGCGCGACATCTCCATCAGGCCGAAGGCGGAGATGCGGCCGACCTGGATGCGGGCGCGGTCGTTCTTGAGCGCGTCCTTCAGGCGGCGCTCGACCGACCTGTTGTTGCGCTTCTCCTCCATGTCGATGAAGTCGATGACAATGAGGCCGGCGAGATCGCGCAGGCGAAGCTGGCGGGAGACCTCGTCGGCCGCCTCCATGTTCGTCTTGAGCGCGGTGTCCTCGATGTTGTGCTCGCGCGTGGCGCGGCCGGAGTTGACGTCGATGGCGACGAGCGCCTCGGTCTGGTTGATGACGATGTAGCCGCCCGACTTCAGCGTCACCTGGTTGGAGAACATCGCGTCGAGCTGCGATTCCACGCCGAACTTGGCGAAGATCGGCTGGACCTCCTTGTAGGGCTTCACGTTCTTGGCATGGCTCGGCATGAGCATGCGCATGAACTCCTTGGCGTCGCGATAGGCCGCGTCGCCGGAGACAAGCACCTCGTCGATGTCCTTGTTATAGAGGTCGCGGATGGCGCGCTTGACGAGCGAGCCCTCCTCGTAGACCAGCGCCGGCGCGGAGGACTGCAGCGTCAGCTCGCGCACCGTCTCCCACAGGCGCATCAGGTACTCGAAGTCGCGCTTGATCTCCGCCTTGGTGCGGGAGGCACCGGCGGTGCGCAGGATGACGCCCATCCCCTCCGGCACGTCGAGCTCCTGCGCCACGCTCTTCAGGCGCTTGCGGTCGACGGCATTGGTGATCTTGCGGGAGATGCCGCCGCCGCGCCCGGTGTTGGGCATCAGCACGGAGTAGCGGCCGGCGAGCGACAGATATGTCGTCAGCGCGGCGCCCTTGTTGCCGCGCTCTTCCTTGACGACCTGCACGAGCAGCACCTGACGGCGCTTGATCACTTCCTGGATCTTGTACTGGCGCCTGGACTGGCGGGGCCGCTCCGGCACCTCCTCCAGCGCGTCGCCGGAGCCCACCTGCTCGATGACCTCCTCCTCCTCGCCGCCATGGTCGGCGTCGCCGTCGTCATCGGCGGCGTGGCCGGCGCCCGGCTCGGCGGCGTCCTCGGAGACGCTCTCGCCGTTCTCGGCGTCCTTGGCGCGCGGGCCGCCGGGCTTGCCGCGCCGGCGGCGGTTGCGGCCGCGGCCTTCCTCGTCGGCCTCGGCGTCACGCTCCTGGCGGGCCTCCTCGGCCAGCAGGGCCTGCCGGTCGGCGATCGGGATCTGGTAGTAGTCGGGGTGGATCTCGCTGAAGGCGAGGAAGCCGTGGCGGTTGCCGCCGTAATCCACGAACGCCGCCTGGAGCGACGGTTCGACCCGGATCACCTTGGCGAGATAGATGTTACCGCGGAGCTGCTTCTTGTTGGCGGACTCGAAGTCGAATTCTTCGACCCGGGTTCCACGGACCACCACGACCCGGGTCTCCTCCGGGTGCGAGGCGTCGATGAGCATCTTGTTGGCCATGAGGAACTCTCGATGGCGCTGCTCCCGCTGGTCGGCCAGGCTTGTCGTACAGGGTTGCGCCGGGCCGAACGGGGTCGGGTCCCGGCGGGGATGTGATGACAAGAGAACGGACGAAAACGGAAGCGGCGCACGGTTGTCGCCCCGACGGGACGAGGGGATGGTACGCGCTGTGAAGGGAAAGCTGGGAGCGAGCCGGCCTGACCCGATGACGGCGCGAAGGGCGGTGAAGAACCGCTTCGACTTCGATGACACGCCGGGTCTCGAGCACGCCGCTCACCCTCAGAAAGACGTCTTTACGGACCGGCCACCCCGGGCAAAGACTGGCAGGCCAGCCGCGCCGTGATGACCGTCGCCCCGCGGCCTGCGACGACGCGCTTGGCGGAGCATTGTGCCGCGCTGCGGAATTGACCCGGGCCAGGGAGAGCGACGATGCGCGGGCGGCCGGGTGGACACGGGATTTCAAGGAAAGCCCAGTCCGGAATGAGCAAACGCGACATTCCCCTCATAGCGAGCGAATACCCTCTTTGGCAAGTCTCAGTTCCATGTGGCTTAAGCGCCACAAAGATCGGAAACCACTTGTGGATCGGTGACGTTCGATTAACCAAAGCCGGCCTATAGCCTAGTTTAAACGGTGTTCCCGGCCCTGCCGGGGCGGATGCGGTTTGGGCGGAGGCGATGGGCGGCGGTTTGAGGCGTTGGAGACGGTTCTGGCCAGGCTTGGCGCTGGTGGCGCTGATGGCGTGCGTTCACGGCCTTCCCGCCCTCGCACAGGGGCAGGCGCCCGCCGTTCCGATGCCCCCGCCGGTCGCGTTCGGCACGGATCTGTCCGCCGACGGCACCTCGACCCGGCTCACTTTCACCCTGTCCGCGCCTGTGCCGGGCACGGTGGCCGTTCTCGACCGGCCGGACCGCATCGTCGTCGATCTGCCCGAGGTCAACTTCCAGATCCCTGTGGAGGACGGCCGCAAGGCTCGCGGTCTCGTCAAGTCGGTCCGCTACGGCATGGTCGCGCCGGGCCGCTCCCGGGTTGTGGTCGAGCTCGCCGGGCCCGCCCTGCCCGGCCCTCTCACGAACGAAACGATTCTCGGCGGCGCAGCCGTCAACATGAGCCTCGAGCTGAAACGCGCTGACCGCGAGCAGTTCGCCAAGGTCGCCGCCTCGCAGCGCAAGGAGCAGGTCACAGGAACCGTCAGCAGCCCTGTGATGGGCGGCGACGACCGGCCGGTGGTCGTGCTCGATCCCGGCCATGGCGGCATCGACACGGGCGCGATCGGGCTGACCGACACGATCGAAAAGGACGTCGTGCTGTCCTTCGCCAAAACCCTCAAGACGAAGCTCGAGCGTACAGGACAGGTGCGCGTCGTGCTCACGCGAGCCGACGACACCTTCGTCAGCCTCGCGGATCGGGTGGAGATCGCGCGGGCCCACGGCGCCGCGCTCTTCGTGTCGATCCACGCTGACACGCTCACGCACGGACCCGAGGTGCGCGGCCTGACCGTTTATACCAATTCCGAACGCCCGTCGGACTCGGAGGCGGCCCGCGTCGCCGAATCGGAGAACCAGGCTGACGCGCTGGCCGGGGTCGAGTCGCACCAGGAGACCGAGGACGTCGCCGGTATTCTCGGTGACCTGACGCTGCGCGAGACTCGTACCTATTCGCACCTTTTCGCGAAGACGCTCGTGGGCCGCATGGCCGAGGCGGCCAAGCTCAACAAGAACCCCCACCGCTCGGCGCGCTTCCTGGTGCTGCGCGCACCCGACGTGCCATCGGTCCTGGTCGAGCTCGGCTACCTGTCCAGCAAGACCGACGTGGACCTGCTGCGGCAGGATTCCTGGCGGGAGAAGGCAGCCGAAACGGTCTCCAGCGCGGTGACTGCGTTCCTCGCGCCACGCGTCGCCGCAAAGGCGGAAACGCCCCAGAACTGAACGGGCTGGCGTCGTCTTTTCAACACAATGCGCCCGCAGGGCTTGTGCAGCGCGATAAACCGTGTCACCGGCGTAACGGCGGTGGTAAACTGCTGATGGCAGCAGCCTCCGGGTGCGACCCCCGGCGGTGCGGGAGCGCCAAGGCGCGGGCCGGAAGACCTCACCGGGGTCGCGGTTGTGCCTTGCGGAGCGAGCGGTAGGCGCGCTCCGTGGCGAGAGACGAGAGAAGCGACGCAGACCCTATGCGCTATGTTCTTCGCCTGTTCGGCATCCTCTTCACCGCCGGCGCGATCGTCTTCGTGATCGGCGCGGCGGGAGCCGGCTTCCTTTACTGGAAGTTCTCGAAGGATCTTCCCGACTATAGCCAGCTCGCCAATTACGAGCCCGCGGTGATGACGCGCGTGCACGCGGCGGACGGAAGCCTGCTTGCGGAATACGCACGCGAGCGGCGGTTGTTCATTCCCATCCGCGCCGTGCCGAAAATGATGGTGGCGGCCTTCCTGTCGGCCGAGGACAAGAACTTTTACCGTCATTCTGGGGTCGATCCCGAGGGGATCATGCGCGCCGCGGTTTATTTCGTGAAGCGCGACAAGGGCCAGCGCCCACAGGGTGCGTCGACCATCACGCAGCAGGTCGCCAAGAACTTCCTGCTGTCCAACGAGCAGACCTTCGATCGCAAGATCAAGGAGATGATCGTCGCGCTGAGGATCGAGAACACCTACACCAAGGACAAGATCCTCGAGCTCTACCTCAACGAGATCTACCTCGGCCTGGGCAATTACGGCATCGCCGCAGCGTCCCTGAACTATTTCGGCAAGTCCGTGCACGAGCTGTCGCTGGCCGAGGCCGCGTACCTCGCGGCCCTGCCCAAGGCTCCCAACAACTATCACCCGTTCCGCTTCAAGGATGCCGCGATCGGTCGCCGCAATTGGGTCATCGACCGCATGGTCGAGAACGGTTACGTCACCCGCGAGGATGGCGAGAAGGCCAAGAAGGAGCCGCTCGAGGTCAATCCGCGCAACCTTTCGCCCAACTCCTACGCCGCCGGCTTCTTTGCCGAGGAGGTGCGCCGGCAGCTCGCCGACACCTATGGCGAGAAGAAGCTCTACGATGGCGGCCTGTCCGTCCGCACCACGCTCGATCCCAAGATGCAGCTGATGGCGCGCAAGGCGCTCGCCGACGGCCTCGTCCGCTACGACGAGGCGCATGGCTGGCGCGGTGCCATTCAGCGTCTCAACCTGACAGGTGGCGACTGGGGTGTGGCCCTGGCCGACGTTCCGGCGCTGGGAGACGTGCAGCCCTGGCAGCTGGCGGTCGTTCTCGACGTGACCGACGCCGGGGTCAAGATCGGGCTCCAGCCGGGCCGTTCCGCTTCCGGCCAGGTGCTGCGCGACCGTGAGACCGGCATCATCACGCCCGACGGGGCGAAGTGGACGCGCAAGCCGCCGAAGCAGGTCTTCTCGCCCGGCGACGTGATCTATGCCGAGGCGGTCGACGGCAAGCCGGGACAGTACCGCCTGCGCCAGCTGCCGGAGATTTCCGGCGCGCTCGTCGCCATGGACCCCTATACCGGCCGCGTGCTGGCCATGGTCGGCGGCTTCTCCTACGACCAGTCCAAGTTCAACCGCGCGACACAGGCGCTGCGGCAGCCGGGCTCGTCCTTCAAGCCCTTCGTCTACGCTACGGCGCTCGATAACGGCTACACGCCCTCCAGCGTCGTGCTCGACGCGCCCATCGAGATCGACCAGGGCGGCGACCTCGGCGTGTGGCGGCCGGAGAACTACGACGGCAAGTCGACCGGGCCGCACACGCTGCGCTACGGCATCGAGCACTCCAAGAACCAGATGACGGTGCGCCTGGCGCAGGACGTCGGCATGCCGCTGATTTCCGAGTATGCCAAGCGCTTCGGTATCTACGACGACATGCTGCCGGTGCTGGCCATGTCGCTCGGAGCCGGCGAGACGACCGTGCTGCGCATGACGACCGCCTATTCGATGTTCGTGAACGGCGGGAAGCGCATTAAGCCGACTCTGATCGACCGCATCCAGGACCGCGAGGGCGCGACGATGTACCGGCACGACGAGCGCCAGTGCGTCGGCTGCGACACCGAGAAGTACGCGGGCCAGGACGAGCCGAAGCTCATCGACAAGCGCGAGCAGGTGATCGATCCGCTCACCGCCTACCAGGTCGTCTCGATGCTGGAGGGCGTGGTGCAGCGCGGCACGGGCCAGGCGGTCAAGGAGGTCGGCAAACCCCTCGCGGGCAAAACCGGCACCACCAACGATGCCAAGGACGTGTGGTTCGTCGGCTTCTCGCCCGACCTCGCGGTGGGCGTCTTCATGGGCTATGACAAGCCGCGCTCGCTGGGCGACAGCGCCACCGCCGGCGTCTACGCCGCGCCCATCTTCCGCGATTTCATGAAGGTCGCGCTCGCCGATAAGCCGGCAACTCCGTTCCGCGTGCCGCCCGGCATCAAGCTGATCCGCGTGTCGTCGGCCACGGGCATGCGTGCAGGCCCGGGTGACCCCGGCGCGATCCTCGAGGCCTTCAAGCCCGGCACGTCACCGCCAGACACCTACTCGGTCATCGGCGCCTCGGCGCCCTCCGGGTCCGTGACGCCGGAGGCCGACAGGGCCGTGGGCGCGGGGACCGGCGGGCTGTACTGACGCCGGACCAAACGGGGTTGCTTCACCTCGTGCAGCATTGACGGGGTTTCAATGAGGGGCGGGGCTGACCCCGCCCGCTCTTTTTCATCAATCCGGCCGGCGCCGCTCTCCGTCGGGCTGGAGGATGCCGGGATGCTCGTCGGGGGCCGGGGCGCCCTCCTCGTCGGGGCTCGACCGCCCGCCATGCAAGATCGCGCCGCCCTGCCCCAGCGCTCCGGTGCCGGACCCGTGGCCGGGTGGAGTGCCGGGGGCATATTCGTCTCCTGCGCCGCCAGACGCTGGCCCTCCGCCGCCGAAGCCTTCGCGCGCACGCGGCCAGTCCGAGCCCCAGCCTCCGAGGTCGTGGTCTTCTCCACCCAGCTGCGGATCGTCGGCGCGGCCCTCTCCGGCCTCGTCGAGTTTCCGGATGCGGCCATAGTCGCTGCCCTGGACGGGCGAGCCACCCTGGCCGCGGTGCTGCTGGTACCGGTACGTCTCGTCCGGACGGGTTCCGTCCGGCCCGACGCTGCCTTCCGACGGCGCATCGGCGCCACTT
The DNA here is from genome assembly GCF_059501845.1 of Alsobacter sp. Classification (NCBI taxonomy): domain Bacteria; kingdom Pseudomonadati; phylum Pseudomonadota; class Alphaproteobacteria; order Hyphomicrobiales; family Alsobacteraceae; genus Alsobacter; species Alsobacter sp. Next base: position 41,005 of record NZ_JCACDK010000022.1, on the reverse strand, counting down.
CGCTTCTGGTCCTCGGCCATGGCCTTCGCTTCCTCTCGCTGCGGGGGTTGGGCGGCCAACGTGCCCCCCGGCGGCGGGTTCCTTTGCGACGGGATGGTCGCAGGCCGGGAACATTGCCGGCCGAACTGCCGTTTGGAATCCGACGCGGCCAGTCCGCCCGCTTTGGAGCGCTCGCAGGAGCGAAACGACCATGACCGATTTCCAGGACCATCTTCCCGGTGACCGCTATTCCGATGACGGCCTCGCCGATCGCGCAGCTCTCGCCAGGCGGGCACAGGCTCGGGTCGAGGTTGCCAAGGCCCCCGGTAATGGGGGCGGACTGGATCCCGAGATGATGTCCTTCGGCCTGAAGCTCGCCTTCGGCGTGGCGCTGTTCCAGCTCTCGCTCATGGCGACGCTGTTCGGCCACTACACCCGCGGCTGACCTTCCGAAGCGGCTCAGTGCGCCGCTCGCGCTGGCCCTTCCCGCACTTTCCCGCTACCCATGCGGCGGGGCATGCAGGAGACCGGCCATGACGCAATTCCACCCGGCTGCACTGGACGCATCCACCGATCCGCTCGGCCCGGCCGACGGGCCGGCCATCGATACGGTGATCATCCCCCGGGCGCGTGACCTCGGCGGCTTTGAAGTGCGCCGCGCGCTTCCCGCCGCGTCCCGCCAGATGGTCGGGCCCTTCATTTTCTGGGACCAGATGGGTCCGGCCGTGTTCCGCGCCGGTCAGGGCATCGACGTCCGGCCGCATCCGCATATCGGACTGGCGACCCTCACCTACCTGTTTGAAGGGCAGATCCTTCACCGGGACAGCCTTGGCAGCCTGCAGGCCATCGATCCCGGCGAGGTGAACTGGATGACCGCCGGTCGCGGCATCGTTCACTCCGAGCGTACCGCGCCGGAGGTCCGGCAGAACGAGGCGACGCTGTTCGGAATCCAGTCCTGGATCGCGCTGCCCGAGCGCCACGAGGAGACGGACCCCGGCTTCAGCCATCATGCGTCCGGCGACATGCCGACGCTGGAGGCGGAGGGCAAGACGGTGCGCGTCATCGTCGGCAATGCCTACGGAGCATCCTCGCCCGTCCGGACCTATTCCGAGACGCTCTACGTCGACGCCGTCCTCGCCGACGGCGCCCGCCTTCCCATCCCTGCCGAGCACGAGGAGCGCGCCCTCTACGTGGCGACCGGCGCGATCCATGTCGGACAGGACCGCTTCGGCCCTGCCAGTCTCGTCGTGCTGAAGGCGGGCGTTCCCGTGACCATCACTGCCGAGGGAGCCACGCGCGTGCTGCTCTTCGGCGGCGAGCCCATGGATGGGCCGCGCTACATCTGGTGGAACTTCGTATCCCGCTCGAAAGACCGCATCGAGCAGGCCAAGGCGGACTGGCGTGCCGGCCGCTTCCAGGCGGTGCCGGATGAGACGGAGTTCATCCCGCTCCCCGACTGAGCGACGCAGCGCCCTTGCGCTGGCGGGCGGCCTTTGCCAAGAGGAGCCCGCCATGCTCCACGTCAACGACCTCACCTTCCGTATCGGGCCGCGGGTCCTGTTCGACCGTGCCACCGTCGCCATCCCCGGCGGAGCGCGGGTCGGCTTCGTCGGCCGCAACGGCACGGGCAAGACGACACTGTTCCGCATCCTGCGGGGCGAAGTGTCTCCGGAGGGCGGCTCGGTCAGCATCGGCCGGGGCCTGCGGATCGGCTCCGTGGCCCAGGAGGCTCCCGGCGGGCCTGAGAGCCTCATCGAGGTCGTGCTCGCCGCCGACACCGAGCGCGCGGCCTTGCTGGCCGAGGCGGAGACCGCCACCGACCCTCACCGCATCGCCGAGATTCAGACACGGCTCGCCGACATCGGCGCACACGCCGCGCCGGCCCGTGCGGCAGGCATCCTGCACGGGCTGGGCTTCGACACCGAAGCGCAGGCACGGCCCTGCTCGTCCTTTTCGGGCGGCTGGCGCATGCGCGTGGCGCTCGCTGCCGTCCTCTTCGCCGAGCCGGACCTGTTGCTGCTGGACGAGCCCACCAACTACCTCGACCTCGAGGGCACGCTGTGGCTGATGTCCTACCTCGCCCGCTACCCCCACACGGTGCTGGTGATCAGCCACGACCGCGACCTCCTCAACCAGTCGGTCGACCAGATCCTGCATCTCGACCAGGGACGCCTGACGCTGTGGCGCGGCGGCTACGACCAGTTCGAACGGCAGCGGGCGGAACAGCAGGCCCTGCAAGCGAAGCTGCGCAAGAAGCAGGAGGACGAGCGCAAGCACCTGCAGGCCTTCGTCGACCGCTTCCGGGCCAAGGCCTCGAAGGCCAAGCAGGCGCAGTCCCGCGTCAAGCGGCTGGAGAAGATGCAGCCGGTCGCCGCCCTCGTGGACAGCGACGTGCTGCCCTTCCATTTCCCCTCGTCGGAGCGCCCGCTCTCGCCGCCCATCGTCGCGATGGAAGGGGCCAGCGCCGGCTATGGCGACGCGACCGTGCTGTCGCGCCTCTCGGTTTCGGTTGCCGACGATGACCGCATCGGGCTGCTCGGCTCCAACGGCAACGGCAAGTCGACCTTCGCCAAGCTGGTGGCCGGGCGCATGGAGGCGCTGGCCGGCACCGTACGCCGCTCGTCGAAGCTGCAGGTGGCCTATTTCGCCCAGCACCAGCTCGACGAACTGAATCCGGCTGCGACATCCTACCGGCATGTCGCCGACCTGATGCAGGATGCACCCGAAGCAAGGGTGAGGGCTCGCTGCGCGCAGATGGGCTTCCCCGGCTCGAAGGCGGACACGCCGGTGTCTCAGATCTCCGGCGGCGAGAAGGCCCGCCTGCTCATGGGCCTCGCCACGTTCGGCGGGCCTCATCTGCTGATCCTCGACGAGCCCACCAACCACCTCGACATCGATTCCCGGGCAGCCTTGATGGAGGCCATCAACGACTTTCAAGGCGCGGTGATCCTGATTTCGCACGACCGCTTCCTGCTGGAGGCCTGCGCGGACCGGCTCTGGCTGGTGGCGAACGGCACTGTGAAGCCGTTCGACGACGACCTCGACGGCTACCGCAAGCTGGTGCTGGAGGGCACGGAGCCGCGCTCGGGCCAGGGAAGGCAGGCCGAGGACGCCCGCGCCTCGCAGGCCGAACAGCGCCGCGAAGCCGCCGGAAAACGTGTGGCGCTCGCGCCATTGCGCAAGCGGATCGAGGCTGTCGAGGCCCGCATGGCGAAGCTGAACGGGCTGATGGAGAAGGTCGACAGCGTCCTCGCCGATCCGAAGACGTTTCAGACCGATCCAGCCAAGGCTTCGCAGCTTTCCGCCCAGCGGGCTGAGCTGGAGCGCGGCCTTTTGGCAGCCGAAGAGGAATGGCTCGCTTTGTCTGGCGAGTACGAGGAAGCGCTCGCGTCCTGAGCGTACACTCCTGGACCGCGGCGCGCCGCTACCGCACGACCTGGATGAGCCGGTTGTTGCGGAACAGGTACAGCGCCTTCCCGGTCGGCTCCATGTAGAGCATCGTCGTCTCGCGCTTCGCCGCCGGGCTCGACCCCGTCTGCACGCTGAGGGGTTCGCCCTTCACAGCGACAAGCTCGCACTCGGTGAGGCCGAGCAATCCGTCGCCCTCGCGGCCGCGGAAGGTGGCGGGATCGATCGAGAGGTCGGCGGTGCACCGGCCGTCCTCGCCGACCACGGCCTCGCTGGTGGCGACGCGGGCCGTGGCGGACTTGTCGTTGACGAAGCCGGACATCTCCATCGCGCAGCCGCCGAGGACGAGTGGCATCGCTGCTGCGAAAACGAGTCCGGTTCCCCGGACAAGCCTCGATTGGATCACGCTTTCTTCTCCCATCGTCCGCGCTCGTCCTGCTGCCAGTAGGTCGGCTGCAGGGAGCGCGCCTTCAGCTGCGCCCACATCGCCCTCGCACCCGCGACGGCGTCGTCGTCATTGCCGTCGAAGAGAACCACCAGGCGCTCATACGTTTCGATCTCGCCCGGCAGTTGGGCTCCCTCGACGAGGAAACGCACCTGGGCGCCGTTGGGGTTCGTCTCCGCCAGGGTGAGCACCACCTGCTCCGCTGCGGCGTCGGGATCGCGGTCGGTCCCGTGCGGCAGGAAGCTTTCGTCGGCATAGGTCCAGAGGTGGTCGTCGAGCGCCTGCAGGCGCTCCGGCGAGGTGGCCTGCACGACGGCTTTCCAGCCGCGTTGCAGGGAGCGCTCGAGCAGCGTCGGCAGCACGCCCTCCAGCGGCTGCCGCTGCAAGTGGTAGAAGAGGATCTCTGCCACTGCGCCCCTTCCGCGTCAGCCTTCGTAGTGGTCGGCGACGAGCCTCTCCAGCAGCCGGACGCCCCAGCCGGAGGCCCAGCTGGTGTTGATGTCGCTGGACGGCGATCCCATGCCCGTCCCGGCAATGTCGAGATGCGCCCAGGGCGTATCACCGACGTAGCGCTTCAGGAACTGGGCGGCCGTGATCGAACTCGCCTGACGGCCGGCCGAGTTCTTCATGTCTGCGAACTTGGAGTCGATCATCTTGTCGTAGGCGGCCCCGAGCGGCATGCGCCACACCGTTTCGCCGGTCGCCTTGCCTGCCGCGGCCAACCTCTCCGCGAGAGTGTCGTCGTTGCAGAAGAGGCCGGCATTCTCGGCACCTAGGGCCACGATGATGGCTCCCGTCAGCGTGGCGAGGTTGACCATGAAGACCGGCTTGTACTGCTCCTGCACGTACCAGAGCAGGTCGGCGAGGACGAGGCGGCCCTCGGCGTCGGTGTTGATGATCTCGATCGTCTGGCCGGACAGGCTCTTCACGATGTCGCCGGGGCGCTGGGCGTTGCCGTCCGGCATGTTCTCGACGAGCCCGATGATGCCGATGGCGTTCACCTTGGCCCGCCGGCTGGCCAGGGAGTGCATGAGGCCGACGACGCAGGCGGCGCCCGCCATGTCCCCCTTCATGTCCTCCATGCCCTGCGCCGGCTTGATGGAGATGCCTCCGGAATCGAAGCAGACGCCCTTGCCGACGAAGGCGACGGGCTTGGACTTGGCGCGCGCGCCGTTCCAGCGCATCACGACGACCCTGGGAACGTGCCGCGACCCCTGTGCAACGCCAAGCAGCGCACGCATGCCGATGGAGGCGAGCCGATCGCCATCCATCACCTCGACCTCGACGCCGAGTTTCTCGAGATCCTCGGCCCGGCGGGCGAACTCCGCGGGATAGAGCACGTTCGGCGGTTCATTGACGAGGTCCCGCGCCAGCACGACACCTTCCGCGAGACCGCTCCGCACCTTCCAGGCCTTCTTGGCGGCCGCGTGGTCCTCGAGTGCGAGCGTCAGCGTCACGGGGCCATCGGGCTCGTCGGTATCGCCCTTCTTCGTCTTGTAGCGATCGAAGCGGTAGCTGCGAAGCGAATATCCCATCGCAAAATCGGCCGTCGCCTGCGCGTCGGCTGGCCAGTCGGACGGCCCGGCGAGGATCACGGTGACAGCCTTCGCGCCCCCCACCCTGCCGGCCACCGTTCCACCGAGGTTGACGAAATTCTGCTCGGCTCGATCTTTCGCGCCTCCGATGCCGACGACGACGAGCCGGTCCGCCTGGAGACCGGTTGGCGCCACGAGCGAGACCACCGAGCCGGGCTTGCCGCGAAACGACTCGGCGGCGAACGCCCGGGACAGCACTTCGCCGATCGCCGGCCCCAGCAGGTCCCGCGCTCCGGGTGCCAAAGTGAGGTCATCCGCGACGAAAACGACCAGCGTGCCGGTCGCCGGAACGGCAGGACCGGAGAAGACGATTTTCAGGCGGTCCGGCATCGAGGGCGGCTCCAGCATTCACAAAACCGGGAGAGGCGATCGCGTCATGCAGCCCATGCCCGGTCTTCGCTTCATACCGGGACTGCCAGATCAATACCAGCGGCGGGGACCCGATTGCGCGGCCGTGCAATCGCCGCATTTGAGGTGCCTCCCCTGTTGGCTTGCGGGTGGCTGTGATCGAGGCTAGGGCTGGCGGCGGAAATTCGCATTCATGACGATCCTCGACCGATATATTTTCCGGACGGCCGCCCTCGCCTTCGTTGCGACGCTGGTCACGCTGACGGCTGTCATCTGGATTACGCAGGCCTTGCGTGAATTCGATCTGATGACGGCCAAGGGCCAGAGCCTGCTGATCTTTCTGACGGTGACGAGCCTCTCGATCCCGGCCCTGGTGACGATCATCGCCCCGGTCGCGCTGTTCATCGCGACCATCTACGCCCTCAACAAGCTGAACGGGGATTCGGAGCTGATCGTCATGAGCGCGGCAGGCGTGCCGCCGGCACGCGTCGCACGTCCTCTGGTGGCCCTGAGCCTGCTGGTCGTCGGGCTTGTCGCCTCGATGACGCTCTACGCCATGCCGGACAGTTTCCGGAGCTTGCGTAATCTCGTGACGCAGATCCGGGCCGATTTCGTCACCAAGATCGTCAAGGAGGGTGTCTTCACCACCCTCGATTCCGGCATCACGTTCCACTACCGCGAGCGTGCCGGGGACACGCTGCTCGGCATCTTCATGGAAGACCGGAGCGATCCCACCCGCACGAACGTCTACATCGCCGAGCGCGGCCAGACCGTCGACCTCCAGGGCTCGCCCTATCTCGTTCTGGAAAAGGGCAGCGTGCAGCGCGAGCAGCCGGGCGGAAACGACGCGGCCATCGTCGTGTTCGAGCGCTACGCCATCGACCTCAGCCAGTTCGGAAAGGACGACGGGGCGATCGTCTACAAGCCGCGCGAGCGCACCACGCAGGAACTGCTCAACCCCGACCCCAAGGACGAGTTCGCCCAGGAGCAGGCTGGGCGCTTCAGGTCCGAGCTTCACGACCGCTTCACCGGTCCGCTCTATCCTCTAGCGATGATGGCCATAGGCTTTGCCGCGCTCGGCCTGCCCCGCACGACCCGCCAGGGCCGCGGCGCGGCCATCGCCGCCGGCATCATCGCCGTCATCGTCATGCGCATCGCCGGCTTCGCCGCAACGAGCCTGACGGTTCATTCGAAATCGGCCATATTGCTGGTCTACGCCATTCCCGTGCTGTCGACGCTCCTCGCCTTCGGCTATGTCTGGTGGCAGACGCGAGCGTCGCGGTTCCGGTTCGTGCGCCGCCCCGCGCGGTTGCAAGCCGCCGGAGCCTGACGCGCATGCCCGGACTGATCGGACGGACGCTGGGCCGCTATTTCGCGATGCGCTTTCTGCGCGCGATCATCGGCGTGTTCGTCACCGTCTTCGCGCTCATCTACACGCTCGACTTCGTCGAGCTGGTGCGCCGGACGGGAGACGTCGCCGACGTCTCGGCAGCGCTGCTGGCCCAGCTTTCCCTGTTCCGGACGCCAGCAGTGGCCGAGCAGGTCCTTCCCTTCGCGGTGCTGTTCGGCGCCATGGCGGCGCTGCTGAACCTTTCGCGCAAACTCGAGCTCGTGGTGGCGCGTGCGGCTGGCATCTCCGTCTGGCAGTTCCTGACGACTCCGCTCCTCGTCGCCCTGCTTCTCGGGATCCTGGCAGTCTGCGTCTACAATCCCGTAGCGTCCTACCTGAAGGAGCAGGCGTCCCTGACGGAGGTCGCCCGTCTCGGGAAGGCGACGAACCAGAACGACAGCGAACTCTGGGTGCGTCAGCGCAGCATCGACGGGCAGGCGATCATCCGCGCCTCCCGTTCCACGGCGTCCGGAACGGTGCTCAGCGGCGTGACCGTGTTCGAGTTCGACAAGGAAGGCCGCTTTGTCCACAGGATCGAGGCGACCCAGGGACAGTTGCGGGACGGCTACTGGGACCTCAGCAAGGTGCGCGTGATCGGCCTGGAGCAGCCTGAGTCCTTCGAGAGCTACTCGCTGGCCACCAATCTCTCGCCCGAGCAGGTGCGCCAGTCCTTCTCGTCGGCCGAGACCGTGCCTTTCTGGGAGCTGCCCGGGCTGATATGGAGGACCGAGAAGGCTGGCCTTGATGCAACACCCTACCGGCTTCAGCTCCAAACCCTGCTCGCAAAGCCGCTTCTCTTCCTCGCAATGGTTTTCATTGCCGCTTCGGTTTCCTTAAGATTTTTCCGGTTTGGTGGAGTCGCGAAAATGGTCCTCGGCGGGGTCACGGCGGGCTTCCTGCTCTACGTGGCGAACAAGCTCACCTCGGACCTTGGGTCGGCAGGGATTCTCTCGGCGGGTGTCGCCGCGTGGTCTCCTGCTGTGGTAGCCAGTTTGCTCGGAACGCTCGCCCTGTTGTATCAAGAGGACGGGTGATGACGGGCCGTGAGTTTGTCGGCCGTTGTGGTTCGGGCATGCATGATCGCCTTCTGATAGCTGCCCTGCTCGCCTCCGTCGTTGGGGTTGGGCTCCTTGCAGGTTCGCGTCCCGCAGAGGCGCAAACGCTGTCGGACATGCTTGCCCGGAAAGCCAACGGGAAAAAGCAGGACGAACAGAAAGACAAGCTGCTCGTCGAGTCCAAGGAGCTTGTCTACGACCGCGACAAGAACACCATTTCCGCGTCAGGCGATGCGCAGCTCTACTATCAGGGGCGTGTGCTGGAAGCCGACAAGGTCACGTTCGATCGCAATACCAACCGCGTCTATGCCGAGGGCAATGCCAAGCTGACCGAAACGGACGGCCAGGTCGCCTACGGCGACCGCTTCGATCTGACCGGCGACTTCAAGGAAGGCTTCATTGACTCGCTCCGGGTGAAGACGAACGAGAACACCCGCCTCGCCGCGCCCCGTGCCGAGCGCACGGGCGGCGAAACCACCGTCTTCGACAACGGCACCTACACGGCCTGCCTGCCCTGCGCAGACGACCCGTCCCGTCCGCCGGTATGGCAGGTGCGTGCCAAGCGCATCATCCACAAGAACCAGGAACGGATGATCTACTACGAGGATGCGACGCTGGAGTTCGGCGGCATCCCGGTGGCGTACGTCCCCTACTTCTCCGCGCCGGACTCGACGGTGAAACGCAAGTCGGGCTTCCTCGCGCCCCGCTACATCGCGTCCACGGCGCTCGGCACGGGCGTGTCCATCCCGTACTTCTGGGCGCTCGCACCGAACTACGACATGACGATCACGCCGACGCTCCTGTCGCGGCAGGGCGTGCTCGGCAATCTGGAGTGGCGCCATCGGCTGATGAACGGCAGCTACCTGATCAGGGGCGCCGGCATCTTCCAGCAGGACCAGAACGCCTTCCTCTACCCGCCCTACGGTCCGCGCGGGCGCGACTTCCGTGGCTCGCTCGAGACCGCCGGGCAGTTCTTCATCAACGAGAAGTGGAAGTGGGGCTGGGACGTCAAACTCGTCTCCGACAAGTGGTTCCTCAGCAACTACAAGTACCGGCTCCAGTCCGCCGACAACTTCAACCTGACCGGGTTCAAGGAAGCCGTCTCGACGATCTACATGACCGGCAAGGGCGACCGGAGCTGGTTCGACGCACGCGGCTACTATTTCCAGACTTTGTCCTACAAGGACTGGCAGAAGATCCAGCCTGAAGTGCTGCCTAGCATCGACTACGACCGGCGCTTCCAGGGACCCGCATTCCTTGGGGGTGAACTCGCCCTCAGTGCCAACCTGACGCACATCCAGCGGTCGGAAGCCGCGTTCCAGAGCCTCGTCAACGAGAACGGCGCACCGGGACAGTACCTGTTCCCGATCATCTCGAACGGCGAAACCAACAACCTGTACGACACTTGCGCACCGAACCGGTACAATCGGCTGGAGTGCCTGGTGAAGGGCTTCCCCGGCGACTACACGAGGGGATCGGTCCAGATGGACTGGCGGCGGACATTCATCGATCCGCTGGGTCAGTCCTGGACGCCGTTCGGCTCGCTGCGGGCCGACCTCGCACTGGCCAACATCGACTCGACCGGCACCTTCAACCAGTACATGCCCAATTTCACGGACACGTCCGGCGAGGTGCTGGCCCGCGTCATGCCCGCCGTCGGCGGGACCTACCGCTATCCATTCGTCGCCAACTCCTTCCTGGGCGAGAGCGTCATCGAGCCCATCGGCCAGATCATCGTCCGGCCGAACGAAACCCAGATCGGCAAGTTCCCCAACGAAGACGCCCAGAGCCTCGTGATGGACGACACCACGCTCTTCAGCGTCAGCAAGTTCTCGGGATACGATCGCGTCGAGGGTGGCACCCGCGCCAATGTCGGCGCGCAGTACACGCTGAATTTCCCGAGCGGCGGCAATTTCAATGCGCTGTTCGGCGAATCCTTCCAGCTTGCCGGCCGCAACTCCTACAACTACTCCGACCTTTCGGGCACGGGCCGGGATGCCGGCCTCTCCGGCACGCGATCCGACTACGTCGCGCGGGCGCAGTACGTGCCCAACCAGAATTTCTCCTTCACAGCGCGGACGCGCCTCGGCGAAAGCGACTTCAGCCTGCAGCGGCTGGAGCTTGAGTCGCGCGTGAGCTTCAGCCGGTTCAGCGCCAGCCTGCTCTACGCCAACTACGCGCCGCAGCCGGCGCTGGGCAAGTACACGAGGCAGGAAGGCATCGCCGCCTCCGCCCAGCTTTTCGTGCTCCCGAACTGGTTCGTCGCGGGCGGCGTGTATGTCGACCTTGGCCGCCAGGCCGAGGAGGAGTTCTATTATCCGGGCCAGCAGACCTCGAACAAGGTGGGCATCAGCAGGCTGTCGCTCGGCGGCGGCTACCGCGACGAGTGCACGACCTTCACGATCAGCTACTCGAACTCGGCCAAGGAATCGAATTCGGACGGCACCAAGGATCGGGACCAGACGGTCATGGTCCGCCTCGAGCTGAGGACACTCGGTGCAGCCGGCTACTCCTACACGTCCAACACCTCCGACTCCAACAACTGAGCCGCAAGCGCGGAGGCGGCCGTGACCGCGATCGACGACCTGCCTCCCCTGCGTGAGGTGATCGCGCGGCACGACCTCGCCGCTCGCAAGTCGCTGGGCCAGAACTTCCTTCTCGACCTCAACCTGACCGGCCGCATCGCGCGGTCATCGGGCCCGCTCGATGGCGTGACCGTGCTCGAGATCGGCCCCGGTCCCGGGGGGCTCACACGGGCGCTCCTCGCGCATGGCGCCCGCCGCGTCGTCGCCGTGGAGCGGGACGAGCGTGCCCTCCCGGCGCTGGCGGAGATTGCCGCGCGGTGGCCCGGCCGTCTCGAGGTGGTGAGCGGTGATGCGATGGACATCGACCCGTCCGCGCTGGGGCTGGAGCCGCCGGCGCGGATCGTCGCCAATCTGCCCTACAACATCGCGACCGCGCTTCTGGTGCGCTGGCTCGAGACCGAGCCCTGGCCGCCGGTGTTCGACAACTTCACCCTGATGTTCCAGCGCGAGGTTGCGGAGCGCATCGTCGCCACTCCGGCCCGCCAGCAGGACTATGGCCGGCTGGGCGTGATCGCCGGCTGGAGGGCGCGCAGCAAGATCCTCTTCGACGTGCCGCCCTCGGCATTCGTGCCTCAGCCGAAGGTGACGTCGTCGGTGGTGCAGGTCGTGCCTCGCCCCGACCCGCTGCCCTGCCGTAAGGACGACCTCGCCGCCGTGACGCAGGCTGCCTTCGGCCAGCGCCGGAAGATGCTGCGGCAAAGCCTGAAGAGCCTCGGCTGGAATCCCGCGCCACTTCTCGCGGCGGCCGGCATCGAGCCGACCGCCCGGGCCGAGACGGTGCCGGTGGAGGGGTTCGTCGCCCTCGCCAATGCGTGGCGCGCCGCGCGTGAGGAGCGCTGAGCAGAGAGCTCAGAAGGCGGAGAGCAGCGTGTCCACGAAGGCCGGCAGGCCGACCTGCCTGTCACGCCGGAGCCGCTCGGCCACGAGGATGGCCCGCAGCCTCGCGAAGGTGCGCTGCAGGTCGTCGTTGACGAGCACGTAGTCGTAGTCACGCCAGCGGTCGATCTCCACTTTCGCTGCCGCGAGCCGCTTCTCGATCACGTCCGCCGCGTCTTCCGCCCGGCGCTCGAGACGGCGGCGCAACTCGGGAATCGACGGCGGCAGGATGAAAATGCTGACCACGTCGTCGGGTGCTTTCTGGCGCACCTGCATCGCGCCCTGGTAGTCGATGTCGAACAGGATGTCCTTGCCCGCTGACAGCGAGCGGTCGATCTCCCGCCGCGGAGATCCGTAGAAATTGCCGTGGACCTCGGCCCATTCCAGGAGGTCGCCCCTGTCACGCAGGCTGATGAATTCGTCAACGTCGATGAAGCGGTAATGCACCCCCTCCACCTCGCTCGGACGGCGCTTTCTCGTGGTCACGGAGACCGACAGCGTGAGGCTCGGCTCCTCGTCGCGCAACAGCCGGGTGAGCGTGGTCTTCCCGGCTCCGGAGGGAGACGAGAGCACGAGCATCAATCCCCGGCGGGCGACGACGTCGTTTTCGAGCTGCGTGGTCATATCGGTCATTCGACGTTTTGAACCTGCTCACGAAACTGCTCGACCTCTGTCTTGAGGTCGAGGCCGATCACGGTCAGCGACACGTCGTTGGCCTTGGCGCACAGCGTGTTGGCTTCCCGCGAGAACTCCTGCGCCAGGAAGTCCAGCCGCCGGCCTACCGGCCCCCCCTGCGCGAGGAGTTCCCGGGCTGCCCCTACATGGGTCCGCAGCCGGTCGATCTCCTCGCGGATATCGGCCTTGGTGGCCAGCAGAACGGCTTCCTGATGCAGCCGGACGGGATCGAGTTGCTGGGATGCGTCCAAAAGGGCGGCGACCTGCTCGGCAAGACGGGCCTTGATGGCCTCCGGACGGCGGGCCGGCGCGGCGTCTGCCGCATCGGCGAGGGCTGCCATCCTGTCGAGGCGCTGCACAAGGATGGCACCGAGCGCCGTTCCCTCCCGCCTCCGCGCGATGACGAGTGCTTCCAGTGCCGCGTCGAACCCGTCCAGCAGCCCTTTTGCCGCCTCTTGGGCCTTCTCCGGCTCGTCCTGCGTCTCCGCGATCTCGACGACCCCTCGCACGGACAGCAGGCTGCCCACCGAGGGCGCGCGCAGGCCCATGCGGCCGTCATAGGGGGCGAGAGCCTCGACGAGGGTATCCAGAAGCTGCGTGTTCAGGCGCGCCACCGGGGCGCTTTCCTCACGCGTAGCGGTGAGGTTGACGAAGCAGGTGCCGCGCTGCGCGGCCTTGCCGAGCCGGCCACGCACCTCGTCCGTCAGAAACTCGAACACTGCAGGCACGCGCAGCCGCACGTCGAGGCCTTTGGCGTTGACGGATTTCAGCTCCCACGCCCAGCGCCATGGGCCGGTCTGTCCGGCCTCTCGGGCGAAGCCGGTCATGCTGGATAGGGCCATATGCGCGTCAACTCCGGGCCGAACGGGCGCGCACCTTAGCGCATTCCACGCAGATTGGGAGCGCAGCGGGCCCGGAGCCCACAGGACCCGACCGGCCCCGCTATTGTGGGATGGCCGGCACCGTCTTCGGGCTGTTGAGGTCGAAGGTCCGGTTCAGGATCGGGTCCTTGGGCGTACCCGCCACGGCGTCCAGATTGCCACGCGGACCGCTGTTGTAGGCCGAGGCGCTGGGAATGGCGGCATACGGCATGTCGCCTATGCCGAGGTCGGCGGGCGCCTTCGTCGTGCCCGAGCGGACCTTGCGCTGGGTCGGCGGCCCGCTGGGTGAGACCGGCGGGAGGACAGCCGCCGGATCGGCGGCCTGCCCGGCGTCGCCACGCAGCCCCGGAGCCGAGCCGCCGGGCGCTCCGGGAAGGGCGTCGGCCGGCGCCGCGTCGCGCTTGTCACCCTCGATCTGGCGCCACTTGGTGACGTTCTTCTGGTGCTGGTCGAGCGTCTCGGCGAAGACGTGCCCGCCGGTGCCGTCGGCCACGAAGTAGAGTTCGCGCGTGCGGGACGGGCTCGCGACGGCTTCCAGCGCTGCCCGGCCCGGATTGGCGATCGGCGTCGGGGGCAGCCCGGCGATGACGTAGGTGTTGTACGGGGTCGGCTTCTCGATCTCGCTGCGGAGGATGCCGCGGCCGAGCGTGCCCTGCCCACCCACCAGTCCGTAGACGATCGTGGGGTCGGACTGCAGCTTCATGTTCCGGTTCAGCCGATTGATGAACACGGCCGCGACCCGGCTGCGCTCGTCGGCCCTGCCGGTCTCCTTCTCCACGATGGAGGCCAGCACCACCATGTCCTTCGGCGACTTCACGGGAAGGTCTCCGGTGCGGCGCGACCACACCTCCTTCAGCACCTTCTCCTGCTCCTGCGCCATGCGGTCGAGGAGCTGCGCGCGGCTCATGCCACGGGCGAACTTGTAGGTGTCCGGGAGCAGGGTGCCCTCGGCCGGGATGTCCGTGACGTCGCCGCTCAGGACGTCGTTCTCGCGAAGCCGGTCGACGATCTGCTGGCTCGTTAGTCCCTCCGGAATTGTCACGGTGTGCAGGATGGAACGGCCTTCGACCAGCGTCTGCATGACGTCGGACAGGCTCGCATTCTGCTTGAACTGGTACTCGCCCGCCTTGAGCTTCGACGAATTGCCGAGGATCTGGAGGCCTGCCATGAACAGCAGCGGGTGCTCGATGATGCCTTCCTGCCGGAGCTGGTCGGCGACGTCGGTCATCCCGCCCTTCACCGTCACAACCTTGTCGGAGGCGAGTGGGCCGGGCGCGTAGAACTGGATCTTGCCGATGAAGAGCGCCGCGCCGGCGAGAACGGCCAGCACCATCACCAGGGAGAACATGCCGCTGAGGAAGTTGATGAATGGCCGCCGGCGCTTCTCGGGCGGTGGCGGCGGTGGTGGCGGAGCGGCCACCGGCTGAAGCGCTTCCGTCGGGCTACGCGGCATCAGTCGCCCTCCGGCGTACCGGGGCCGAGCGTGGAATCGCCCTTTTCGTCGCCCTCGTCATGGCCAAGCTAACACACTCCACGCTGGCAAACGCCAGCATTGCAAACCCCCAGGGTGCCCAGAGCCTACCCGCCAATATGGCGAAAGGAGGTTCGCTTCCTCAGGCGTCGTGGCGCCGGAAGACCAGGGACGCGTTGGTGCCGCCGAACCCGAATGAGTTGGACAGCGCGACGTCGATGCGCCGCTCACGGGCAGCATGCGGCACGAGGTCGACCGGCGTATCCACCGACGGGTTGTCGAGGTTGAGGGTGGGCGGCGCGATCCCGTCGCGCATGGCCAGAATGCTGAAAATCGCCTCGACAGAGCCGGCCGCGCCCAGGAGGTGCCCGACTGCCGACTTGGTCGACGACATCAGGAGATCCCCGGCCGCGTTGCCGAGCAGCCGCTCGACGGCCTTGAGCTCGATCTCGTCGCCCAGCGGGGTCGATGTTCCGTGGGCGTTGATGTAGTCGACGTCGCTCGGGGTCAGGCCGGCCCGCTTCAGTGCGGCAGCCATGCAGCGATAGGCGCCGTCGCCGTCCTCGCTCGGCGAGGTGATGTGGTAGGCGTCCCCTGACAGGCCGTAGCCCACCACTTCAGCATAGATCCGTGCGCCGCGGGCCCGGGCATGATCCAGGTCCTCCAGCACGACCGCTCCGGCGCCTTCGCCCATGACGAAACCGTCGCGGTCCTTGTCATAGGGGCGGGAGCCTTTTTCCGGCGTGTCATTGAAGCTGGTCGACAACGCCCTGCAGGCCGCGAAGCCAGCCAGGGAGAGCCGGTTGATCGGGGATTCCGCGCCGCCCGCCACCATGACGTCGGCATCGCCGAGCGCGATCAGCCGAGCCGCGTCGCCGATCGCATGGGCGCCGGTAGAGCAGGCGGTCACCACCGCATGGTTTGGCCCCTTGAGGCCGTGCATGATGGAGACGTAGCCAGAGACGAGGTTGATCAGGCGCCCCGGGATGAAGAACGGCGAAATGCGCCGCGGGCCCTTCTCGGCCAGCGTGATGGAGGCATCGTAGATGCCGCCAATCCCGCCGATGCCGGAGCCGATGAGGACGCCGGTCGCGATCTGGTCCTCGTAGGCGGCAGGCTTCCAGCCCGCGTCCGCGAGGGCCTGGGTGGCCGCGGCCGCGCCGAAGATGATGAAATCGTCGACGCGGCGCTGGTCCTTTGGATCGAACCAGTCGTCGGCGTTGAACGTGCCGTCGGAGCCGTCGCCCCTCGGCACTGAGCACGCTATCCGCGCCGGCAGGTCGGACACGTCGAAGGCCGTGATGGCCGACGCGCCGCTGCGCCCCTCGATGATCCGCTTCCAGGTGACTTCGACGCCGCATCCCAGCGGCGTCACCATCCCCAGGCCCGTCACGACGACACGCCGCATCAAACCGGTCCCGATCCGCTTACTTTAAAGGCGGCCGTCAGGCCGCCTTCTTCTCGAGGAAGCTGACGGCGTCGCCGACCGTGCGGATCGTCTCGGCTGCGTCGTCCGGGATTTCGACCGAGAACTCTTCCTCGAAGGCCATCACCAGCTCGACGGTGTCGAGGCTGTCAGCGCCGAGGTCGTCGATGAAGTTGGCGCTTTCCACGACCTTCTCCGGCTCGACGCCCAGATGCTCGACCACGATCTTCTTCACGCGGGCGGCGATATCGCTCATCTCAAAACCTCACTTGCACTGTTCGACACCGCTCGGCCCAACCCGCAGCGGCCACGAAAGAACCGGCCCGCGAATGCGAGCCGGCTGTTGCGACGGGGTGTCCCGCCGGGATGCCCTCGGTCGCGCTCAAACGCCGCACGGTGCGTTCCAGCCCCCACAGGACGTTGCCGGTTGGTAACATACTTTCATAGGGTTGGCGAGAGGTCCGCCAACACTGGAAAAGGTCTGCATACCTCGGCGTAATCCATTCATATCATTGCCATTCCGCCATTGACGTGAAGTGTCTGGCCGGTGACGTAGCCCGCCTCCTGGCTGGCCAGGTACACCACAGCGGACGCCACGTCCTGCCCGCTTCCGAGCCGTCCCATCGGCACGTTGCCGAGGATCGACTCGCGCTGCTTGTCGTTGAGCACATCCGTCATCGGCGTCTCGATGAAGCCCGGCGCGACGCAGTTTACGGTGATGCCGCGCGAGGCGACCTCGGCCGCCAGCGACTTCGACATGCCGACCAGCGCCGCCTTGGAAGCCGCATAGTTGCCCTGCCCGGGATTGCCGGTCGTGCCGACGATCGACGTGATGGAGACGATGCGGCCGCTGCGCCGGCGCATCATCCCTTTGACGGCGGCGCGCATCAGCCGGAACGAGGCTTCCAGGTTCACCCGGATCACCTGATCCCACTCGTCGTCCTTCATGCGCATGAAGAGGTTGTCGCGGGTGACGCCTGCATTGTTGACCAGGATGTCGAGCTGGCCCATCGCCTGCTCGGCCGCCGGCACAAGGGCCTCGACGGAGTCCTTGTCGGACAGGTTGGCCGGCAGGACATGAACGCCCTCGCCGATCTCGCCCGCGAGCGATTCGAGAGCCTCGCGCCTTGTGCCGGAGATCGCGACGACCGCGCCCTGGGCTCGCAGCGCCCGCGCGATGGCGCCGCCGATACCGCCCGAGGCACCTGTGACGAGGGCCGTCCTGCCGGTCAGGTCGAACATGAAGGTGCTCCCTGGATGCGGCCGATCAGGCCGGAGAATCGGGACGGGTTCGGTTCAGCCCTGTCGGGCCTTGTACGCTTCTACATCGTGCGGCGTGCCGACGGCGACGCCCTCGGCTTCCGCAGCGATGCGTTTGACGAGTCCGCTCAGCACCTTGCCGGCACCCAGTTCATAGAATGTCTGAACTCCCTGCGCCGCCATGAAGGCGATGCTCTCGCGCCAGCGCACCGTGCCGGTGACCTGCGCCACCAGAAGCTCACGGATGCGGGCGGGATCAGTGACCGGCGCGGCGAGCACGTTGGCGACCACCGGGACCTTCGGCACACGGATCTGTGCGCTGGCCAGCGCCTCCGCCATGCGGTCGGCGGCGGGCTGCATCAGCGCGCAATGGAAGGGCGCGGAGACCGGCAGCAGCACGGCCCGGCGCACGCCCTTTCCCTTGGCGAGCTCCATGGCGCGCTCCACGGCGGTCTTCGTTCCCGAAATCACCACCTGCCCGCCGCCATTGTCGTTGGCGGCCTGACAGACCTCGCCCTGGGCCGCTTCCTCGGCGAGGGCGGCCGCCACCTCGAACTCGGCCCCGAGAAGGGCGGCCATGGCGCCCTGCCCCGGCGCGACCGCCGCCTGCATGGCGTCGCCGCGAATACGGAGGAGGCGCGCGGCGTCGGCGATGCTGAGGCTGCCCGCGGCAGCCAACGCCGAATACTCGCCGAGCGAATGGCCCGCCACGAAGGCCGCGTCCCGGGCAAGGTCGAGCCCGGCTTCCGCCTCCAGAGTGCGCACGACCGCCATGCTGACCGCCATCAGCGCCGGCTGCGCGTTGGCGGTGAGGGTCAGCTCAGCCTCGGGTCCGTCGAACATCAGCGCCGACAGGGTCTGGCCCAGTGCGTCATCGACCTCGGCAAAGACGGAGCGGGCTGCCGGGAAGGCCTCGGCCAGCGCCTTGCCCATGCCGACGGCCTGGCTTCCCTGGCCGGGAAAGGTGTAGGCGGACGACATTTCTGAGCTCCCGGAAGTGACAGTGCGGCGGGAAAGGCATGCGCGCGCGGCGCATGTCAAGTGCCGGGCGGCCCTTGCGCCCGGCCGTCCTCCCCTGTATGGGAGCGCCTTCGCAGCTTCCGGCCGGGGGCTGAACGGAAGGCCGGCATGCCGGCAGGGGGTTCGCTCCCGTCTTCCCGTGTCTCCGCCTTCGGATACTTCCCGCTCGGGCCTTTCGCAGGGCCCGAAGGGCTTCGCGCCGGAAGCGCTGAACTGGAAAGGCCAAGGAATGCCTCTATACGAGCATGTGTACCTGGCCCGTCAGGACGTGACGGCCCAGC
Organism: Alsobacter sp.; assembly: GCF_059501845.1. NCBI lineage: Bacteria > Pseudomonadati > Pseudomonadota > Alphaproteobacteria > Hyphomicrobiales > Alsobacteraceae > Alsobacter > Alsobacter sp. The sequence goes on along the minus strand of NZ_JCACDK010000022.1, from coordinate 22,310 downwards.
AGGTCGAGACCATGACCGAGCAGCTGAAGTCCGTCATAGAGGCGGGCGGCGGCAAGGTCGAGAAGGTCGAGTATTGGGGCGTGAAGTCCCTCGCTTACCGCATCAAGAAGAACCGCAAGGCGCACTTCTCCCTCTTCAACATCGACGCCCCCGCGGCGGCGGTGGCCGAGATGGAGCGCCAGATGCGCATCAACGAGGACATCATCCGCTTCATCACGATTCGCATGGACGAGCTTGAGGAGGGTCCCTCCGCGATGCTCCAGAAGCGCGACCGTGACGATCGCGACGACCGCGGCGAGCGCGGCTTCGGTGGCGGCCGATTCGGTGGCCGGCCCGGTGGCGCTCCGCGCCCGGGCGGTGATCGCCCGCCGCGTCCGCGTCGTGATGATGTTCCTGCCGAGGAGGCTGTCTGATGTCCGGAGCCGGTGCTCGCCGCCCCTTCTTCCGCCGCAGGAAGACCTGCCCCTTCTCCGGCCCGAACGCGCCGAAGATTGACTACAAGGACACGCGCCTGCTCTCGCGCTACATTTCCGAGCGCGGCAAGATCGTGCCCTCGCGCATCACGGCCGTGTCGGCCAAGAAGCAGCGTGAGCTGTCCCAGGCCATCAAGCGCGCGCGCTTCCTCGGCCTGCTGCCCTACGTAATCGCCTGATCTTCCGGCGGGGCGCTCCGGTGCCCCGCCACTCCTACTGTCACCCGGGCGTCATCCGGCGCAGGGCATGGCTGGGGCGGGCTTGACCCGTCCCTAACCGCTTGGAGGCGGGACAGCTCGACGATGGCTTCTTTTCTCGGCATAGGCGCCGCAGCCGGCTTCGTGTCCGCGCTGCTCTTCGTGGTGATCGACAGGGCCGAATTGTCGGCGCTGGCGATGCTGCTCTATTTCCTGTCGCCCCTGCCGATCCTGATCGTCGCCATGGCGTGGAACCACCGCGCCGGTCTGGTCGCCGCGATCGTCTCGACGATTCTCGTCCTGCTGGTGTCCGAGAACCAGTCGATCGAGCTTGCGATCCAGTTCGCCGTCGGCGTCGCGCTCCCCGCGTGGTGGTTCGCCTACCTGCTGCTGCTCGCGCGCACGACGGACACCACGACCGAATGGTATCCCATGGGCCGCCTGCTGGGCTGGGTGGCCTGCGTCTCGGCGGCCACGACCGTGGTCAACGCGCTCCTGATCAGCCTGTCCTACGATGAATTCGTCGCCAGCTTCAAAAGGGCGGCACCCCTCCTCGAGACGCTCAATCCGAACGCCTTCCAGGGGCTGTCGCCGGACGCGAAGACGCAGTCGCTGGACCAGTTCGCCGACCTGTTCGCGATCGTGGCCCCGCCGGTGGCGACCGCCGCCGATGCCGCCATCTCCGTCTTCCTGATCTGGCTGGCCGCCCGGATCGTGCTCAAGTCCGGCCGCTTCCCGCGTCCCTGGCCCGACCTCGCCTGGACGACGCTGCCGATGGGCGCGCTCGGGCTCCTTCTCGCCGGGATCGCCGCAGGGATCGCGCTGCCGGGCTTCCTCGGCCTCGCCGGGCGCGCGCTCGCAGGGGCGATGACCATGGCGTACTGCCTGCAGGGCCTCGGCGTCATCCACGTCGTCACCAAGGGCATCGGCGGGCGCGTGGGCATTCTGGCCGCCGCCTATGTCGTCTTCTTCCTGCTGCCCGGCTGGCCGCAACTCCTCTATGCCGTCATCGGCATCATCGACCCGTTCCTCGGCCTCCGCGCCAAGCGGGCCGGCAGGAGCGGCCCGCCTGCGGCGCGGCCCGGCTCCACCTGATCCACCCCTGTTTCGACAGCATGACCCTCAACACATCAAGGAGAGACCCATGGAAGTGATCCTGCTCGAACGCGTCGCCAAGCTCGGCCAGATGGGCGAAACCGTCCGCGTCAAGGACGGCTACGCCCGCAATTTCCTGCTGCCGCGCGGCAAGGCCCTGCGCGCCACCAAGGACAACAAGGCCCGCTTCGAGACGCAGCGCTCGCAGCTCGAGGCCCGCAACCTCGAAGCCAAGGGCGAGGCCGAGAAGGTTTCGGAAACGCTGAACGGCCAGTCGTTCGTGCTCATCCGCCAGGCCGGCGAAATGGGCCAGCTCTACGGCTCGGTCTCCACCCGCGACATCGCGGATGCGCTGACCGCCGGCGGCTTCAGCGTGTCGCGCAATCAGATCGTGCTGAACGCGCCGATCAAGACGCTGGGCCTGCACTCGGTGCCGGTGCACCTGCACTCGGAAGTCGAGGTGCCGGTCACGGTCAACGTCGCGCGCAGCCCCGAAGAAGCCGAGCGTCAGGCGCGTGGCGAGAGCGTCCTCGCCGGCCGCGAGGAGACGAACCTCGAGGAGCTCGGCCTGGAAGTCGGCGCGGCGCTGGCCGAAGCGCAGGGCGACGAGGGCTGAGGCCAAGACTCTCACCTCTACCCTCTCCCAAATCGGGAGAGGGCACTTGGGCGTGGTGTCAGAAAATCAAACGGCGGAGCCTGGCTCCGCCGTTTTCGTTTTGTCTCGACGTGGAAGACCCCCTTTTCCCAGGTCGGGAGAGGGTAAGGGTGAGCGCCCTACTTTTTTTTATCGTACGGGTTTTCAGGCATGCGCATGCTGATCCGGATCGGGGTGCCCGGCAGGTCGAACGTCTCGCGCAGGCCGTTGATGAGATAGCGGACATAGCTGTCGGGCAGCGAGTCCAGCTGGTTGCCGAACAGGGCGAAGTGCGGCGGCCGCGCCTTCACCTGAGTCATGTAGCGGATCTTGATGCGGCGCCCGGAAACGGCCGGCGGCGGATGCTGCTGCACCGTGCGGTCGAGCCAGCGATTGAGCTGCGACGTGGAGATGCGCTTCGACCAGATGCGCTCGGCCTCGGCGCACGCCTTCATCAGCGGATCGATGCCCGTGCCCGCGAGCCCGGATACCGGCACGATGGCGGCTCCGCGAACGTTGGAGAGGAGGCGCTCCGAATCCTCCTTCATCCGTGTCAGCCGGCCGGGATCGTCGGCGACGAGGTCCCACTTGTTGACGGCGACGACGAGGGCCCGGCCCTCCTTCTCGATCACGCTGAGAATGGCGAGGTCCTGCTTCTCGAACGGGATGGTGGCATCGAGCAGCAGCACCACCACCTCGGCGAAGCGCACGGCGCGCAGCGCGTCGGCGACCGACAGTTTCTCGAGCTTGTCCTCGACGCGTGCGCGCTTGCGGATTCCGGCCGTGTCGAACAGCTTCACGGGACGGCCGTACCAGGACCAGTCGAGGCCGATGGAGTCGCGCGTGATGCCGGCCTCGGGGCCGGTCAAGAGACGCTCTTCGCCCAGCATGCGGTTGATGAGGGTGGATTTCCCGGCGTTCGGCCGGCCGACGATGGCGATGCGGAGCGGGCGGCGGGCGCGCTCCTCCTCGCTCTCCTCCTCCTCGCCCTCGACGACGACGACGTCATGCTCGGCCACGTCGTCGTCGGGCGCGGCCGTCTGCTCCGGCAATGCTTCACGCAGCGCGTCGTAGAGGTCGGACAGCCCCTCCCCGTGCTCGGCGGAAAACGGGATGGGATCGCCGAGGCCGAGCCCGAACGCCTCGTAGGTCTGCAGGTGCCCGGCGCGGCTCTCCGCCTTGTTGGCCAGCAGGATGACGGGCTTGGCGGCCCGCCGCACGAGATCGGCGAAGTGCCGATCCGTCGGGGTGAGCCCTGCCCTGGCATCGATGACGAAGAGAATGGCGTCGGCATCCCCGATCGCCGCCTCGGTCTGCGCGCGCATGCGGCCGGCCAGCGTCTCGCGGCCCGCTTCCTCCAGGCCGGCGGTGTCGATCACCTTGAAGTCGAGGTCGCCGAGACGTGCTTCGCCGACGCGCCGGTCGCGCGTGACGCCGGGCTGGTCGTCGACCAGAGCCAGCTTCTTGCCGACGAGCCTGTTGAAGAGGGTCGACTTGCCGACGTTGGGCCTGCCGAGAATGGCGACCGTGAAGGACATCCAGGGGTCTCCGTGCGGGGCGGATCTCCCCGCCGAACACTCAGGAGGCGGGCTTCAGCGGCCCGGCCTTGACGAGCGCCAGCAACAGTTCGGCGCGCTGGCGCAGCGAGGGCGGCGCATTGCGGTCCGTGATGATCTGGTCGAACGCCTTTCCGGCAGCCTCGTAGTCGCCCGCCTTGAGGGCGGCGAGGCCGATCAATTCATGCGCGTTGGGCGCAAAGGTTCCCGCGTCGATGACAGGCGAGAGCCGCTTCTGGAGATCGTCGCCGGATGCCGTGTCGACCAGCAGCATGGCGGCACGAAGGCGTGCCACGTCGCGCATGGCGGCGTCGACAGAGCCGTCGGCGGCAATCGCGTCATACGCCTCGACGGCCTTTGCCGCGTCTGCCTTGGCGATCTCGCCGGCCTCGCGCAGGCGGGCCAGCTTCTGATAGCCGGAGGTGGAGGACTTCGCGAGGTCGGACAGGACCTGCTCGGCTTCCGCGGTCTTGCCGGCCTTGCTGTCCTGCAATGCCTGCTCGAACTTCGCGCCGGCCTCCTGCGCCTTCTGCGTCTCGAAATACTGCCAGGCGCGCCAGCCGGCCACGGCGATGACGATCAGGACGGCAAGCCCGACGATCTTGTTGCCGTGCTTCCTCCAGACGTCGAACGCGCGTTCGCGCCTGACTTCCTCGTCGATCTCGCGGAAAATGTCGGCCATGGCCCTGCTTGATGCTGGCGCGGGAAAGTGCCCCGCTCGTGTCGCCACGGCGATTAGCATGCGGGGCGGGCTTTGTCATGCCGCCCCGCCTGACAGGGACGATCAGCCGCCGAAGACGGGAACGCCGATCAGCAGCGGGTGCAGCGCGATCATGGCGCCCCATGCGACGATGCCGATGACCACCGTGATGACGTCGTTTCGCATGGCATGCGCGGGATCGGGCGGCGGCGGCAGTTGCGCGCCACGGCGCTTCACCGAGATCCGGTCATAGACCGCCCAGGCGAGCACGGCGCCGAAGAGTATGACGGACCCGAGGTCGCCATTGGCGAGGAGGTGGGCCAGCGCCCAGATCTTTACCGCCACCAGCATCGGGTGCTTCAGCCGGTAGCGGATGTTGCCGGGCGGCCCCTTCGAGGCTGCGAGGGCGATGAAGGAGAACAGCATCAGGAGCACGGTCAGGTGCCGCAGCCCGGTCGGTGGTTCCCACAGCGGGATATAGCCCGCCCCGCGATACGACCCGAAGCCCCAGACGATCAGGACGAACCCCGCAAGCGACAGCAGGGTCATGAGGCCCTTGTAGCCGTTCTCGCCCATCGAGGCGACGAGGCTGGCGCGAAGGGCCGGACGCGTGGGCAGGGAGTGCGCGCCGAGGAAGAGGATCAGGCCGAGGATGAGGAGGAGCATGACGGGTCCGCATATGAGGGCGCCGGAGCCTAAGCTCCCGGTGATGCGGGGGACAAGGGCGCGGTTCCCGAAAAGGCGATTGCTGGCGCTGTCGAGGCCATTTCCGGCTGGACAGCCGCGTGGCGTCAGTCCTGACGCACCCAGAGAGGCCCCTCGATGTGGCCGCGCCGGACGGCCATCCTCTCCCTCACTCCCACTCGATCGTCCCGGGCGGCTTCGACGTGATGTCGTAGACGACCCGGTTGATGCCGCGCACCTCGTTGATGATGCGGGTGGCGGCACGGCCGAGGAAGTCCATGTCGAAGGGGTAGAAGTCGGCCGTCATGCCGTCGACGGAGGTCACGGCGCGCAGCGCGCAGACATGGTCATAGGTGCGGCCGTCGCCCATGACGCCCACGGTCTTCACCGGCAGCAGCACGGCAAAGGCCTGCCAGATGTCGTCGTAGAGCCCGGCGCGGCGGATCTCCTCGAGGAAGATCTCGTCGGCGAGGCGGAGCATGTCGGCCTTCTCGCGCGTGATGTCGCCGGGGATGCGGATCGCGAGACCGGGACCCGGGAATGGGTGGCGACCGACGAAGGCCTCCGGCAGACCGAGCTCGCGGCCGAGGACGCGGACCTCGTCCTTGAACAGTTCGCGCAGCGGCTCGACCAGCTTCATGTTCATGCGATCGGGCAGGCCGCCGACATTGTGGTGCGACTTGATCGTCACCGACGGACCGCCGGTGAAGGAGACGCTCTCGATGACGTCGGGATAGAGCGTGCCCTGGGCGAGGAAATCCGCTCCGCCGAGCTTCTTCGCCTCCGCCTCGAACACGTCGATGAAGAGCCTGCCGATGGTCTTGCGCTTCTGCTCGGGGTCGGTGACGCCGGCAAGGGCGCCGAGGAAGGTGTCCGAGGCATCGACGTGGACGAGCGGGATGTTGTAGCTGTCGCGGAAGAGCGTCACCACGCGCTGGCCCTCGGCGAGGCGCAGGAGCCCGTGGTCGACGAAGACGCAGGTGAGCTGGTCCCCGATCGCCTCGTGGATGAGGACCGCAGCGACTGCCGAGTCGACTCCGCCAGAGAGGCCGCAGATCACGCGACCCTCTCCGACCTGCTCGCGGATGCGGGCGATGGCCTCCTGCCGGAACGCCTTCATCGACCAGTCGGCCTTCGCCCCGGCGATGCGCCGCACGAAGTTGCGGATCAGGGCCGCGCCATGCGGCGTGTGCACGACCTCGGGATGGAACATCAGCCCGTAATAGCTGCGCGCCTCGTCGCCGATGACGGCGTAGGGCGCGTTCGGGGAAGTGCCGAAGCGCGCGAAGCCGGGCGGCAGGCGGGTGATGCGGTCGCCATGGCTCATCCAGACCGGATAGGCTTCGCCCTGCCGCCAGACATCGTCAAAAAGCCTGCTCTCGGCGAGCACCTCGACCTCGGCGCGCCCGAATTCGCGGTGGTGGCCGCCCTCGACGTCGCCGCCGAGTTGGGCGGCCATGGTCATCTGGCCGTAACAGATGCCGAGCACCGGGACGCCGGATTCGAAGATCACCTCGGGAGCCCGGGGGCTGCCCTCCTCGTGCACGGATTCCGGCCCGCCCGAGAGGATCACGGCCTTCGGGCTCATGCGCCGGAAGGCGGCCTCGGCGGACTGGAACGGGACGATCTCTGAGTAGACCCCCTCCTCGCGCACGCGCCGGGCGATCAGCTGCGTCACCTGGCTGCCGAAGTCGACGATGAGGATCTTGTCGTGATGGGGCTCGGTCATGGCCCTTGCTACGTCAAGCGCCGGACGCCCGCAACATCGCGCGCAGCCTCACCCGGCGCCTCCCCCAGCTTCGCGATCGCACCGTCGCGAACCGACTGCCTTGCAGGGCGTTTGTGGGCGCAACCAGAACAGGAGGTCACCATGACCGCACGATCCGTTTCCCTCGCCGTCGCCCTTCTCGCCGCCACCGGCCTCGCCGCATGCAGCACCACGGAGGAGCGTGCGTCCGGCGTGGGAGTCGGAGCCGTTGCTGGCGCAGCCGTCGGCGGGCCCGTGGGTGCCGTCGCGGGCGGCGTGGTCGGCGGGGTGACCGGGCCGTCCGTGGCGAGTGCCAGCGGCGTGCCGCACACCTCACATCACCGCACCACCAAGAAGCGCCGGCCGCCGGCGTACTGACGCCGCGCGCCGCTCAGGCGGCGCGGCGCAGGGACGCGACGTAGAACCCGTCGGTTTCCGTTCTCAGCGGCGAGAGCTGAAGGCCGAAGCCGTCCTGCGAACGGAACCTCGCCAGATCGGACAGACCGGCATCCTCCGCGGCGCGCTGAGGGTCGACCGAGGAATAGTCCGGGTGACGGCCGAGGAAGGCGGCTACGGAGCCGTCGTTCTCCGCGGCGAGGACCGAGCACGTGACGTAGACGAGCCTGCCGCCCGGCTTCACCAGCGCAGCGCCACGGTCGAGCACCGTGGCCTGCTCCGCGATGCGGTCGTCCAGGCTGCCGGGCCGCACGCGCCATTTGGCGTCCGGATTTCGCCGCCAAGTTCCGGTGCCCGTGCAGGGGGCGTCGACGAGGACGAGGTCGGCGCGGCCAGCGAGGTCGCGGACGGGGTCGTCGTCTCTTCCCTTCGGTGCGCGCACCTGCACGTTGCGGGCGCCCGCGCGCGTCAGCCTCTCGAAGATCGGCGCCAGGCGGCGCTTGTCGCTGTCGGTCGCGAAGATCTGGCCGCGATTGTCCATGGCGGCCGCGAGGGCCAGCGATTTGCCCCCGCCTCCTGCGCAGAGATCGATGACCTGCATGCCGGGATCGGCGGCGGCGAGCATGGCCGCAAGCTGCGAGCCCTCGTCCTGGATCTCGACCCAGCCTTTCTGGAACGCCGGCTCGGCCTGCACTGCGGGTGCCCGGGCGTCCTCGCCCAGCGCTATGCGCAGCCCGAGGGGCGAGAGCCTCGTCGGCTTTGCTCCCAGATGGGCCAGTTCACCCGCCACCTTCTCGGGGCCGGCCTTGAGCGTATTGATGCGCAGGTCCACGGGCGCGCGCCGCGCCAGGGCCTGCGCCTCGCCCAGTCTCGCCTCGCCGAAGGTCGCGGCCAGAGCTGGATCCATCCATTCCGGATAGTCGCCGGCGACCCAGGGGGGCGCGAAGGCCAGAGCAGCTTCGGCATCGCGGTCGATGGCAGCTGTTTCGGCTTCCGACAACGGCTCGGGCGCGAAACGCTCACCCGTGAACTGGCCCGCGATGCGGGCAGGTTCCCAGCCCCGGGCGAGGCGCAGTGCGCCGATGAGCGCGGCGCGCGGCTCATCCGAGCCCATCAGCCAGGCGGCCGAGGCACGGCGGCGCAGGGCGTCGTAAACGAAGCCGGAGATCGCGGCCCGGTCTCCCGATCCGGCGAAGCGGTGGTTCAGCCCCCAGTCCTTGAGAGCCTCGGAGGCCGGACGGCGGCGCGACGCGATGTCGGCGATCACCTCGATGGCGGCTGACAGGCGGGCAGACGGGGTCATGAGGTTTGAATCCCGGGTCGTCGGACAGCCCCGCCGGAGCTGCAGCGGAAAGGCTTGAATGCGAGGAGACGCGAAGCGGATCGCGGGTCAGATGAGCACCGGCCGGTGTGCGGCGGCAAGGAATACCGGACACCGGCGCCAGCTCTGCCGCATGACTGCCACAGTCGCGCCGGTGACTCCGGCCGCCGAGACCGGCGATTCTTCAAGGATTCCAGAATGACCAAAGTGTTCCGCCTTCTGGCCGCCGTCATCATCGCAGCGGCAGTCGCAGCCTGTGCCACAACGCCCCCGCCGCCCGCGCCAGTCATTCCCCAGAAGAAGCTCGACGCCAAGAGCGACCTCGAATCCGGCCGCTGAACGGGCGACGCACCACCCTCCTGCCCGGCTGCGGTTGCGGCCGGGCGGGATCTCAGACGCGGGTGGGATAATTCGGGCTCTCGCGCGTGATCGTCACGTCGTGCACGTGGCTCTCGCGCAAGCCCGCCGAGGTGATCCGCACGAACTCAGCCTTGGCCCGGAAGTCGGAGAGGTCGCGGGCGCCGACATAGCCCATGGCGGCGCGCAGGCCGCCTGCGAGCTGATGCAGAACACTGCCGACCGGGCCCTTGTACGGCACCTGGCCCTCGATGCCCTCGGGCACCAGCTTCAGCGTGTCCTTGATGTCCTGCTGGAAGTAGCGGTCGGCCGAGCCGCGCGCCATGGCGCCGACCGAGCCCATCCCGCGATAGGCCTTGTAGGACCGCCCCTGATAGAGGAACACCTCGCCGGGGCTCTCGTCCGTGCCGGCCAGCAGCGATCCTACCATTGCGACTTCCGCCCCCGCCGCCAAGGCCTTGGCGAGATCGCCTGAGAACTTGATTCCGCCATCGGCGATGACGGGAACGTCGGCGGCGGCCGCGACCTCCGCGGCGTCCATGACAGCGGTGAGCTGCGGAACGCCGACGCCCGCCACGATGCGGGTGGTGCAAATCGAGCCCGGCCCGATGCCGACCTTGATGGCGTCCGCGCCGGCGTCGATCAGCGCGCGGGTGCCCTCGGCCGTTGCCACGTTGCCGGCAACGATCTGCACCGCGTTGGACAGCTTCTTGATGCGGTTCACGGATTCCAGCACGCGCTGGGAGTGGCCGTGGGCGGTGTCGACCACGATCACGTCGCAGCCTGCGTCGATCAGCATCTCGGCACGGAGGAAGCCCTGTTCGCCCACCGTCGTCGCCGCGGCAGCGCGCAGGCGCCCCGCCTGGTCCTTGGACGCACCGGGATGGGCGACCTGCTTCTCCATGTCCTTCACGGTGATCAGGCCGATGCAGCGATAGTGGTCGTCGACGACCAGCAGCTTCTCGATGCGGAACTGGTGCAGGAGCCGGCGCGCCTCGTCCTGGGTCACGCCCTCGCGCACCGTGATCAGCCGGTCCTTGGTCATCAGTTCCGAGACGGGCTGGGCCGGATGGTCGGCGAAGCGGACGTCGCGGTTGGTGAGGATGCCGACCAGCATGCCGGGCCGGCCGGCCGGGCCGCGCTCGACGACGGGGATGCCGGAAATGCCGTGCTTCTTCATGAGCGCCAGAGCGTCGGCGAGGGTCTCGTCCGGGTGAATGGTGACGGGGTTCACCACCATGCCGCTCTCGAACTTCTTCACCGTCCGCACCTCGGCCGCCTGCTCCTCCGGCGTGAGATTGCGGTGGATGACGCCGATGCCGCCGGCCTGCGCCATGGCAATGGCGAGGCGGGCTTCCGTCACCGTGTCCATGGCAGAAGACACGATGGGGAGGTTGAGCGAGATCGAGCGGGTCAGCCGCGTGGCGACGCTGACATCGGACGGCATCACCTCGGAATGGCCGGGCTGCAGCAGCACGTCGTCGAACGTCAGCGCTTCGCGGATGCTGGCACGACTGCCGCCGGACTTGCTCGTATTCGCCATGGCCAACTCCTGTCCGCACGGGGGAGATGAACGAGAAAGGGCGCCGCGGAGACCGCGCGCCCTCGTGTCATCAGGTTGGCGAGTGCTGTTAGCATGACGGCCGACGAGTCGAAAGCGGCTTTCAAGCGCGGGCGTGGCCCGTGTCAATCCAGCGCAGCGTCCAGACGCTCGGCAATGGTGCGCAGCACCTTGAGGCGGGCATAGCGCTTGTCGTTGGCCGGAACGAGCGTCCAGGGCGCATGGTCGGTCGAAGTGCGGTCGACCATCTCGGTCACGGCCGCCTCGTAAAGCGGCCACTTCTCGCGATTCCGCCAGTCTTCCGGCGTGATCTTGAAGCGCTTGAACGACGTCTCCTCGCGCGCCTTGAACCTGCGCATCTGCTCTTCCGGCGTGATGGCGAGCCAGAACTTCATGACGACGTAGCCGGCTTCGTGCAGCGCCTGCTCGAATTCGTTGATCTCGTCATAGGCCCGCCGCCAGTCGTCCGGCGTGCAGAATCCCTCGACCCGCTCGACCAGCACCCGCCCGTACCAGCTCCTGTCGAAGAAGGCGGTGTTGCCGATGCGCGGGATATGACGCCAGAAGCGCCACAGGTACGGGTAGCCCCGCTCCTCCGCGGTGGGCGCAGCCACGGGATGCACGCGGAAGCGGCGCGGGTCGAAGCACTGGCGTACCCGACGGATGGCGCCGCCCTTTCCGGCGGCGTCATTGCCTTCGAACGCGCAGACCAGCCCGACCTTCTCGAAGCGCGGGGACCGGGCGTAGCGCCGGAGCTTGCCCTGGAGATCGGCGATCTCCTCCTCGTACTCTTCTTTCGTCACCGACGCGGTCATGTCGAGCGACTCGGTGACCGGCCGGCGCACGAGGGCGGCGACCTGTGTCGCCCGTTTCGCGGCAGCGCCTTTTCCCTTGGGGCTGATCGTCTCCGGAACGCCGCGGGGCGGCGGTGGCTCTGCCAGGGCGCCGCGGATCGCCTCGAGCACCAGCCTGCCGACCTCGGCATCCCTGTAGTGAATGTCCGCGGCGGGCACGACCTGCCATGGAGCAGGTCCGGTCGAGGTGACGCGGACAGCTTCCAGCGCGCCCTTCACCATCCGGGCACGCTCCTTCTTCGTGTCGATCTCTCCCCATTCCTCGACGATGGGATGTGTATCGACGCCTTCCTTCTGCTGCCTGCGATGGCGCTTCTGCGAGACCTCGGGATCGATGTGGAGCCAGATCTTGACGAAGCGCACGCCGTCGGCGTGCAGCATCGCCTCCATGTCGTTGATGCGCCGGAGAGTGGCCGCGAAGGCCTCGCTCTTCATCTTCCCCGTCGCGCGCAGCAGCAGGAGCTCGTGATACCAGGAGCCGATCACGATGCCGATCTCGCCCTTGGCCGGCATGTCGCGCCAGTAGCGCCACTGGGCGGGACGGCAGCGCTCCTCCTCCGTGCGTTCCCCATAGGCAAGCGTGTCGAGGTGGCGGGCGTCCAGCCACTCGTAGAGGCGGTTCAGCACCTCTCCCTTGCCGGCGCCGTCCGGTCCGGCGAGGACGACCATCACCGCGTGCCGCTTGGCCTCGATCAGGTCGAACTGGGCGTCGAGCAGGTCGGTGCGAAGCGCCGGCTCCACGGCGTCGAAGGCATCCTTGTCGAGCACATGCTCGAGGCGCGCGGATTCGAACATGGCATCCCCCTTTGACGCGGGCTTCAGGCGAGCCCGTCGCCCTCCTCCGGGCCGTCTTCGGCAGCCGGTGCGTCCCTGCGCCCGCGGAAGCCGGTCGCCAGAACATAAAGTTCCGCCGAATCCGACCGGCTGGCCGCAGGCTTGAGGTGTTTCACCTGCGCGAAGTCGCGCTTGAGATCGTTCAGCACCTCCCGCTCGGTCCCGCCCTGCAGCACCTTTGCGAGAAACGCTCCGCCGGGTGCCAGCACGGACCGGGCGAAGTCGGCGGCCATCTCGGCCAGCCCGATGATGCGCAAATGATCCGTCTTCTTGTGGCCCGTGGTGTTGGCGGCCATGTCGGACATCACCACGTCGGCCTGCCCGCCGAGCATGGCCTTGAGCCTCTCCGGCGCGCTGTCGTCGAGGAAGTCCATGACCTCGAACTGAACGCCGGGGATGGGGTCGATGGGCAGGAGGTCGATGCCGATGACCCTGCCCTTTCCGTGGACGGAGCCCACCCGCGCGGCGGCGACCTGCGCCCAGCCGCCAGGGGCGGCGCCGAGATCGACGACCCTGCCGCCGGGGCGGAAGAGCTTCGCCCTGTCGTCGATTTCCAGGATCTTGTAGGCCGCGCGCGAGCGGTAGCCTTCCAGCTTGGCCCGCGCGACGTAGGGGTCGTTCAGCTGGCGCTCAAGCCAGCGGTTCTGGGACACCGTCCGTTTGGCGGAGGACTTCACGCGCTGCTTGAGCGACCGGCCGCCCTCGCGGCCGGACGCAACAGGCGCGCTACCCTTGCCGGACCCGCTGCGGGGTCCTCCCGGCTTGGTCAAGGCCTGCGCCTCCGGGGCTCCTTCCACACGCCGTCTTCGTTCATGAGTTGCATGAGGATGCCTTCGCGCAGTCCGCGGTCGGCGATGCGCAGCCGGGGAGACGGAAAGCTGCGCCGGATTGCCTCGAGAATGGCACAGCCGGCAAGGACGAGGTCGGCTCTCTCATGCCCGATGCAGGCATTCGCGGACCGTTCCTCAAACGACATTTCGAGGAGCCGGCCGATGACTTCCGACACCTCGGCGTCGCGCATCCAGAGCCCGTCGACACGGCGGCGATCGTAGCGGGGAAGCCCCAGATGCACACCCGCGATGGTCGTGACCGTGCCGGACGTGCCGAGCAGGTGGAAACGGTGGCAACGGCGCGCTCCCGAGACCTTTCGCGTGAAAGGCGCCAGAAGGCCGCGCACCTCGTCCGTCATGTCCTCGAACATGGCGCGGGTGACGTGCACTCCGCCATGGCGCTCCGCCAGCGTCACGACGCCGACCGGAAGAGAGATCCATGCCCGAACCCGCGAGCGCGGCGCGCCACGTCCACCGGACAGCCAGACGAGTTCAGACGACCCTCCGCCGATGTCGAAGAGCAGCGTGCTCTCCGCGACGGGGTCGGCCAGGACGGCGCAGCCGGCCACGGCCAGATGCGCCTCGGTTTCGCGGTCGACCACCTCCAGGTCGAGCAGGGCCTCCTCGCGCACGCGGTCGACGAAGTCGGATCCGTTCTCCGCGGCCCGGCACGCCTCGGTCGCGATGAGCCGCGCCCGGGTGACGCCGCGAGCCTCCATCTTGGACCGGCAGACCTTGAGCGCGTCGATGGTGCGGCCGATGGCGGCGTCGTTCAGTCGGCGCGACGCCGCGAGGCCCTCGCCGAGGCGGACGATCCGGGAGAATGCGTCGACGACCCGAAAGCCGTCGGGAGACGGACGCGCGACCAGCAGCCTGCAATTGTTGGTGCCGAGGTCCAGGGCCGCATAGGTCGGGCCACGGCGCGCAGCGTCCTGCCCCTCGGACGGCTGGGCCGGCACGGCAGGCCGCAGCCACGCAACGCCTTCTCCTGCGAGAGCGGCGACCGGATCGACGGCTGCCACCGCGCCATGCTCGTCCACGGCCGACACTTGGACTCTCCGACACCTGTCATGAGAGCTTAACAAGCGGCGGCGATTTCTGCCAAGTGAATCGGGTGCCTGCGGCTCATCAGAAGCGCGCGGAGCCCAGTTCGGCTTCCGCGCCGGATGGCCCCACGAACAGGCCCGGACGAATTCGGCCGGTAGCGACCAGCGTATCCAGCCTGGCCCAGAGTGCGCTCGGCTTGATCGGGCGCGCGAGTATGTCGCGGAGGCCAAGGCGCATCGCCGCCTCGATGAACGGCACTGTCGGCCGCGACACCGTGAGAATGATGGGCATGGTGACAGGGTGCCTGGTCAGCGCCCGCATGATTTCCAGGGTCGATGCGCCGGGGAGATCCGTGTCGAGAATGAGCACATCGGGCAAGAGCCTGGTCGAGGCAGCGATCACCGCCTGACCGTCCGGGACCTCATAGACTTTCCGGATGGCCGCGCTCCTGAGCGCCTCGCGAAGAAGGCGCCGCTGGTATTCACTGGATTCCGCAACCAGTACGGACAGATCTGGAAGCTGTGGTGGCTTGATCATCGTAGAAATGAGCGTTATTGGACAAATGAATTAGATCTGAATCTATCATGGTGTGAAACTTTCGCCATCACTGGTGATGCGATTAGTGAAGAGATACTGAAACATTGGCACGGTGATCTGACCTGCTCAATCCGCGCAATGGAACTCCGTCTCACTCGTCCCCAGGACGTGCGTTTCGGTTGCGCTTGATGCCGGACCGGATCGTCTTACCCGCCAGCCGCCTTTCTTTCGAGGCGCGGGTCGGCTTCGTCGGACGGCGTACCCGCGGGATCACTGCGGCCTCGCGGATGAGAGCGAACAGCTTTTCGCGTGCCTCCGCGCGGTTGCGGTCCTGCGTCCGGTGCTCCTGGGAGAAGATGACGATCACACCCTCCTTGGTCAGCCGGCTGCCGGCCAGGACCGCGAGGCGAACCTTCACGGGATCCGGGATCCCTGGCGATCGCGCCATGTCGAAGCGAAGCTCGACGGCCGTGGAGACCTTGTTTACGTTCTGCCCGCCCGGCCCCGAAGCCCGGACGAAGCTCTCCTGGAGTTCGTCGTCCTCCAGGGCAATGCGGGGCGTAACCCTGATCATGGCCTCTTCCGTTCTCCTGCCATCCCTGCGCTTGCGCCCCGCCCTTCATAGGTCCCGGCGGTCTTTCGCGGAAGGCGGTCGGCCCTCCGTCCCGGATGCCGCATGAGCCCCGCCCCAGTCCGGATTATCCTTGCCGGCGCCGGCCACGCTCATCTCGTTGCCCTGCGCAACCTGGCAGGCATGACCCGCGACGGCATTGCGCTGACTATCGTCGAGCCTGAACCCGAGTCGCTCTATTCCGGAATGGTCCCCGGGTTGATCGCGGGCCATTTTGAACGCGGTGAGCTCGCCATCCCGGTCGCCCCGCTCGCCACGGCCTGCGGCGCCACAGTGCTGCGCGACGCCGTCGTCGAGGTTCTGCCGGGCCAGAGGTCCGTCCGGCTCCGCGGGGGCGGCACGCTGGACTACGACGTGCTTTCGCTGGACGTGGGCGCCATCTCCGCCCTCTCCAGCGTTGCCGGGGGCGAGCGACATGCCATCCCTCTGCGGCCGCTGTCCGGCTTCCTGAGCGCGCTGGGAGATCTCGAGCGCCGGCTTCCCGGGCCGTTGGATCCGCCTCTCGCCGTCGTCGGCGCCGGCGCCGCGGGGGTCGAGGTCGTGCTGGCGCTCCATCACCGGTTCAACTCCGCTGCTCCGGCAGGCGCGCGGGTTCCCCTGGCGCTCGTGGCGGATCGCACGATCCTCGACGGCTTTCCGGGATCGGTGGTCCGGCGGTTCGAGCGACTCCTCGCCGAACGCGGCATCACGGTCCATGCGGGCACCGGGGTTACGGAGGTCGGAGCTGACTCCCTCCGCCTTGCCGACGGCCGCTCGATCCCGGTGACCGCGGCCATCTGGGCAGGCCACGCCGCGCCCCACCCCTGGCTGTCTCGCTCGGTTCTCGAGACCGACGAGGCGGGCTTCATCCGCGTCGACCGCACGCTGCGTGCCACGGGACACGAGTCCATCTTCGTCGTTGGCGATGCCGCGTCTTTCGATGTGCGCCCACTTCCCAAGGCTGGCGTCCACGCCGTGCGCCAGGGCGAAATGCTGGCAAGGTCGCTGCTCGCGTCCGCCCGCGGCGACGCGCCGCCGCCCTATGAGGCCCAGCGTGCCATGCTGGCCATCCTCACCACCGGGGGACGGCAGGCCGTCGCGACCCGCAACGGACTGTCGGTCGCGGGCCATTGGGTGTGGCGATGGAAGCGGTTCATCGACAAGCGCTTCGTCGAGGGACTGAAGTCTGTCGGCCGATCCTGAGAACGTGAACAGCCCGCGCGGGCCAAGGCACAACTAAAGCGAGCATTTCTCCAGCGGAAGCTTAGGCTGGTCCGGCACCCTCACTGATGGGAGAAACGCCGATGATCCGCCTCACGATCCTCGCAGCCGTCTCGATCAGCCTCATGGCCGGCGTCGCCATGGCACAGTCGGTCACCGACCCGGTCAAGCGGGACGCCTGCATGCAGAAGGCCAAGGAGGCCGGACTGTCCGGCAAGGGAGCCAACCAGATCCTCGCCAAGCAGCGCAAGGACTTCATGAAGAAGTGCATGGCCGGCCAATAGGCGGCAGGTCTATTCCGCAGGCGCGCCGGCGGCGGACGGAGCGGCCGCCGGCGCCCCCGTGCGGCGGGCGACGAGGTCCGCGCCCGCTCCGGCCGGCAGCAGGCGCCAGAAGATCACCGCCGAAAGCGCCGAGAGCACGCCGATGACCGCGAAGACGATCGGAAAATGCCCGAGTTCCAGCGGGTCGGACCCCGTCAGCACGCCGAGCCCCTCCAGTCCCAGCGCCGCCATCGAGACACCGACGGAGCCCGACAGCTCCTGCAGCACGGTCGTGAAGCTGGTGGCCCGCGACAGCTGCGGGGACGGCACGTCGGCATAGGCGACGGCGTTGATACTGGTGAACTGGAGCGAGCGCAGGAAGCCGCCCAGCGCCAGCCCTCCGACGATCAGGAACCACGGCGTGGCCGCCGTGAACAGCGAAGGCATTGCGACGAAGGCAGACGACAGGACGGCATTCAGCACCAGCACCCGGCGAAAGCCGAAGCGCCGCAGGATGGGCGCCGCGACGAGCTTCATCGCCATGGCGCCGATGCCGGTGGTGAAGGTCAGGAGCCCGGAGTTGAAGGGAGAGAGGCCGAACCCGGTCTGCAGCATCAGCGGCAGCAGGAAGGGCGTCGCTCCCACGCCCACGCGGAAGAGAAAGCCGCCGGTGACGCTGGCCCGGAAGGTGGGCAGGCGCAGCAGCTTGAGGTCGATGATGGGGTTCTCGGCCCGCATGGCGTGGCGGACATAGGCGACCAGCAAAGCCGCGCCGGCCCCCATCAACAGCACGATGCCGTAGCCCGGCAGGAGGCCGAGCCCGGCGAGCGTCGCCCCCGTGAGGAACGAGGCGAGCCCCGGGCCGACCAGCAGGAACCCCAGCGCATCGAACCGCGTGCGCTCCTCGCCCCTGATATCGGGAATGAAGAGCGTCGCCAGCACGACCCCGAGCGCCGCGATCGGCAGGTTGATCCAGAAGATCCAGCGCCAGGAAAAGTAGGTGGTGATGAAGCCGCCGAGCGGCGGACCCATCACGGGCCCGAGGAGGGCGGGAATGGTCAGCCAGGCGAGCGCGTTGACGAGCTGCGTGCGATCCACTGTGCGCAGCACGACGAGGCGGCCGACCGGAATCATCATCGCACCGCCGACGCCCTGCAGCACGCGGGCGGCGACCAGCGTCGGCATGTCGACGGACAGCCCGCAGCCGATGGAGCCCGCCGCGAAGACGAGCATGGCGGCGCGAAACACGGTGCGCGCGCCGAAGCGGTCGGCCACCCAGCCCGAGGCGGGGATGAAGATGGCGATCGCGAGGAGATAGGACGTCAGCGCCAGCTTCAGCGCGATCGGGCTCTCGTTCAGGTCGCGCGCGATCGCCGGCAGCGAGGTGGAGAGCACCGTCGCATCGAGATTTTCCATGAAGAGGGCCGTCGCCACGATGAGCGGGACGAGGCGCTCCTTCGGCAACGACGAAAGTGACAGGGACAAGCCGGAACCTCGGGCGGAACGGCAGAGAGCAATTGCGAACGGCAAAGCAGGAGTGCAGTTCCCGCGTCAGACCCGCGCGGCTGCCGGTCCACACCTCGAGACATAGGACCAGGTGCCTCGCGCGGGAACCCGCTGTCCGCGCCGCGCTGCCATGCTAAGAGGGGCGCCCACGCCTGGAGCCCCCATGACTGAGACCGCCGTCACCCCCGCCCGCAAGCTTTCCTGCCGCGTCGAGGCCGTGCTGGTTGCAGACGGCTCCACCTTCGCGACGCGGCCCGTCGAGCGTGTCGAGATGGATCTCGAGGGGATCGTTCTGGGTGAGGGACGGGAGCGCCATCGCGGCTTCAGCCGCGGCGCAGACGTGCGCGTGCCCTGGTTTCCGCGCGGAACGCCCATCCGGAACTCGCGCCAGGTCTCCCTCGTGTCGCGGGAGGAGCTTGACGGCGTCGCCGCCGACCTCGGCATCCCCGAGGTCATGGCCGAGTGGCTGGGCGCCAACATCGTCGTGTCCGGCGTTCCCAGCTTTTCCTTCCTTCCGCGCGGGACGCGGCTGATGTTCCCCGGGAAGCTCGCTCTTGCCGTCGAGGACCAGAATGCGCCGTGCCGCGGTCCGGGCCGCAACATCGCCGCCCAGCACCCCGGCAGGCCAGGCCTCGATCTCGACTTCGTGAAGGTGGCCAGCCGCCGCCGGGGCCTCGTCGCCTGGGTGGAGCGGGCCGGCACCGTGACGACCGGCGAGACGGCCGAACTGCGCATCCCGGAACAATGGGTCTGGTGACAGCCGCCCCCGCCGCAGGCCGGTGGCTCGCGGGCACTGCCGTCGTGCTGGCCCTGCTGGCCGGGGTGGCGCACGCTTCCGACAAGGATCGGGACGGGCCTCCCGGGCTCGCCACAACCGGCGACACCACCGCCAATGCCGCGGTGGCGGACGCGATCTGCCTGCTGATCGAATCGGCGGCGACCGCAAACGGCCTTCCCGTCTCGTTCTTCACCCGCCTGATCGGGCAGGAGAGCAGCTTCCGCACGCAGGTCGAGGGGCCGGTGACGCGCAGCGGCGAGCGCGCGCAGGGCATCGCGCAATTCATGCCGGGCACCGCGGCCGAGCGCGGGCTGCTGGATCCGTTCGATCCCGTGCAGGCCCTGCCGCGGTCGGCCGAGTTCCTGAAGGAACTGCGCGACCGGTTCGGCAATCTCGGCCTCGCCGCCGCCGCCTATAATGGCGGGCCCAAGCGGGTGGAGAATTTCCTCGCGGGCAGCGGCGGGCTCCCGTGGGAGACGCGCGACTACGTCCTGTCCATCACCGGGCACCCGGTGGAGGACTGGGTGCAGGCGGGCCGCGACGCCGGCAGGCTCGACCCGGCGGGCGATCAGAACTGCACTGCAGTGCGCGCCATGCTGGGGCGGCCGAGGAGCCAGTATGTGGAGGCGCTGGAGCGCCGCGTCGGGATCGGCGTCACGCAGCCCTGGGGCGTGCAGCTGAGCGGCGGCTTCTCGAAGGCGCGCGCGCTGATGTCGTATGACCGCGCCGAGAAGCGTTTCGGCGCCGTGCTGGCGGGACACGATCCCATGATCATCCGCTCGCTGCTGAGAAGCCGCGGCACGCGCGCCTTCTACCAGATCCGCGCCGGCGCCCCGTCCCGGCAGGAGGCGAACGCGCTCTGCAACCGTCTGCGCCAGGCCGGCGGCGCCTGCCTCGTCCTGCGGACCGGGAGAGCGCCGAAGCGGGCGTGACGTTCTTGCGACGAGCTTCGCCTCGCTCGCGATGACGAAATGCTGGCTACTCGGCGAAATCCACCTTCGTGCCTTTGTGCACGAGGGCTGCGAGGTCGAGAACGTCCCAGTTGGTGAGCCGCACGCAGCCATGCGAGAAGCTCTTGCCGACGAGGCGCGGTTCCGGCGTGCCGTGGATCCCGTAGGTCTCGGCCGAGAGGTCGATCCAGACTGCTCCAACCGGATTGTTCGGTCCGGCCGCGAGTTTCACGGGCCGGTCGACCTCCAGCCCCTTGAAGGCAAACTTGGGATTGTAGGTCCAGGTCGGATTGCGGGCGATCCGCAGCACCTCGAAACGGCCGGAGGGCGCGGGCTTCTCCTCGCTTCCGATCGAGGCGGGGTAGCTCGCCAGCAACTTTCCGTCCGCCGAATAGGCGCGCAACCGCCGGTCCTGCTTGTCGACCTCCAGCATGTCGGCCCTCTCGTCCTCCTTTGGACGGGTGACGTCGGCGACGAGAATGCGGTCGCCTTCCTTGAAAGGGCTCTTCGGGTTGAGGGTACGCAGGAGCCGCTCGTCCATGTGGAAGCGCTCGGCCAGCATCTCGACCACGGTGCGGTAGCCGAGCCGCTTCAGGGCCGCCTGTTTCTCCAGCTTGGGCGGGATCTTCTTGACGTAGGGCCCCTTCTCGTCACCGGCGGTGATCTCGTACTCCATGATTACCGGCCCCGCGTCGCGGGTGAGGCGCTCATAGGTCTCGCGGTCCAGCTTTCCCGTCTCGGGGACGCCGTTGCTGCGCTGCCAGGCGCCGACGGCACGGTCGATGTTGTCGCCGCCGCGGCCATCGATGACGCCGGGCGAGAAGCGCATCCGGTCGAGCAGCACGGCGGCGCGTATCAAAGCGGGATCGATGCCCTTGCGGGCACGGCGCTCGAATGCGGCGGAGTCGATGGTGGCGGCGTCGAGCCGGACGGCCGTCGCCGCGTGCCGGGGCCTAGCCAGCGCGGGCATGGCCGGGAGGCCCACGAGGGCGAGGATGAGGAGAACGGACAGGTGAGCGCGCATTGGATAGACACTCCGGCGGCGCCCGCCCTCCCCGGCCGCGCCGGACAAAGCGCGAGACCGGGCGCAAGTTCCTCGTCCTACTGGCAGATGCGATAACCCCTGCTGCGCTCGCGCTGGTCGAGGTGCAGATGGGTGGCGTGCGACGGGTCGCTGCCCGGCCCGAGCACGGTGGTGAAGGTCTTGCAGGCGCCTTCCCGCGCCGCCTTCTGGAACACCTCCTCCGGCGACCCCGGCGGCTGGGTGGTAACGCCCACGGTCTTTCCCTTGCCGATCTCGAAAGCAGCGACGTCGACGCCGTTTGCGAAGGCGTGCTCGCTGAGCTTGGCGCCCGGCACGTGGTTCTGGCTGCGGCACTGGTACGAGGTGCCGATCTGCACCGCCTTCAGCGGCTCGCTCCAGCCGGCCCTGGCCGCCGGCACGAGCACGTCACGGTTCCAAAGCGCGAGGCCTTCAGCCACCTTGCAGGTGACCGTCGGGCCTGACGGCACTGCGACATCGCCGCCGAGCCCCGTCAGTTTCAGCGGACGGGGGGCGCCGCAAGCGCCCTCGACGATGGCGGGGAGAGGCTCGAACGCCGCGCCGAGTTCCTTCAGGCGGGTCCGGCAGGCCTCCTCTTCCGGCTCCGTCGTGTCGGGCGGAGGCGAATCCGGGCGCGCGGCCTGCCCCTGCTGGAGGTCGCCCGGACGCTCCGGCGGAAGCGGCGGCACGTCGCCTTCCCCGGCGAGGGACGCGGGTGTGGCGGGCGCCTCCGAGGCACCGGATGCGGCAGCGTCCGCCGCCCCGGCGGGACGCTCGGGTGGGACAGGAACATCCTTGGCGGGTGGCGGAGGTGGACCTGCGGGCTCCGGCCGCTCGGGCGGGAGCGGCGGTGCGAGCGCGTCGCCGGCGGCGAGTGCCGGGGCTAAGATGGCGGCTGCGAAAAGGACGGCGATGGCCGTGACGGGGGCTGGGCGCATGCCCCCCAACGCTACGGCGGCGCCTGCGGTTCTGCACGCTCAGATTGAATTGCCGCGAACAGAACTCCCGAAACGCGAACGGGCCGCGCGAGGCGGCCCGTGTTCCCTGGGGGACGGCCAGCGGTCACCCTTCGGCTTTGGCGATGGTGTCCTGTATGGCGGTGTTGACGTCGGAGCTT
>NZ_JCACDK010000021.1:20704-190877 GCF_059501845.1 Alsobacter sp. | reverse complement strand
CTCGTCAGGCTCATAACCTGAAGGTCACAGGTTCAAATCCTGTCCCCGCAACCAAACTCAAAGCCCGCCAGTCCAAAAGGACGGCGGGCTTTTTGATTCTGGAGCCCGACCGGGCCTCCGCCAGCGTCCTTAGACCCGCCAATGCACCCTCGGGCTCGATCTCCAGACGCCCGTCCCCGGGCCGTGGCGCAGCGACCGGCCATGCTTGTTAAGGAGATCAGGCGCGCGGCAGGCTTCAGCTTCGGGGCGGTTCGGCCACGCAGCGGATACGCGACCCGGCACACGGCCGCTCAGCTCAGACTGAGGTCATCGTCGCTCTGGTGCCTTTGCGACTTGAAGCAGGCGAGCATCGCGTACCACTCGTAGCAGAAGGCGTTGCGCACGCATTGCTGCGCGGTGGCCTTGAATGCCTGGTTGTAGAAACCGCCTTCGTGGTCGATCCGGTACGTCGAGCTGTGCGAAACGAAGTGCGCCATCTCGTGGATGAGCGTGGTGAATGCGTCGTGGGCCTGGATGTAGTCCGACCCGTACCGCATATGCGCGATCTGGGCGTTCTTGTGCCACCAGCCCCCGAGCGGCGCGTCGGCGATGGCCTGGTGTCGGCCGTGCGCCCAATCGAGAAACTTCTGGTCCACGACCCGCAGGAACTCCCGCGTATGGTTCTTCTCGGCCGCCGGGGTGGTGAACGTATTCGCGACGATGACGTCCACCATGTGCGTGTAGACGAGCCTGACGCGCTTCAGGCGAGCCCTCACATGCTCGATCGTCATCTTGGGATCGACGACCTTGAAAACACGGTGGAAGGTCGGCAACTCCTCGAGGCGGACCTCCCAGTGGAGATACCCCTCGTACAGTGTCTTGCCGCGGTGGAGGTCCGCATAGGCGCGGCAGAGTTCCAGTTCCTCCATCGCGACATCGATCGCCTTGATCGTCTCGAAGATGCGGTGGCGTGTATACCAGAGGTAGGCGACGAACAGCTTCTTGGTGGCTTCGTCCACCCTCGCAACGGGCTGCGGCGCGGACGTTGCCGTCCTTGGCAGGACTGGTTCGTCGTTGCCGCTGGAAACCTCGATCAGCGCTTTCCACGTGTTCTTGTTTGGATCGATCCGTCCATCGGCGATCAGATGACGGTCGTGGCGCTGAAAATGAAGGATCGCGGCCTTCGTCTTCGGCCCGCATATTCCGTCGATCACCAGCGGTACGGTGGGCCCTCCACTTTCGACGTCGACACCGTTCAGCAGGGATTGGACCCTGCTGACATCCGGCGTCCTGTTACCGCCCCCCTCGCCGACTGACGCCGTTAGTCCCGCGCCTGCATCGCTGCGCTGCACCGCGCACGCGCTGCACCGGCCGCGGCCCCGTGCGAAGTAGGTCTGCATCATGGGTGTGACCTGCGAAACGGGTAGAAGAGCCTTCGGCCCTGTCGCGATGATTGTAGTCAAGACCCGTTTTCCCCGACAGCGCCGGGCCTCAAATCCGTTTGCGACCCGGCGGCGGACCGGGCTGCTGCGAGTGATCGCACCCCTGGACAGCCCTCCCGAGCGTGACGACACAGGCCGTCATACCGAAGGGCGGGCGACGACGGCCCTTTTGATGCCTGCCGGTTTTCCGCGCCGGGTTTGCCGATCGAGCGCTATTCCACGCGTGGCGTTGCCCAATTCGCGGATTTTGAGCGCGACGTTCCCCCTAGCCTGCTGAGAGACGCGGGAACGGGAAGGTTCGCCATGAAAATCAGCACCATCGTCCTGAAGGTTTGTGCCGCCGCTATCCTGGCCGCCATCTCTGTGCCGCATGCCAATGCGGCATCGGCAGCCGCGTGCGGTGATCTTTCTTCGCGCTATCCCGGGCTCAAGGGGAGGGAGGTCGTCGTCGGCATCTCTCCGGCACCGGCCAACTACTCGGCGACCGACCCGAAGAACCCCGCCAGCATCGTCGGCATCGAGCCCGACCTGCTGAAGGCGGCGGCCGACTGCCTCGGCTTCACCTTCACCTATTCGAAGCTCGACTTCGCCGGCCTCATCCCCGCGCTTCAGGCCGGGCGCGTGCACCTCATCGCAGCCGGCATGTATGCCTCCGACGAACGCGCCAAGCAGGCCGACTTCGTCGAGTACATGAAGGCGGGAGAGGCCTCGCTCGTGCAGGCCGGCAACCCAAAGAAGCTGAACAGCCTTGCCGACGTGTGCGACGTCACCGCCGCCCAGGTGGTCGGCACGGTCGAGAACGCCATTCTCGACAAGCAGAGTCAGGCCTGCCAGCAGAGCGGCAAGAAGCCGATTTCGCCGCTGCAGTTCCCCAGCATCGACCGGGCCTACAGCGCGCTGGCGCAGGGCCGCGCCGACATCGTCCTCACCGATGCGGGGGTGGCGTCCTACCTGGCCGCGACGACGCCCGACAAGGTGATGGTCGGCTTCGCCATTCCGACGGACTTCGTCTTCGGCTTCGCCGTCAACAAGAAGGACACGGAGTTGCGCGACGGGCTTCTCGCAAGCCTCAAGGCGCAGCACCAGGACGGCTCGATGCAGGCCAAGATGAAGACCTGGGGCTTTGCCGACAGCCAGGTCACCGAGCCAGCCGTCAAGACCCAGTGACGGCCTGAAGGCGCTCGCCCCGGAGCCTGCCATGACCGATTTCATGGACTATCTCGGCTCCGGCTATCTCTGGGGCGGCATTCTCATCGCCCTGCAGATCACGGCGGTCTCGATGACGCTGGCCCTCGTCATCGGGCTCGGCCTGGCGGTGATGCGGGAGAGCACCAACCCGCTCGTGAGGACGCCGGCTCTCCTCTACACGTGGTTCATCCGCGGCACCCCTCTGCTGCTGCAACTCGTCTTCCTCTACACGGCCCTGCCGTCGCTCGGGATCACGACCGGCCCGATCGCCACCGCGATCATCGGCTTCACGCTCAACGAGGCCGCCTTCGCCGGAGAGATCATCCGCGGCGGCATTCGCAGCGTGAACAGGACGCAGAAGACGGCAGCGGCCTCCCTGGGCATGGGGCCGATGCTCACGCTCCGGCGGATCGTCATGCCCCAGGCCCTGCGCGCGATCCTGCCCGCGCTCGGCAATGACGCGATCTCGATGCTGAAGTTCACCTCGCTCGCCTCGGTCATCGCGGTTGACGAGCTGACGCTGCGCAGCCAGACGATCGTCGCCCAGAACTTCAAGTTCTTCGAGGTGTTCTGTGCCGCCGGCGTCATGTACCTCGCCGCCACCACGGTTCTCGGCCTGATCCAGGGCCGCGTCGAAGAGGCCGTCAACACGGACACGCAAGGGACCGGAGCCGCGGGCTGGCGCCGCTGGCTCGGCTTCCCGCCGGCGCGCGAGCGGCAGCAGTCGCCAAATCCCGGCGGCCATCGTGGTGCAACGGCCGGAATGGAACCGTCGACCGGCGGCGGTACCGCCGAGGTCGTCGCCCGGCAAGCCGCGGCCGAGGGAGCGGGCGAGGAGGGCGTCTTCGTCGACTGCCGGAACGTGCGCAAGCGCTACGGCACGGTCGAGGTGCTGAAGGACGTGTCCCTGCAGGTCCGGCGCGGCGAGGTCGTCGTCCTGATGGGGCCGAGCGGCTCCGGCAAGAGCACGCTGCTGAAGCTGATCAACCACCTCGAATCCATCGATGGCGGGGAAGTCCTCGTCGGCGGCGAGCATGTCGGCTACCGCCGGGTCGACGGCCGGCTCCAGCCCGTCCGGGACCTGGCGCGGGCCAGGGCCAAGGCCCGCATCGGCATGGTGTTCCAGCACTTCAACCTGTTCGACCACCTGTCGGTGCTCGAGAACGTCGCCATCGCCCCCGTCGAGGTCTACCGCCAGGACAGGCCCGAGGCGGAGGCCCTGGCGACGGCCCTGCTGCGCGACGTCGGCCTCGGCAGCCACGTCCGGCACCTGCCCCACCGCCTGTCGGGCGGCCAGCAGCAGCGCGTGGCGATCGCCCGGGCGCTGGCGATCACGCCGCGCCTGATGCTGTTCGACGAGCCGACCTCCGCCCTCGATCCCGAACTCGTCGGGGAGGTGCTGCAAGTGATGCGCCGCCTCGCCGACGCCGGCATGACGATGATCGTGGTCACCCATGAAGTCCGCTTCGCCCGGGAAGTCGCCGACCGCGTGGTGTTCATGGCGGACGGCCGCGTCGTGGAGGAAGGGCCGCCCGAGGAGGTGCTCGTCCGCCCGCGCGAGGAGCGCACGCGCAAGTTCCTGAGCCATCTGGTCGAGGAGGCGGAAGCGGCATGACGGGCACAGGGTCTTCGCGGCGGAGCCAGGGCCTCTCCGTCGCCATCGTCGGTGCCGGCTTCGGCGGAATTGCCGCGGCCGCCGCGCTGTGGCGCGCTGGCCACTCCGATCTCACGATCTTCGAAGCGTCGCCGGGTGTTGGGGGGACGTGGTTCGACAACGTTTATCCCGGAGCGGCGACCGACGCCGCCTCCCACCTCTACAGCTATTCCTATGCGCCGCACGACTGGGGCCGGACTCATGTCGGGCACCAGCAGATCCGGCGCTACCTCGAGGATGTGGTCGACCGCCTCGACCTGCGCCGCCATTTGCGACTGTCGACGCGGGTGTCCGAGGTTACCTGGGACGAGGCGCGCCAGGGTTACGTGGTCTCCACCTCCGACGGAGCCAGCCGGTTCTTCAATGCCGTGGTGTCCGCGGTGGGCCTTTTCGCCAAGCCGCGCTGGCCGGACTGGCCGGGACTCGACCGGTTCGAGGGGCCGGTGGTCCACACCGCGCGGTGGAAGCCGGTTCCGCTTGCGGGCAAGCGGATCGCAGTCGTTGGAACCGGGTCGAGCGCCGCCCAGGTCGTCCCGGCGCTCGCGCCCGAGGTGGCACACCTGACCCTCTTCCAGCGCCAGCCCGGGTGGCTCCTGCCCAAGCAGGACCGCGACTTCTCGGCCTGGGAACGCGCCCTTCTGCGCGTCTGGCCGTTGCGCAAGCTTTACCGCCTGAAACTGTATCTGGCCCAGGAACGGCGCGAGTGGAACGGCGCGTTCTTCAAGCCGGGATCGCGGTCCAACACCGCTGCCCGCGACGCGGCGCTCGCGTATATCCGCGATGTCTTCGCGGACCGCCCCGACCTCGCCGCCGCCGTTACGCCGGACTACCCCTTCGCCGGCAAGCGAGCCGTGGTCAGCAGCGACTTCTTTCCCGCGCTGAAGCGGCCGAACGTGACGCTCGTGCCGCGTGCGGTCGCATCGTGCACGCCTGGCGGGTTGGTCGACGCCGCCGGTGTCGAGCACGCCGCCGACGCCATCGTCCTGTGCACGGGGTTCGAGGCCACGCAGTACCTGAGCAGCCTTCCCGTCCACGGCCGCAACGGCAAGTGGCTGGCGGATGTCTGGGCCGGTGAGCCGCAGGCGTTCCTGGGCCTCATGGTTCCGGGCTTTCCGAACTTCTTCATGCTCTACGGCCCGAACACGAATGGCGGCTTCATCATCTCCAATCTGGAGCGCCAGTCTGCATTCGTGGCTGCCGAGGTCTCGCGCCTGGACCGGCTCGGCCTGCCGCGGGTCGAGGTCAGCCAGGAGGCCACCGACCGCTACAATTCATGGCTGCAGACCCGCATGGCCGGGACGGCCTTTGCGGAAGGCCAGAACTATTTCAAGTCGTCCACCGGCCGAATCGTGACGCAGTGGCCGGACAACGCCACGCAGTATGCCTGGCGCCTGACGTCACTGCGGCGCTTCTCAAACTGGCGCGAGCCCGTGCCCGCGGGTGCGACGCAGCCGGCGCAGCCGGAGGCGCGCGACGCCACCGTCGAGGAAAGGGCCTGAGATGAGCGTGACTCCGCTCTTAGCTGTCGATCGGAACGGCAAGCCCGTATTTCACGCGGTCCATGACCACCATGGTCTGGAAGCGCCGGACATTCGGATTGTCGAAGAAGAAGCGGCGCGTGAACTCCTCGTAGTTCGCCATGCTCCTGGCGGTGACGATCAGGATGAAATCGGTCTCGCCGGTGACGTAGTAGCACTGCATCACCTCGGGCGTGGCGCGCATCGAGCGCTTGAATTCGTCCATCAGGTCGGGACGCTCCCGCTCGAGCGTGACCTGCACGATCATCATCAGGTGGCGGCCCAGCGTCTCGGGTGCCACCACGGCGACTTCCGATTCGATGATGCCCTCGTCCCGCAGCCGCTTCATGCGCCTGAGGCAGGCGGATGGAGAGAGGCCCGCGGCATCGCCGAGCTGGTCGGCGTTCAGCTGGTTGTTCGCCTGCACGGCTTTCAGCAGCCGGCGATCGAAGTCATCGAGGGGCATGCGGCTCCGGCCCGTTGCGTGGGGGACTGTCCAGCTAACGCGCTGGCACCGCCCAGGTTCAGCCCGGACCTCCAGTGGCCGCTTCAACTGTACGGGTGGAGGCAATCATGAGCGGCACGGGACTGCCCGGACTGCGCGGCATCGAGCATGTCGGCCTCACGGTCCCCGACCTCGAGGAGGCGATCAGATTTTTCTGCGACGTCCTCGGCTGCGAGTTCGTCTTCGACGGCGGCCGCTTCGCCGATCCGGACACGATGCGCGACAGGCTCGCCGTCTCGCCCGAGGCGAGCATGCGGTACTGCTTCCTGCGCTGCCCGCGCGGGCCGAACCTCGAGGTTTTCGAGTACGAGGCCCCGGACCAAAGACGCGAGGCGCCGCGCAACAGCGATGTGGGTGGCCACCACCTGGCCTTCTACGTGGACGATTTCCAGGCCGCTCTGGCTCACCTCCAGGCCCACGGCGTCCGGATCGCCGGCACTCCCGAAATGATCTCCGAGGGTCCGGCCGCAGGGTCGACATGGGTTTACTTCATGGCGCCGTGGGGCCTGCAGCTGGAACTCGTCTCCTACCCGGCCGGCAAGGGGCCGGAAGGCGGACCGGGACGCCGGCTCTGGACCCCCGCCTTTCCCGAGCGATGGCCGGACTGACCGCACGCGCAGCCTTGCCGCCCTGCCAATCTGAACCCCCGGCCGTGCCGTGCCGGAACGTCAGGACACTTCAATGCCCATTCCACGCTTTCAGGCCCGACACGTTCACAACGAGATGGCCGATCCGTCGCGACCCTACGGAGAAGAGGAGCGCCGGGTCCTCAGCCTGGCCGCACATCGCCGCGCACGCGACGAGATCGGCTCCTGGCCCGGCTACGCACCGACGCCGCTCGTCATGCTCGATGCACTTGCAAGCAGCCTCCGGGTCGCATCGGTGGCCTACAAGGACGAGGGCGAGCGCTTCGGTCTCGGCAGCTTCAAAGCGCTGGGCGGCGCCTATGCCGTGCTGTGCGCACTGCGGGACCGTTCTGCCGCCGCCCACACGGAGATCGGCTCGGGCTTGGCTTCTTCTCCTGTTGGTCTCCCTGGCATAACCGTCGCCGCCGCGACGGATGGCAATCATGGCCGCTCCGTTGCCTGGGGCGCGCGGCTCTTCGGCTGCAAGTGCATCATCTACTTGCACGAGCACGTCAGCATGGAACGTGAGAGGGAGATCGCGAAGTTCGGCGCCGAGATCGTGCGGGGGCCCGGGCAATATGACGAGTCTGTGCGCCGCTGCGCCGCCGATGCAGCCGAGCGCAACTGGGTGCTGGTGGCAGACACGTCCGACGATCCCGCCGCTGCGGTCCCCGCGCTCGTGATGCAGGGCTATACCCTCATCGCGCAGGAGATCCTCGACGCTGCCGGCGGCACGTTGCCGACACACGTCTTTGTCCAGGCTGGGGTCGGCGGCCTGGCGGCGGCGCTCGCCGCGCATTTCTGGGAGACGCTCGGACCCGACCGTCCGCGGCTGGTGGTGGTCGAGCCGGAGCGGGCCGACTGCGTCTTCCGCGCGGTCGCGAGCGGGCGGCCGGTTCCGATCGAGGGCGACACGGACACGTTCATGGCATGCCTTGCGGCCGGCGAGGTGTCCGCTCCCGCCTGGGTCGTGCTCCGCACCTCCATCGACGACGTGCTCGCCCTGCCGGATTCCGCCGCGGTCGAGACGATGCGGTTCCTGGCCGATCCGCTGGACGGCGACCCTCCGCTCGTGGCCGGTGAATCGGGGTGCGCCGCCATGGCCGGCCTCCTGGCGGCAGCGGCCGATGAGCGGCTGCGCACCGCCCTGCATCTCGACGACCGGTCGCGCGTCGTCGTCATCGGAAGCGAGTCCGACACGGATGCCGAGACCTACCAGCGGGTCGTCGGACGCAACTCCGATGCTGTCCGCCAAGGACGTCGAACGCCAAAGCGGGAGATGGCACGATGAGCGCGCAGCTTCTCGCCGGCCGCTCCGCCTTCGTCACCGGGGGCGCTCAGGGGATCGGCCTCGCCATCGCCGAGGCGTTCCTGCGCCAGGGCGCGCGCGTCACCATCGCCGACGTGCAGGAGAGCGCGCTGGCGGCGGCGTGCGCGGCGCTCGAAGGGCTCGGCCCCGTGCGCGGCGCTGTCGTCGACGTCACCGACGCGGCCGCCACCGAGACGGCCGCCGCCGAGGCCGACGCGGCGCAGGGCGGCGTGGATCTCGTCGTCGCCAATGCCGGGATCCTGCTGCTGGCGCCGGCCGTCGACATCGCCCCGGACGCGTGGCGACGGGTTCTGGACGTCAATCTGACCGGAGCCTTCCTCACCGCGACGGCCTTCGCCCGGCGCATGGTCGCTGGGCCGCGGCGGGGGCATATCATCTTCACCTCGTCGCTGTTCGGCCTGCGCGGCGGTGTCGAGAACGCTGCCTACTCGGCTTCGAAGTTCGGCATGCTCGGCCTGATGCAGTGCCTCGCCGCCGAGCTGGCCGGCAAGGGCATCTCCGTCAATGCGGTCTGTCCCGGCCAGATCGGCAGCGCCATGCTGGACCAGCTCTTCGAGGAGCGCGCCGTGCTTCAGGCCCGGCCGGCGGCGGACCTGAAGTCCGCCTTCGAAGCGCGGATCCCGCAACGCCGGCTCGGGACAGCTGCCGAGGTCGCCGACACCTATGTCTACCTCGCCTCCGATCTCGCCCGGTACGTGACGGGGCAGGCCATCACCGTGGACGGAGGGTGGCAGGTCGGATGACCCAAACTCCGCTGACCCACGAAGAGGTCGCCGGTGCAAGCGCTCTGGCCGAAGCGCAGCGGGAGCGTCTCGTAGAAATGTGCGCCGCCCTCGTCGAAGCCCGGAGCGACCAGCCGGTGGGCGACACGACGGGTCCGGCACGCGTCATCGCGGCCTACCTTGCCGAGAACGGCCTTGCTGCCGAGACGAGGGCGGCGGTGCCGGAGAAGCCGAACGTTCTCTGCCGCTTCGGCGAAAGTGGGCCCCACCTTGTCCTGAACGGGCATCTCGACACGCTGGCGCCGGGGGACGAGGCGGCGTGGAGCGTCCCTCCTTTCCGGCTGGGCCGTGGCGGTGGCCGGCTCACCGGGCTCGGCATCGGCAATATGAAGGCGGGCACGGCCGTCCTCGCCGTCGCCTTCGTCCTGCTGGCGCGAGACGCGAACCTGCGCGGGCGTGTCACCTTCACGGCCGTCGCCGACGAGGTCGTCTTCGGCCCGCATGGCACGCGGTGGCTGCTGGAACACGACCCGGATCTCCGCGGCGATGCCGTCATCAATGCCGAGGGGCCGGGCGAAATGGGCGTCGCCCTCGCCGAAAAGGGCCTGATGTGGGTGGCGTTGACGGCCGAGAGCCCGCCCGGCCAGGGCATGCTCACGACGGAGCGGTCGAGCGCAATGGCCCGCCTCGCGCGGGCTCTTGCAGAGATCGACGGGTGGAATGCGTGGCGTGCCGAAGCTCCCGCCGCCATCGCTGCCGTGGAGGCCCATGCCGGCGAGCACGGGTTGCGCCTCTCCGCCAATATCGGGCGCATCGGGGGCGGCGATTTCGTCAGCCAGGTGGCGACCCGGGTGGAGGCCGAGATCGACTTCCGGATCCCTCCCGGCCTGACGATGGCAGACGTGTCCGGCCGGCTCGACGCACTCGTCGCGGCCGCTCCCGGCCTGTCGTGGCGGCTGATCAAGGGATGGGATCCGAACTGGTCGTCGCCGGAGAGCCCGCCTGTCGCCGCCGTTCTGCAGGCGTGCCGGGCCGTGCGGGGCGAGGCGCGACCCGTGGTCCGGCTCCCCGCGAGCGACGCGTCGCGTTGGCGCGCCCTCGGCGTGCCGGCCGTCTGCTTCGGGCCCCAGCCGACGCTCGCTGCGGGCGTCGACGACTACGTCAATGAGCAGGACGTGGTCGATTGCCTCGCCGTCACGCTCCTTGCAGCGCGATCGCTGCTGGGGCGGAAGGCCGAGGAGGAGGTGACATGAGCGCGCCCCTGGTGGCCGATTCCTACTCGTCCCGGATCAGGCCGGTGCTGGCTGGATCGCGTGGAGCGATCGCCGCAGCCCACCCGCTGGCCACCGCAGCAGGACAGGAGATCCTGTGCGACGGCGGGTCTGCAGTCGATGCCGTGGTCGCCGCGCAGGCTGTCCTGTCGGTCGTCTCGCCGGATGCCTGCGGGCTCGGTGGGGATGGCTTCTTCCTGGTGCGCACATCCGACGGCACGACGACGGCGATCAACGGCGCCGGGGCATCCCCGCGGGGTTTCGCCGGGCCCGCGTCGGACGGCGGCGCGAGCGTCACCACGCCGGGCATCGTCGACGCGTGGGACCAGATGACGGAGCGCTGGGGGCGGCTGCCGCTGCATCGCATCCTCGCTCCGGCAGTGCGCCTCGCGCGCGGCGGCATGCTGGTCACGCCGGGGCTGGCCAGGGCGGTCGAGGCTCAGCGCAACCGGCTCGTTCGCGGAGGGGCCGCGGACTGGAGCCTCGTGGCGGCGGAGCCCGGCGGGCGCGTGGTCCAGCTCGAGCTCGCCAATCTGCTGGACCGGATCGCAAAGGAGCGCGCCGCCGCCTTCTATTTCGGGGCGATGGCGGACGCGGTGGCGGATGCGGTGGCCCGGAACGGGGGAACGCTCGACCGCGCCGACCTCGCCGCTCACCACACCGTCTTCGCCCACCCGGTTGAGATCGCCTGGAGGGGGATGCGGGTCATGGTGCAACCGCCCCAGTCCCAGGGCATCCTGCTGGCGATGGCGTTGAAGGCGATGGACGAGCGGCCTGCGGGCAGCGATGCGGACCATGCCGGGGTCGAGCTCACCGAGGCGGCATTCCGCTGCCGCGATCGCGTTGCCGAAGGGGCCTCGCTGCTGGACGAGCCGCTTGGCTTCGATCCGGAGCGCGCGGGGCGGCGCGGAGGACCGCGCGCCTACCTGCACACGGCCGGCGTGGCAGCCGCCGACCGCCATGGCATGACGGTGTCTTCGCTGGCCAGCGTGTTCGACGATTTCGGCTCCGGCGTTTTCGTCCCACAGGGCGGCTTCGTCCTGAACAACCGGTGCGGGGGCTTCACGGCCGGGCTCAACGAGCCCGCTCCCGCCAAGCGGCCGGTGCACACACTGGCTCCGGTCCTGCTGGAGACCCCGGCGGGCCCGATCGGCCTGTCCACGCCAGGCGCCGACGGACAGGTTCAGACCCTGCTCCAGGTGCTCACGGCGGTCTTCGAGCGCGGCGACGATCTGGCGACGGCGATCGCTCGCCCGCGCTGGCGCAGCGAGGACGGGACGCTGCTGATGGAGAGCGACCACCCATTGCAGGAGGGGCTGCGCGGGCGTGGACACCGCGTCGAGCCGATGCCGCCCGGACACATGAAATTCGGCTCGGTGGTCGCAGCGGGAGTGATCGACGGCGCCCCCGTCGCCGTGTCGGACTGGCGGCGCGAGGCCTGGTCGGGGGTGGCCTGAGCGCGGCGTCGCGGCGGGTGAGGGTCGCCCCGCACGAAACGTCGCTGCCGGATCAGGCGAGTTCTGCAGCTGCGGCGAGGACCTCCGGGACGATCATCTGCACGTCCTCCTCCCGTGTCCTGTGGTTCACGAAGCAGGCTCTCAGCGCGAACTGGCCGTGAATGGTCGCGTTCGAGAGATAGACGTTCCCGCGGGCGATGAGCCTGCGCAGGAGGGCTTCGTTGTCCCGGTGCCTGTGCCTGAAGCACACCGCACTCAGCGGGACGCCGGCCAACACTTCCAGGTCGGGCTGGGACTGGACGAGCCGATGGAGAAGCCGGGCGTGATCGAGATCACGGGCAATCGCCTCCCGGAACGCGCGGCGCCCGTGGTACTGCAGCGAGAACCACAGCTTCAGGGCCCGGAAGCGGCGCGAGAGTTCCATGCTCTCGTCGAAGAACGAGAAGATCTCGGTCGGATCCGTGTTGAACGTCTTCACGTAGTCAGCGCTCTGCGAGAAGGCCCGCCTCGCCGCGCCGGGATCACGATAGAGCAGGCACCCGCAATCCAGCGGCTGGTAGAGCCATTTATGGGCATCGAGCGACAGGGAGTCGGCGCGTTCCATGCCCTCGAACTGCTCGGGCACCGCCAGCGCGGCCAAGGCCCCGAACGCACCGTCGACATGCATCCAGGTGTTCTCCCGCTCAGCGATGTCTGCGATCGCCGGCAAAGGATCGATAGCGCCAGTGGCGACGCTGCCGGCCGTCGCGACGATCGCCAGTGGATGGCGTCCCGCGCTCCGGTCGGCCGCGATCGCCCGTTCGAGGGCGGCGACGTCCATCCCGAAACTGCCGTCTACCGGGATCAGGCGAACGTTGTTCCGCCCGATTCCGAGGAGCGCAGCCGCCTTGACGATCGAGAAATGGGCCTGCTCGGACACGTAGATCGCGCCCGGCTCACGAACTCCGGTCTCGTTGGCCGGCAGCTTCGCTTCACGGGCCAGGGCGAGCCCCATCAGGTTGGCGGCTGATCCTCCTCCGCAGAGCGAGCCCCGGAAGCCGCCGCACCCGACAGCCTCGGCGAGCCACGTGACGACGCTCTGCTCGACGGACACGGCGGCCGGGGCGGATCGCCACGCCGTTGCGTTCTGGTTCAGCACGGATGCCAGGAAGTCACCGGCGGCTCCAACAGGCTCCCCGGAGCCGACCACGTAGCCGAAGAAGCGGCCTCCTGCCGGCCGAGAATGCGCGGCGATCTCCTTGAAGTCGTCGAGGACCGCTTTGCCCAGCCCTTCCTCCAGCCACGGCCTTGTGAAGAGCCCCGCGGTCTGGGATCCGCTGGTCTGGGGGTAGGACGGCAGTGCGGGCAGGCTGGCCCAGTATCGCTTGGCGAGGTCGGCTGCAGTCTCGACCAGCAGGGCGAGTTCATTCTCTGAAATATCCAGACCGCGCATGGCGCCCTCGCAAAAAAATTCGCGGGAAATGATGCGCTCTTTTCCGGTCATACGCGACCTGCGGCCCCTGGCAGGTCACCCGCGACGCAAATTCCGGGCCTGCAGCGATGCAGGGCCTGAATGGCTGCGTCCCTCGACAGGGGTTGAAACGGCCTAAGTAGATGATAATTTCTATGTACTACTAGATTACTCGGAAAGCAGGATTCATGGCCCTTCGTCACGTTCTTCAACGCCGGCAGGTTCTGGCTGCCTTCGCCGCTGCCGGGCTTCTCGCCGCCGGCACGGCTGCGCAGGCCGCGTCCACGAACTCCGTCACGGTCGGCATCATGAGCGGCGAGGACGAGGATGTCTGGAAGGTCGTCGCCGCCGAGGCTGCGAAGAACGGCCTCACGGTCAAGACGGTCGTCTTCTCAGACTACACACAGCCCAACGAGGCACTGGAGCGCGGCGAACTGGATGCCAACGCTTTCCAGCACCAGCCCTACCTCGACAACCAGATCAGCACGCGCGGCTACAAGATCGTGCCCGTGGGCTTCACGGCGATCTGGCCGATCGGCCTCTACTCCAAAAGACACAAGTCGGTCGCCGACCTGCCGAAGGGAGCCGTGATCGGCGTTCCCAACGACCCCTCGAACGAAGGCCGGGCGCTGCGGGTTCTCGAAGGGGAGGGCCTGATCAAGCTCAGGGACGGTACCGGGATCCTCGCCACCGCTATCGACATCAGCGACAACCCCCGCGGCGTCACCGTCAAGGAACTCGATGCCGGCATCGTGGGGCGCGCGATCGACGATCTCGACGCCGCCGTCGTCAACACCGACTGGGCGCTCAAGGCGGGCCTGAACCCCGCCACGGACCGCATCGCGCAGGAACCGCTTGCCAACAATCCCTACCGCAACTTCATCGCGGTGAAACAGGACCGGCAGGCCGAGCCGTGGGTGAAGACCCTCGTCGCCGCCTACCAGAACGACGCTGTGAAAGCCGAACTCGCCCGCGTCTACAAGGGCGCCGGACTGCCCGCCTGGTGAGGTGCGGCGGAGGTGTGCGGGCGCTGCCATCCCTTCTCCCGGCGCCCGCGCACCTGCTCCTTGCGCGCCTCCCTCGTTCAGGATTTCCCATGACCCGCGACACCGCTCCGCTTCGCCGGCGGGGCACACCCACTTCAGCAGCCGAAATTACCGGCCAACCCGTCGTCTGGCTCGACAGGGTGAGCCGGCGCTTCGGCACCGTCGCGGCGCTGGACGATGTGTCGCTGGAAGTCGCGCGCGGCGAGATCGTGGGCATCATCGGCCGCAGCGGTGCGGGCAAGTCGACGCTGATCCGCTGCATCAACGGACTGGAACGGCCGGACACGGGCGACGTGCGCGTGGACGGGCGCAGCATCGCCCGGCTGGACGAGCGCGACCTTCAGCCGGTGCGCCGGCGCATCGGGATGATCTTCCAGCACTTCAACCTGTTGGCCGCCAAGACGGTGGCCGACAACGTGGCCTTGCCCCTGAAGATCGGCGGCGTGCCGAAGGCCGACCGCGCCAGGCGCGTGACGGAGCTACTGGAGCTGACCGGCCTGGGCGACAAGGCCGATGCCTACCCGGCCCAGCTCTCGGGCGGCCAGAAGCAGCGGGTCGGCATTGCCCGCGCGCTCGCGGCTGATCCGACGCTCCTGCTCTGCGACGAGGCCACGTCCGCGCTCGATCCGGAAACGACGGCGCAGATCCTCGACCTGCTTCTCGACATCAACCGGCGGTTCGGCCTCACCATTGTCCTGATCACCCACGAGATGGAGGTGGTGCGGCGCATCGGCGACACGGTCGTCGTTCTGGAGGCTGGCCGCGTCGTCGAGCAGGGCCCCGTCGCCGACGTATTCGTGCGCCCGCGCGCCGCCATCACCCGCAGCTTCCTGCAGTCGGTCAGGCCGCAGCTGCCCGAGACACTGCGCGCCGCCCTGCGGCCGGACGGTGACGGCGACGCGCTGATCGAGGTGAGCCTCGCCGGTGACGATGCCCTGCGCCCCCTGATCGCGGATCTTGCCCTGGCGACGGGCGTCACCGCCGGCCTCGTGCATGGCGGGGTCGGAGACGTGCGCGGTGTCCCGATAGCGACGCTGTTCCTCTCGGTGCCCGCCCAACAGGCCGATCGCCTCGACGCAACCCTCGCCTATATTCGCCCCCGCTCGGCCGAAGTCGCTCTGCTCGGGCGCCTTCCCGCCCTCGTCCGCCACGCTCCGGAGCTCGCCGATGTCCGCCGCGCTTCTTGACCTTCTCCTGCGCTCGCTTGGCGAGACGGTGATCATGACGGCCGCGTCCGGCCTCATCTCGCTGGCGGTCGGGCTGCCGCTGGGGCTGCTGCTCGTGGCGACGGACAAGGGCGGCATCCGCGAGAACCTGGCCGTCAACCGCGTCGTCGGTGCGGTCGTCAACGGCTTCCGCTCCGTGCCCTTTATCATCCTGCTGGTGGCACTGATCCCGCTGACGCGGCTGATTGTGGGCACGTCCATCGGCACTGCTGCGGCCATCGTGCCGCTCTCCATTGCGGCGATCCCCTACTACGCCCGCATCGCCGAGGTCTCGCTGCGGGAGGTTCCGCCCGGGCTGGTCGAGGCGGCCCGGGCCATGGGCGCCAGCCGCTGGACCATCGTGCGCGAGGTGCTGGTGCCCGAGGCGATGCCGGGTCTCGTCTCCGGCTTCACGGTCACGCTCGTCACCCTCATCGGCGCGTCGGCCATGGCAGGGGCCGTCGGGGCCGGCGGGCTCGGCGATCTCGCCATCCGCTATGGCTACCAGCGGTTCGAGACGACCGTGATGATCACTGTCGTCGCGGTGCTGGTCGTGCTGGTGTGCGGCCTGCAATGGATCGGCGACCTCGCGGTCCGAAAGCTCGACCACCGCTGATGGCGGCGATCGACGCCAGCCCAGCGTTCCCCTCGCGAACGGCAGGCGACGCAGCAAGGAGACGGTCGAGCCAACCCAAGGCCGAAGGCTCCGTTCCATGGAAAGCCTCGCCTGTGTGCAATGCAGGAATTAACTAACGCGCGGCAAGCGTTGAGCTGATGTTTTCATCACGCTCAACCTTCAGCTGTGAGGTATGCTCCGCGCCGAGAACGGTTCAACGTCTCCGCTGAGGCTCCAGCCCTGTCCAGCGATACGGCGCGCCGGCCGTTACGGCC
The DNA here is from genome assembly GCF_059501845.1 of Alsobacter sp. Lineage (NCBI taxonomy): Bacteria > Pseudomonadati > Pseudomonadota > Alphaproteobacteria > Hyphomicrobiales > Alsobacteraceae > Alsobacter > Alsobacter sp. Next base: position 174,594 of record NZ_JCACDK010000021.1, on the reverse strand, counting down.
CTCGTTCAGTTCACGTTCGGCGCGGCGCTGTGCCTGCCAGCAGGGCTGATCCTGGAGCGATCCGGGCTGGACGCGTTCGGGGCCGCCGGGCTGGAGCTGTTCATTCTCGGCGTGTTCTCCACGGCCGCCGCCTTCGGTCTGCAGACCTATGCCCAGCGGCACACGCCCGCCAGCCACGCCGCAGTGATCGTGAGCGCGGAAAGCATTTTCGGCGCGGCCGGCGCCTTACTCCTGCTGTCCGAACGGACCTCGGCCGAGGGGATCGCAGGTGCCGCGCTCATCATCGCCGCAATCGTGCTGATTTCGCTCCGGCCGGGGCGGCCGAACCGCATCGTTCCACCTCGTCCGGCCGGGTGAGTTTCCGGCGATAACTCCTTCGCGCATTCCCTGCCGGCCAGTACCTCGCGCGCTAACGCCAGATCAGGGTCGCGGCCGTGAGGCCGGCGAGAACCACGATCGCTGCCGAGAGCCTCCAGGTAAGCACAAGCTGCCGCTTGCGTTCTCGTTCGCTCGCTCCCGGATCGCGACGTGGGCCTTCGTGCGGCTGCATCATCCGGCTCCTTGTGTCGCTGCCCTTCGTGCGGCTTCAGCCTGCAGCTTGTGCGACGGTGTTGGCGCGCGGCAGGGCGGCGAGGCCGGCGAACGGGATGAGGCGGCGCTCGGCCTCGTCCCAGAGCACCAGCTTCACGCATCCCAGGCTTTCCCTGAGGGTCAGCCGGCCGAGGTCGTTGAGCTCGGGATGATCGCGCAAAACCTCCGGGAGCCTGTAGAACGGGATGCGGCTGCTGAGATGGTGCACGTGGTGAGCGCCGATATTGGCGGAGAACCAGCGCAGCACGGGAGGCAGGACGTAGTGCGAGGACCCGTGCAGGGCAGCGTCGGCGTGGCTCCACTCCCCCGTCCGCTCCCAGCTCGTGTCCTCGAACTGGTGCTGCACGTAGAAGAGCCAGACGCCAGCAGACGCCGCGAGCACCGCCACGGGCAGGTGCAGCATCAGGAAGGTCGAGAGCCCCATCGCCCATATGGCGACCAGCGCCACCACGGCTATGGCGAGGTTGGTTCCCATGGCGCTCACCCAGGGAGCGACGCCGTGGCCGCGCATGAGCCCCACCGGGAGGCGATGCTGCAGGAGAAAGAGATAGGCCGGCCCGATCCCGAACATGACGAGCGGATGCCGGTACGCCCGATAGAGCAGTCGGCCCCATGTCGAGCGCGAGCGGTATTCCTCGACCGTCAGCGTCGTGATGTCGCCGATGCCGCGCTGGTCCAGATTGCCGGAAGACGCGTGGTGAAGGCTGTGGGACCGCCGCCACGCTCCGAACGGCGTCAGCGTCAAAACACCGATCATGCGCCCTGCCCATGTGTTGGCAGCGCGGTTGCCGAAGAAGGCGTCGTGACTGCAATCGTGCTGGATCATGAACAGCCGAACAAGGAACGCGGCGGTCGGGATCGCGAGCAGCAGGCTCAGCCAGTATCCGGCCTCCAGCGCCATCCACATCGCCACCCAGAGCGCGACGAACGGGCCGAGCGTGCAAACGAGTTCGACGAGGCTCTGGGCGAGCCGGGGCTTGCGATAGGGGGCGAGAACCGCCGGCCAGGGCTTGGCTGGCGGCGGGGTCGTCTGGCTGGCATGCAACATCGGCAACCGATTCTGGCGAGAGGACTGGAGGGAAGGCCTGCTGCCGTGGTCGGAACAGCCGCGAGCGAAACGAGGGACGATAACGGCACGACCGGGCCGGTGTGGGCCGGCCCTCTTGGCTGGCGCGTGCCGTCGCTGGCCTTTGCTCCATCATGAACCATAGAATGGTGCCAGCTGCCAATCGAAAATATTCGGCATCTTTCCTTTATGAATCTATCTTGGAATGTCTGCGCCTATTCGTCGGATCCATTTGCCTCGCCATGAATTCATGACAGAGGAGGCGAGTTGCCAAAATATTTTCTCAGCGTTCGCATGGGCGGCGTCGGTATCGATGACCTTGTCGGCGAAGCCTTCGACGACACCGAGGCCGCTCTCGCCTGCGCCGAAGCCAGCGCTCACGAGATGATCCGCGAAGCCTTGTCGCTTGGCGTCGGGCCGCGCAAGGGCTGCATCATCGTTTCCGACGAGGCCGGCGAGGTCCTTGGCACCGTTTCGTTCTCCAGCAGCGTCACCATTCTCCGGTCGGCGGTCTGAACGGCGCCGGGCAGCGGGCGAGTCACGCGGGCCGAAGCTTGCGCTCAGTGCCGCCGCCAGGTCTGTGAACGACCGAGCAGGGGCGTTCCGATATAGCCGCGCACATCGAGCGTGCGTCCGTCCGCCGAGAGCCGCATCCGGGCGGTGTACTCCTTGCCGTTCTTGGGATCGGTGATGGTTCCCCCCGTATACTCGTCTCCGTCCCGGCGCATGTTCTCGATGATCCTGAGCCCGACGATCTTGGCGCCCTTCTTCGCGCCGCTGCATTTCTCGCAGGTCTCGGGCACGGGATCCTTGCGGGGAAGAACCTTGCTGATGACCCCGTCGATGACGCCATTGCGGTCTGTGATGGTGATCAGGGCGCCGACAGTTCCGTCCTCGTCCACCTGTTCCCACACACCGTCGACTGGATCGGCCGCATGCGCCTGCGGCAAACCCCAGAGCGCACCCAGTGCCAGCCCGATTGCGACGATCCCGGCCAAGCGAATCATGACGTCATCTCCTCGCGAATGACGAGCAGGCCTACCGTTTCACGCGCCGGCATGGAACGTGGTCACGTCCCCGGGAGCCCGGATTGGCGAACGTCGTTCCAGCTGGCGTAAAAGACCGGAGACAGATGAGGGACGACATCATGGCCGACCGCCGCAACGACCGACCCGGCTTCGCCACCCGCGCCATTCACCACGGCTACGATCCGGCGGACGCCAAGGGAGCGCTGTCGCCGCCCGTCTACATGACCTCGACCTTCACCTTCGAGTCGGCGGAGGAGGGCGCGGCGCTCTTCCGCGGCGAGAAGGACGGCTACATCTACGGCCGGACGAAGAACCCGACGCAGGCCGTGCTCGAGGAGCGGCTCGCCAGCCTGGAGGGTGCGGAGGCAGGTCTGGTGCTGGCCTCCGGCATGGCCGCCATCTCGGCGACGCTCTGGACCCTGCTGAAGGCAGGCGACCGGGTGGTGGTCGACTGGACCCTCTACGGCAACAGCTTCACGCTCTTCACCAAGGGGCTGCCGAAGTTCGGCATCGAGGTGGTCACCGCCGACTTCACCCGGCTCGAGTCCGTGGCCGGCGCGCTCGGGAAAGGGGCGGCGCTTGTCTTCTGCGAGACGCCGGCCAACCCGAACCTGCGCGTCATCGACATCGCCGCCATTTCCGCGCTCGCCCGCAACGCCGGGGCGCTCACGGTGGTGGACAACACCTTCGCCACGCCGGTCCTGCAACGGCCCATCGAGCATGGCGCGGACCTCGTCGTGCACTCCGCGACCAAGTACCTCTCGGGCCACGGCGACCTGCTTGCGGGCGCCGTGCTGGGCTCCCGGTCGCTCGTCACGCAGGTCCGTGCGCATGGCCTGCGCTATCTCACGGGCGCGACGCTTTCGCCGCTGGCCGCCTTCCTCGTGATGCGCGGGCTGAAGACGCTGGAACTCCGCATGGAGCGGCACGTCGGGACGGCGACGGAGCTGGCGCGCCTCATGGAACGGCATCCCGCCGTGGAGCGGGTGATGTATCCCGGCCTCGACAGCTTCCCGCAGCGCGACGTGGCGCGCCGCCAGATGACGGGCGGCGGCGGTCTCGTCTCCTTCGAGCTGACAGGCGGCTTGGCCGCCGGGCTCGCCTTCATGAACCGCCTGCAGCTCGTCCAGCGCGCCGTCAGTCTCGGAGACGCAGAGACGCTGGTGCAGCACCCGGCCAGCATGACCCACGCCCAGTACACCCCGGCCGAGCGCGCCGCCCACGGCATTGCCGAGGGCCTGCTGCGGCTGTCGGTCGGCCTCGAAACGCCGGCCGACATCCTGGCGGATGTCGAGCAGGCCCTCGACGCTCAGGCATGACACGCTGACCGCCTGTCCCGCAGGGACAAGCAGCGCTGTGCCGTCCCGTGTAGGTTCTGCTGGGGATGGCCGGACGGAGCGCGACATGGCGGGTACGGGGGAGTGGTACGTGGCTGACGATGGAGAGGTCTCCGGACCTCTCTCCGCCACCGAACTGGCGGTGCTGGCCGCGACGCGGACGGGGCCTGTCCTCGTCTGGAAAGACGGCCTCGAAGGCTGGTCGGATGCACGCGAGATCGAGGCTCTGCGCCCTGCGCTCGGGCTTGCGGCCGCTGCTCCCCAGCTGGCGGACAAAGCGGCGCACAAGCCAACGGTTGCGGAGCGGGCGCGCCGTGAGCTCATCGAGTACGGCGTCATCGCGGCCTATCTCTACGTCTGCTTCGGCGCACTGATCCTGTACAAGGCCGCCATTCTCCGCGGTGCGGGCGTTCCGTTCGCGCCAATCGGCTTCGCTCTGGCCAAGGCGCTCATCCTTGGTAAGTTCCTGATTCTCCTGCACGCGGCGAAGGTCGGGGAGCATCGGACAGGCGGCGGGCGCATGCTCGTCGAGATCGGCCGCAAGGCGCTGCTTTTCGCCGGCCTCCTCATCCTCCTCAATGTGATCGAGGAGGTGATCGTGGGGTGGTTCCATCACAAGCCGCCTGCGGCTGTGCTCGCCGAGATGACAGGGGATTCGGCGCTGCAGGTTCTGGCGACGGCGTTCCTGATGGTGCTCGTCCTCGTGCCGTACTTCGCCTTCCGGGCCGTTACCGAGCGGCTGGGAGAGGGGGTGCTGGCGCGCATGCTTCTCGCGCGGGCGGAAGCAGAAGACGGCAGGCCGCAGCCAAGGCACGCCCGCGGACATCACCGAAGGGACGTCGCGGGTGGGGATGCCCCGGCCTGACGCGATCGGCCGGAACACGTCCGGCAGCAGCAGAACCAGCACCCGCCCATCTGCTTGTCCCCGGCGAGCGATCCCGTGTCTCCGGATGTCAAGCCACGCCCGCTGCGAGAGCCTAGTCCTAGCTGCTCGCCGGCACGGCATCCCGGCGTGAGGACGGACGGACACGGCCCGTTCCCGCCACCAGACGCGAGCTCTTGATTGGACTGGTTCATGGATCTGGTCGGACACCTGCCTGACGGCCTGATACTGATGGTCGGCGCCGCAACCACCGCCGCGCTCGCGGTGATCCTCGCCCTCCTGTCGCGCGCCGTCTTCTTCGCCACGGGCGGCGACACCCTGGCAGCACACACCAAGCTTGCGGAAATCGTGCACAGCAGCCTGCTCGCCTTCGCGGTGTTCGTGCTTGCTTTGGTGCTCAGCGACGCCCGTGCCAACATGAGCAAGGCCGACGACGCCGTCCTGCGGGAGGCGGCGACCCTGGAGCGGCTCGATTGGGAACTGGGGCTGATCGGCAGCCAGGAAGCGGGCGCCGTCAGAAAACACGTCCGCGACTACGCCAAGGCGGTGGTCGAGTTCGACTGGCCGTCGCTGGGACAGTCGAGGCCGGCACTGTCGCAGCAGGCGGGGGAGGCGCTGACGCGCCTCTTCGTCGGCGTGCGGTCCATTGCCTCCCTCCGGCCGGACATGGCGGGGACGCTGGGCTCACTTCTCGACCGGCTGCACGAATTCAGGCACGACCGGCTGGCCGGAGCGACCCGCGCGGTGCCCGCGATCTTCTGGTGGCTGATCGCGGCGTTTCTGCTGGGCGCCATGATGCTGAACGGGCGCCATCCGCTGGATTTTGCCAGCGTGTCGCTGATCACGCTTCACATGGCCGCCATCGGCCTCGTGATCGCGTTCATCCTCGTGATGGACGAGCCGTTCCGGGGAGAGGCCAGCATCGCGCCCCACCCCATTGCCAGCGTGTTCGACGACGATAACCCTCTCTAGCCGCTCAGGGCTAGGCTGGCGCCAGCTGCGCCACGCCGATCGATGCGGCGATCACGGCCTCCGCGATGTCGATGAAGCGTGCCGACGGGCCGTCGGGGCCGACGCTCTGCCGGCTCACCCGCGCTCCTTCGAGCAGCAGCGACAGCGTGTCGGCGAGTTGTTCCGGATCGACCGCGCCGGCGTCGCGGCACAGGCCGACCATCCGGTCGCGCTGGCTGCGTTTGAACGCATCCACCACCTTGCGGGCGGGATGGTCGGGATCGGGGATCTCGACGGCAGCGTTGGCGAGGTCGCACCCGCGGTGCTCGGCCGTGATCTTCTTGGAGACCAGCCGCACCCAGGTATGCAGGACGGCGACAGGGTCGGGATTGTCGGCGAGGATCTCCGCCCACTTCTCCTCGGCCTTGCGGGCCTGCTCGCGCATGCATTCGGCGATCAGCTCGTCCTTCGAGCCGAAATGCCGGTACAGCGTCATCTTGTTGGTTCCGGCAGCCTCGGCTATGGCATCGACGCCGATGCCCTTGATGCCGTGCTCCCGGAAAAGATCCTGCGCCGTGTCGACAATCCGGTTTCTCGGACGTCCTTTGGAGCAGATATCCATCTCCTCCTCCTCGCGAAAAAATCCCGTCGGGTGGGTTGACGAGGGTGTGACCGGTCTGTAACTTCCGGCTTGTTACTGACAGGTAACACCCCCACCGGAGTGCGTCAAGCCGCGCGGAACCTCCCGGTTCCCGCAGCAGGGATGTGTTGTCCCGCGCAGTCCTCGGCAACCCCCGGCCGAAGGAGTGTCCCATGACCCCGACCGACCCAGATCTCGACACACTCCTGTCGGACCCGCTGATCCGCTCCGTCATGAAGGCCGACCGGGTCGATCCCGAGCGGCTGCGCAGCAAGCTCGTGCGGATCGGCAGCGAAATTGCAAAGCGCCGCCTCGGGCGCTCGCGCGACAGGATCAGCGCCTGCGTTCAGGCGCGCTTTGCCGCGGAGCGGAAGGTGTCTGCCGCGCCGGCCGGGGGTATCTGGTAATGGTCAACTTCTTTATCAGCCGGCCCATCTTTGCCTCGGCCATCGCCATCATCATGGTGCTGGCCGGCGCGATCGCGTATGGGCTGCTGCCCGTCTCGCAATTTCCCAACATCACGCCGCCGCAGGTGGTGGTGAGCGCGAAATACCCCGGCGCGGGCGCGCAGGTTGTCGCAGACACGGTGACCACTCCGCTGGAGCAGCAGATCAATGGCGTCGAGGGCATGACCTACATGTCCTCCACGAGCTCCAATGACGGCAGCTCGACCATCACCGTCACCTTCGATGTCGGTTACCCGCTGAGCACCGCCGCGGTGGACGTGCAGAACCGCGTCTCGCAGGCGGCCTCGTCGCTGCCGGCCATCGTCAACCAGGCTGGCGTGACGATCCGCAAGCAGAACCCGAACTTCGTGCTGATCGTGAACCTCACCTCGCCGGACGGCACGGTCGATCCGGTGACGCTGAGCAATTATGCCTTCCTGCAGATCGTCGACCCGCTGAAGCGTCTACCCGGCGTCGGCGACGTGCAGATCTTCGGCGAGCGCCGCTATTCCATGCGCGTCTGGCTCGACCCGGACCGGCTCGCCAATCTGGGCCTGACCGCGGTCGACGTGCAGGGCGCCATCGCGGAGCAGAACCTGCAAGTTGCCGCCGGCAAGATCGGGCAGTCGCCCGCACCCAAGGGCACGCCCTTCGAGCTTCAGGTCAACGCCACCGGCCGCCTCTCCGACCCGCAGCAGTTCGGCGACATCGTCGTGCGTGCCGATCCCGCCTCCGGAGCGGTGGTGCGCCTGCGCGACGTCGCCCGCATCGAACTCGGCGCGCTGCAATATGCGTCGTCGGCGTTCTTCGGCGACGAGCCGACGGTCGTGCTCGGCGTCTACCAGATGCCCGGCTCGAACGCGCTCGAGCTGCAGCGCCACGTCAAGGAGAAGATGGACGAGCTCGCCACGCGCTTCCCCAAGGGGATCGCCTGGGCGATGCACTACGACACCACCCGCTTCGTCTCGGCCTCGATGCACGATGTGCTGATCACGCTCGGCGAAGCGCTGGTGCTCGTCGTGGCCGTGGTCTTCATCTTCCTGCAGAGCTGGCGCACGACGATCATCCCCGTCATCGCCATTCCCGTCTCCCTCATCGCGACGTTGGCGGTGATGCTGGCTCTGGGCTTCTCGCTGAACATGCTGAGCCTGCTCGGCATGGTTCTGGCCATCGGCCTCGTCGTCGACGATGCCATCGTCGTCGTCGAGAATGTCGAAAGGCAGCTCGAGGCCGGCCTTCCGCCCCTGGAGGCGGCGCGCACGGCGATGAAGGAGGTGACGGGCCCGATCATCGCCACCACCGCGGTGCTCATGGCCGTCTTCATCCCGGTCGCCTTCATCCCGGGTGTCGCGGGCCGGCTCTACAACCAGTTCGCGCTCACGGTGGCGATCTCGGTCGGCATCTCGGCTTTCAATTCACTGACCCTGAGCCCGGCGCTTGCCGCCGCGTTCCTGCGCCATGGCGGCCCGCCCAGCTTCCCGCCGTTCCGCTGGTTCAACGCCGCCTTCGGCTGGCTCTCGCACGCCTATTCCCGCTCGATCCGAGGCCTCGTATGGGCGCGCTGGCCCATGCTGATTCTGTTCGTCGCGGGTCTCGGGGGCACGTACTGGCTGTGGAGCCGCACGCCCTCGACCTTCCTGCCGGTCGAGGACCAGGGCTACTTCTTCGTCGTCGTACAGGCGCCCGACGGCGCCTCGCTGGAGCGGACGGACGCTGTTGCGCGAAAGGTCAGGGCGATCCTGCAGGAGACGCCGGGCGTCGACATCGTCGGCTCGATCAGCGGGCTGAACTTCCTGACCGGGGCGGCGCAGTCCAACTCCGCGGTGGAGTTCGCCATCCTCAAGCCTTGGGAGGAGCGTACCGCCCCCGGGATGAAGGCGAGCGAGATCGTCGCCAGGGTCCGGCCGAAGCTGCTCGGCATCCCTGATGCGCTCGCGCTCAGCTTCGATCCACCCTCGATCCCGGGTCTCGGCGCCACCGGCGGCTTCGAGTTCCAGGTCGAGGACCTCACCGGGCGCGGCTCGGCCGCGCTCAACGAGGTCACGCAGGCGCTGCTCGTGGAAGCCCGCAAGCAGCCGGAGATCAACCCGCAGGCGATCTTTTCGACCTTCAGTTCGTCGACGCCGCAGTACCAGTACGACCTCGACCGCAACAAGGCGAAGCTGATGGGCCTCAAGCTGCCCGACATCTTTAACACGCTGCAGATCCAGCTCGGCTCGCTCTACGTCAACGATTTCAACCTGTTCGGGCGCACCTTCCGGGTCACCCTGCAGGCGGCGCAGGACGCGCGCGGTTCGGCGTCCGACCTCTCCCGGCTCTTCGTGCGCAACGAGGCCGGAGGGATGGTGCCCCTCAACACGCTGGGCACGCTGAAGCCGGTCGTCGGCCCCGAGACGGTGACGCACTACAACAACTCCGCCTCGGCGCTCATCAACGGCGCCGCCGCGCCCGGCTTCAGCTCGGGCCAGGCGGTCGCGGCGATGGAGCGGGCGGCAAGGACCGTGCTGCCCCGCGACTATGCGTTCGAGTGGACGGGCATCACCTTCCAGGAACTGCGGGCAGGCTCGGTCGCCTCGCTCGTCTTCGTGCTGGCGATCGTGTTCGTGTTCCTCATCCTCGCCGCGCAGTACGAGAGCTGGACCATGCCGTTCATGGTGCTGCTCGCCGTGCCGCTGGCGCTGCTGGGTGCGCTCGGTGCGCTCGCCCTGCGGGGGCTGCCGATCGACGTCTACTCGCAGATCGGCTTCGTCATGCTGATCGGCCTTGCCGCCAAGAACGCCATCCTCATCGTCGAATTCGCGCGGCGACGCCGCGAGGAGGGGATGGAGATCGTCGAGGCGGCGATGGAGGCGGCACGGCTTCGCCTTCGGCCGATCCTGATGACGGCGTTCGCCTTCATCCTCGGCGTGGTGCCGCTGATGATCGCGACCGGCGCTGGTGCCGCCAGCCGCCAGTCCATCGGCACCACGGTGTTCGGCGGCATGCTGGCCGCGACACTTCTCACCTTGCTTTTCGTGCCCGTCTTCTACGTCGTGATCGAGCGCTGGCGCGAACGCCGGCCGGTGGCGGTGGCAGAGGCCGGTCACATCGCCCATGCACACGGCCAGCCGCTTCCCGGCCCGGCCGAATGATCCGGAGATCCCCCATGTCGACCTGGAAACTCACCCTCGGGGTTGCCGTCGCGCTGGCCGGCGTCACCCTCGTCCATCCCTGGATCCGCACGGGACTGGACATCGGCGCGGAGAAGGCCGGAGCCTCCGCACCCGCCAAGCCGCAAGCGGCCGCGCCCCAGGCGCCCCAGGCCATGCCGGTGCCCGTCGCTTCCGTCGTGAAGCGCAGCGTGCCGGTCACGCTGGACTATCCGGCGCGCACCGAAGCGGTTCGTACCGTCACGCTGCAGGCCAAGGTGCCCGGCTTTCTTCAGGAGCAGGCGGCCGCCGACGGCTCCGACGTGAAGGCCGGCGATCTGCTCTACCGCATCGACCCGCGCGACTTCCAGGCCGCGCTGGACCAGATCCGGGCGCAGATCGTCAAGGACAACGCCAATCTCGACTACCTGAAGTCGAGCCTCGACCGGGCCGTGGAGCTGTCGCGCAGCGGCAACATCGCCAGGGACAGCTTCGACCAGCGCACCAGCGCCGTGCGCCAGGCCGAGGCGGCGCTGGACATGGATCGCGCCGCGATCCGCACCGCCGAGCTGAACCTTGGCTACACCGAAATCCGGGCTCCGTTCGCGGGCCGGCTCGGCCGCAACCTCGCCTCGACGGGGACGCTGGTGACGGCGACGGGCACGCCGCTGAACACGCTCGTGCAGCTCGATCCGATCTACGTCACCTTCTCGCCAAGCGAGACAGACCTGGCGCAGATCAGGAAGGCGCAGGCGGCCGGGCCGGTCACCGTCGACGTGGTGCTGCCGGGCAACGACACCACCGTGCACAAGGGCGAGGTGACGTTCGTCGACAATGCCGTCGATCGCGGCACCGGCACCATCACGGCCCGCGCCACCATCCAGAACGATGACTTCGCGCTGCTTCCCGGCCAGTATGTCCGCGTCCGCTTGCATGTCGGCGAGGAGCCCGGCGCGCTGCTCGTGCCGCAGGTGGCCGTGGGGTCCAGCCAGCTCGGGAAATACCTCTATGTCGTGGGCCAGAACGGCGCGGTCGAGCAGCGCTTCGTCACCCTCGGCCTTCAGGATGCCGAGCTGGTCGCCGCGCACGGCGCCATAGCCGAGGGCGACCGCGTTATCACCGGGAACCTGCAGAAGATCGGACCCGGGCTGCCGGTGCAGCCGCTGGAGGGCAAGACCGCTTCGGCGCAGTAGGTTGCACGGCGCCTACCGGCTGCGCATTCCCTCCACCAGCACGTCCAGGAGGCGCAGCACGCTGTCCTTCCAGCCCGGCCCGTCGTGGAACGAGCACATGCCGATCATGGCGCGCAGGAGGTCTTCCGCCGTCAGGCCCGGGCGGATGGCGCCCTCCTGGACGGCGCGGCGGAGCAGGCCGCCCGCCGCCTCCGTCAACCGCTGGGACGAGTACCGGGTGAGGTCGGAGGTGCCGCTCATGACGATGGCGAGCGCTTCCGCCATGCCCTTCTTGGTCGCAACGAAGTTCACGGTCGCGTGAAGCCAGGTGCGCAGGGCTTCGAGCGGGTCACCCCCCGCAAGGCGCCCGGCGAGCTCCGCGAGCTGCTCGACCTCCCGCCGGTAGACGGCCTCGAACAGTGCTTCGCGCGTCGGAAAGTGCCGGTAGAGCGTGCCGATGCCCACGCCCGCCTCTCGTGCAACCGCTTCCAGGCTGGCCTCGGCCCCACCGGCGCCAAAAGCGGTCGCGGCGGCGGCGAGAAGACGCTCGCGGTTGCGGGCGGCATCGGCCCGCAAGCGGGGGCTGGTCGTCACGGCGCGGCGCTCCATCTCGATGGCAGGTCGTCCGGCCTTGCTAAGCGGAGGGTTCCTCCGTATAATACAAAGACCGGCTGCGATGGCGAGCCATCCTTGCGCTGTCCCATCAGGGCCCCGCCGCCGGCGTGGTCAGTTCAGCCATCGTCAACTCCGTCTTCACCGGACCTTCTGGTCCGGACCGCCCGCGCCTCACCGATGCCGATCGGAGCCCCGCATGCGTTTCCCCCTGACACTCACCATCAACGGTGTCCTCCGCAACATCGAACTCGACGACCCCCGGGTCACGCTGCTCGACCTGCTGCGCGAGCGCCTCGACCTCACCGGGACGAAGAAGGGCTGCGACCGCGGCCAGTGCGGTGCTTGCACCGTGCTCGTCGACAACAGGCGGGTGAACTCCTGCCTCGCCCTCGCGCTCAGCCTGGACGGCGCCGAGGTGCTGACCATCGAGGGCCTTGCCCAGGGCGATGCCCTGCACCCGCTGCAGGCGGCGTTCATCGCCCATGACGGCTTCCAGTGCGGCTACTGCACGCCCGGCCAGATCATGAGCGCGGTGGGCCTGATCCTGGAGGGCGACGCGGGCGACGATCCCGAGCGCATCCGCGAGGGCATGAGCGGCAATCTGTGCCGCTGCGGCGCCTATGCCGGCATCACGCAGGCGGTGCTTGATGCGCAACGGGCCATGGCGGCCGACGCGGAGAAGGCGGCATGAACCGGTTCGACTATCTCAGGCCCGCCACCCTGCCGGAAGCCGTCGCGGCCGCGGCGGAAACCGGTGCAGTGATCCTGGCCGGCGGCACCAATCTTCTCGACCTGATGAAGACCGGCGCCACCCGCCCGGAGAGGATCATCGACATCGGCCGGCTTCCTGGACTCGACAGGATCGAGGTTCTTCCCGGCGGCGATGTGCGGATCGGTGCTCTCGTCCGCAACTCGGACGCAGCGCGCCATCCCGACATCGCCGGGCGCTTTCCCGCCGTGGCAGAGGCCCTGCTGTCGGGGGCATCCGGCCAGCTGCGCAACGCCGCCACCGTCGGCGGAAACCTGATGCAGCGCACGCGCTGCACCTACTTCTTCGATCCCGCCAGCGCCTGCAACAAGCGCCATCCCGGTGCGGGCTGCGATGCGCTGGGCGGCGAGAACCGCCTGCACGCCGTGCTCGGCTGGAGCGAGGCCTGCATTGCCACGAACCCCTCCGATTTCTGCGTGCCGCTGTCGGCCCTCGACGCGATCGTCGAACTCGCCGGTCCCGGCGGGACACGGGACATTCCGCTGGAGAGCTTCCACAGGCTGCCCGGCGATACGCCGGACCGGGACACGGAGATCCGCCCTGGCGAAATCATCGTCGCCGTCCGGCTCCCGGCCGCGTCGGCCTCCTTCTCGGGGCATGAGCGCTACCTGAAGGTGCGAGAGCGGACGTCCTATGCCTTCGCCGTGGTCTCCTGCGCGGCGGCGCTGCGCCTCGATGGCGGCACGGTGGTGGAAGCGCGGATCGCGCTCGGCGGCGTCGCCCACAAGCCGTGGCGGGCGCGCGAGGCCGAGGCCCTGCTGGCGGGTGCCACGCCGGGCCCGGATGCGTTCCGGCGCTGTGCCGATGCCGCGCTCGCCGGGGCAAGTCCCTCCGGCGACAACGCCTTCAAGATCGAGCTTGCAAGGCGCGCCGTCGTACGCGCGCTGACCATGGCGCTCGCGGGAACGCCCGCGCGCCTTCCCGCCCTGCCTGCCTCGCCCCTGTCTTCTGGAGCCCCCGCCCATGACTGACATCCAGCCGACGCAGAACCCCGCCCACCGGCGCCACGGGTCCAACATGGGCCAGCCGCTCACCCGGCGCGACGGCGTCCTCAAGGTGACCGGCGCCGCCCCCTATGCTGCGGACGCCAAAAGGCCCGGCCTGCTGCACGCGGTTCTGGCGGTGAGCGGCATCGCCAGGGGGCGAGTCGCCGATCTCGACGTCGCCGCGGCGAAGGCGCACCCGGGCGTCGTCGAGGTGATGACGCCGGAGAACCGCCCTGCGCTAGCGCAGGATCCCGACGCCAAGTTCCACCCGTTCATGTTCCGGCTGGACCTGCTGCAGAACGACCGCGTCCGCTACCACCGCCAGCCTATCGCCGTGGTGATCGCCGAGACGCTGGAGGCCGCGACCGAGGGTGCCGCCCTGCTCGCGCCGCGCTACGAGGCGGAGCCGGCCCGCACCACGCTGGACGCGGCAGAACCCGTGACGCCGCCGGCGGTCGGAGTGGGCCATCCGGCCGACGACGAGACGGGAGACGTGGAAGCAGGGCTCGCCGGTGGCGAGGTCAAAGTGGAGGCGACCTACGAGACGCCACCGCAGTACCACAACGCCATGGAGCCGCACGCCATCGTATCCTCCTTCGAAGAGGGCCGGCTGGTCATCGACACGCCGACCCAGGGCTTCGAGATGGCGCGGGGCCGGCTCGCCGGCCTGCTCGGACTGGAGCCGTCGAAGATCCTCATCCGCAGCCCCTTTCTCGGCGGCGGCTTCGGGTCGAAGGGCCTCCTCTCAGGGCCCCAGGTTCTGGGCGTGCTGGCGGCGAAGCTGGTCGGCCGGCCGGTGAAGCTGGTGCTGAAGCGCGAGCAGATGTACGGCCCCGTCGGGCATCGTGCGCCGACCCGGCAGACACTGCGGCTCGCAGCGGCGGCCGATGGCGCGCTGACCGGCCTGCATCATCATACGCTGACCGCCAGCAGCACCTTCGACGACTTCTACGAGCCCGCCTCCGAGGTCTCGCACACGGTCTATGCCAGCCCCGCCATCCGCACGTCGCACAAGGCGGTGCGTCTCGATGCGGGGACGCCTTTGTTCATGCGCGCACCCGGCGAGGCGACCGGTTCGATCGCGCTGGAAAGCGCCATCGACGAGATGGCCGAGGCCTGCGGCATGGACCCGCTCGCCTTCCGCCTGCGCAACTATTCAGACACCGAGCCGATGACCGGCAAGGCTTTCTCCTCGAAGGCCCTGCGCGACTGCTACCGCATCGGGGCCGAGCGCTTCGGCTGGAGCGGCAGGCCGCTGCAGCCGCGGCAGATGCGCGACGAGGACGGCCTGCTCGTCGGCTGGGGCGTGGGAACGGCGACGTTCCCGGCGTTGATGTTCCAGGGCAAGGCACGGGCCGTGATCCGTCGCGACGGCTCGGGCATCGTCGAGACAGGCGCGCACGACATGGGGCAGGGCGCCTGGACGGCGCTGGCGCAGGTCGCCGCAGACAGCCTCGGCCTGCACATCGACGAGGTCGAGTTCCGGTCCGGTCATTCCGACCTGCCGGATGCCGGCATCGCCGGAGGCTCGGCCCACACGGCGACGGCCGGCTCGGCCATCCACCATGCCGGCGCAGACGTGATCGCGAAGCTCGCCGACATCGCCACCCGCGATGCAGCCTCGCCGCTGTTCGGCACCGGCAATGCGGGCGTGGTCGCCAGGGACGGGCGGCTGCACAGGCGCGACGACGAGACCCGGTCGGAGACCTACGCCGCAATCCTCGAACGGGCCGGCCTCGACAACGTCGAGGGCTCCGGCATGGCTGCCGCCGATCCGGCATCGCAGGACTTCGCCATGCACGCCCATGGCGCGGTGTTCGCGGAAGTGAAGGTCGACCCGGATCTCGGTCAGGTGCGGGCGACGCGCCTCGTCGGCGCATTCGCGGCCGGGCGCATCATCAATCCCCACCTCGTGCGCAGCCAGTACCTGGGCGGGATGGTGTGGGGCGTGTCCTTCGCGCTGCACGAAAAGGCGGTCACCGACGAGCGGACGGGACGCATCCTCAATGCCGACCTCGCCGAGTACCACGTTCCCGTCAACGCGGATGTCCCGGAGATGGAGGCGATCCTGGTCGACGAGCACGACCCTCACGTCAATCCGCTCGGGGTGAAGGGCGTCGGCGAGATCGGCATTACGGGCTCGGCCGGCGCCGTGGTCAACGCCATCTGGCACGCGACCGGGGTGCGCGTCCGCGAGTTCCCCGTCGGCATCGAACGCCTGATCACCTGACGGACAGACAGGCGCCCGATATTCGAGTGCCGTCCCGGACTGTCCTCGGTTGGCGCCGGGTCTCAGTCCTTCTCGCTTCCCCGCTCGGCGGACGTGCCGGCTTCGGCCAGCTCGCCCGCCTTGCGGAGATCGGCGACAAGGGCGTCGAAGGCGGCGGCCTTCTCCCGATCCGTCTGCAGCCGCAGGATGTAGGAGGGATGCGTCGCGATCAGCCCCGTCCGGCCGCCGGGCAGGGCGAAAGGCTCGCCCCGTTCACGCGTCACGGCCACCGACCGGCCGAGCACGGCCTGTGCCGCCGAGGCGCCGAGCAGGACGATGACGCCCGGGTCGACCGTTTCGAGCTCCCGCTCCAGCCAGGGCAGGCACGCGTGGATCTCGGCGGCAGCGGGACGCTTGTGCAGGCGACGCTTCCCCCGCGGCTCGAATTTGAAGTGCTTCACGGCATTGGTGACGTAGACACCGCCGCGCGACACGCCGGCCTCGGCCAGCGCCCTGTCGAGCAGCCGTCCGGCAGGGCCGACGAACGGCCGTCCCTCGATGTCCTCCAGATCGCCGGGCTGTTCGCCGATGAGCATCAGCCGCGCCGTGGCGGGGCCCTCGCCGGGCACTGTCTGCGTGGCGTGCTCCCATAGTGGGCAGGCACGGCAGGTGCGGGCGGCCGCGGCGATGCCGGGCAGTCCCTCTGCGGGAACAGGCGCAGCGGGAGCCGCGTCGGCCAGGACGGCCCCGCGGCGCTGCACAGGCAGCGTCGGCGCGGCGTCCACCATGGCGGCGGCACGGGCGGGGGCTTCGGCGACGAGGGTGGGGATGAGCGAGGCTTCCGGCAGGTTGCGCCAGAAGCGCTTGGGCATTTCCGCGCGCATCGCCTCGGGGTTCACCCGGGCGGGGTTGAAGATGTTGGCGTAGTAGCTGCGCCAGAGATCCTCCAGCCGATCCTGCGACGGCGCGTCCGCCTTGCCCGCGCCCGGGCCGAACAGGAGCGCCTCGCCCGTCCAGTGCGCGGTGCATTCCGGGGTCAGGATGGTCCAGACGAGGCTCGCGAAGCGCTTCACGAAGAAGCTCGATGCAGCTTCGACCACGTGGTGGTCGGGCTCGTACCACGCGACGAAGGCTTCGCCGGCGGGCCCCTCGATGTCGCGGAAGCGGACGAAGGCGTGCATCTTGTGAATGTCGCGCCGCACCGCCTTGGCGAGTTCGTTCAGGCGAACGATGTCCGGGTCCGAAGCCAGCGAGGGCAGGCGTGGCTCGTCGGCCAAACGCCAGAGAAGGCGATAAATCAGCGTGAAGCGGCCGGGGTCGCTGTGTAGCGAGGCCTGGCCGGCGAGAGCCAGGAAGGCGCGGGATACGCGGGGGACCGCCCGGCTGCCTTCCCCGGGCCGGCTGCCGCCTTCACCCGGCATGGCAAACAGGTCGTCGGGCGTGTCGCCCTCCAACCAGAGCACAGCGTCCGGCGGCACGCCCTGCGACAGCAGCCGGCGTGCATGCGCCCGGAACCCGTCGAAATCGGAGGGCCCGGCCAGCTGGATTCGCTCGACCGTTGTCGTCGCCGTTGCCATCTCACCCGAAAAGGTCGAGCTGTGCCGGGCCGGGGCGCAGGCGCGCGGCGAGGTCGGCGCGGTCGAGAAGCTGCGTCGGCCGGTGATCGGGGAGAACGAGGAAGGGGGAGACTTTCCGCAGCGAGATCTTGAGACGGGCGAGGTCGTCCGTCCTGAGGCTGCGCACCCGGCGTGAGACGAGGATACGGTCGACATTGCGGACGCCGAGCCCCGGCACGCGCAGCAGTTCCTCCCGGCTCGCCCGGTTCACATCGAGCGGGAAGCGCTCGCGATGCTTCAGCGCCCAGGCGAGCTTTGGGTCCATGTCGAGCGACAGCATCCCCGCATCGCCGCCCGCGACGATCTCGTCGAGCGCGAAGCCGTAGAAGCGCAGCAGCCAGTCCGCCTGGTAGAGCCGGTTCTCGCGCACCAGCGGCGCGGGCTTCGCGGGCAGGCCGGCGCTCGCGTCGGGAATGGGGCTGAAGGCGGAGTAGTAGACGCGCTTGAGCTTGTAGCCGCTGTACAGCGAGACGCTCGTTCCGAGGATTGCCGCATCGTCCGCGCCGTCGGCCCCGACGATCATCTGGGTCGACTGTCCGGCCGGGGCGAAGGGGCGGCCCTTCGACCGGGGCGCTTCCTCGATGGTGCTGCGCAGCCGGCCCATGGAGCGGCGGATGGCGCCGATCTCCTTGCGGGGTGCCAGCCGCTCCAGGCTCTCGGGCTTGGGCAGCTCGATGTTGACGCTCACCCGGTCGGCCCAGCGTCCCGCCTCCTCCACCAGAAGCGGGTCGGCGTTGGGAATCACCTTGAGATGGATGTAGCCGCGAAAATGGTGCTCCTCGCGCAGGGTCCGCGCCACCCGGATCAGCTCCTCCATCGTGTAGTCCGGCGATTTGATGATGCCGGAGGAGAGGAACAGGCCCTCGATATAGTTGCGCTTGTAGAAGCCGAGCGTCAGCCGGACGACCTCCTCCACCGAGAACCGCGCCCGACGCACATGGCTGGACGAGCGGTTGATGCAGTAGAGGCAGTCATAGATGCAGGCATTGGTGAGCAGGATCTTGAGCAGCGAGACGCAGCGCCCATCCGGCGTGTAGCTGTGGCAGATCCCCGACCCGCCGGACGAACCGATCCCTTTGCGATCCGACGAGTCCCGCTTCGCCCCGCCGCTCGACGCGCAGGAGGCGTCGTACTTGGCGGCGTCGGCGAGGATTTCGAGCTTGCCCTTGAGGTCCATGACGGGTTCCGGAACGCGGGATCCGGAGGGTAGGCCGTTCGATGTTTGTTCTCAAGGCGGGATGGTGCGGCGAAGGGACACGGGCGTGCTTCGTGCGGGAGGCATGGGTCCCTCACCCCTGCCCCTCTCCCACTCGGGAGAGGGGTTCCCGGTGCCGTTTGTGGCGCGCGAGCGCACTCTCTCTCCGAACGGGAGGGCAGGGTGAGAGGAGTTAGCCCCTGCCAGCTCGCCTCGCCCGCGTCCCAGCCTCGTCCACAGCCAGCCCGGCCACCACGACGCCGTAGTCCCGCGCGGCAGCGTCCGGCGAGATGTACCCGTCGAGAACGTCGTCGAGCACGGCCTGCGGATCCCGTGCGAACGGATCGCCATAGCCTCCGCCGCAGGGGCCCTGCGATACCAGCGTGTCGCCTGCCTTCACTGCCCGGTAGGGCACCTTGGACACGAGCTCGTGCTCCGCGCCCTCCCGCCCGCGCAGGCGCAATGCAGCGGTAAGGCCCTCGCGACCGCCCTGGAATCCCCAGGGGGCGTAGCGGTGGCCGTCGCCCTCGATAGAGAAGCCGCCATCGGCGAGGAAGGTGAATTCGCGCATCGAGCCGATGCCACCGCGCCACTGGCCGGCCGCGACGGCGTCGTTGCGCAGCTCGTAGCGGTTCACCCGCAGCGGCAGATGGGACTCGATGTCCTCGACAGGGTTGTTGCGGGTGTTGGCGTAGAGCGTGTCCACCGCATCCATGCCGTCCAGCCCGAAGCGGCCGCCATAGCTGCCTTCCAGGATCTCCATATGGACCCAGTGCTGGCCGTCGGCGAGGCCGCTGAAGGCGACCACGCGGAGGTTGCCAATGCCGGCGCTCACCTGCTTCGGCACGGCCTGCGACAGCGCCTTCATGACTGTGTCGGCGAGCTGGTTGCCCGGGCAGAAGCGCGCGATGACCGGGGCCGGGAAGGACGGGTTTGCCAGCGTCCCCTTGGGAGCGACGATCTCGATGGGCCGGGTCAGGCCGGAGTTCTGCGGGATCGCGCCGTAGACCGTGCTGTCCAGCAGAATCGAGCGCAGGGTCAGCCACACCGCGCAGTCGACCGTGCCCTCCAGCGGCATGTTGATCGGCCGGTCCGACACCTGCGGCGCCGTTCCGGTGAGGTCGACCACCATGCTGTCGCCGCGCACCTTCAGCGTCACCTGGATCGGCAGGTCTCGCCTCGCGGGGTCGGGATCGTCGAGGTAGCCGTCGATGTGGGTGACAGCCATGTAATCGCCGTCGGGCAAGGAGCGGATGGCGTCGCGCATCAGCCGCTCGGAATAGTCCATCAGGTCCTCGTAGGCGGCGTTCACGGTGGCAAGGCCGTAGGTCCGCACGAGGTCGAGGTAGCGGTCCGCGCCGATCTGCGCGGCCTTAATTTGCGCCTCCATGTCGCCGACCACGAGGTCGGGCGCCCGGATGTTGTCGCGCAGGATGCACCACACCGCGTCGTTGCGGCGGCCCTGGTCGAACACCTTGATGGCCTTGAACTGCAGGCCCTCGGCATAAGTGTCGACGGCATCGACAATGCCGCAGCTCCCCGGCGTCAGCGCGCCGACGTCGAGATGGTGGGCCGTTGTCACGGAAAAGCCGATGAGCCTGCCGTCGAGGAACACCGGGATGCAGAAGGCGATGTCCGGTCCGTGCGAGGCGCCGCCATAGGGGTCGTTGTGCATGATCACGTCGCCCTCGCGCAGCGTCTCGCCACGCGTGGCCATCGTTCTCAGGATGCCGCGGATGTAGCCGGGGATGGGGCCCGACTGCAGCGGCGTGCTCATCTTGCACTCGCAGAGCTGGCGTCCCTCGGCATCGGTGAGCGCGGCGCCGAAATCCTCGGACTCGCGGATGATGCTGGAATAGCTCATCCGCATCAGCTTGAAGCCCATCTCGACGGCGATGTTCTCCAGCGCGCCGTGGATCACGGCGGCGGTGACGGGATCGACGCGCGTGGCGGTGGCCTGCACGGTCATGCCGATGCTCCCAGCGTGATGAGGATGTTGCCGGCCGTGTCGACGACCGCCCGCGCCCCGGGCGGCACGACGGTGGTGCTGTCCTTCTGCAGCACGATGGCGGGCCCGGCGAAGGGTTCGCCTGCCGGCAGCTTCGAGCGCTGGTAGAAGGCGGTTTCGAAGCGCTGCAGCGTTCCGCCGACGCGGAAAACGCACGACCCGGTGCGGACTTTCGCCGCCTCCAGCGTGGTTCCTTCCGGCGCCGTCAGGGGCCGCAGCTTCGGCATTCGCCCGGCGCCGCTGACGCGGATGTTGACGATCTCGATCGGGCTCGCCTCGAAGGCGTGGCCGTACTCGGCCCGGTGCGCGGCGTGGAAGTCGCGCCAGACCTCCTCCAGCTCCGCCTGGCCGATGCGTCCGGCCGGCATCGGGATCTTGAGCTCGTAGCCCTGGCCGACATAGCGCAGGTCCCCGACACGGCCGAAGGAGACGTCGGCGGCGGGGATATGGTCGGCCTCGAACTGGCGCGAGAGGCCTGCTTCCATCGAGTCGAGATCGGCGTTCAGCCGGTCGAGGTCGACCTTGCCGCTGACCTGGAACTGCGTCCGGACTGCGTCGTACTTCAAGTCCGTCGTGAGCAGGCCCATGGCCGACGTGATGCCGGGATAGGGCGGAACGACGATCTCGGGAATGCCGAGCATCGCGGCCACCTCGGCCCCGTGCAGAGGCCCGGCCCCGCCGAAGGCGACGAGGGCGAAGCCGCGGGGGTCGATACCCTTCTGCACCGTGCGCGAGCGGATGGCGTTGGCCATGTTGCTGTTGATGATGGTGAGGATGCCCTCTGCCGTCTCCTCCAGCGGCAGGCCGAGCCTCTCGGCAAGGCCCGACACCGCGAGGCGCGCAGCGCCGGCATCGAGCTTCATGCCGCCGCCGAGGAAGTCGTGCTCGTCGAGCCGGCCAAGGACGAGGTTGGCGTCCGTGACGGTTGGCTCCGCCCCGCCCCGCCCGTAGGCGGCCGGTCCGGGCACGGCGCCGGCGCTGCGCGGCCCGACGCGGAAGGCGCCGCCACGGTCGAGATGCGCGATGGAGCCACCGCCGGCTCCGATCGTGTGGATGTCGATCATCGGCATCAGCAGGGGGAAGCCGGCAATCGAGGTGGAGCGGGCATCCGTCTCGGCGAAACGCCCATCCACCACGAGGCCGATATCGGCGCTGGTGCCCCCGATGTCGAAGGTGATCAGCCGCCTGCGCTGCGCGAGCTCGCCGATCCAGGCCCCGCCGAGCACGCCGGCCGCGAGGCCGGAGAGCAGCGTGAGGGCAGGCTTTTCCGCCACCATTCCGGCCGTCGCCACGCCGCCATTGGAGGCCATGATGCGCAGGTCGCCCTTCACGCCCGCCTCGGCCAGCGCCCCTTCGAGATGGGCGATGTAGCGGCGCACCTTCGGGCCGATGAAGGCGGCCAGCGCCGCAGTCGTAAAGCGCTCGAACTCGCGGAACTGCGGCGAGACGGAGGAGGAGGTCGTGACGAAGGCGTCCGGCATCACCTCGCGCACGATGGCCGCGGCGCGATCCTCATGGGCGGGGTTGAGGTAGGAGAAGAGAAAGCACACGGCCACCGAGGCGACGCCCTCTTCCTTCAGCTCCAGCGCGGCGCGCCGGACGCCCTCCTCGTCGAGCGCTTCCAGCTCCTCGCCGCGCGGCGGGACCAGGCGTCCGCGCACCACCTTTCGGTGGCGGCGCTTCACCAGCGGCCGGCTCTGCCAGGGCAGCTCCTGCATGATGGAATAGTGCTCGACGCGCTGGTGCCGCGCGATCTGCAGGATGTCGCGGAAACCGTCGTTCGTGATCATCCCGGCGACGGCGCCCTTGTGCTCCAGCACGGCGTTTGTGGCCGTCGTCGTGCCATGCAGGACGTAGGCGACCTCGGACGGGGACACTCCCGCCTGCGCGCAGAGCTCGAGAATGCCGGTCATGACGCCGCGGGAGGGATCGTCGGGCGTGGTCGACACCTTGTGCACGGCAAGGGACCCGCTCGCCATGTCGCTCAGGACGAGGTCGGTGAACGTGCCGCCGACATCGACGCCGATGCTCTTCATCCCCCACCACTCCCCAAGCCTGCGAAACCGGCACGATGCCTGCCGCGCTCCGCCCGAAGCAAGATCCGTGACGCGGCGGCCTGCGGGTGAATGTCTGATAGTCGCGGCCGGGGCGCCGCGGCGGCCCGGCGTCCGGATTGCGCGGAAAACGGCGATGCTTGAGCATGGCCCGGCACCAGGAGTGTGAACATGCGCGCCATTGTCATCGAGTCGCCGGGTCCGGGTCCCGACCGCATGGGGGTGCGGGACGTTCCCGAGCCGGTGGCGGCGCCGGGCGAGGTGGTCGTCGACGTTGCCTGCGGCGGCTGCAACTACGCCGACACGATGATGCGCAGCGGCATCTACCCGCACCCCAAGGGCTATCCGCTGGTGGCCGGCCTGGAATTCTCGGGCACGGTGGCCGCGCTCGGGCCGGGGGTGTCCGGTGTGGCGGTGGGCGACCGTGTCGCAGGCTTTTCGGAGAATGCCGGCGGCTTCGCGGAACGCTGCGCCCTTCCGGCCGAGCGGTTGATCCACCTGCCGGACGGCATGAGCCTGGAGACCGGAGCCGCCTTCTACATCCAGGGCATGACCGCGTGGGCCATCCTCCACTCTGTCAGTGTGACGAAGCCGGGTGACGCGATCCTGGTCCACGCCGCGGGCGGCGGACTGGGCCTGTGGGTGACGCAGCTGGCGACAAAGGCCGGCGCGACCGTCATCGGCACTGTCGGAACGAAGGGCAAGGAAGCCAAGGCTCTGGAATTCGGCGCGCGGCGTGTGGTCAATCGCGAGGAAGAAGACTTCGTCGCGGTGGCCCTGGAGATGACGGGCGGAGCCGGTGTCGACAAGGTCGTCGACTCCACGGGCGCTAGCATTCTCGACCGCAGCTTCGACGCGCTGCGGCGGCGCGGCCACGTCGTGAGTGTCGGCGAGGCCGAGGGCAAGCCCTATACGAACCTCTGGGAGCGGCTGGTACCGAAGTCTGCCACCTTCACCCGGCTCCACGTGGGCCACTGCGACTTCCGGTCACCGGAATGGAAGGCGGGCGTCGCGCTGGTTCTCGACGGCTTGATGGATGGCTCGCTGAAGGCGCCGGTCGCGGAAGTGTTTCCCTTCTCGCAAGCCAACGCCATGTACGACCGCCTTCTGTCGCGCCAGGTCTCCGGCAAGCTGCTGCTGGACGTGCAGGGATAGGGGCGCCGCCAGCCACCTGCCTGCTCGATCGCCGCACTCACGGCCTCTAAGCCGCCCCAACAGCAAAAAGCCCGGCGCTGGGCCGGGCTCTTCGTCATCTCTATGCGGGGGCCTTTCAGGCCGCCTCGTCCTGGTCTTCCTCGACCTCGGCTTCCGCCTCGGCGGCGGCATCCGTGGCCTTGGTCCGCTTGGGCGACTTGGCGAGCTGCGTCTCGATGAGCTTCAGCGCCTCGGTCTCGTGCAGGCGGTTCACGGCCGCGACCTCGCGAGCCATGCGGTCGAGAGCCGCCTCATAGAGCTGCCGCTCGGAATAGGACTGCTCGGGCTGCGCGTCGGAGCGGTGCAGGTCGCGCACCACCTCGGCGATGGAGATCAGGTCACCCGAATTGATCTTCGCCTCATATTCCTGGGCGCGGCGCGACCACATGGTGCGCTTGATGCGCGCACGACCGGTGATCGTCTCGAGCGCCTTTGTCACGAGACCGTTCTCGGCGAGCTTGCGCATGCCGCCCGTCGCCGCCTTGGCGGTCGGGACGCGCAGGGTCATCTTGTCCTTCTCGAATGCGATGACGAACAATTCGAGCTTGAAGCCGGCGACCTCCTGCTCCTCGATCGCGACGATCTGGCCAACGCCGTGCGCCGGATAGACGACGTATTCACCGGTCTTGTAGCCCTGCCGGTTCGCGGTGCTCTTCTTTACGTTCGTCATGGTTTCGAACATCTCCCGGACACCGGCTGTGGGACAGCCGGCGCGACACACCAAGCCACGGCTCTGACGGCGTGCCCCGTCGTCAGAACCGCGCTGCTTTCTTCAGCCGATATCAAGAAACGCTCCGGCCACCCGGCTCCGGTTCAATCGACCGAAAACCGCCTGTCCCACGCTCACGAAGAGCGAAATCGTCGGGAAGTGCGAAGCGTGCTGGATGTCATCGACCACGGGTGTGACAATAGCACAACGGGGCGCACGAATCAAAAGCAATGTGAGCGCCGGGCAAGCATCAGCCGCCCGCGCGCACCTTCAAGGGCTTCTCTCAGTCGCCTTCGCCGGGGTTCGGCGAGAAGTACTTGTCGAGTTTGCCTTCTTCTCCGTCGTGCTCCTTCGCCCCCTCGGGAGTGTCGCGCTTGACCGTGATGTTGGGCCACGTCTTGGCGTATTCGGCGTTCAGGCCCAGCCACTTCTCCAGTCCAGGCTCAGTATCCGGCTTGATTGCTTCGGCCGGACACTCGGGCTCGCACACGCCGCAGTCAATACATTCGTCGGGATGGATGACGAGCATGTTCTCGCCTTCATAGAAGCAGTCCACGGGACACACTTCCACGCAGTCCATATACTTGCACTTGATGCAGTTCTCGACGACGACATAGGTCATGACACGCTCCCGGGCCGGGTCAAGGCCGGCTTGCAGGTGAACTCCGAAACACGCTCCCGGGCCGGATGCGTAGCCGAGAAGCCTTGGCCTTGCAAGGCGGCGAAAGGCTCCGGAGAGGGCAGGACGCCCTGCAATCCGCTCGCATCTGCCCTGTGCTGGCCTCACCCGTCGCGTGGTTCGGGCAAAACGTCCTCGTAAAGCCCCTGCGCGACGGAAAACGAACCGCGCCGGTCCGCAGCGCCGATGACGCGGACCACCCGGGTCTGGCGGGGCAAGGCGAGTGTGAGCACGTCCCCGGCCACGACGGGCCTTGCCGGGTTGGTCACCCGGGTTCCGTTCACCCGGACCCGCCCGTTCTCGACCAGCTCGCTGGCGACGCTGCGCGTCTTCGCGAACCTCGCATAGACCAGCCACTTGTCCAGCCGCTGGCGATCGCCGGCGTCGTCGTCTTCCTTACCGGGGTCGCGACGTCCGGCCACCCCCGGCTCAGCCCTTGTCGCCCTGCTTGGCCTCGAGCTCGGCCTTCAGCGCGAGCAGCTTGGCGAAGGGCGAGTTGGGGTCGGGCTGCTTCTCACGCGGGGGGCGGTCGGTCCAGCCGCCGCCCTGCCGGTCCGGCCTGCCACCCGCGGGCTTGCCGTTGGGGCGCGGACCCTTGCCGCCCTGCGGCCCGCTGCGGCCGAACCGCTCCTCGCGGCGCGGAGGCCGACCATCACGGGCCTCGCCACCCTCCGGACGGCGCGGGCGCTCACCCTGCGGCGCGCCTGCTTCCGCAACGGCCGGCTGGTCGCGCCTGGGTGGCCGGTTGTCGGGCCTTCGGCCGCCGTCGCGGCGGCCTTCCTGCCCGGGCTGCCCGGGAGGACCGCCGGGACGGCCCTGGCGGGCACGGTCACGATTGTGATGGTGGCGGCCGCCCTGGTGCCGGTGCTGGCGCCACACCTCGAGGAGAACGACTTCGGGCTCGCCCACGGGCTCTGCCGCGTCCGCTCCCTCGGGAGCGGCCGGCGCGGACGCTGGCTCAGCGGCCTCGGCCGATGCCTCCGCCGCAGGCTCGCCGGCGGCCTCGACCGTCGTGCCCACTGCTTCTGCGGGGACTGCCTCAGCCGGTGCTGCCTCCATTTCGGGTGCCGCTGCCGTTGGTGCGTCTACGACCGGCACGGCCTCGCCTGCGGCGAAGTCGGCGAGCAGCAGCTCCGAGGGGGAGGAATCATCCGGGGCGGTGGCGCCCGGTGCGGCGTCGGTCGGCTCGGGCAGAGGGCTCGACGCCGGTTCGCTCCCGGCAGCCTCGCCGGAGACCGCTTCCGCCTGCGCCGCCTCGGGGGCGGGCGTCACGGCGGCCGGCACCGTCGGCGCCGCCTCCAGCAGCGGGACGGTGATGGCCGGCCCGGGGCGCTTGTCGACGACGTAGCCCAGGGAGCGGAGGATGGATGAGAAGTCCTCGCCGGCGCAGCCGCACAGCGAGGTCATGGCCGTGGTCACGACGAAGCCCTCGCCGTCGGCCGCTCCCGCCGGAGGTGTTCCCGGCGTCACGCCGGGCCGGTACTGGATGGCCGGGCGGATGAGGTCGGCGAGCCGCTCCAGGATGTCGACGCGCACGGCCCGTTCGCCGCAGACGCGGAAGCCCGCCGCCTTGTAGAGGCCGCGCGTGACCTCCTTGTCCACCGGGATGGAGGTCCGGCCGGATGCGGCGAGGTGGAGGATGTCGTCGAGCCCCTTCACGTCGGGGCCGCCATGCTTCAGCGCCCAGAGCTGCGCGGCCAGGGCGCGCGGGGCGGGTTTCAGCAGGGCCGGAACGGTCAGGTGATAGGCGCCGAAGCGGACACCGTAGCCGCGCAGCGCGGCGCGGCCCTCCTGGTCCAGCGACTTCACCTCCTCGGCGACCCGGGAGCGCTCCAGCACACCGAGCGCCTCCGCGATCTGGAAGGCGATGCCGCGGGCGATGCCGCCCAGCTGGTCGGGCGCCTCGAGCTTCAGCAACGGGCCGAGCAGCTTTTCCACGTAGGCCTTGAGCCACAGGTCGAGCCGGGACTGAACCTGCTCGCGGGCGGGCCCGGACAGGTGTTCGTCGGCCAGCAGCCGCACGCGCGGCTCCAGCAGCTTGTCGCCGGCAGCGATCTTGGCGACCACTTCGCCCTGCCAGCGCAGCGAGCCGTCATTGGCCAGCACGAAGGCATCGTCGGGTGATCCGCCGAGCCTGGAGGCGCGCGTGTCGATCTCGCCCGCGAGCGCCTTCGCGGCCGCGTTGCGGAGCGCCTTCGCCTCCTCGGGACCGGCAGCCTGCCCATCGGGGGCGAACTGGAAGCCCTGGAGGCGTCCGACATGGTGCCCCTCGACGAGCACATCTCCCGCCGCCGTAATTTCCGCCTCGAGCATCGCGTTCTCTCTCAGGCGCCGCATCAGCACGCTGGTGCGGCGGTCCACGAACCTTTGGGCCAGACGCTCGTGCAGCGCATCCGACAGCCTGTCCTCTACCTGACGGGTGACGCCCTGCCAATGCTCGGGATCACGCAGCCAGTCCGGCCTGTTCGCAACGAACGTCCATGTGCGCACCTGGGCGATGCGGTTCGACAGCGTGTCGATGTCGCCATCGGTGCGGTTGACGTCCTCGACATGGCGGGAAAACCAGTCGTCGGAGAGGCGCTGGTGGCGCATGAGCTGGCGGTAGACGGTCGAAACCAGGTCGGCATGGGCCTGCGGCGCCACCTTGCGGTAGTCAGGGATCTGGCAGACGTCCCACAGCCGCTCGACCGTCGCCGCTGTCGACGCGTAGCCGCGCAGCTCGTCGTCATGCGCGGCGATCTCCAGAGCCACCACGTCCGCAGCCGGAATGGCCCGCGTCAGCCCATGCTCCGACGGGTAGCGCTCCAGCGAGGCCACGAGGCGTGCGAGCGTCGAGAAATCCAGATCGGCGTTGCGCCACTGCAGCATCGTCAGCGGATCGAAGGAGTGGTTCTCGACGGCGTTGACGAGCTCCGGCTCGAAAGGCGGGCAACGGCCCGTGGTCCCGAACGTGCCGTCGCGCAGGTGACGCCCGGCCCGGCCGGCGATCTGCCCCACCTCGGCCGGGTTCAGGCGCCGGTGCATGGCTCCGTCGAACTTCCTGTCGGCGGCAAAGGCGACGTGGTCGAGGTCGAGGTTCAGCCCCATGCCGATGGCGTCGGTGGCCACGAGGAAGTCGACGTCGCCGTTCTGGAACATCGCGACCTGGGCGTTGCGGGTGCGCGGCGACAGCGCTCCCAGCACCACGGCAGCGCCGCCGCGCTGGCGGCGGATCAGCTCGGCGATGGCATAGACCTCGTCGGCAGAGAACGCGACCACGGCGCTGCGCGGCGGCAGGCGGGTCATCTTCTTCTCGCCGGCGAAGCTGAGCGTGGACAGGCGCGGGCGGGAGACGACGTTGACGCCGGGGATCAGCGCCTCGACAAGCGGCTTCACCGTGGCCGCCCCGATCAGCAGCGTTTCGGCGCGGCCCCGCATGTTCAGCAGGCGGTCGGTGAAGACGTGGCCCCTGTCGCGGTCGGCGCCGAGCTGCACCTCGTCGATGGCGACGAAGGGCACGTCCAAGTCACGCGGCATCGCCTCGACCGTGGCGATCCAGAACCGTGCATTGGCCGGCTTGATCTTCTCCTCGCCGGTGACGAGGGCGACGGCATCCACACCCACGCGGTCGACGACACGCTGGTAGACCTCGCGCGCCAGCAGGCGCAGCGGCAGCCCGATCAGGCCGGCTCCGTGGCCGATCATGCGCTCGATGGCGAGGTGGGTCTTGCCGGTGTTGGTCGGGCCGAGCACGGCCGTGACGCCACGGGCGCGAACGGAAGGCGGAAGCGAGCGGGGAAGCATTATCGACCGACTATATAGGGGCCGGGGTGGCCGGCTGCGAGCGGGAAAGCGCGAAAGAGAACTCTTTTTCCTGCCGAGTCAGGGAACGTTGAGGGAACGAATCACGGTCGAATCGGTGACTCCTCCAGAGTCTTCATTCGTTCCGCATCAAGATCAGCGGCAACATTGCGGCGGGAACAACGCACAAAGATCTTTTTCGTGTTGGTCGCTCGACGCCCTGCAAGCTCCGCTCGATTGGCCCCTCGCTGCCGTCTTGTCGGGAACTTGGTTAACCAATCGCATGCGCTGGCGCGAAGATTCTCGGGCTCTGTCAGTTCCCCGACGCCGGCGTGCCCGTGACATCCGAGGCGGTCGTCTTGGTCACCGTAAAGCGGTTCGCCTCGATCACCGTCGTTCCGATCATCGTCCGCACCGAGATGCGCATCGGGACCAGGACCCGGGCACCCTCGACGGGAGCCAGCCAGGCCTCCATGTCACGGTTTTCCGCCATGAACTGGGTCGACTTGCGACCGGTTCGGTGGCCGGAAATCGGGATGTACCTCGCGGAACACACCACCACGGGTCCCGAATAGCCCTTCACCTCGACCGTCTTGGTCTCGCTGTAGCTCAGCGTGACGTCGAAGCGGCCGGCCCCGTCGAACACCGGGATCGTGCGGTTGCACGAGGTCGGATCCAGCAGCTTGGCGCCGGCGGGCACGGGCATCAGGAGCGCGCTGACGGGGTCGACGACCCCCTTCTTGTGCTCGGTCAGAACCGGCACGCGGTCAGCCTTCGGATCGAGAGGCGGCGTGATCTCGATGTCGCCGACCGCCCCCGCATTCAGGGCCATTCGTACCGTGTAGGTGTTGCTCGATCCGCCCGAGATCAGCGCGTAGCTGGACGGCTCGATCTTGCCCTTGTCCATGACCCCGGTGGACGTGCCCGCGCCCTTGCCGCTGGTCAGCATCCCCGCCAGGCCGGTCAGCTTGGCACGCACGTCGACCTTGTAGGCCTCGCGGTCGAAGTTGCCGTTCAGCGTCGCCGTTCCGATCGGCAGGCCCGCCAGGCTCAGGGCGTACTGGACGCCGACCGTATCGGCATGCGCCGGGACGATGGCAGCGGCGGACGCAGCAAAGGCGAGCCAAATAAACGGGCGAGCGGCACGAAGGCGGCGCGGGGGGCGGACAGTCGGATGGCGCATCGGTCGGTTCGTTCCAAGGGACGCCCCGGCGCTTCGACCGGGAGGGCATCATCCGAGCGTCGCAACGGAAGGAGTCGCTTTCGTGGCGCGCCATCTTGACTGATTCGGGGGCATCATGGCGACTGCCCGCGCGTGGCGCGAGCCACATGGTCGGGCGGCGGGGCGAAAACCGGCCGGGTACGCGCGCCGCGCGACTTGACGTTGCGCCGTCCAGTCCACTATAGCACCGCCCAACGAATGCATGCGTGCTCCCGTCGGCGGCCTCGGCCGCCTTCGCTCTTTCAGCGGGGCGGGCACCGCGAGACGGCGAAGGATCTGAGAACATGGCACGTCGGTGTGAATTGACGGGCAAGGGCGTGCAGACCGGGCATCTGGTCAGCCACTCGAACCGCAAGACGAAGCGGCGCTTTCTGCCGAACCTGTGCCACGTGACCTTGCAGTCGGACGCGCTGCAGCGCTCGTTCCGTCTGCGCGTCACCGCGCATGCGCTTCGCTCGGTCGAGCACCGCGGCGGCCTCGACGCCTTCCTCGTGAAGGCCTCTACCGATGACCTGTCGCAGGGCGCCCGCGACCTGAAGCGCGAGATCGAGAAGAAGATCGCCACCGCCCAGTAAGGCGGACGGCCGGGACATTCGGGACCCCGCTCCGCCCGGAGCGGGGTTTCTTCGTTTTGCGCGGACGGGAGCGCCGAGATGAACGAGACCCTGCACCGCCTCGCACTTCCCGTCATCGCCATGACGCTCGTCGTCGTGGCCTCCAACGTGCTGGTGCAGTACCCGTTCACTCCGCTCGGGCTCGGCGACTACCTCACCTGGGGCGCTTTCACGTACCCGGTGTCCTTCCTCGTCACCGACCTGACCAACCGCCGCTACGGCGCGCCTACCGCGCGCAAGCTCGTTGCGGCTGGCTTCGTGGTCGCGGTGATGCTGTCCTTCGCCCTTGCCACGCCGCGCATCGCGGTCGCGTCCGGTACCGCCTTCCTCGTCGGCCAGCTGCTCGACATCGGCGTCTTCAATCGCCTGCGGCGGCAGGCGTGGTGGCACGCGCCGCTGGTGGGCAGCCTGTTCGGCTCGGCGGTGGACACGGCCCTCTTCTTCTCCATCGCCTTTGCCGGCGATCCCGACATGTCGGGCACCGTGCACTTCGCGGGCGTCCAGGCCATGCCGCTCTGGGTGAGCCTCGCTCTGTGCGATTTCGCCGTGAAGGTCGTGCTCGCGCTCCTGGCGCTGGTCCCCTACGGCGCACTCCTCTCGGTCGTGATCCCGGCGGAGCGGGAGCGTGCCGCGGCTCCGCGCTGAGGCCAGAGTCAACCGTCCAGCCGGAACTGCAGCAGAACCGTTTTCTGCAGCACCGAGAAATTGTCGTCCGATATCAGGCTGAGAACCGGCGCGCCGTCCCGGCCACGGTGGACGGCGAGCCCTTCCATGTTGTCGATGCGCGTCGCCATCGGCAGCATGACGATCTCCGGCCCGTCCAGCAGCGCATCCGGCACGATGTCTGCCAGCCTGATCCGCCGGATCCGCGCCGAGACGCCGTCGAGCAGGCGGAAGCGGCGTTCGAGCACCAGCATGTCGCCGGACGGCAGAAAGGCGAGGTCGGTGATATCGAAGCCGTCGCGGCGGCTCATCCGGAAGCCGCCGGGCCGTGCCGGATGCAGGAAAAAGCCTTCCGTCGGCGACAGGTCGCCCGGCTCGGATTGCTCGGCGATGCCGATGACGGTGCCAGCGAAACGGCCGGCCGGCAGGATGCCGATCGCCTCCAGCCCCATGTTGGCCGGCAGGTTTCGAGTGGCGGGAGGACTGGGAACCGGCACGCCGGGAGCCCGGAAATCCGGCTGCGCCGCATCCCTGCCGAGCGCGAAGCGGAGCAGTTCGGGGCGCCGCTCCAGCGAGACGTAGGCGACGCCCCCGGAGATCGCGAGCCCCTCGCAGTCGCCACGCCGGCCTACGCCGAAGGACTGGCTGCCCGGGGCATAGACACCCGCCAGCACCGCCCGATCCAGCCCCTTGAGACGCGTTCCGTCGTAGAGAATGCGCGCCGAGAACCACGTGCCGGTGTCGCCGATGGCGATCAGGTCGCTCCCGTCCGGCGAAACCCACAGGCCGGAGAAACCGCCGAACTGCGCGTCCGGACAGGTGAGGACGAGACCGCCAAGGAAATCCAGCGTCCCGAAACGCGTCCGGCCGGAGATGAACGGCAGCAGGTCGTCGAACGCATTTGCCGTGACGGTGACCTGCCGCGGACCGGACGTGGCGAGGTCCCACGCCCGGGCGGGGGCCGCGGAGCCCGCTGCCGCCGCCCCTGCCATGGCCAGGAAGCGGCGCCGGGACAGAAGCCTCATGCGCGGGCGAGGCGACGCGGGGCAGGAGCCGCCGGCCCGTGTTCGTCGAACAGCTCGGCCAGCTTTTCGGTCATGGCGCCGCCGAGTTCCTCGGCATCGACGATGGTCACGGCACGCCGGTAGTAGCGCGTCACGTCATGGCCGATGCCGATGGCGATGAGTTCCACCGGCGACCTCGTCTCGATGTCCTCGATGACCCAGCGCAGGTGCTTCTCGAGGTAGTTGCCGGGGTTCACCGAGAGAGTGGAGTCGTCGACCGGGGCGCCGTCGGAGATCATCATCAGGATCTTGCGCTGCTCGGTGCGGCCGAGCAGGCGCTTGTGGGCCCAGTCCAGCGCCTCGCCGTCGATGTTCTCCTTCAGCAGTCCCTCGCGCATCATCAGGCCGAGATTCTTGCGGGCCCGGCGCCAGGGAGCGTCGGCTGCCTTGTAGACGATGTGGCGCAGGTCGTTCAGCCGCCCGGGAGCGGCGGGCTTGCCGGACTGCAGCCAGGCCTCGCGCGACTGCCCGCCCTTCCAGGCCCGCGTCGTGAAGCCCAGGATTTCGACCTTAACCCCGCAGCGCTCCAGCGTGCGTGCAAGGATGTCGGCACAGGTGGCGGCGACCGTGATCGGCCGGCCGCGCATTGAGCCGGAATTGTCCAGCAGCAGCGTCACCACCGTGTCGCGGAAGTTCATGTCCTTCTCGCGCTTGAAGGACAGGGGCTGGTAGGGGTCCATGACGATGCGCGGCAGGCGCGCTGGATCCAGCGCTCCCTCCTCGAGGTCGAACTCCCAGGCGCGGTTCTGCTGCGCCATCAGCCTTCGCTGCAGCCGGTTCGCCAGCCGTGCGACGACGCCCTGCAGATGGCCGAGCTGCTTGTCCAGATAGGCCCGCAGCCGGGCGAGTTCCTCGGGATCGCAGAGCTCCTCGGCCGTCGCCACCTCGTCGAAGCGGGTGACGAAGGCCTTGTAGTCCGGGCCGCGGTTTTCCCGCGCACTGGACGGCGGGGGCCGCCAAGCCTCGGCCGGATCGTCGCCCTCGGCTTCGTCGTAGTCATCGGGCATGTCGGAGGTCGGGCCGTCGGAGGTCTCCGACTGGCCTTCCTCCATGTCGTCGGAGGCCTCGTCCGTGGCCTCGGCCTCGGCGCGCTCGGACGAGCTCTGGTCCTCGGACTCGCCCTCCTGCTGCTGCTGGTCGGGCTCGTTCTCGCCGTCCTTGTCGTCGTCCTCCTGGTCGTCGGAGTCGGCCTTGCTCTCCTCGGCCATGTCGAGGCTGACGAGAAGGTCGCGAACCGAGCGTGCGAAGGCGCGCTGGTTTTCCAGCGTGTCGCCCAGGCGGTCCAGCTCCGCGCCGGCCTTCTCCTCGACCCACGGGCGCCAGAGGTCGACGATGCGCTGCGCCGCCGGCGGCGGCTTCAGCCCGGTCATGCGCTCGCGCGCGATCATCGCCACCGCGTCCTCGAGCGGCGCGTCGGCTCTATCTGTAATCTCGTGGTAGTTGCCGCGGTGAAAGCGGTCCTCGAGCATCGCCCCGAGATTGGTGGCGACGCCCGCCATGCGCTTCGAGCCGATGGCCTCGACGCGTGCCTGCTCCACGGCGTCAAAGACGGCGCGGGCCGCCTGCCCCTCGGGCGCCAGTTTCCGGTGCACGCCGGAATCGTGGCAGGCGAGCCGCAGCGCCATCGCGTCGGCATGGCCACGCACGATGGCAGCGTCGGTCGCGCTCATCTTGCGCGGCGGATCGGGCAGCCTGGCGCGCTCCGGCGTCAGGGACGGCCGGTCGGAGGCGAAGGTGATCTCCAGCTCCGGACGGCGGGCGAGCGAGCGCATGCAGCCGGCAACGGCGCGCTTGAACGGCTCGGCCGGAGCTTCCTTGGGCTGTGGCGGCTTGCGATTGGTCGGGGTGCTGCTCACGTCAGGCCTGATCGTCGGTGGCAAAGGGACGCGTCATGATCTCGTCCCAGGTGTAAGGGCAGTCCACAGGGAAATCCTCTTCGACCAAGTCTGTCTCGATTGACGCACGTCCCCTTGCGTCGACGTAGGCGTCCGCACAGACCTCGCCCGAATGCCTCCTGAGGCTCGGGCTGTCGCGGAGAAGCCGTTCAATCCTCCGGCGTTGTTCGCGGATGCTGAAGACCCAACTCTTGGAGCGGCGTTCGGGCTGCTGGTCCCATTTCAGCATGTGGGTGAGGAGCACTCTCAGCGAACTCTGCAGGCGATGCCTTTCCGATTTCCCCATGTCGGAGAGCTCTTCAGCAACATTCAAGAGGTCAATCGCATCGAGCCGCCCCTCGCGCAAAAGCGCGGCCTGCTGCTCGACCCAAGCGCAATAATCGTCATCGATCCGGATGAGCTGGGGTGCCCCGGAAGAACCTGCCGGGGCCGAAGCCTTCGGTTCCTTCAGTGACTGGGCCATCCCTCGCACCTCTCTCCGGCTCCGAAAAGGCGCCGGTCGCTCCAACGCCTCTACGTCAGCGCCACGTTCACCGAACTCTCCGGCAGCTCCTGGCCGAAGCAGCGCTGGTAGAACTCCGCAACGAGCGGGCGCTCCAGTTCGTCGCACTTGTTGACGAAGGTGAGCCGGAAGGCGAAGCCGATGTCCTTGAAGATGTCGGCGTTCTCGGCCCAGGTGATCACCGTGCGCGGGCTCATCACGGTCGACAGGTCGCCGTTGATGAAGGCGTTGCGGGTGAGATCGGCGACGCGCACCATCTTGTTGACGATGTCGCGGCCTTCCTTGCCCGTGTAGTGCTTGGCCTTGGCCAGCACGATGTCGACCTCGTTGTCGTGCGGCAGATAGTTCAGCGTCGTAACGATCGACCAGCGGTCCATCTGGCCCTGGTTGATCTGCTGGGTGCCGTGATAGAGGCCGGACGTGTCGCCCAGGCCCACAGTGTTGGCCGTGGCGAAGAGGCGGAAGGCCGGATGCGGTCGGATGACGCGCTTCTGGTCCAGCAGCGTCAGCTTGCCGGAGATCTCCAGCACGCGCTGGATGACGAACATCACGTCCGGGCGGCCCGCGTCGTACTCGTCGAAGCACAGCGCCACGTTGTTCTGCAGGGCCCACGGCAGGATGCCGTCCTGGAACTCGGTGATCTGCTTGCCGTCCTTCAGAACGATCGCGTCCTTGCCGACGAGGTCGAGGCGGGAGACGTGGCTGTCGAGATTGATGCGCACGCAGGGCCAGTTCAGCCGGGCCGCGACCTGCTCGATATGGGTCGACTTGCCCGTGCCATGGTAGCCGGTCACCATCACGCGGCGGTTGCGCGCAAAGCCTGCGAGAATGGCGAGCGTCGTCGCCTTGTCGAACAGGTAGTCGGGGTCGAGGTCGGGGACGTGGGCGTCCGGCTCCGAGAAGGCCGGCACTTCCATATCGCTGTCGATCCCGAACACCTGGCGGGCGGACACCTTCATGTCAGGCATTCCGGGGAGGGACTCGGTCGCAGGCGTCAAGGCGGACATGGATCCTCGCAGGGCATTCAACATTCTGGGCGGGTTCGGCGCCTGCGCTCCGGCAAACGCCTCCCCGGGTTCCAGCGGGGGGCTGGCGGCCCTCCCGCCCATCATTAAGGGCAGCCCGGGCCGGAGGCAATCGCACCCACGGCGCCAAGCGAGCCCCGGCCACGGCGCCAGTGCAGGCCCGGATCAGGCCAGCTTGGCGGCCTTGAGGGTATTGTAGGCCTTGATGATCTCCTGCAGCCGGCCTTCGAGCGACCGGTCCCCGCCGTTAGCATCCGGATGGAACTGCTTCACGAGCTGCTTGTAGCGCGCCTTCACGGCGGCCTTGTCGGCGGTCTCGTCCAGGCCCAATGCGTCATAGGCCCGCCGTGCGACGGGGCCGACGCGCGGTTGAGGCTCCGGCGTGGGCCGGCGCGCGGCCTGGGCGGCGCGGAAGACGCCGAGCGGATCGTCATAGGTGAACTCGGCGTCCGGCCCGTGCGGCTTGGCGTGCGCCGCGGCGCCGTTGACGCCCATCGACCAGGTCGGCCTGTGGCCCACCATGGCGTCCTTCTGGTAGGCCTGAACGGCGTCGTCGGTCATGCCGGCGAAGTAGTTGTACGACTGGTTGTAGGCGCGGACATGGTCGAGACAGAAGCGCCAGTACTGGCCCTCCTGCCCGCGCCCCTTCGGCGCGCGATGCTCCCCATGGGCCTCGCAGCCGGGATGCTCGCAGCGGAGGGCGGACGGGCGCGGCTGCGCCGCCTCGGCGCGACGGGGCCTGGAGCGGATGCGGTCGAAGAGGGGCGAGTTGAGATTCATCGTCAGGGCATTATGAGGGACGGGGCCGCCCGGGCAAGGCCATGGGCGCAACTTCGACATGACGCTTGCGGTTGGAACCCGGACACAGGAGGGTTCCCGCTCGCAGGAACACGCGAAAGGGTGAAGGAATGGCCATCAAGGAGGCGATTAGCCGCAAGCTGAGCGATGCCCTCGCGCCGACGTCACTCAGCGTCGCCGACGAGTCGGAGAACCATCGCGGGCACGGTGGCTGGCGGGAGGGCGGCGAAACCCATTTCAGGGTCGAAGTGGTGTCTGAAGCCTTCCGCGGCAAGGGGAGGGTGGAGCGCCACCGCATGGTCAATAGCCTTCTCGCCGAGGAACTCGCGGGGCGCGTCCACGCCCTCGCGATCAGTGCCAAGGCGCCGGGGGAGTAGGGTCCGGGACCGCGCGTCTCCGGACGCGCTTTTCTCCCTCAGTCAAAAAAAGCGGGCCTGGAGGCCCGCGGTCCAACGCCGGGCTTCGTCCCTTATCCCTGCACCGCCATCAGAAGTCCGACGCCGACGACGATCAGCGCCATACCGAGCACGTCGCGGCGTGAGGTGTTCTGGTCGAAGAGGCGGCGTGAGACGATCTGGGCAAAGATGACCTCGACAAGGGCCAGCGTCCGGACATTGGCCGCGCTGGTCAGCGCAAAGCCGAGAAACCAGAACTGCGAGCCGAAGGCGCCCATGAAACCGGCGAACAGCGAGGCACGCCAAGCCTGGAAGCTCTTCAGCAGGGCCACACGGTTGAAGAGCGCAAGCCAGACCAGCAGGATCACGGTCTGAACCCCGAGCGACCAGACCAGTGTGGTCGTCGCCCGCAGGACGAACGAGGCGTCGCCCAACGCCAGCACGCCGCCGCGAAAGCCGATGGCCGACATCGCGAAGAACGCGCCGGCCGCAAGGCCGAGCAGCGCAGGACGGACGCTCGAGCCGGACGACGCGCCGGGTCTCAAGGCCATCATCACCACGCCCGACGTCGCGATCAGGATGGCGGCGTAAGCGGCCAACGGCAGGTGGTCTCCCAGGACCGCCACGCCGAAGAGAGCCACCTGCACGGGTTCGGTCTTCAGATAGGCGGTCGTGACGGAGAAGGAGCGCTCGCGCATGGCGGCGAGCATCAGGGCCGTGGCGACGATCTGGGCCAGTGCACCCGCCAGCACGAACAGCAGGAACCGCCCGCCCGGAGCCGGAGGAGGCGCTGCCAGCGCAAGGCAGACCAGCGCCAGGAAGATGAGCGCGAACGGGAATCCGTAGAGGAACCGCACCTGGGTCGCGCCCACCGTGCCCAGCGTCTCGGTGAGACTGCGCTGCATGGCGTTGCGCGCCGTCTGCGCCGCGGCAGCGACAAGGGTGATCGGAATCCAGAGCCAGGGAAAGACTGCGGCCAGCATCGGGACCTGTCAGGCGGGGGAAGGAGGCGGCGCGAAGCAGGCGAGTCGCTGCCCGAACGAGGCCATGTTCGGTCAGTAACAGGCAGTCAAACCCTAGGCAAATCGAGCGTCTCGGGATAGGAGTAGGCCGTGCCGGCGCCGTCATACGTGGCGCCGCGAAGAGCCACAGCTCCGAGCGCGCGCAACAACGGACCCGTAATGACGCTTTCGCCGTATCGCTTCCCCGTCGCCCTCGCCTGCAACCTGAAGACCGCTTTCGTCGCGGCAATACTCGCTGTGGTTGTGCCAGCTGGAGCCTGGGCACTGACGCCCTACGTGCTGGTCGAGGCGGGGTCCGGCAAGGTGCTGATGGCCGAGAACGCCACCATGCCGTGGCAGCCGGCGTCGGTGACGAAGCTGATGACGGCCTATGTCGCGATGCATGCAGTCCGTGACGGGCGCATCAGCTTCGACACGGCGATCCCGATCTCGATGCGCGCGGCTTCGCAGAAGCCCTCCAAGGTAGGTGCCCGGCCTGGCACGGAGGTGACGCTCGACAACGCCCTGAAGATGATGCTCGTGAAGTCGGCCAATGACATGGCCGTGGTCGTGGCAGAGGGCGTCGGGGGTTCGGTCGAGAATTTCGCCGAGATGATGAACCAGGAGGCGGTCCGCCTCGGCATGCACGAGAGCCGCTTCGTCAACCCGAATGGACTGCCGGCCGTGGGCCAGCAGACCTCGGCGCGCGACATGGCCATCCTCGCCAATTCCATCCTGCGCGACTTTCCCGACTGGGACGGCTATTTCGCCATTGGCGCGGTGCAGCTCGGCGACCGGGTGATGCAGAACACCAATGGCCTCGTCGGACGGTATCCCGGCGTCATCGGGATGAAGACAGGCTTCATCTGCGCCTCCGGCTTCAACCTCGTCGCAGCCGCCGAGCGCAACGGGCGCCGGTTGATCGCCGTGGTCATGGGCGCATCCTCGGGCGCCGACCGGGTCATCAAGGCGGCGGACCTGCTCGACAAAGGTTTCGCCTCGTCCTTCTTCTTTTCCTCGCAGGGCACGCTCGACGGGCTCGCTCCGTCGGGCATCACGACGCCGCCGGACGTTCGCGACGAGGTGTGCGGCCGCAACCGGCCGGCCGTCGCGTCGGAAGAGGAAGGCGAGAACGGAGCGGGCGTGAATTCCGGCGTCGCGGTCGCCAACTTCTTCGGCAGCCAGACGAGCAACGGCGTCCGCGGCGAGCGCCCCGGCCGCCTCGCGCCGCGGGGTCCGCTCGAGACCTTGCCGGTCTTCCTCGGCCGTGCGCCCGGTTCCGACACCGCGCCAGTGGCCGCGAATGCCGGATCCACGCCGGTCAAGACGGCCACGGCCTATGCCGGTGAGGGCGAGCCTGACGCTGGTGCCCTTCCGATCAAGCTCAAGCCCGGCGCGCCGTCCAAGGGGCTGAAGGCCAAAGGCAAGGTTGCCGCAAAGCCCTCAGCCGTTTCCGCCAAGACGGCAGGCAAGGCGTCCGAGAAGGCTGCCGCCTCGGCGAAGAAGCCGGCGGACAAGAAGGTCACGGCGAAAAAGCCGGTGAAGCCTGTGGCAGGAAAGACCAAGCCGACCGCCGCGGCGACGCCGTCCATCATGGCCGAGTAGGGACTTTCCGGTCACCCGCATGTCCCTCCCTGCCGCCGCCCCAGGGGGCCTGCTTCTCGCGCTCGGCGCGGCGGCGTCCTACGGCTTTAACATCGCCTTCGCCCGCGTCGCCGCCTTCGAGGGCGTCAGCGGCACGACGCTCGTCACCTGGCGCGTCGTCGCCATGCTGGCTGCAGCGAGCGCGGCGGCACTGGTCATGCGATCGGGCATCGGAGTGCCCCGGGAAGAGAGGCGCCCGTTTCTCGTCCTCATGCTGGGCAGTGCCGGCGTTTCGATCTGCTACATCTGCTCGGTCGCGTACATCCCCGTCGCGGTGGCGGCCGTCATCTTCTACACCTTCCCGATCCTCATCGTGCTGCTCAGCCCCTATGTCGATGGCCGCCGGCTCGATGCCGCGCTGCTGGGCGTGGTGCTGCTGGCCTTCATCGGGGTGGTGCTCGTCGTGGGCCCCGGCATCGGTGACCTCGACCCGCGCGGCCTGCTCCTGGCTGCAGGCGCGAGCCTTTCGGCCGTCGTCCAGTTCTTCGCGGCCAACCGCTGCGTGCGTACACCCACGCTCCCGAAGGTGATCTGGATCCAGATCGGAGTTCTGCCCATCGTCGTCGTCGCGGCGCTGCTCACGGGCGGCCTCCAGCCCGCCTCGGCGGTGCTGCTCGCGCCGCTGGCCATGGCGCTCAACATCGGCGGCTACCTCGTCGGCTTCGTGCTGCACATGCTGGCGCTCGTGCGCATCCGCGCCGTCGTTGCCGGGCTCGCCTTCTGCATCGAGCCCGTCATCGCCGCCCTCACCTCGGCCGTCGTGCTGGGAGAGAGACTCTCCGCCGTCCAGTATCTTGGTGGCCTCTGCGTCCTCCTCGCCATCGTCGCCAACGTGATGGCCGAGCGGCGGCGCACGGCGATTCCGGCGATGGCGTCCTGAGATGGCCGCGCCCGCCGCCATTCCCGTCACCCTGCTCACCGGCTTTCTCGGCGCGGGCAAGACGACCTTGCTCAACCGGCTGCTGCGCGATCCCGCGCTGGCCGACACGGCCGTGCTCGTCAACGAGTTCGGCGAGATCGGACTCGACCACGAGCTGGTGGAGGCCGTTTCCGGCGACATGATCCTGCTCGCGTCGGGGTGCCTGTGCTGCACGGTGCGGGGTGACCTCGTGTCGGCTCTCGAAGGCTTGCTCGCGCGCATAGACGAAGGCGGCTCCGACATTCGCCGCGTGGTGATCGAGACGACCGGCCTCGCCGATCCCGCCCCCATCCTGCATACGCTGCTTGCCCATCCGCTGCTCGCCGCGCGGTTCCGGCTGGACGGAGTGGTGACGCTGGTCGACGCCGTGAACGGCATGGGGACGCTGGACGCGCAGCCCGAGGCGGTGAAGCAGGCCGCTGTCGCCGACCGCATCGTGCTGACCAAGACGGATCTCGTTCCGGCGGGCGAGGCCAATGCGGGCGCGCTGCTGAAGCGCCTGCGGAGGCTGAACCCCGGGGCCCCCGTGCTCGACGCAGCCCGCGGCCAGGCGACCCCGGCTGCTCTGCTCGAAGCCGGGCCGTGGGATCCGTCGGGCAAGATCTCGGACGTTGCGACCTGGTTGAATGCCGAGGCCTATGCGGCGGCGGAAGGGTCCGCCGGGCACGAGGGCCATGACCACAGCGCGGCTGGCGAGAGGCAGGATGCCCACGACGTCAGCCGCCACGACGACCACATCCGGTCCTTCTCGATCGTGACTGACGCCGTGGTGCCGGCCGGTGCGGTCGAGATGTTCCTCATTCTGCTCACCTCGACGCAGGGGCAGCATCTGCTGCGCCTGAAAGGCCTTGTCGCCATTTCCGAGGAGCCAGGCCGTCCGCTGGTCGTGCATGCCGTTCAGAGCTTGATCCACCCGCCGGTCCTGCTTCCAGGCTGGCCGGGGTTCGATCGCCGAACGCGGCTCGTCTTCATCGTCCGCGACCTCGATCCATCCGTCGTCAGGCGCATGTGGGACGCGTTCATGAACGTCCCGTCCGTCGATACCCCGGATCGCGCCGCGCTCACGCAGAACCCGCTGGCGCTGCCGCGCGGAAATGCCTGAGCGTCAGGCCTTG
The DNA here is from genome assembly GCF_059501845.1 of Alsobacter sp. NCBI lineage: Bacteria > Pseudomonadati > Pseudomonadota > Alphaproteobacteria > Hyphomicrobiales > Alsobacteraceae > Alsobacter > Alsobacter sp. Next base: position 132,681 of record NZ_JCACDK010000021.1, on the reverse strand, counting down.
CGGATGCGGAACCGCAGCACCGGTCCGTCGCGCTCCTGCGCCTCCACACGGTCCCCGGTCTCCCGCGACATATTCGGAATGTCGATGGCGGACATCGGGTCGGTGGCCTCCACCACGAGGAGGCTGCCGGATGCCATGCCCGCGAGGCGCTTGCGGGTTCTGAGTGCGGGAAGCGGGCACTTCAGCCCACGCAGGTCCAGATGCTCGTCGTCCGCCGCCATGCGCGGGCCTTTCCCCATTCGATTGCGCGGCGCTCTCTATCACAGGCGCGGCCGCGGCGGCATGATGCGGTCGACGGCGCCTCGAGACGGCTGCCGTGTGCAAGGGGAGACGCCATGGCGTCGATGATGGGCCGGCTGCGAAGCGAACTCGCCTATCTTACCGGATCCATCCGGATCCTGCGCCGTGCCTCGCCGATCGCGCGCAACCCCGGCCGCACGATGAACGACGTCATCGCGGCCGCCGCCAGGCTCCACGCCGACCGCCCCGCGCTGATCGGCGACGGCACTACCCTGACCTACCGGGAGATGGACGAGCGCATCGTCCGTTATGCCCGCTGGGCGCGGTCGGAGGGGATCGGCAAGGGCGATGTCGTCGCCCTGCTGATGCACAATTCTCCAGACTACCTGTGCTTCTGGCTCGGGCTGGCCCGCATCGGCGGTGTCACCGCGTTGCTGAACACCAACCTGACGGGACAGGCGCTGGCGCATTGCATCGCGATCGTCGAGCCTAAGCTCGCTGTGGCCGGTGCGGCTCTCGTCGATGCTTTCGACAGCGCCGTGCCATTCCTCGGCACGTCTCCCCCGCTTTACGTGCATGGAGCCGACGTGCCCGGCCGCCGGCGTCTCGAGCCTCTCGTCGATGCGCAGGACGGGAGCCCGCTCGGCCCCGGCGAGACGGTGGCGGTCACCATCGAGGACCGCTGCATCTATATCTACACGTCGGGCACGACCGGGTGGCCCAAGGCCGCCAACATCAATCATTACCGCATCATGGCCATGGGCATGGGCTTCTCCGCCCTCATGGACACCGGCCCGGCCGACCGGATGTATGACTGCCTGCCCATGTACCATTCGAATGGCGGGTGCCTCGCCACGCTCGGCGTCCTCACCCAGGGCGGCAGCGTCGTGATCAGGGAGCGCTTCTCTGCGCGGGAGTTCTGGCCCGACATCGTCCGCAATGGCTGCACGCTGTTCTTCTATATCGGCGAGCTCTGCCGCTACCTCGTCAACGCGCCCGTCGGGCCGCACGACCGCTCGCATTCCATCCGCCTCGTCTGCGGCAACGGGCTAAGGCCCGATGTCTGGCCGCTCTTCGTCGAGCGCTTCGGGATCCGCGAGATCCGGGAGTTCTACGCGTCCACCGAGGGCAATGTCGTCCTCTTCAACCTCGACAGCCGCGAGGGTTCGGTCGGCCGCATCCCGAAATGGGCGGAGAAGCGTTTCGTCGTCGAGGTCGTTCGCTTCGACGTCGAGAAGGAGGAGCCGGTCCGTGGCCCGGACGGCTACTGCCAGCGCTGCATGCCCGGCGAGGCCGGCGAGGTCATCGGCCAGATCCTCAACGATCCCGCCAAGCCCGCCAACCGGTTCGAGGGTTATGCGGACAAGGCGGCGACGCGCACCAAGATCCTGCACGACGTCTTCGAGAAGGGGGACGCCTGGTTCCGCTCGGGCGACCTGATGCGCCGGGACGCGGACGGCTATTTCTTCTTCGTCGACCGGATCGGCGACACCTTCCGCTGGAAGGGCGAGAACGTGGCGACCTCCGAGGTGTCGGAGACGATGACGGCATTCCCCGGCATTTCCGAATGCACGGCCTACGGCGTGCGAATCGACGGCATGGACGGCAAGGCTGGCATGGCCGCGCTCGTCTCGCCGGACGCGGCTGGGATCGATCTCAAGGCGCTGAAGGCGCATATCGACCGCAACCTCCCCGACTATGCCCGGCCGGTGTTCCTGCGCTTCCGGGATACGCTCGAGGTTACCGGCACGTTCAAACAGCGAAAGATCGACCTTGTTGCCCAGGGCTTCGATCCTGATGCGACGCAGGATCCGATCTTCTTCGACGATCCCCGCTCCGGCGGTTTCGTGCGGCTCGACGCGGACCGCGCGCGTGAGTTGAAGAGTGGCGGGGTGAGGCTGTAACGCCGACCGGCGCCACCCGCACCCGTCACGCGGAAACCCCAAAGAAACCGTGATCTCGCCCGTCCCCCTTGACTTCCGCGCTCGGCCACCCACCTGCCGTCGTGGTGACCGGGCCCCTCTGGCGAGAGTTCGACCCTCTCGTGATGTCGGCACCAACGTCCGTCGACGATGGGGTCCTTGATGCTTGAATTTTTGACGACTGAAATCCTGAACAAGCCGCTCTGGATGTGGGCGAGCTTCCTGGCCGTCGTGGCCTTGCTGATGGCCTTCGACCTCGGCGTGCTCCATCGTGACACGTCGAAGGAGATCTCGGTCAAGGAGAGCCTGCTGCTCTCCGCCTTCTACATCACCATGGGCGTGCTCTTCGGTGGCTGGGTCTGGTACTCGGTGTCCCCGCAGGCCGGCCTCGAATATCTGACGGGGTTCGTCATCGAGAAAAGCCTCTCGATGGACAACATCTTCGTCATCGCCATGATCTTCGGCTTCTTCGGCATCCCGAGGACCTACCAATACCGCGTGCTGTTCTGGGGCATCCTGGCGGTGATCCTGCTGCGCGGCATCATGATCGGCGTCGGCGCGGCGCTGGTCTCCGAGTTCTCCTGGCTGCTCTACATCTTCGCGGCGTTCCTCGTGATCACCGGCGTCAAGATGATCGTTGCCGCCGACAAGGAGTACGACGTCGGCTCCAACCCGCTGCTGAAGTTCATCCGCAAGCGGTTCCGGGTGACGGACCAGCTGCACGGACAGGACTTCACGGTCCGGAAGCCCGACCCGAAGACCGGCAAGATGGTCTTGTGGCTGACGCCCCTGGCGCTGGTGCTGATCCTGGTCAACGTCGCCGACGTGATCTTCGCGGTGGACTCGGTGCCGGCGATCTTCGCCATCACCACCGATACCTACGTCGTGTTCACGTCCAACATCTTCGCCATCCTCGGCCTGCGTGCGCTGTACTTCGCGCTGGCGGCGATGATCGATCGCTTCGCCTACCTGAAGTATGCGCTGGCCGCGGTGCTGATCTTCATCGGCTCGAAGATCGTCGTCGCCGACATGCTCGGCATCGCCAAGGTGCCCCCGCTGATCTCGCTCGGCGTCACCTTCGCCCTGCTCATTGCAGGCATCGTCTACTCGCTCTGGCGCACGAGAGGCGAGGCCAAGGTCCTCGCGGAAGAGACCGAGACCGAGGCTGCCGCCCGCCGGGAAGCCCTTCCGGGCGCCGCCGGCTAAGCAGACGACTTCCCGGCCGGAGATCCCCGATCCGGCCGGCTACCCTCCCGGCGCTCACCCCCTGAGGCGCCGGGAGGGTTTTTCGTTTCAGCTCTTGGCGAGCGCGAACAGCAGCAGTGACCGGCCGGTCACCGCGTAGTCTTCTCCGAACGGAAAGTCGCGCGACTGCTGGTCCGGCACGTTGGTGTCGAGCATCAGGTTCCAGGCGCTGCCGCCCGTCACCTCGGGCAGGGTGACGTTGACCACGTCGTGATAGGCGTTGACGACGATGAGGAGCGTGGCGTCGGCGCCGCGCTGGCGCAGGCCTGTCGGCTGGGCGCGGCCGTCGAGCAGGATCGCCATGCACTTGGCGTTGCCATCTCCCCATTGCTCCTGCGTCAGCTCCGATCCCGCTGGATCCAGCCAGGTAACGTCCTTGACCTCCAGCTCCTCGTTATAGGCACCGGTGAGGAAGCGCCCGCGCCGCAGCATGGGCTGCGAGGAGCGCAGGGCCGTCAGCCGCTGGACGTAACGCACGAGGCTTGCACCTTCCTCGTCGATGTCCCAGTCGATCCAGCCGAGCTCGGTGTCCTGGCAGTAGGCGTTGTTGTTGCCGTCCTGCGTGCGGCCGAACTCGTCGCCCGCCAGGATCATGGGCGTCCCCTGCGAGAGCAGCAGGGTGGCCAGGATGTTGCGCATCTGGCGCAGCCTGAGCGCGCGGATGTCCGGATCGTCCGTCGGACCTTCGGCGCCGTGGTTCCAGGACAGGTTGTGCGAATGGCCGTCGCGATTGTCCTCGCCGTTCGCCTCGTTGTGCTTGTCGTTGTAGGAGACGAGATCGCGCAGGGTGAAGCCGTCATGGGCGGTGACGAAGTTCACCGACGCCCAGGGCTTGCGGCCGCGCCGGTTGAACATGTCGCCTGACGCCGTCACGCGGGCCGCAAGCTCGGGGAGCACGCCGTCGTCGCCGCGCCAGAAGCCGCGCACCGTGTCACGGTAGCGGTCGTTCCACTCGGCCCAGCCGGGCGGGAATCCGCCGACCTGGTAGCCCCCGGGCCCGCAGTCCCAGGGCTCGGCGATCAGCTTCACCCGGCTCAACACGGGATCCTGGCGACAGGAGTCGAGGAAGCCGCCGCCCTCGTCGAAGCCGTGCGCCTCGCGTCCCAGGATCGTGGCGAGGTCGAAGCGGAAGCCGTCGACGTGCATTTCGCTGGCCCAGTAGCGCAGGCTGTCGTTGACCATCTGGAGCACGCGGGGATGGCTGAGGTTCAGCGTGTTCCCGGTGCCGGTGTCGTTGATGTAATGCCGCGGGTCGGGCGCGAGGCGATAGTAGGAGGCGTTGTCGATGCCCTTGAACGAGAGGGTCGGGCCCATCTCGTTGCCTTCCGCGGTGTGGTTGTAGACCACGTCGAGGATCACCTCGATGCCCGCGTCATGGAAGCGGGCGACCATCTCCTTGAACTCGTTGACGTTGGGCGTCGCCATGTAGCGCGGATGCGGGGCGAAGAAGCCGAGCGTGTTGTAGCCCCAGTAGTTGCGCAGGCCGCGCTCCAGCAGATGCCTGTCGTCGACGAAGGCGTGCACGGGCATCAGCTCCACGGCGGTCACGCCGAGGCTGCGGATGTAGCCGACGACGTCGCGGGCCATCAGGCCGGCAAAGGTGCCGCGCAGGCGCCGGGGCACGCTGGGGTGCTCCATCGTGTAGCCGCGCACGTGGAGCTCGTAGACGATCGTGCGTTCCCACGGCACGGCCGGGGCCTGCGTGCGTCCCCAGGTGAAAGCCGGGTCGATGACGCGGGCCTTGGGCACGAAGCGGGCGCTGTCGCGCTTGTCGAAGCTGAGGTCGCCCTCGGCCGAGCCCACCTGATAGCCGAACAGGCTGTCGTCCCACTGCAACTCGCCAACGAGCTGCTTGGCGTAGGGATCGATCAGAAGCTTGTTGGCGTTGAAGCGGAAGCCGTCCTGCGGCTGATATGGACCATGCACACGGAAACCGTAGGTGGTGCCCGGGCGGGCCTCCGGCAGGTAGCAGTGCCAGACCTCGTCCGTGTACTCGGGCAGCTCGATGCGTTCCTGCTCGGCGCCCCCCTCGGGATCGAAGAGGCAGAGCTCGACCTTGGTGGCGTGTGCGGAGAAGAGGGCGAAGTTGACGCCGAGCCCATCCCAGGTGGCACCCAGCGGATAGGGCAGACCCTCGCGTACGCGCATTCGGTTCAGTCGCGGAGACATGACGTTCATCAGGGAGCTACTCCAGGGCTTGCCGGCGTGGACCGACAACGCCCAAGCTCGCGATTGGCTCCCTGCGCGCGGCGAAATGGCAGGGCACGGCGCCGCACCCTCGTCGCGAGGCGGCCTCCATCTTGCATCACGCAATCGTCATAGGAGCAGGATTGCGTAGAGGCCGACATTGAGGGAGCCGCAAGCAATGAGCGGAGCATTTCAGGGGGCACCAGGCATGGGCTGGAAAGGAACGCGGACCGCATGCGGCGCGTTTGTCCAGCGGCACGACCCGGGTTCGTCCAGTCCGGAATGGCGACAGGGCAGGCGTCAAACGGCGAGGAGGCACGATGGACCCTGATCTCGAAGCGCGGATCCGCGAGCGCGCCTATGCGCTCTGGGTCCAGGATGGCCGGGCCCACGGCAAGGCAGACGACTACTGGTACGTGGCCGAGCGCGAGATCCGCGGCGAGGACGCAGAGGCCGCGCCAGCGGACCCGTCCGTTTTCACCATTCCCGATTCGGAGATGCTGACCGGCGAGCCGGATCCGGGCGAGGCGCCCGGGGGCCCGACCGTGGCTGCGCTCGGCGCGGCGCCAGCCGTTCCCGGGAAGGCGCGCAGGATGCCGGCCGGAACGCGCCCGGCGCGCGGCCGATCTGCCGCGGCTCCTGCGGAAGCATCCGCCGCCGAGGCCGCACCGGGCAGGCAGTCCGCAGAGGGTGTCGCGCCCCGCGGCGGCGCCACGAAGAAGAATCCGAAGACGAAGTGACATCAAGGCGGCCCTCAGAGGTCGCGTCCCGGATGGGAGGAGGAGGGGGCAGGTGAGCATCCAGGGGGCGGTCCCGGGGCAAAGGCCCGGTACGTGGAAGCCGGCACCGCTGTCGCGTCATGCGATGGCTTATGTGCTCGCGGGCGGGCGCGGCAGCCGGCTCGTCGAGCTCACCGACAAGCGTGCAAAGCCCGCCGTCTATTTCGGCGGCAAGTCACGCATCATCGATTTCGCGCTTTCCAACGCGCTGAACTCCGGCATCAGGCGGATCGGCGTGGCCGTGCAGTACAAGGCGCACAGCCTCATCCGGCACCTGCAGCTCGGCTGGGGGTTCCTCAGCTCTGGGCGCAATGAGAGCCTCGACATCCTGCCCGCCGGCCAGTTCGCCGACCAGGGCCAGTGGTACCTCGGCACGGCCGACGCGGTGTTCCAGAACATCGACATCATCCGCGGTTACAAGCCCCGCTTCGTCGTCGTGCTCGCCGGCGACCACGTCTACAAGATGGACTACGAGGCGATGCTGCAGCAGCACGTCGAGCGCGGCGCCGATGTGACGGTGGCGTGTGTCGAGGTCCCGATCGCGGAGGCGAGCGGCTTCGGCGTCATGCATGTCGATGCCGACGATCGCGTCATTTCCTTCCTCGAGAAGCCCAAGGACCCGCCATCTCTGCCCGGCAAGCCTGGCCGTGCGCTGGCCAGCATGGGCATCTACGTCTTCGACACCGACAGGCTGATCGAGGAGCTCAGGCGCGATGCGGCGGACAGACGCTCGCGACGAGATTTCGGCGGCGACATCATCCCGCATCTGGTCGAGCACGGCCTGGTGGTCGCGCATCGCTTCGAGCGGTCCTGCGTCCGCGGCGGGCTCGAGACCGAGCCCTACTGGCGCGACGTCGGAACGCTGGACGCCTACTGGCAGACCAATATCGACCTTACCGCCCCGGTGCCGTCGCTCGACCTCTACGCCGAGGGGTGGCCGATCTGGACCTACGCCGAGAACCGGCCGCCCGCCCGCTTCACGCCCGGGCCGGGCGGTACCGGTGGCGATGCGGTCAACTCGCTCGTCTCTGGTGGATGTGTCGTCGAAGGCGCGACCGTTCAGCGCTCGGTCCTGTTCTCCGGCACCAAGGTTGCGCCGGGCGCGCATCTCGACGGCGCCGTCGTGCTGCCGGATGTCCTCGTCGGTCGAGGGGCGCGGTTGAAGCGGACCGTCGTCGACAGGGGTGTCCGCATTCCCGACGGCCTGGTGATCGGCGATGATCCGAAGTCGGACGCGCAGCGCTTTCGCCGCTCGGCGCAAGGTGTATGTCTCGTCACGCAGACGATGATCGACCGCCTGCAGGAGTGACCCGTCTCAGAGCCGGTGCAGCGCGTCCCAGACAAGCTTCAGCGACACGAGGAAAAGCGCGATCTGCACGGCGATGAAGAACGGGCGTTCCGGCACGACCCGTGTCAGCCTCACCCCGGTCAGCGTTGCGATGACGCCGGCGGGCACGAGGATAGCGACCTTCTCGACATTGTCGATCGAAAGCTGCCCGAGTGCCCAGTAGGGGACCAGCTTGGCCGCGTTGACGATGGCGAAGAGGATCGTCGAGGTTCCAGCAAACACCATCTTGGGAAGGCGCTGCGGCAGGACGTAGACCTGGAAGGGTGGCCCGCCGGAGTGCGAGACGAAGCTGACGAAGCCCGTCAGCGTTCCCCAGAAGAGGCCTCGCGGCACGTCTGCCGGCCTCGGCTCGATCACCACGTTGCGGCGCCAGAAGTTCACGACGCAATAGGCCAGGCCGATGAGGCCGACGAGGAGCGTCACCCAGGCCTCGGCGACGATGCTCGCCGTCGCCCAGCCGATCCCCACGCCGAGGATGGTGGCAGGGATCAGGATCGCCAGGTTCCGGCTGCTGTATTCCTTCCGATAGGCCCACAGGCCGAACATGTCGGTCACGACGTAGATCGGCAGCAGCAGCCCCGCGGCCTCCAGCGGCGAGGTGACCAGTGCCAGCACCGGCACGCCCAGCATGCCGACGATGGGCAGGCCGCCCTTCGACAGTCCGACGAGGATCGCGGCTGGAAACGCGGCCAGCAGAAACACGGCCGAGGTGGTGAACATGGGGGAGGCTGTGCTCCGGACGCGGGCAGGCCGGCGTTGATAGCGCGCCGCCGCACCCCATAGAAGCGCGCGGGAAGCAGGGCTGGACGAAACGTGCGCAGCCCGGCATCGCGCTGCTGTGGCGAAGCGTTCCCCGCTCGCCTAAAAGGTGAGCCATGGCCGAGATACGCGATCCCTTCCCCGTCGTCGCACCCCGTCCCATGCCTGCCGCCACCGGCAGCGCGCGCCTGCGCGCCGTCGACGCGGCTCGCGGCGTCGCCCTGGTCGCGATGGTGATCTACCACTTCACGTGGGACCTCGGGTTCTTCGGCTTCATCGGCCTTCAGGCCGGCCATGACCCGGCCTGGCGGATCTTCGCCAAGCTCATCGCAGGCAGCTTTCTCGCCCTGGTCGGCGTGAGCCTGGTTCTCGCCGCGCGCGACGGTCTGCGGTGGGAACCCTTCCTGCGCAGGCTCGCCATGGTGGCGGGCGGTGCCGCCGCGATCTCGCTCGCGACCTGGTGGGCGATGCCGGACGACTTCGTCTATTTCGGGATCCTGCACTGCATAGCGGTCTGCAGCGTGCTCGCGCTGCCGTTCCTGAGGGCTCCGCTGTTGCTTGTCGCCGTCGTCGCGGTGGTGTGCCTCGGGCTTCCCGCCTTCGCCGCCTCGGACGCCTTCGACTCCCCCTGGCTGTTCTGGCTGGGGCTCGCCGAGACCGTGCGTCCGACCAACGATTACGAACCCGTGCTGCCCTGGTTCGGCGTCGTCCTCGGCGGAGTGCTGGTCGCCCGGCTGGCGCTGAGGGCAGGCTTGGACGCTGCCATCGCGCGCTGGCGGGGGGAGGGCCCGGCCGGACGCGGGCTGCGCTTCGCCGGGCGCCACTCGCTGCTGATCTACCTGCTCCACCAGCCCATCCTGTTCGGCTCGCTCTGGGTGATCGCGACGCTGGCGCCGGGGCTCGCCGCGCATCGTCAGGTCGCTTTGCCCGTGGATCCCGTGGCCGAATGCCGGGTGGTGTGCGAGCAGAACGGCGACAGCGCCGAGCTGTGCAGCCGCACCTGCACATGCATCGCCACAAGGCTGGCCGGCACGAACCTCATGTCCAAGCCGGTGCAGAGCATCACTTCCGAGGAACGCGAGCGCATCGTGGAATCCGCCCGGATCTGCCGGAAGGAAGCGGAAACGCTGCCATGACAATGGCTTAGCTGCCGTTTCCGGGGGCAGGGCAACAGGAACTAACCTTCTTCATTGGACGTTGGGGCCCCGTTGAACCGTGACGGAGTCGCCCCCTTGCCGGACAGGATCCTGATCACCGGCGGTGCCGGATTCATCGGCCGCCGCGTCGCCCTGGCCCTCGCCGAGAAGGGCCACGAGGTACGGGTCCTCGATTCGCTGATCGAGCAGGTGCATGGCGGGGAGCGGCCCGAGGGGCTGCCCCGCGATACCGAACTCGTGGTCGGCGACGTGCGGGATGAGACCGTGCTCGACCGTGCACTGGCCGGTATCGACAAGGTCGTCCACCTCGCGGCGGAGGTCGGTGTCGGGCAGAGCATGTACGCCGTGGAGCGATACGTCTCCGTCAACGATCTCGGCACGGCCGCGCTGTTCCAGAAGCTGATCGACCGCAACGTGGCGCGGGTCGTCGTCGCCTCGTCGATGAGCATCTATGGCGAGGGCCTGTACCGGACGGCCGAGGGTTCTCCGGTGGAGGATGCGCAGCGCCTGCCGCGCACGGCGGCGGATGCGGGCCTCACCTGGGACCCGCTGGACCGCGACCGCCGGCCCCTGGTTCCCGTTCCGACGCCGGAGTGGAAGCGGCCGACGCTGGCCTCGGTGTATGCGCTGACAAAGTACGTGCAAGAGCGCCTGACGCTCACGCTGGCTCCGGCCTATGGCATGGAGGGCGTCGCGCTGCGCCTGTTCAACGTCTACGGGCCCGGCCAGGCACTGTCGAACCCTTACACCGGCGTGCTCGCCATCTTCGCGTCCCGCCTGCTCAACAACCAGCCTCCGATGGTGTTCGAGGACGGCCGCCAGCGCCGCGACTTCGTGCATGTCGACGATGTCGCACGCGCCTTCGTCCTGGCGCTGGAGGAACCCTCTGCAGCCGGGCAGGTGTTCAACATCGGCAGCGGCCAGGACCGCTCCATCCTCCAGGTGGGCGAGATGCTCGCCGCGGCGATGAACAAGCCCGACCTCGTGCCGGAGACGCTGGGCAAGGCCCGGGTGGGAGACATCCGCCACTGCTTTGCAGACGTTTCGCTGGCGCGGGAAATCCTCGGCTTCGAGGCGCGCATGGACTTCTCCGAAGGTCTCGCCGCACTCGCCGGGTGGGTGGCCAGCCAGACGGCCCATGACCGGGTGACCGAGGCGCGGCGGGAGCTGGAGTCGCGGGGGCTCGTGGCATGAGCGGTGACGCATCCCGTCCCGTGCTCGTCACGGGTGGTGCCGGCTTCATAGGCTCCAATCTCGCGGACCGGCTGGCGAGCGAGGGGCGGGACGTCATCGTCTATGACGCGCTCAGCCGGCCCGGAGTCGAGGCCAACCTGCAATGGCTTCAGGCCCGGCACGGGCGGCGCATCCGTGCCGTCCGGGCGGATGTGCGCGACGCCGCGCGGATTGCAACGGCAGTGGCCGAGAGCAGCGCCGTGTTCCACATGGCGGCCCAGGTGGCCGTCACGACCAGCCTCGCATCCCCCCGCGACGATGCGGACGTCAACATCGGCGGCACTCTCAACGTCCTCGAGGCGGCGCGCATGCGGGGCGTCCCGGTGATCTTCGCCTCGACCAACAAGGTCTATGGCGACCTCGCCGACGTCGCCCTGGAGCGCATGGCCTCGGCCTATGTTCCGGCCGATCCCGACATCCGCGACCACGGCATCGGCGAACAGCGGCCGCTCGATTTCCACACGCCCTATGGCTGCTCCAAGGGTGCGGCCGACCAGTACGTGCTCGACTACGGCCGCAGCTTCGGCGTGCCAACCTGCGTGCTGCGGATGAGCTGCATCTATGGCCCGCGCCAGCGGGGCACGGAGGATCAGGGCTGGGTCGCCCATTTCCTCATTCGCGCGCTCGCCGGCCACGGCGTCACGGTCTATGGCGATGGTCGCCAGGTGCGCGACATCCTCGAAGTCGGCGATGCGGTTGATGCCTATGTCGCCGCGCTGTCGCGCATTCGCGACGTGTCCGGCCAGGCCTTCAACCTCGGCGGCGGGCCCGGCAACGCCGTGAGCCTGAGGCAGGTGCTGGCCGAGATCGGATCGCTCGCAGGACGCGAGGTCGAGGTCTCCTACGAGGACTGGCGGCCCGGCGACCAGCGCTACTACGTCTCCGACGCCCGCCGCGCCATGGATGCGCTGGGCCTGAGGCGGCCGGCCGAGTGGCGGGAAGGCCTCGCCCGCCTTGCCGGCTGGGTGCGTGACGAAGGCCTCGCCGACGATCCGCGCCAGCATCGTGCTCCCCTCCTGCAGGCAGCCCGATGAGGCGGCTCGTTCCCCGGGCGCAGGTCCGAACTCCCGACACCTCCGACACACGTGTGGACACCATGCCGAAGCTTCGCGTCCTGATCACCGCCGACGCCGTGGGTGGCGTCTGGACCTATGCGCTCGACCTCGCCCGCGGGCTCGCCGCCCGCCGTGTGGAGACCGTCCTTGCCGTACTCGGCCCTGCGCCGGACATGGCGCAGCGGGCCGATGCGCAGGAGGTCCCGGGGCTCAGCCTCGTCGAGACCGGACTGCCCCTCGACTGGACGGCCGCCGGGCCTGACGAGCTTCGCCATGCGGGAGCAAGGCTTTCCGCGCTCGCGACGGAAACGGGCGTGCACCTCGTCCACCTCAACACCCCGGCCCTCGCGGCGGTGGCGAGCTTGCCCGTGCCGGTCGTGGTGACGTCCCACTCCTGTCTCGCCACCTGGTGGACCGCCGTGAAGGGCAGCGAGCCGCTGCCGGAAGACTTTGCATGGCGGCACGATCTCGCGGCCCGTGGCCTGCGCGCGGCCGATGCCGTGACCGCGCCGACCCGCGCCTTCGCCGAAGAGACGCAGCGCGCCCACGGGCTCTCCGTCCTGCCGCGTGTCGTGGCCAACGGCCGCACGGCGCCCGTGCGGGATCCGGCCCGGCGCAGCGATGCGCCGCGCCATTTCGCGCTCACGGCCGGTCGCCTGTGGGACGAAGGCAAGAATGTCGCAACGCTGGACCGCGCCGCATCGCGGATGCTGGCGCCCATCTTCGCCGCAGGGCCGCTCGAAGGCCCGGCCGGGGCCAGCATTGCGCTCTCCCATGCACGCCCGATGGGCCGCCTGTGCGAACCCGTGCTGCAGCGCTGGCTGGAGGACGCTCCGGTGTTCGTTTCTGTCGCGCTCTACGAGCCCTTCGGGCTGACCGTCCTTGAGGCCGCGCAGGCAGGCTGCGCCCTCGTGCTCTCCGACATTCCGAGCTTCCGTGAGCTTTGGGACGGCGTCGCCCTCTTCGTGCCGGCCATGAACGAGGACGCCATCGCCGAGACTGTCGAGACGCTGGTGTGGGACGAGATGCGGTGCGCCGCGCTGGGCGAGCGCGCCCGGAACCGTGCCGCCCGTTTCACCGTCGACGCCATGGCGTCAGGCATGCTCGGCGTCTACCGGGGCGTGCTCAGGTCGACCGATCGCGAGGAGGTGGCGGCTTGAGGATCGTCGTCTTCACCCATTCGCTTGCCTCCTGCTGGAACCACGGCAACGCCCATTTTCTGCGCGGCGTCCTGCGCGCGCTGAACCGGGCCGGGCACGACGTGGTCTCGCTGGAGCCGGAGCGCGGGTGGAGCATGGACAATCTGCTCGCCTCCCATGGCCAGGATGGCCTCTCCGCATTCCGTGCCGCCTATCCCGAGCTGGAAGCGCGCACCTACGGGGCGGACCTCGACCTCGACGAAGCGCTCGACGGAGCCGACCTCGTGCTCGTGCACGAGTGGAACGAGCCCGAACTCGTGGCGCGCATCGGCGCCCATCGCATGTCGGGTGGCCGCTACCGGCTGTTGTTCCACGACACGCATCACCGCGCCGTCAGCGATCCCGATGCGATCCGGCGCTACGACCTCGATGCCTATGACGGCGTGCTGGCCTTCGGCGCGACGCTGGCCGAAGTCTATCGCCGCTGGGGCTGGGGCGACCGGGTGTTCGTCTGGCACGAGGCGGCCGACACGACGGTGTTCGCTCCCCCCGCCGAGGAACCGCACCGGGAAGGCCTGGTGTGGATCGGCAACTGGGGCGACGGCGAGCGCACGGCCGAACTCGAGGAGTTTCTGCTCCGGCCTGCCGGGGAAGCCGGGCTGTCCCTCGACGTGCATGGCGTCCGGTACCCGCCCGAGGCGCTCGCCATGCTGGCCCGCCACGGCGCAAGCTATCGCGGCTGGATCGCCAACGCCGCGGCCCCGGCCGTCTTCGCCACGCACCTCGCCACGGTGCACGTGCCGAGGCGCTTCTATGTCGAGGCGCTCCCTGGCATCCCCACGATCCGGGTGTTCGAGGCGCTGGCCTGCGGGATTCCGCTGGTGTGCGCGCCATGGCGAGACGACGAACACCTGTTCTCGCCCGGAAAGGACTATCTGGTCGCCGCCGACGGCGCGGAGATGACCCGTCACCTCGGCGCACTCGCCAGCGATCCCGGCCTGCGGCAGGAGCTTGCAGCCCACGGCCTCGCCACGATCCGGGCCCGGCACACCTGCGCTCACCGCGCCCGCGAGCTCGAGGCGATCGCCGCCCGGCTCGGTGCTCCCGGAGCCATCCCGGAAAGCCCCTTCGCCAGACGCTCCACCGCTCCGTCCATGGAAACGGCTTCATGAAGATCGCCTTCTACGGCTCCAGCCTGCTGTCTTCCTACTGGAACGGCGCCGCCACCTATTACCGCGGGCTCCTGAGCGACCTCGGCCGTCGCGGGCACGACATCACCTTCTACGAGCCGGACGCCTACGGCCGGCAGCAGCACCGGGACATCGACCCGCCGGACTGGGCGAAGGTGCGCGTCTACGACGCCACCGAGGATGCCGTGCGCGAGGTCGTCGCCGAGGCAGCCCATGCAGACGTGGTGGTGAAGGCGAGCGGCGTCGGGGTGTTCGACGACGAATTGCTGGCAGGCGTGATCGCGGCGTCCCGCCCCGAGGCGATCCGCATCTTCTGGGACGTGGATGCTCCCGCCACCCTCGCCGAGATCCGCGGCTTCGACCGCCATCCCTTGCGCCGGGCCCTCCCGGCACTGGATCTCGTGCTGACCTATGGCGGCGGGCCGCCGGTCGTGTCGGCCTATGAGGAGCTCGGCGCGAGGCGTTGCGAGCCGGTCTACAACGCCCTCGATCCCGCGACGCATCACCCGGCGCCGCCGGACCAGCGATTTTCCGCCGACCTCGGCTTCCTCGCCAATCGCCTTCCGGACCGCGAGGCGCGCGTGCAGGAGTTCTTCCTGGGCCCGGCCGCAAACCTTCCCGGCAAGACGTTCGTGCTGGGCGGCTCCGGCTGGGAGAGCAAGGAAACCACTCCCAACGTCCGGCGCATCGGGCACGTCTACACGCGCGACCACAACGCCTTCAACCGCACGCCGCTGGCGGTGCTCAACGTCGCCCGCGACAGCATGGCGGAAGTGGGCTTCTCGCCGGCCACGCGGGTCTTCGAGGCAGCCGGGGCCGGCGCGTGCCTCATCACCGACGCCTGGGAAGGCATAGAGCAGTTCCTTGAGCCAGGTGAGGAGGTTCTCGTGGCGCGCGACGGTGCGGATGTCGCCGCGATCATGGAGTGGCTCACGCCCGACCGGGCCGAGGCCATCGGGGGGCAGGCGTTGTCGCGGGTTCTCGCGGACCACACCTATGCGCACCGTGGCCGGCAGGTGGAGCAGATCCTGCGCGAGACCGCCGCCCGCAAGCGCGAAAGGAGCGCGGCATGAACGCCGTTCCGCCGCGCCGCAGGCTCAGGATCGTCGTCCTCGGCCTGACGCTGTCGTCGTCCTGGGGCAACGGCCACGCGACGACGTGGCGGGCTCTGCTGAAAGCCATGGCGGCGCGCGGGCACGACGTGCTGTTCCTCGAACGCGACAAGCCCTGGTACGCGAGCAATCGCGACCTCGATCAACCCGACTACTGCAAGCTCGCCTTCTACCAGTCGCTCGACGATCTCGACCGCTGGCGCGGGCAGGTCGAGAGGGCCGACGCCGTCATCGTCGGCTCCTATGTCCCGGAAGGGATCGCCGTCGGGGCGTGGGCCCAGGCACGGGCGCGCGGCATCGTCGCCTTCTACGACATCGACACCCCGGTCACCGTCGCCGCGCTGGAGCGCGGGTCCTGCGAGTATCTGCGAGCCGACCAGGTGCCGGGATACGACCTTTACCTCTCCTTCACCGGCGGGCCGATGCTGGCGCGGCTGGAGGACGAGTTCGGCTCGCCCGCGGCCCGGGCGCTCTACTGCTCCGTCGACACGCGCGCCTACCGGCCGCAGCTGGTCCAGCCGGAATGGGACCTCTCCTATCTCGGCACATACAGCGAGGACCGGCAGCCGGCGCTGGAACGCCTCCTGCTCGAGCCGGCGCGCCGCAGGCCCGACCTGCGCTGCGTGGTCGCCGGGCCGCAATACCCTGACACCATCGCCTGGCCCGCCAATGTCGAGCGCATCGACCACGTGCCCCCGGCGCGTCACCCGGCCTTCTACGCCGCCAGCCGCTGGACCGTGAACGTCACCCGCGCCGACATGGTGAGTGCGGGCTGGAGCCCCAGCGTGCGGCTCTTCGAGGCTGGCGCCTGCGCAACCCCCGTGGTGTCCGATCGCTGGGACGGGCTCTCCGCGCTGTTCGCGCCGGACAGCGAGATCGTCATCGCGGACACGGCCGATCGGGTGATGGAGATCCTCGCCTGGCCCGAACGCCGGCGCCTGTCCGTGGCTGAGGCCGCGCGATCCAGGGTGGACGCCGAGCACTCCGCCGACCGCAGGGCGCAGGAACTCGAGGGTCATCTCGTCGAGGCGATGGCCTCCCGCCTCGCTCCTGAACTGACCCGGACAGCCTGATGCGGGGAATCATCGCACGGCAATTGAACCATCTACAAACGTGCGGCGTTGGCCTCCGCGCACCAAGAGTGAGGTCTTCACGATGAAGAGCGGAACTGAGCACCGTGTCCTCGTCGCCGGAGGCGCGGGTTTCCTGGGTTCGCACCTTTGCGACGTCCTGCTGGCCGGCGGCTCTTCGGTCGTTTGTCTCGACAACTTCCGGACGGGCCGCAGCCAGAACGTGCGACATCTGCTGTCGAGCCCTCGCTTCGACGTGATCGAGGCTGATATCACCGAGCCTTTGCCGCAGCGGCTCCGGGGCCCGCGCAAGTCTTTCGACCGGATCTACAATCTTGCCTGTCCCGCTTCTCCGCCGCACTACCAGGCCGATCCGGAGCACACGATGTTCACCAGCGTGGTCGGCACGCGCAACCTCCTGCGTCTGGCCGAGGCACATGGCGCGCGCTTCCTGCAGGCCTCCACGAGTGAGGTCTACGGCGACCCCGAGAGCCATCCGCAGCGCGAGATCTACTGGGGGAACGTGAACCCCACGGGGCCGCGCGCCTGCTACGACGAGGGCAAGCGGGCCGCCGAGGCGCTGGCCTTCGACTTCGCCCGTCTCGGGCGCTGCGAGGTGCGCGTCGCGCGGATCTTCAACACCTACGGTCCCCGCATGGCGCCTGACGACGGGCGCGTGGTGTCCAATGTCGTCACCCAGGCGCTCGCGGGCGAGGACATCACCGTCTATGGCGACGGCAGCCAGACGCGCTCCTTCTGCTACGTCGACGACCTTGTTTCCGGCCTCGTGCAACTGATGGAGCACGAAGGGGCGCTGCCCGGTCCGGTCAATCTCGGCAATCCCGTCGAACTCACCGTGGGCGACCTCGTCGAGCGCGTGCTCGCCATGACGGGATCGCGGTCGGCCATCGTGCGCATGCCCCTGCCGGTCGACGACCCTCGGCGGCGGCGACCCGACATCACCCGTGCGGCCGAGCTGCTCGGGTGGTCGCCGCAGACGCCGCTCGAGGCCGGGCTGCACGCCACCATCGCCTGGTTCGCCAAGGAGGCACCGCGCAAGGGCGCGCGCCTGCGCGACATCGCGCTCGGCGACGCCGCCACGGCGTAAGCGCCTGAAAGGAGACGCCCGTGAGGGGATCCAAGCTTCGAGTAGGCCTCGTGGGAGTGGGCAACTGCGCCTCCTCCTTCGTACAGGGCCTGACCTATTACCGCGACGCGTCCGGCAACGAGCCCGTCCCGGGCCTGATGAACGTGACGCTGGGCGGCTACCACGTCTCCGACATCGAGATCGTGGCAGCCTACGACATCGCCGCGACCAAGGTGGGTCGCGACGTGTCCGAGGCCATTTTCGCGGAGCCCAACAACACGCAGCGCTTCGCCGAGCCGCCGCCGACGGGTGCCGTCGTCGAGCGCGGGCCGACCCTGGACGGGCTCGGGCGATATCTGCGCGACGTGGTCGAGGAATCGGGCGAGCAGCCGGTCGACGTCGCGGAATCCCTGCGGCGCAACCGGGTGGACGTTCTCGTCTCCTACCTGCCCGTCGGCTCGCAGCAGGCGGGCGAATACTATGCCGAGCAGGCGCTGGCCGCCGGCACCGGCCTCGTCAACTGCATGCCCGTCTTCATCGCCTCGGATCCACGCTGGGCGGCTCGTTTCGCCGAGCGGAACCTCCCGATCATCGGGGACGACATCAAGTCCCAGGTCGGCGCGACGATCGTGCATCGCGTGCTCACCAACCTGTTCAGGGAGCGCGGCGTCCGCGTCGACCGGACCTACCAGCTGAACTTCGGCGGCAATACCGACTTCCAGAACATGCTCGAGCGCGAGCGGCTGGAATCGAAGAAGATCTCCAAGACGCAGGCCGTGACGAGCCAGCTCGACGTGCCGCTTGCCCCCGGCGACATCCATGTCGGCCCCAGCGACCACGTTCCGTGGCTCACGGACCGGAAGTGGTGCTACATCCGCATGGAGGGCACGACCTTCGGCGGGATGCCCCTGAACCTCGAGCTGAAGCTCGAGGTGTGGGACAGCCCGAACTCGGCCGGCATCGTCATCGACGCCGTGCGCTGTGCCAAGCTGGCGCGCGACCGCGGCATCGGCGGCCCGCTGACAGCCCCGTCCAGCTACTTCATGAAGTCGCCGCCGCAGCAGTTCACCGATGCCGAAGCGCGGGAAAAGACACTGCGCTTCATCGCGGGAGACGTGGCGGGGCAGGCGTGAGGATGCCGGGATGCCGCTGCATCTGATCCTCGTGCGGCATGGAAGCCACGGTGAGGTCGGCCGCGTGCTCAGCGGCCGGTCGGACATCGCGCTGTCGTCGAACGGCCGTGCCGAGGCGGAAGCGGCCGCGAGGCGGATGGCGCTCGATCCCGTCCGCGCGGTGCTGTCCAGCCCGCGCCGGCGTGCGGTCGAGACGGCCGAACCCATCGCTGCGCAGCACGGGCTGCAGGTCGAGACGTCGCCGGCCCTGGACGAGGTCGATTTCGGGGGCTGGACCGGACGATCGTTCGCAGAGCTTGCCGACGAGCCGGACTGGCGGCGCTGGAACACGGCCCGCAGCCTCGCCCGTCCTCCGTCGGGGGAGAGCATGGTGGAGGCCCAGGCCCGCATGATCGGCCTTGCCGACCGGCTGATGGCCGGGCGCCCCGACGGTGCCGTTGTGCTCGTCGGCCATGCCGAGCCGCTGCGGTCGCTGATCCTCTTTGCCCTTGGCCTGGGGCTCGACGCGTGGAGCCGCGTCGCGCTGGACCCGGGCTCCGTCAGCCGCCTCGTCCTCGACGATAGCGGCCCTTGCGTCACCTCACTCAACGAGGCGCCATCATGAAGATCGTCGTCTTCGGCCTCGCCGTCTCTTCGTCATGGGGCAACGGGCACGCCACCCTGTGGCGCGGCCTCATCCGTGCGCTCGCGACGCTCGGCAATCGCGTTGTGTTCTTCGAGCACGACGCGCCCTGGTACGCGACGAGCCGGGATCTGCACGACATCCCGGGTGGCGACCTCGTGGTCTATCCCGACTGGCCGCAGGTTGCCGGGCGGGCCCGCCGCGAGCTCGCCGATGCCGATGTCGCCATCGTCACCTCCTTCTGCCCGCACGGGGTGGAGGCGACCGACCTCGTCATGGAAGCGGGACGGCCGATCCGGCTGTTCTATGACCTCGACACCCCCGTCACCCTCTCCCTTCTCGAAGACGGGGAGGACGTGACCTCGATCGGGGAACGCGGCCTCGGCTGCTTCGACCTTGTGCTGAGCTACACCGGCGGAACCGCCCTGGACGCGCTGCGGACCCGGCTCGGCGCGCGCCGCGTTGCTCCGCTCTACGGACATGTCGACCCCGAGCTCTACAGGCCCGTCGAACCCGATCCGCGCTTTCGCTGCGACCTCTCCTATATCGGCACCTTCGCCCCCGACCGGCAGGAGGCGCTGGAAGCGCTCTTCGTCGAGCCCGCGAGGCGGCGGCCGGCGCAGCGCTTCGTGCTTGCGGGAGCACAGTACCCCCGGTCGTTCCCCTGGACGGAGAACATCCATTTCGTCCGGCACCTGCCGCCGGCCGAGCACTCCCCGTTCTATGCCGCGAGCCGGCTCACCCTCAACGTGACCCGGGCCGCCATGGCACGTTCAGGCTGGTGTCCGTCCGGACGGCTGTTCGAGGCCGCCGCGTGCGGCACCGCGATCCTGACCGATACCTGGCGGGGCCTCGACGAGTTCTTCGAGCCGGGCCGTGAAATCCTCATCGCCCGCTCCACCCAGGAGGCGCTGGACGCGCTCGACATGAGCCCAGAGGCCATCGCCACCCTGGGCAGGCGCGGCCGCGAGCGGGTGCTCGACGCCCATACGTCCATGCACCGCGCGCGTGAACTGCTGGCCCTGATCGCCGGCGTGCGCCCCGAACGGTCGGGTGCGGCGCCCGAGATGGCCGAGGCCTGACATGTGGGGGATCGTACCCGCCGCGGGACGCGGCAGCCGCATCCAGCCGCTGGCCTTTTCCAAGGAACTGCTGCCGGTGGGTAGCAGAATCGACGGCGGGGCCGAGCGCCCCTGCGCGGTCAGCGAGCACCTCGTGGAGCGCATGCTGCGGGGCGGGGCAAACAAGGTCTGCTTCGTCATTTCGCCGGGAAAGTCCGACATTCTCGAATATTTCGGAGCGGGCTACGGCGATGCGACCATCGCCTATGTCGTGCAGCCCCGTCCGAGCGGGCTGTGCGATGCCGTCTTCCGCGCCGCGCCGCTCGTCCCGGCTGACGAGCATGTCCTGGTGGGGCTCCCGGATACCGTCTGGTACCCCGAGGACGCGCTCGCCGCGTGCCCGGACGGCGTGCTCTCTTTCCTGCTGTTCCCGGTCGACAATCCCGAAGTGTTCGACGCCGTCGTCACCGACGATCGCGACAGGGTGCTGGAGATCCAGGTGAAGCGACCCGACGCGGCTTCTGGCTGGATCTGGGGCGCGTTCAAGATGCCGGGGTCCGTCCTGCACGAGCTGCGGGACCTCTGGATCGCCCGCAATTGCCGCGATGAGTACATCGGGACGCTGGTCAACGCCTGGATCGCACAGGGCGGGGAGGCCGTCGGGGTCCGCGCGGGGTCTCGCTACGTCGACGTCGGGACCCTCAATGGCTGGCGGGCGGCGCTCGGCCTCTTCGCCGATGGCGCCGCGGCGCCAGCCGGACTTCACGGCCGTCCGCTCGGGCGGCCCTTTGAGGATTTCGCCACGAACGGGCAAGAGCCTGCCCCGGCCGACAGGAGCACGCCATGACCAGTCTCGAGCGCCTCTCACCCGACGAAATCCGCGCCCAGGCGGAGAAGCTCGGCCCCTGGTTCCACAACATCGACCTCGGCGGCGTCCAGACCGCACCGGAGCACTTCCTGGGCGACTATCCCCGCGTCAAATGGAAGGGCTTCGCCGACGCCATTCCCGCCGACCTGACGGGGAAGACCGTGCTCGACATCGGCTGCAATGGCGGGTTCTACGCCATCGAGATGAAGCGCCGCGGTGCCTCGCGGGTGGTGGCCGTCGACTCCGATGCCGACTACCTCGCCCAGGCCCGCTTCGCCGCCGGCGTGCTCGGCATGGACATCGAGTTCGGCGAACTCAGCGTCTACGACGTCGGCGCGCTCGGCGAGCGCTTCGACATCGTGCTCTTCATGGGCGTGCTCTACCACCTCAGGCACCCGCTGCTCGCGCTCGACCTGATCCGCGAGCATGTGTGCGGCGACATGATGGTGTTCCAGTCCATGCAGCGCGGCAGCAGCGAGGCCGGGGCGGTGAACGAGGATTACCCGTTCAGCGAAACCGCAGTCTTCGATCGGCCGGACTGGCCCAAGCTGCACTTCGTCGAGGACCGCTATGCGCGGGACCCGACGAACTGGTGGGTGCCCAACCGTGCCTGTGCCGAAGCCATGCTGCGCGCCTCCGGTTTCCGGATCGAGGCTCATCCCGAGGCAGAGGTTTATATCTGCCGCTGTGCCGCGCTGCCCGCGGATGCCGCGGTCTATCCCGCACGCCAGGAGGGTAACCGGCGATGATCGAAGCCGCGATGATCTGGAACGAGCCCAACAACAAGTCGCACTGGGATCCGCAGATCGACCCGGACTGGAGCCGCTTCGCAGAGATGGCCCGCCTAGCGGGACAGGCGATCCGCGCCGAGAACGCCGACCTGCCGCGCGTGCTGGGCGGCATGTCGCCCATCGATCCGTCCTTCGTCATCAATCTGGCGGGAAAGGGCGTGCTCGACGAGATCGACGTCGTCGCCGTGCACGGCTTCCCGCTCGACTGGAACCTGTGGCAGATCAGCGAGTGGCCGGCGAAGCTCGACGAGATCCGCGCGGTCACCAACAAGCCTCTCTGGGTGACGGAGGTCGGCGTCTCGTCGTTCGGCGCCGAGGAGGTGCAGGCATGGGGCGTGGAGCGGACGGCCGAACTCCTGATCGGCCGCGTTCCCCGCATTCACTGGTACAGCCTCTACGACCTGCCGCGCGACTGGCCTGCGACCACCCGGCACCGCGAGGCGGAAGGGTCGTCCTACTACCGGCACTTCTACATGGGGCTGCTGCGCGAGGACGGCTCGCCGAAGCCGTCCCTCGAAATGTACGCGCCCTACGCGTCCCAGATGGGCCTGTGCCAGTGGTTCCACTTCGAGGATCCCCGGCTTGATGATGCGGTTGCATGGATGCGTAGACTCGGTGTGCGACATCTGCGCACCGGGCTGTCCTGGGCGGATGTCTTCCGGCCGAACGCGCTGGACTGGTTCGACCGGCAGATGGACGCTCTGGCCGAGTTCGATGTGACCGTCACCTTCTGCTTCACGCCGGAACACAAGGGCATCGAGCCGCACCACACCAGCCCGCCGCGCGATCCCGGCGAGTTCGCGGAGTTCTGCGCCAGCATGGTGCGCCGCTATGCGCCGGGCCGCGCGAGCGCGGTTCCGCGTACCGCCGAAACGGTGGCGTGATCCATGCCCGGCGCGGCGGACGCGGCTGGGACGCTCGCCCTCCTCGCCGATCCCGCCCGGCCGGAGATCCTTGCGCGGACGGTCGTCGTCGTGGCCCATCCCGACGACGAGACCATCGGGCTCGGGGCGCAACTGCACCGGTTTCGGGATCTGCTCGTCGTGCATGTCACCGACGGGGCACCTCGCCGCAACGGGGATCCTGAGCGGGGCGGCTTTCATACCCTCGCCGACTATGCACTGGCGCGCCGGGGTGAACTCGAGGCCGCGATGGCGCTGGCGGGCGTGCCGCCGCAGGCCCTCGCCACCCTGGAGGTGCCGGACCAGGACGTCGCGACCACGCTTCCAGAGGTGATTGCGTGGCTGGGCCCGCTGCTGGCCGGCGCCGATCTCGTATTCACGCATCGCTACGAGGGCGGGCACCCCGACCACGACGCGACGGCTTTCGCGGTGGACAGGGCCGTTGCACGCATGCCCGTCCGGCCGGTCGTGCTGGCAATGCCTCTCTACCGGGCGGGGCCCGAGGGTGCGCTTTGGCAAAGCCTTCCCGAGGGCGGCAACGCTGCCGTCGTGCTCCGGCTGACTGCCGCGGAACGGGAGAGGAAGCTGCACATGCTGGCCTGCTTCGCCACGCAGGCAGCCACGCTCGCACCTGTTCGCCTCGATGCCGAGTGCTTCGTCGATGCCGGCCGGGAGGATTTCTCGGCAGCCCCGAATGGTGGGCTGATCCTGTACGAGCGCTTCGGCTGGGAAGCGACGGCGGCCGGACTGCTCGAGGCTTTCTCGGCCTGCGATGCTGCCCTCGGGAGGTCGGCATGAGCCTCGTCGTCCTGTCGGTGGCCTACCCGTTCGCGCCTGTCGGTCCGGACACTCCAGGCGGCGCGGAACAGGTGCTGTACCGGCTGGACGAGGCCCTGGTCAGGGCCGGGCATCGCTCTTTCGTCGTGGCGTGCGACGGCTCTGCGGTTGCGGGTGAGCTGGTCGCCGCGCCCGTGCCCCGGGGTGACCTGACGCCGGCGCGCCGGGCCGCAGCTCACCAGAACTACCGAAAGGTGATCGAGACTGCGATCGCCTCGGTGAAACCCGATGTCATGCATCTGCATGGGATCGATGCGGCCGCCTATCTGCCGGATGCGGGCCCGCCTGCCCTGGTGACCCTGCACCTGCCGCCCTCCTGGTACCCGGCTGGGCTCTTCCGGTTGCCGCGTCCACGGACGTTCCTGAACCCCGTCTCGGCCGCGCAGGCGCGCATGTGCCCGCCATCGCCGATTGTGCTGCCACCCATCCCCAACGGGGTGCCTGTGGAAGATCTCCAAGCCCGGCATGCCAGGCGAGGGTTCGCGCTCTGCCTCGGCCGGATCTGCCCGGAGAAGGGGCAGCACCTCGCCATCGAGGCCTGCAGGAAGGCTGGGGTGCCGCTGCTTCTGGCGGGAGAGGTCTTCGACTATGCCGAACACCGGCGCTACTGGCGCGAGGAAATCCTGCCGCGCCTGGGGCGCGGCGTGCGCTGGCTCGGCCGCGCGGGCTTCGCCCGGAAGCGGCGGCTGATGAGTGCGGCGCGCTGCGTGCTCGTCCCGTCTCTCGCCGAGGAGACGAGTTCGCTCGTCGCCATGGAGGCGGCGGCCTGCGGCACGCCTGTCGTCGCCTTCCGCCGCGGCGCGCTGCCCGAGACGGTGGAGGAGGGGCGGACGGGTTTCATCGTCGATGACCCCGAGGAGATGGCGGAGGCGATCGGGTCCGCCGCCCGCATCGATTCCGGAGATTGCCGCGCGACGGCCCGGCGGCGGTTTTCCCTGGAGCGGATGACTCAAGCCTATCTCGATCTCTACTGCCGCCTTGCGCGCGGCGAGGTCGGCTCGGCGCTGCCCCTGGACGTGCCGGCATGAGCGGGGTGGCCGAACGTCAGGACGCCGGCGCGCCGGCGCTCCGCTCGCCTCTCTGCATGGCCGAGCGCGTGAGTGACGATAGAGCGGCCCGCGACCTTCTCTCGGAGTGGCGTGACCTCTTCGACCGGGTGGCGGACGCCACGCCCTTCCAAAGCCCCGACTGGCTGCTGCCGTGGTGGGAAAGCTTCCGGCCGGGCACGCTCGCCATCATCGCGCTCCGCGTCGAGGGAAGGCTGGCCGCCCTGGCGCCGCTCTATGTGGAAGACGGTGCACAGGCTGTTCGCCTGCTGCCGCTCGGGATTTCGCTCAGCGACTTTTCCGACATCCTCGTCGAGCCCGCGGCCCACTCCGCGGTGCGCCCGGCGCTCGCCGAGGCGATCGCGCGCCTCTGCCCCGAGGCGGCGCGCCTCGACCTCGGCGACCTCCGGCCTTCTGCTCGGGCGCTGGAGCTTCCCGCCGTGCCGGGCTGGCGACGCGAAGAGCAGCCGCACGAGGCCTGTCCCGTGCTGGATCTCGAGCATGGGTTCGACTCCGTCCCCTCGCTCCGGCGGCGCAAGCTGCGTATGGCCCGCCATCGGGCGGAGAGGTCGGGCGGACTGACGCTGTCCGAGCCCGGGCCGGATCAGGCCGGCGACTTTCTCGACATGCTGGCGGACCTGCACGGCACCCGCTGGGAGTCGCGGGGCGAGGGTGGCGTGCTCGGCGATCCCCGCGTCGTTGCCTTCCACCGCGCTGCCCTTCCCGGCCTGCTCGCTCGTGGCTTCGCCGACTGCCGGTTGCTGCATATCGGTGGCAGGCTGGCTGGCGCCTATTACGGCTTGTGGCGCGGCGAGGAGGCCTGTGCCTACCTGTCCGGCTTTGACCCCGCCTTCCATCGCGAAGCCCCCGGCACGCTTCTCGTCGGCGACGCCATCGAGC
Source organism: Alsobacter sp. (assembly GCF_059501845.1). Taxonomy (NCBI): domain Bacteria; kingdom Pseudomonadati; phylum Pseudomonadota; class Alphaproteobacteria; order Hyphomicrobiales; family Alsobacteraceae; genus Alsobacter; species Alsobacter sp. The sequence goes on along the minus strand of NZ_JCACDK010000021.1, from coordinate 106,998 downwards.
GGGCGTGCGAAAGGGGCGCGCGCCGGTTTCATTTCCTGCGCGGCCGCGAGGCGTACAAGTACGACTGGGGCGCCACCGACCTGATGACGCGCCGCGTCTCGCTCTTCCGGGAGGCCGCGGGTGGATGACCATGCCCACCGCCTCCCCCGCGCCATCGCGGCTGCGGCGGCGGATACGCGGCACGCCAACCTTGCGCTGATGCACCTTCTGATCGCCGTCGGCAGCGATCCCGGGCTGCCCGATGCCCTTTCGGAAGCCGCCCGTCGTGCCTCCGGCCCCGAAGCCACCAGGCTGCGCGCCCTCTCCAGCCTCCTGCGGCAGAAGCCGGATGCGGCGCGCACCGTGGCCGAGGTCATGGCGGAGGCAGACCATGAGGGTGCAGGGTCGGGTGACGATGCCGTGGCCCGCTGGGCGCGGATCTTCGACGCCCTCGCCCTGCGTCATCCCGCGGCGTCCGTCGCACTCTACAGCCTGGGCGACGAGGAGCTTCTGGCCCGCGCGACGGGTGAAGTCGTGTCCTGGCTCGAAGCGCTCGGCCTGCCGGGGCCGGATCGAGCCGTCCTCGACCTCGGATGCGGAACCGGCCGGATCGGCCGGGCGCTGGCGCCGCGCTGCGGGCTGGTGGTCGGCGCAGACGTGTCACACGGCATGCTGGCCCAGGCGGCTGCAAAGCCCGAACCGGGGCTGTCCTTCGCACGGACGAGCGGGCGTGACCTCGCCCCATTCAGAGGCGAGGCCTTCGACACCGTCGTCGCCTGCGACGTTTTTCCCTACCTCGTGGCAGCCTCGCTGGCCGCGGACCTTGTCGGGGAGATCGCCCGTGTCCTGAAGCCGGGTGGCCATGCCGCCATCCTCAACCTGTCCTACAGGGGAGACGAGGCGCGCGACCGCGCCGATGCCGCGGAATGGGCGCGGGCAGCAGGGCTCCGGGTGGTCCTGGAAGCAGAGCGGCCCTTCACGGTGTGGGACGGCAGGGCCTGGCTCTGGCGGAAGCCCGAGTGAGCTGCGTCAGGCGACGGCCTTGACCGAGTTCTCCAGCCGGTCCTTGAGCGTCGCGCCTTTTTCCTCCTCGCGCTTCAGACGCACCCGCAGGAGAGCCAGCAGCGCGGCCTCCTCCGGCTTCAGCTTCTCGATCTCCGTCGCGAGCTCTTCCTCCACTTCCTCGCGGATCTCGCGAGCGAGGTCGCCTTCGAAATAGGCGTTGAAGACCTCCGGGTGGATGTAGCACTTGCGGCAGATCGTCGGCGTGTTGCCGAGGCGCGCGGAAACCCGCTCCACGGCGGCGCGGACGTTCTTCTTGGTCCGCGCGGCGCCATCGACCGTCTCGAATTCACGCAGCGCCATGGCAGCCAGCACGGTGCCTGCCCAGGTGCGGAAGTCCTTGGCGGTGATGTCGGCGCCGGTCGCTTCCTTGAGGTAGGAGTTGACGTCCTGCGAGGTCACCTCCTGCCGGTCGCCGTCCTCGTCGATGTACTGGAAGAGGTGCTGGCCGGGAATGTCCTGGCAGGCCTTCACCACCTTGGCGAGACGCCGGTCCTTGACCCGCAGCTTCCACGTCTTGCCGCTCTTGCCCTTGAACTGGAAGCGCATCTCGGCACCCTCGATCTTGACGTGCCGGTCGCGCAGGGTGGTCAGGCCGTAGCTCTTGTTCTGCTTGGCGTAGTCGGAGTTGCCGACGCGGATCAGCGTGTTCTCCAGCAGGTGGACGACGGTGGCCACCACCTTTTCGCGCGGCAGGCCCCGGCGGGCCATGTCGGCGTCGACGCGCTGGCGCAGGGCCGGAAGGATCCGGGCGAACTCGAACATGTGCTCGTACTTCGTGCTGTCGCGCAGCTCGCGCCAGGCGGCGTGGTAGCGGTACTGCTTGCGGCCACGGTCGTCGCGGCCCGTCGCCTGGATGTGCCCGCGCGGATCGGGACAGATCCAGACGTCGGTATAGGCCGGCGGCACCGCCAGCGACTTGATGCGCTTCAGTGTCTCCGCGTCCTGGACGGTGCTGCCGTCGGGGTTGCGATAGGAAAAGCCCTTGCCGCTCTTGCGGCGCCGGATCCCCGGCTCCTCGTCGCTGACGTAGAGGAGGCCTGCGGATTCGGCGGCGTCGCGCTGATCGACGATCGCGCCTTCCTCGCCGTTCTCCGGAATGATGTCGTCCGTCCTCGGCCCTGCGTCCATGATGCTGCTCCCGCCCGCCGCGGCAGCACGCGCTGCGGCTGAGAGCAACGGAACCGCACCGACGGGGGTTCCCGCTGCGGCGGCAGGTCGCCATATGCCGTCCAGGACTGAGGAGTTCCCATGCGCAGGCTGCCCGTCATCCGGCTCGAACTCGGCTTCGTGCTGGGCCTCATGGTGGTGGCCGGCGGCCTCTTCGCGTTCATCAGCCTTGCCGACGAGATACGAGAGGGCGAGACGCACGCCTTCGACACCGCCATCCTCCTCGCCTTGCGGCAGGTGGGGGACCCCGCCAAGCCCATCGGGCCGGAATGGCTCACCCTCTCGATGACCGACATCACGTCGCTCGGCGGCTTCACCGTGCTGACGCTCGTGACCGTGCTGTCGGCGCTTTATCTCGTGCTCGACAACAAACGTGCGGCGGCCGGCCTCCTCGTCACCTCGGTTGCCGGGGGCACGCTGGTCGGCCAGGTGCTGAAAGTGGCCTTCGACCGGCCCCGCCCGGACCTCGTGGCGCATCTCGTCGACGTGAGGACGCTGAGCTTTCCCAGCGGTCACGCCATGATGTCGGCCGTCACCTTCCTCACCATCGGCGTCCTGCTCGCGCGCACGTCGCCGCGCCGGAGGCTGAAGGTCTACATCGTCTCGGTCGCCGTGATGCTGACGCTGCTGGTGGGCTTCAGCCGCATCTTCCTCGGGGTGCACTGGCCGACGGACGTCCTGGCCGGCTGGTCGGCCGGCTCGGCCTGGGCCGTGCTGTGCTGGCTCGCGGCGCGGGCGCTGCAGAGCAGGGGCCAGGTGGAGCCTGCGGCGCAGGAGCCCAGCGACATGCAGGAGGCGCCCGGCATGGAACCTGGCGGTTACGGCGGAGTTCACGCCCTGACAGATCCGCCATCGGCAGATCGCACCGGCACGACCCCTGCCACCCAAGGACAGCCGCGCCCGTGAACGCTCTTTCCCGCATGCCTCCGCGACGCCTTCTCCTCGTGCTCAACCGGAAGGCGAGGGCGGGGGAAACATCGATCGATCCCGTGCTGGAGAGGCTGGACGCGGCGGGCATCGGCATCGCCCACACCTATTCCGACGACCCTTCCGGCCTGCACGACTTCGTCGTGGCGCATGCCGGCGAGGCCGACGCGCTCGTCGTCGGCGGAGGAGACGGGACGGTCTCCGCGGCGGTTGCGTCGGCGCTCGACACAGGATTGCCGCTCGGCGTTCTTCCAATGGGGACCGGAAACGATTTCGCCCGCACCATCGGCGTGCCGCTCGAACTGGAGGGTGCTGCGGACGTGATCGCCGCCGGTCTGCGGCGGCGTGTCGACGTCGGAACGGTCAATGATATTCCGTTCCTCAACGTGGCGAGCCTCGGCATCAGCGTCGAACTGGCCCAGCAGCTGACGACAGAGACGAAGCGAAGGTTCGGGACGTTGGGTTACGTGCTCACCTCCTTCGCCGTGCTGTTCAAGGCCCGCACCTTCGGCGCGGTGATCCAGACGCCGGATGAGCGCGTGCGGGTGCGGACGCTGCAGATCGGGGTCGGCAACGGGCGCCATTTCGGGGGCGGGCTGACCGTGGCCACCGACGCCAGCATCGAAGACGGTCTGCTCGACCTCTTCAGCCTGGAGACGGAACGCCTGTGGCGGCTGTTCCTGCTGGCTCCCGCCTTGCGCAGCGGCGACCACCACGCCTTCCAGGAGGTGCGCTCGGCGCGTGCCAAGGCATTTGAAATCCACACCAGCCGGCCGCGGCCTGTGAATGTCGACGGCGAGATCCGCACCTCCACGCCGGCCCGCTTCGGCATCCGGCCCGCCGCGCTGGAGGTGTTCGCCCCCGCGCCGCAGGCTGCCGCGAGCTAGTCTCGGCCCTCCGGCGTGTCGCCGGCCGGACGCTCGGGCACCCCGAGTGCATCGGCCAGCCGAGCCTTGGCCGAGCCTGGCCGGAGCGGCTTCTGCTGGCTTTCATGCGGCGCCCAGCCCGACACCCAGACGAGCTCGAACGTGGCGCGGATGCGCCCGTCCTGATCCGAAAAGCGCTCGGCATAGACCTCGAAGGATCGCAGCAGCGTGTCTCGCCGCAGCGGGGTGCGGCGGCGATCGATGAGCACGTTCGTGGCACCCATGGCGCGCAGGTCGCGCATCAGGCGCAGCGGGTCGGCGTAGCGCACGACCACCGAGTCGACGTCGGTCACGGGCAGGGCAAAGCCGGCGCGCTGCAGCAGTGCGCCCATGTCCCTGACATCGGCGAAAGGAAACACACGCGGGCTCACCCCACCCTCGACCTCGCTCTCGGCAATGGCGAGGGCCTGCCGCAACTCGGTGAGGGTCGAGCCCCCCGGCAGGCACGCCAGCAACAGCCCGTCAGGCCGCAGCGCCCTGCGGATCTGCACGAGAACGCCCGGCAGGTCGTTCGCCGTATGCAGCGCCAGAAGCGAGACCGCGAGGTCGATGCTGGCGGGAGCGAGCGGCAGCCTCTCGGGGTCGGCGACGAGGGCGAGGCCTGGCCGGCCGGCCGCCAGTGCGGCGTTGGAAACCGCCGTGACCACCTGGCCCACCCGTCGCTGGGCCTCCAGCACGCGGGCCGCATGGGGTGTGGGCGTTGAAAGGTCGAGCGCCACGGGGAAGTCGCGCAACACCGTGTCCAGCCGGTCTGCGAGGTCGTCGGCCGCGCGCTCGACGAGGAATTCGGCCGGTCCGGCGCGGACCGCCCGCAGCAGCCTGCGCACGGCGAGGTCGCGGTCGAAAATTGGATGTGGGCCGCTCATCGTCTCTCCAGGCCGCCGCATATGGCGCGCGGCGGGCGGACAGTCAAAGCCGCAGCGGCCGGGGGTTCGGTTCTGCTCGCCAAACGCGTGGTGAAGCATCGGTCCAGCCTGCCTTAGCATGGGGCCATGTCCGTGCCCTCCCATGCCGAGGATGTCTGGTGGCCCGAGGCTGTGTCCTTGACGGACACGGCCCATCAGCCGGCAGTCACAAGCCGGACCGGCTGGCGCGATCGGGCCGTTGCGGCGGCAAGGCGCGCCGGCGACGCGGTGACGGGACTTCTGTACCCGCCTGCCTGCCTCGCCTGCCCGGTGCTCACCGGCGCACCCGGCGGTCTCTGCCCGGCCTGCTGGCAGGCCATGCCCGTGATTGACCGGCCCTATTGCGAACGGCTGGGTACACCCTTCGCCCTCGACATCGGAGGCACACTTCTCTCGCCTGCTGCCATTGCCGAGCCTCCCGTCTTCGCCCGGGCCCGGGCGGTGGCTCGCTTCGAGGGAACGGCACGCATCCTCGTCCACCGGCTCAAATACGGCGACCGGCTGGACCTCGCGCCGTCGATGGGGCGGTGGATGGCGCGCGCGGGTGCCGAGGTGCTGAACGCGACCGACGCACTCGTCCCGGTGCCGCTGCACCGCTGGCGGCTGTGGCGGCGGCGGTTCAACCAGGCTGGAGCGCTGGCGGCGGCCGTCGGGCGGGAGAGCAACCTCCCCGTCTGGCACGACGTGCTCCTGCGCGGCCGCGCGACCCGCAGCCAGGTGGGCCTCACAAGGGCCGAGCGCGCCCGCAACCTGCAGGGCGTGTTTCGCGTGCCGCCGGAGGCCCGCCCCGCGCTGAAAGGGCGCCGCGTGGTGCTGGTCGACGACGTGATGACGACCGGGTCGACCGGCAACGCCGCGGCGCGCGCGCTCATCCGTGGGGGCGCCGCGCAGGTGGACCTGCTGCTTTTTGCCGTCGTCGCACACGCTCCGTAAGGCGCGGTACAGCTTCCGGTTTGATGCCGCGGCGTGGCATCCTATATCTCGTAGTGAAACGGTCACATGGACCGCCAGAGGTTGTCTTTCCCATGCCCGCCATCACCATCTACACCAAGTCGTGGTGCCCCTATTGCGACGCCGCCAAGGAGTTGCTGCGCCAGAAGGGCGCCGCCTTCGATGAGATCGACGTCTCCAACGGCGAGAAGCAGGCCGCGATGGCCCAGCGCGCCGGCGGCCGCAGGACGGTTCCGCAGATCTTCATCGGCGACCGCCATGTCGGCGGCTGCGATGACCTCTACGCACTCGAGAAGGCTGGCGGGCTCGATCCCCTGCTGGCGGCCTGACGATGCCCGAGAGCGCGCGCCCGTTCATCGCCGCCGGCGTGCAGATGCGCTCCGGGCGCGACCCCGCGTCCAATGTCGATCAGGCTGCCGCGCTCATCCGCGAGGCAGCGGCGGCCGGCGCAAGCTTCGTGCAGACGCCGGAGATGACCAACATCCTCGACCGCGATCGCGAACGCCTGTTCCGGGTGATCGCGCCGGAGCAGCGCGATCCGTCGCTCGCGTCCTTCCGGGAGCTGGCACGCGAGCTTGGGGTGACGCTCCACATCGGCTCGCTCGCCATTCTCCGTGCCGACGGCAAGGCCGCCAACCGGGCGTTCGTCGTCAATCCCGAAGGCGAAATCGCCGCGACCTACGACAAAATCCATCTCTTCGACGTGGATCTGCCCAATGGCGAGACGTGGCGGGAATCGCGGACCTATACGGGCGGCGACATCGCGGTTCTGGTCGACGTGCCCGGCGCCCGGCTGGGCGTCACCATCTGCTACGACGTCCGGTTCCCGCAGCTCTACAGGGCTCTGGCGGAAGGTGGAGCCAACGTCCTTTCGGCTCCGGCCTGCTTCACCCGGCAGACCGGCGAGGCGCACTGGCAGGTGCTCCAGCGCGCGCGGGCCATCGAGAACGGCGCCTTCATGATCTCCGCCGCGCAGGGCGGCGTGCATGAGGACGGCCGCGAGACCTATGGCCACTCGATCATCGTGGATCCCTGGGGCCGGGTTCTGGCCGAGGCCGGCGAAGAGCCCGGGCTCGTGATGGCGACCATCGATCCGGCCGAGTCCGTTGCCGCGCGAGGTCGCGTGCCCTCGCTGCGGCACGGGAAGCCCTTTACGGTCAGCCTCGCGGGCCGCGCCTCGGAGGCGGCTGAATGATCCGCTACGACCTGCGTTGCGAGGCCGGGCACACATTCGACTCCTGGTTCCGCAACAGCGCCTCCTATGACGAGCAGGCAAGCCTCGGCCTTGTCGGCTGCCCGGTCTGCGGCTCGGTGAAGGTCGAGAAGCAGATCATGGCACCCGCCGTGGCCCGGACCGACCGCGACATCGTCGCCCGGCCCGACCCGCAGCCGGAGCAGGAGCAGGCGGCCTCGCCGCCAGCCCCCGTGCCCGCAGGACCCGTGGCGCTGATTTCCGAGCGCGAGCGGGCCTTCCGCGAGATGATCCGCGAGTTCCGCCGCATGGTGACGGAGAAGGCCGAGAACGTCGGCCCGCGCTTCGCCGAGGAAGCGCGCGCCATGCACGAGGGCATCAGCGAGTTCCGCGCCATCTATGGGGAGGCCACGGCGGACGAGGCCCGGGCCCTGCACGAGGAAGGCATCGACGCCTTCCCGCTCCCGGCGCTTCCCGACGAGCGGAACTGAGCCGGTCCAGTATCACTGCGTCTGAAGAACTTCGTCCTTGCGAGCGAAGCGAAGCAATCCAGGTCAGTTCGACTTGTCTGGCACCGTTCTGGATTGCTTCGTCGCTTCGCTCCTCGCAACGACGGGCGGGGCGGCTTGCAGGTCAGAGAAAGTCCCGCCGCCTGGCTTCCACCAGCGCCACAATGACGTCGTGAGCGGCGCGAACGCGGGCGAGACCGCGCACGTCGTCGTGGACGACGATCCAGTAGGAGCGCCTGACCGAGAGCTCCGGCAGGATCGGGACGAGGTCGGGATAGAGCCGGGCGGCATAGTCGTGCAGCACGCCGACGCCCGCTCCAGCCCGCACCGCCTCGATCTGCCCGAGGATGCCGGCGCATTCGAAGCGCAGGCGCGGCTCGATGCGCATCTCGCCGAGGTAGTCGAGCGCGTCGGTGAAGAGCAGGTCGCGCACATAGGTGACGATACGGCACTCGGCGAGCCGGGCCGGGCTCTCGATCGGCCCGTGCCGCTCCAGCCAGCCGCGCGAGGCGTAGAGGCTGAGCCGGTAGTCGGTGAGCTTTCGGACGGTGAGCCTTCCTTCCACCGGCGGCTCGATGGTGATGGCGATGTCCGCCTCCCGCTTGGCGAGGGAGAAGGCGCGGGGCAGGGGAACGAGTTGCACCGTCAGGGCGGGGTGCTGCTCCACGAACTCGGCGAGGTTGCGCGCCAGCACGAACGTGCCGAAGCCGTCGGGCGCGCCGATGCGCACCTCGCCGCCCACCGCCACGTCGAGGCCGGACAGCGCCGCCTGGGCCTGCAGCATCTCGGATTCCATGCGCTCGGCCGTGGCGAGGAACGCCTCGCCGGCCGACGTCGGCACGACCCCGGTCGTGCGCCGATCCAGAAGTTTCACGCCCAGGGCCGCCTCCAGCGCATTGACGCGGCGGCTCACCGTCGCATGATCGAGCCCGAGCTGCCGCGCGGCGCCGAGCAGTTGGCCTGCGCGCGCAACGGCGAGGAAGACGCGGGCGAGGTCCCAGTCCGGAGCGCCTGACATTGGTCCATGAATTCCCGCACAGCGGTTGAGCATTCTACGCTGTTGCTATGCGGAAAGTCATGATCCATCACACCGCACCAGAAGACAGCAGTGGAGGACGCGATGGCCGGGCCAAGGGAACTCACGCATTTCATCGGCGGCAAGCATGTCGCCGGCACGTCGGGCCGCTTCACCGACGCCTACTGGCCCATGACCGGCGAGATCGCCTCGCGTGTGCCGCTCGCGTCGAAGGAAGAGGTCCGCGCCGCGGTCGAGAACGCCATGGCCGCGCAGCCGGCCTGGGCGGCGACCAATCCCCAGCGCCGCGCCCGCGTGATGATGAAGTTCCTCGAGCTCGTGAACCGCGAGTATGACAGCCTGGCCGAGATCCTCGCCCGCGAGCACGGCAAGACCATCGCCGACGCCAAGGGCGACATCCAGCGCGGGCTCGAGGTCGTCGAGTTCTGCATCGGCGCGCCGCACCTCCTGAAGGGCGAGTTCACCGACGGCGCCGGTCCCGGCATCGACGTCTACTCGATGCGCCAGCCGCTCGGCGTCGTCGCCGGCATCACGCCGTTCAACTTCCCCGCCATGATCCCGCTGTGGAAATGCGCCCCGGCGCTCGCCTGCGGCAACGCCTTCATCCTCAAGCCGTCCGAGCGTGACCCCGGCGTGCCGCTGCGCATCGCCGAGCTCTTCCTCGAGGCGGGCCTGCCGCCCGGCGTCCTCAACGTCGTCAACGGCGACAAGGAGGCGGTCGACGCCATCCTCGATGATCCCGACATCAAGGCGGTGGGCTTCGTCGGCTCTACCCCGATCGCCGAGTACGTCTACACGCGGGGCTGTGCGGCGGGTAAGCGCGTGCAGTGCTTCGGCGGCGCCAAGAACCACATGATCATCATGCCGGACGCCGACATGGACCAGGCCGTCGACGCGCTCATCGGCGCCGGCTACGGCTCGGCCGGCGAGCGCTGCATGGCCATCTCCGTCGCGGTACCCGTCGGCAAGACGACCGCCGACAGGCTGGTGGAAAAGCTGATGCCGCGCGTGGAGAACCTGAAGGTCGGCCCTTCGACGGACTCCTCCGCCGATTTCGGCCCGATGGTGACCAAGGCGCATCTCGACAAGGTGAAGGCCTATGTCGACCTCGGCGTGACGGAAGGCGCGACGCTGAAGGTCGACGGCCGCGGCTTCAGCATGCAGGGCTATGAGAACGGCTTCTACATGGGCGGCTGCCTGTTCGACAACGTGACGCCCGACATGCGCATCTACAAGGAGGAGATCTTCGGACCGGTCCTCTCCGTGGTGCGGACCGAGCGCTACGACGAGGCCATCCGGCTCGCCAACGAGCACGAATACGGCAACGGCGTCGCTATCTTCACCCGCGACGGCGATGCGGCCCGCGACTTCGCCTCGCGCGTCCAGGTCGGAATGGTCGGCGTCAATGTGCCGATCCCGGTTCCGATCGCCTACTACACGTTCGGCGGCTGGAAGCGCTCGGGCTTCGGTGACCTCAACCAGCACGGCCCCGACGCCTTCCGGTTCTACACCAAGACCAAGACCGTCACGGCCCGCTGGCCCTCCGGCATCAAGGATGGCGCCGAGTTCGTCATCCCCACGATGCGCTGAACCGATCGTCATCCCCGGCGGCCCGACGGGCCGGGAAGGGGATCCAGGGCTGGCCGCGTGCGGCCCCTGGATCTCTTTCCCCTCCGGCCCGTCGTGCCTCCGGCCGGGGATGACAAGGCTCTTCCGGACCGCGCGTCTTCAGACGCGCCGTTCGCGCGACGAAGCATCGATGCGGGTCTGAAGACCCGCGGTCCAATGCTCGCGCCCTCTCGTTTTGTCCTCACCCCCGCGCTATCGTCATGGCTGCCTCGCCCGGCCAGCCGGAGCGCCGCTTTCCCGCAGCTGACCCCTTTCGTGGCAAAAGAGCCACACTATCTAGGGAGAGCGGGACGCCTCGGCAGGGGACCGCGAGACGGAGCGCAGGGCCGTGCCTTTCGGGGGCGGCCGATCGGCGCGGCCGAAGGAGGACCATATGGATTTCGAGAAATACACCGACCGCGCCAAGGGGTTCGTGCAGGCGGCGCAGACCATCGCGATGCGCGACGGCCATCCGCAGCTCACTTCCGAGCACCTGCTCAAGGCGCTGCTCGACGACAATGAGGGGCTGTGCGCGGGGCTGATCCAGCGCGCCGGCGGCGATCCCCGCGCGGCGCTGCGCGGCGTCGACGCGGCACTCGCCAAGCTGCCCAAGGTATCCGGCGCGGCCGCCAACCCGCAGCCGACGCGCGACCTCGTGCGCCTGTTCGACAGCGCCCAGAAGATCGCCCAGAAGGCCGGCGACAGCTATGTCACGGTCGAGCGCCTGCTGCTGGCCATCGCCACCGAGAAGGACAGCGAGGGCGGGCGTATTCTGGCGCAGGCCGGCGTGACGCCGCAGGCGCTGAACACTGCCATCAACGAGCTGCGCAAGGGCCGCACCGCCGACAACGCCTCGGCGGAGAACTCCTATGAGGCGCTGAAGAAGTATGCCCGCGACCTCACCCAGGCGGCGCGCGAGGGCAAGCTTGACCCGGTCATCGGCCGCGACGAGGAAATCCGCCGCACCATCCAGGTCCTGTCGCGGCGGACCAAGAACAACCCGGTCCTGATCGGCGAGCCCGGCGTCGGCAAGACCGCCATCGCAGAAGGGCTTGCGCTGCGCATCGTCAATGGCGACGTGCCGGAGAGCCTCAAGGACAAGCAGCTGCTCGCCCTCGACATGGGCTCGCTCATCGCCGGCGCGAAGTATCGCGGCGAGTTCGAGGAGCGGCTGAAGTCCGTCCTGAACGAGGTGACCTCGGCCGAGGGCGGCATCATCCTGTTCATCGACGAGATGCACACGCTGGTCGGTGCCGGCAAGGCGGACGGGGCGATGGACGCCTCCAACCTGCTGAAGCCCGCGCTCGCCCGCGGCGAGCTGCACTGCGTCGGCGCCACCACGCTCAACGAGTACCGCAAGCACGTCGAGAAGGACGCCGCGCTGGCCCGCCGCTTCCAGCCCGTCTTCGTCAGCGAGCCCACCGTGGAGGACACGGTGTCGATCCTGCGCGGGCTCAAGGAGAAGTACGAGTTGCACCACGGCGTGCGCATCACCGACGGCGCCATCGTGGCGGCGGCGACGCTGTCCAACCGCTACATCACCGACCGCTTCCTGCCGGACAAGGCCATCGACCTCGTCGACGAGGCTGCGTCGCGGCTGCGCATGCAGGTGGACTCCAAGCCGGAGGAGCTCGACGAGCTCGACCGGCGAATCGTCCAGCTTCGCATCGAGCAGGAGGCGCTGAAGAAGGAGAGCGACACGGCGTCCAGGGACCGCCTGGCCCGCCTGATGGGCGAACTCGCGCAGATCGAGGAGAAGTCGGACGCGCTCACCGCCCGCTGGAAGGCGGAGAAGGAAAAGCTCGGCAGCGCCCAGAAGATCAAGGAGCAGCTCGAGCAGGCCCGCACCGACCTCGCCAATGCCCAGCGCAAGGGCGAGTACCAGCGCGCAGGGGAACTCGCCTACGGCGTCATCCCCGATCTCGAGAAGCGGCTGAAGGACGTCGAGGGCAGCGAGAACACCGCGCTCGTCGCCGAGGCCGTCACGGCCAACGACGTGGCGCAGGTCGTCTCGCGCTGGACCGGCGTGCCGGTCGACAAGATGCTCGAGGGCGAGAAGGAGAAGCTCCTGCGCATGGAGGAGCAGCTTGCGAAGCGCGTCGTCGGCCAGGCCGAGGCGGTGGCGGCGGTGTCGACCGCGGTCAGGCGCGCTCGGGCCGGGCTGCAGGATCCGAACCGGCCGATCGGCTCGTTCATGTTCCTCGGGCCCACGGGCGTCGGCAAGACCGAGCTCACCAAGGCGCTGGCGTCCTTCATGTTCGACGACGAGACCGCGATGGTGCGTATCGACATGTCGGAATACATGGAGAAGCACTCCGTCGCCCGGCTGATCGGCGCGCCTCCCGGCTATGTCGGCTACGAAGAGGGCGGGGCGCTCACCGAGGCGGTGCGGCGGCGGCCCTACCAGGTCGTGCTGTTCGACGAGATCGAGAAGGCGCATCCGGACGTGTTCAACGTCCTGCTGCAGGTTCTCGACGACGGGCGGCTCACCGACGGGCAGGGGCGGACGGTCGACTTCCGCAACACGCTGATCATCATGACCTCGAACCTCGGGTCGGAATTCCTCGTCAACCAGCGCGAGGGCGAGGACACGGACGCGGTGCGCGAGGAAGTGATGGCGGTGGTGCGGTCGCACTTCCGGCCGGAGTTCCTGAACCGCGTGGACGAGATCATCCTCTTCCACCGGCTGCAGAAGAACCAGATGGGGTCGATCGTCGACATCCAGCTGTCCCGCCTGCAGAAGCTGCTGGACGAGCGCAAGCTCGTGCTGGAGCTGGATCCGAGCGCCCGCGACTGGCTGGCGCAGAAGGGCTACGACCCCGCCTACGGGGCAAGGCCGCTGAAGCGCGTCATCCAGAAGAGCGTTCAGGACCCGCTGGCCGAGCTGATCCTCTCCGGCCAGATCCGCGACGGCGACACCGTCCCCGTCAGCGCCGGCGAGGAAGGCCTGCGCATCGGCAACGTCGTGGTGGCGCCCGAAGCGGCGCCCAAGGGCGTCCGGTTGAATTGAACGAGCGCGGCGCCCTCTCCTTCGGGGGAGGGCGCCCGGCCTGGCCGGAGCCCCTTTGACGCGCATGTGACCCCATGCGGGGCCCGAAGATGTGTGCTGCGCCTCCCTCGGCGCCTCTTGTCGCGCTCGGACGGCTTCACAACGGCGTCACGACCCCTATAGACTATTCCTGCGGGCGGATTCGTGCCGCTCGTCCCGTGCGGGCGGATGCGCTCGTGGGTTCCAGACGTCCGGACGGGAGTGTCGTGGTCAGGAGGCGGTCTCGGTGACGATCCACGTCCACCAGCCCGTGGTCCCGGACGCCTGTCCGGCCCTGGTGCTCAATGCGGACTACAGACCCCTGAGCTATTATCCCCTGTCGCTGTGGAGCTGGCAGGATGCGATCAAGGCGGTCTTTCTCGATCGGGTGAACATCGTCTCGCACTACGACACGATGGTGCGCAGCCCCAGTTTCGAGATGCGGCTGCCCTCGGTGGTCTGCCTCAAATCTTACGTGAAGCCGGCGCGGCATCCCGCCTTCACGCGCTTCAACGTGTTCCTGCGCGATCGCTTCACCTGCCAGTATTGCGGGTCGCGGGAGGACCTCACCTTCGACCATGTGATTCCCCGGTCGAAGGGCGGGCAGACGACGTGGGAGAACGTCGTGGCCGCGTGTTCCCCCTGCAATCTGCGCAAGGGTGACAGGCTGCCGCGCGATGTCGAGATGTGGCCGGCGCAGAAGCCGTTCGCCCCCACGGTGCACGACCTGCATCACAATGGGCGGCTCTTCCCGCCGAACTACCTGCACGATTCCTGGCTCGACTACCTCTACTGGGATACCGAGCTGGAGCCCTGAGGCTCAGCGGACGAAGCCGCCCGGCGAGCCGCCGCCTCCGCGCATGAAGCCGCCGCCCTGCCAGGGACGTCCGAGGCGACGGGGCACGGTCTGGCCCGTCACGTCACCCATGCCGCCATTGTCCAGACCGTCGCCGTTCTGGCCATTGCCGTTCTGGGTGGGGTCGATCATGACCTCGACATTGATGTTGGGACGCGGGCCGCGGCCCGGCAGGTCGGCGCAGCCGTCCCAGCCCTGAGCCACCAGCGGCCTGCCGGGTGGAGGCGCCGGGCCGTCCACGACGCCCCAGGATCCTGGGTCCGGGCAATCCTGCCGCCCGGACCCGGCCTGCTGGCCGGTCGGCGTGGGTGGCTGGTCGATGAAGACGTCCTGCGGCTGGCGCGGCGCGTAGGTTCCGTCGGCCGAGGCGGAGCCGCCACCCGCGCAGAGAGCCAGCAGGAGCACCAGGATGAAGGGCATCCGCAGGTCGGTGGTTCGCAGGTCGGGGTCGCGTGTCATGGCCGGTAGCCTCCACCGCCAGCATCGGCGCGCGGGGTAAACACGGCGCCAAGGCGGATGAACAAAGAGTCATGAACGCTCAAGGCGCCGGTAAGCGTGGCTTCCCACCTCTCGACGAGGAGAAGGAGGGAAACCATGCTGTTCGACATTGCCCTTGCCGCCATCGTCGCGACCATCTTCGTTCGCCTGTTCGGCTGGTCCGACGACCGGGATCTCGGCCGTCCCGCCGGTGCCTGACGAACTCAGAACTCTTCCCACCCGCCCATGTCGGCGCCGCCCGCGGTCTTCGCGGCCTTCGGCGACGGGGGAGGGCTGGCCGGCTTCGGCTTGGCGAAGGCTTCCGCCGCCATGCGGCGCAGCCGCTCCGGCTCGGCGATGCCGACCGCCGGCATCGGCGTATCGGGCGTGACCGGCACGGGCGCGGCCTGGCGCGGCTTTGCAGGGCGCTTGACGGGCTTGGCGGGTGAGGCCGGCGCCCGCGAAGGGGCGGCCGCGCGGGGCTGTTCGATCGTCACTGCCGTGCGGGCGGGCTGGTAGCCCACCGCGACCTTGCGGTCGGTGCGGAACTGGCCGACGAGGCCGTTGAGGCGGTCGATCTGATCCGACAGCAGTCCCGCCGAGGCGGCGCTCTCCTCGGCCAGCCCGGCATTCTGCTGGGTCATGCCGTCCATGTGGGCGATGGCCTGGCTCATCTCGTCGATGCCGTTGGCCTGCTGGGTCGTCGCGGAGGAGATCTCCGTGACGGTCTCGGCCACCTTTCGGGACGCCTCGACGATGCGGCCCAGAGTCTCGCCGGCGAGGTGGACCAGCTTCACACCGTCCCCGACCTGCTGGTTGGAGGTGGAGATGAGGGCGCCGATGTCCTTCGCCGCCTCGGAGGACCGCTGCGCGAGGGTGCGGACCTCGGCCGCCACGACGGCGAAGCCTTTGCCTGCGTCGCCGGCACGGGCGGCCTCCACGGCCGCATTGAGGGCAAGCAGGTTGGTCTGGAAGGCGATTTCGTCGATCACCGAGGTGATGTCCGAGATCTTCTGGCTGGCCTGTTCGATCCGCGACATCGCGTCGACCGCCGAGCCCACCGTCTGGCCGCCGTCCTCGGCCACCTTGCTGGCTTCCTCGGCGAAGTGGACCGCCTGGCGAGAGGCCTGCGCCGCCGACTTCACGGAGGCGGCGAGCTCTTCCGTCGTCGCGGCCGTTTCCTCCAGAGCTGACGCCTGCTGCTCGGTTCTCCGCGCCAGGTCCTGCGAGCCCGTGTTGATCTCCCGGGCGGCGCCGGACACGTCGAAGGCCGTCGCCTGCAGCGTCGTCACCGCCTCGGCCAGATGCTCGATGGTCGCGTTCAAAGCCGTCTTCAGCTCGAGGAACCGGCCCTGGTAAGCGGTCTTCACGGTCCGCGTCAGGTCGCCTTCGGCCACGCTGCTCAGGATGTCGGCGAACTCGGTGGTCGCGCTGTCCACGGCCTCGTTGATGGTGTTGATCCCGTCGACGAGCTCGCGAAGCTCCGGCTCCTTCGTGTCGGACGCGACCCGTGCCGAGAAGTCGCCGGCGGCAGCCTTGCTCACCACGCCGGAGACGTCGCGGACGATAGCCGCCATCGCGTCGGCCCGCCGCACGCGCTCTGCGGCGGCACGCTTCTCCTCCTCCTCGAGCGCCTTCACGCGCAGCGCGTTTTCCTTGAACACCTGCACCGCGGCCGCGATCTCGCCGATCTCGTCGGCGCGGCCGGCGTGTGGCACCTCGGTTGCGAGCTCGCCGGCGGCGAGGCGCGTCATCGCCCGGGTGGTCTCCGCCATCGGCCGGGAGAGCCGGTTGACGATGATCAAAGCCGCGCCGGCGATGACAAGGAGGTTGAGGAGCCCGAAACCGAGCACGATCATCACGGCGCGCCGCTCCGTCGCCTGTGCGGCGGCGGCGCTCGCATCGGCGTCGGTGGCGGCCTTTTCCGCAATGGCGCCCAGCGCGGTCTCGATGCCTCCTGCCGTCTGGCCGAGGGCCTTGCGGAGGTCGGAGGCCTGCCCGGTCTGGCCGGCCTTCACCGCTGCCATGTGCTTCTCGGCGGTGTCGACGAGGTCGGGCCAGAACGCCTTGAAGGTCTTGAGCGAGTCTGCGTCCTCCTCGGCCTCGGCGAAGGGCTCGTATTCGGCCGTCAGCTGATCGACGTGGGTCTCGGTTTCCTCGAGAACCTTCTCGAGCGCGATGCGCTGCTTCAGCGTCTCGGCGTCGGCATGCTCGTTGGTGATGCTCCGCACCTTGTTGGCGCCGGCGATCATCCCGTTCACCAGTTGGACGGACCGGAGATTCTCGTGGGTGAGCATCTCGAGCCGCGACTGGACGGACTGCAGGCCGAGATAGGAGCCAGCCACCGCGGCCAGCATGCCGGCAGCGATCACGGCGTAGAGGGCGAGCAGCGTGTTTCGGAGGCTGAGCTTGAGCATGAACTTCTCGTGCGAGCGCGTCAGAAGGGGGGCGCGGGAGGGGGGGCGGCCGCGCATATCGCTGATTGCTAGCGCCAATCGCTTAAGTCGCAGTGAAGCCGGGGTTCCCCGGGTTAAATTAGCTTGGCCGGGTCGCCGGGAGGCTGAATAGCGAGTGAACAAGGGAGCCACGTTGCATTCAGCCGCAGCCCTCTAGGGTGCTGGTCATGGCGGGGTGACCCGCCGGAGTACCGGAATCAGATCCATGACCCTCGATCACTCCCCCGTCTTCCGCCTTCTCCGCCCTGTCCTCGTAGCGGCCGCCCTGCTTGCCCCCGTCGCGGCTGCACACGCCTCTCCGGCGGCATCCCCCGCCGCCCTGGAGCATCCCGTCACTGTCCAGCTGGCCGACTGGGACGGCTGGGGCTGGGGCCCGCCCCCTCCGCCGCCGCCCTACCGCTGGGGCCGGCCGCGGGGCGAGGACTGGGGCTGGCGCCATCGCTGGCGCGAAGAGCAGGCCTGGCGCTGGCGGGAGGAGGAAATCCGCCGCGAGCAGGAGCGCCGCCGCGCCATGTACCGCCACCGCGGCTGGGACGATGGCGGCTGGTACTGACACGCCGAGCCCACCTTTCCACCAATCACCGACCCTCGAGAGGATCGCATCATGAACACTCCTCGCAAGATCGCCGCCGCCCTTGCTGCCGCACTCACCCTTGGTACGTTCGCTATCGGCGCAGCCGGAGAGGCGCAGGCCCGGGACGGCCGCAACGCTGCCCTGTTCGGAGGCCTCGCCGCCGGCGCCCTCCTGGGTGGGGCGCTGGTCGGCGCCAATCGCGGCTACGCTGCGCCGGCCTACGACTACCCTTCGTACCCCGCCTACCCCGCCTATGGCGGCGTCCCGGCCCGCTACAATTACGGTGCGGCGCCCTACGACAGCTACGAGGCGCCGGTCGTCGTGCAGCAGTGCTGGCGAGAGCGCCAGCCGGTCTACGACAATTGGGGCGAGGTCGTCGGCTTTCGCCGCGTGCGGGTCTGCAACTGAGCGGGCCACGGAAACGTCGCATTATTGACCGACGGCTTGGGCCGCTGCCCGCGAGGGCGGCGGCAAAGCCGTGGAGGACGCCATGCTTGCAGTCGCCCGTCTGATCCGCTCGCGTTTTCTGCCGGCGACGGCTGCCCTGGCGCTGGGGCTCGGCGCCGCCGCCGCGCAGGACGCCAATGGCCGCTACTCCATGTCGACGACGGCCGACGGCTATCTGAAGCTCGACAGCCGCACGGGTGCCGTCACCCATTGCGAGCGCGAGGGTGCTGCATTCCGGTGTACGCTCGTGCCTGACGAGCGCAACGCGCTGCAGGACGAAATCGACCGTCTCTCACGCGAGAACGCCGATCTCAGGAACCGGCTCGCCGCAGCCGGCGGAACCGCTCCGCCTCCCGCGGCGGCCGTCCCGCCCCCGTCTGCCGCGCCCAGCGACCAGGACATCGACCGCGCGCTGACGCTGATGGAGCGCTTCCTGCGCCGCTTCAAGGACATCATGCGGGAGCCGGAAGACGGCAAGCCGCTCTGACGCGGTGAGGTCCGCCCCCCGAAGGGGACTTCAGCATCTCCGATTGCCTGCGGCCCGGCACGGCCAGCACCATGCCGGGTTGCCCGTGTCTATCCGCGGGGAGGAACGTTCTCGGCCCGCCGCCACAGCGCGTCGATGCTCCACGGGCCAGGCCCCGCAAAGACGAAATACAGGAAGACGAAGCAGTAGAGAATGGCGGCATCGCCGCCGTTCAGGGTGGGAAACACGTTCTTCGGGGCGTGAAACATCCAGTATGCCACTGCCATTTCACCTGCCACGACGAAGGCCGCTGCGCGGGTAAACAAGCCCACCAGCAGCAGCAGGCCGCCCGCGAGCTCGAGAAACCCGCCGATCCACATGAAGGACAGGAAGGCGGGCATGTTTTCCGACGGCGGAAATCCCAGCAGCTTCTGCGCGCCGTGCAGGAGGAAGATGAGGGCGGTGACGATGCGCAGTACGGAGAGCATGCGCGGTGCGTTGGCGGCGAGTGTCGAAGGCATGGATATGTCCCGGAGTGGCGGAGGCCACGTCTATACGGTGACGCTCAGGCCCGTCCCCGGGTTCCCGGCGGCTGCGCTGGGCGCACCGGCGGCCACTCGGGAGGGCGACCGCCGGCGCGTGGGATCGCCGATCCGCAGAGGAAGACGGGAGGACGACCGGATCGAGTATGGCACCTGCGCTGCGCACCGCCAGCCAAGTGTTAACGGATGGTTAACTTACTGAATCGAAACCCGCGCGACGAGTGTATCCATTTAACTTGATCATGGCAGTATACCTCCATGGAGGATTTATGCGTCGTATCCTGGGGCGTTTCGTCAAGGCCAACGGCGGCGCCACCGCCGTGGAGTACGCGCTCTTCGCGGCCATCATCGCCGGCGTGGTGATCGGCGCGACCGGGTCGATCCGCTACGCGATGCAGGCGACGTTCTCCAACGTCTCGGCTGGCGTCGACACCGCCAACGCACCCTGACCGTCCTGCCTGACCCGGAGTGAAACGCTTCACAGCGCTCGCCCAGCGACGTGGGCCAAACTTCGGGTCACGTTTCCAGAGCAGGAGGGAGACATGGCTCCCGTTGATCTCGACCGTCCGGCCGTGCTGTCCCTCAGGCCAGCCTTGGGTCAGGGGCGGATCGTCACCGTGTTTGCCGGAACGTATGGCCGCGCGCTGATGGTCCTCGCCGCACTGCCTTTTCCGCTGCGCGACCGTGCGTCCATCGAGGTGCTCGGTGAGGCCGCTGCGACAGGCACGGACGGCTGGGCAGCAGCCTAGCCGGATCCGCTGCCGGGGATCGTTCGCCTCTCGAGCGAGGCGGATGCTGGTCCAAGGCGACTCACGCCAGGAAACTGACACCGACGCTCGACGCCAGGCGCCATACGACGGTGCACGCCAGCGGCTCCCGGCCCATAGCCTCGAGCGTGAATTGGTCGGGGATGCCGAGGACGCTCTCTACCAGCAGCCTGGCACCCGACTGGGAGAGATCGCGGATCGTGCAGTCAATGACGGAGGCACCGCCGTTGAAGACAATCTTGCCGGACTTCAGTGTTCTGCGGCGGATCTCGCCGCGATTCTCGGACATCGGGGTACTGCGCCTGGAGCCGTGAAGGCGTGGACGCCTTTAACCCGCCCGCTGCACGGTGGTTCATGCGGCGGACGGGCCGTCTTGCGGACAGCGTGACCGGAAACTCTACCAGCTCCCGCCTGCGGCTCGCCGCGCTGCAGGCACCGGGGCGGAGGCTCGCGACGGAGCCTGGCGTCCCTGCACCCGGCTGGACGACGGCCCTGCCGCGCTGATGACGAAGCTGTCGACGAGGCGGGCCAGCACCTGGATCTGCTCGCCGAGCGCGGATGCGGAGGCGGAGCTCTCCTCGGAAAGGGCCGCGTTCTGCTGCGTCATCTCGTCGAGATGGGAGATGGCATGGCTCATCTCGTCGATGCCGCTCGCCTGCTCGGTGCTGGCCGATGCGATCTCGCTGACCGCCGAGGCGACGCGCTGCGAGGCTCCGACGATCCGCTGCAGCGTGTCGCCGGCCTGCCTGACCAGGCCGACGCCGTCGCGCACCTCGCTGCCGGAGGTGGCGATGAGGGTGCCGATCTCCTTGGCCGCCTCGCTCGAGCGCTGGGCGAGGGTGCGGACTTCGGCCGCAACCACGGCGAAGCCCTTGCCCGCATCGCCCGCCCTGGCCGCCTCGACGGCGGCATTGAGGGCAAGGAGGTTCGTCTGGAAGGCGATCTCCTCGATGACGCTGGTGATGTTCTCGATCTTTCCGGAGGCCTGCTCGATGCGGGCCATCGCCTCGACGGCGCGGCCGACGATGGCTCCGCCTTCATGCGCGACCTCGCGGGCCGACTCGGCATCTCCGACCGCCTGGCGAGAGGATTGAGCGCTGGCCTTCACCGAAGCGGAGAGCTGCTCGATGGTGGCTGCTGACTGTTCCAGCGCGGAGGCCTGCTGTTCCGTGCGGGAGGCCAGGTCGCGGCTTCCGGAGGCAATCTCCGACGCGGCCGCCTGTGACTCGCCGGCCGCCCCGCGCACCGTCTCGAGGACACTGGAGATCTCCTCGAGCAAGGCGTTCACGCCGTTGGCGAGGAGGCGCACGTCCTCCACCTCCGTATCCACCGAGGCGCGGCGCGTCAGGTCCTTGGCTTGCGCCGCTTCGACCACCGCAGCGATGGACCGCACGACGTCGCGGATCTGGCTCGCCTTCACCTGCTCGGTGATGTCGGTGGCGAACTTCACCACCTTCACCGGCTTTCCGTCGGCATCGAGGATGGGGTTGTAGCTTGCCTGCAGCCAGATCTCGCGGCCGCCCTTACCAATCCTGCGGTAGCGGCCGGCATCGAATTCGCCGCGGCGCAGCTGCTCCCAGAACTGCCGGTAGGCCGGCGTGTCGCGCTCGGCCGGATCCACGAACATCGAGTGATGCTGACCGCGGACTTCGGTGAGCTCGTAGCCCACCGCCTTCAGGAAGTTGGGGTTGGCATCGAGGATCCGACCGTCGAGGCCGAATTCGATGACGGCCTGTGCCTTGTCGATCGCCGCGATCTTGCCGGTGAAATCCGCCAGCTGGGACTTCTGCGCGGTGATGTCGGCTGCGACCTTCACCACCTTGACGGTCTTGCCGGCCTTGTCGAGGACGGGATTGTAGCTCGCCTGAAGCCAGATGCCCTTGCCGTCCTTGGTGATGCGGCGGTACTGGCCCCGGTCGAACTCTCCGCGCTTCAGCCGGGCCCAGAACTGCAAGTATTCCTGGGTGCCGGCATAGTGCGGCTCGACCAGCATCGAATGGTGCTTCCTGCGGATCTCGGCCAGCGTGTAGCCCATTGTGTCGAGGAACGACTGGTTGGCCGTGAGGATCGTACCGTCAGGGGAGAATTCGATGATGGCCTGCGATTTCCCGATCGCGTCGAGGGTCGCCCCAGCACCGTTGGAACCGGAGGAGAAAAACGACAGCATTTGCACATCCATGATGGGATGAAGCTGGATCAGCCACGTCGTTACTAGAGTCGAGAATGCTTAAGTTGTCGTATCTGCATTTTCTTGATCGCAGAAAATTATCATCCAGTAAAATAGTGTGAACTCGTTGATGAACTGCTCTATCTCCTTCCCCAGTTGGAGAGCATGCAGTAGATAACATGCAGGTGCCGGGCTGCGTTGTACGGCTCGCTGATACTGAATTGACGGGTGGCGCGACATCACACGACAGCGCAGCGCGTTGTCTTGCGCGGGCGGAAGTGCGGGAAGACCTCCCCCGGATTGGCACACCGGCGGCCCACCCTTCTTTTCCGATTATCGCGAAAGGGCCCGCAGGCCAGCCAGCGGTTCCGGCCCGATCAGCCAGGCGTGACCGGCCAAGAGAAACCAAGTGTAGAGGGCGAGCGAGATCGCCGCTGCTGTTGCGAGAGGCTTCCAGCTGCCGCACCGGGTCCGCCCTGCGAGCAACGCCGCGAATGGGAGGGTAGAGCTGCTTTTGGCCAGCGCGTACCAGCGCTCCTCGCCCAGCCGCTTGCGTGCCTTCCTGTCGACCAGGACGAAGCCGGCCGCCGAGAGGATCGCCATGGCGCCGAACAGCAGCACGGGGACGAGCCGGCCATTGGCAGGAACGTGCGATGCGGCCCAGATCAGGAATCCCCACAGGACCGGATGCCGCGTCACGCAGGCGATGGCGGGGAGTTCCTCGCCGCCACGAAGGCTGACGGACAGCGGATTGGCCTCCATCAGTCCGGCCACCAGCAGGAAGCCGGCAACCGGCATGGCGAGGATGGGAACCAGCCACTGCCATGCCGTAGGCGCCCACAGCGTGGTGCCGTCTGCTGCAAGTGCGGCCTGGACCACCCACGCGAGCAGTCCCAGGGAGACCAGCGAGTAGAGGGCGAGGTACGAGCGGCGCCCCAGCGCCGCCACGAGCCGTGCCCTGACGGCCGGTGCGGCGGGCAACAGATGGGCAACGAGGAAAGCCGCCAGCGCAGTTACGAAAGTGGTCATGCCGGAGATTGTGCCGCTTGCGCGCGCCGGCGTCTTTGCTCCCGGGCAAGAGCCCACAACGCCTGGAGTTGTCGGGGCGCAAAGACGGGGCGCCGATGCTGCCCAGGGTGGTTTTCCGGCGAAGAAGGCCCTGCAATGTCCGCAATCACGGCCGGCCTGCTGGTCGACGACGTCATGCATCGATGGCCGGCCACCATGCGCGTGTTCATTGACTGCAGCCATCCGGAGTTGCCGCGCGGGAAAGCTGTCCACGCTCAACGCAGTACGACGCGGACCGGTATCACGCGCCATCCGTGCCCCTACGGACCGTCCGGCAGTTTGTCGCCGGACAAAGAGGGCGGCCTGCACCGGGCCTAGCCTCGTGCGACCAATCCGGAGGCGCTGCAATGTCTCCCATCCCCGCCTGCATGAACTACGACGGTCCGCCGCTGCTCTCCTGCGGGTTCCGACCCTTTCTTCTGCTCGGCTTGCCCTTCGGTGCCGCCGCCATCCTGGCCTGACCGCCGGCGTGGTCCGGCGAGATCACGATCCCGACCGCCTTTGCTTCATGCGTCCGGGGGGCGTGGGCCCGGCGGGCCCGGCCGCTTCGTAACGAAACGCACATCGCCGGGCCTCGGACGGGATCAGGGTCGCAGCCATGAACACCGGCGCATTCGGGAGCAGCCAGCGCGGCGACGCGACGGCATGCGCGAGGCCGCCGGCACTCTCTCTCGCTCCCGGATCATCGCCATGACCATCCCCCTTGCTCCGCCTGCATCGCATTATGGCGCAGGCCATCCCACCCTCGTCTCCGTGCTCGCGCTCAGTGGCTGGATCTGCGACGGCCCGGCGCCGGCGGGACGATGTGGTGCCCCGCTGATCGCGGGACGCGCGGCGCAGATGCTGTCGGCGCCCTTCGTCGTGCTGGGGGAGGGCGGTCCGGGGCCGCGAACCGGATGGCGCGAGAGCCTCGACCGCGCCACGCCGTTCCTGCACAGCGCGACGTTGGAGGTGGAGCGCATCTTGAAACAGGGCCGCCGGCCCGCCGTCTTCGCCAATCGCTGCGGCGCCAGCCTGTCGACGATCGCCGCCGCCATGCGCTGCCGGCCGGATGCCGTCGTGGTGTGGTGCGACGCGCATGGTGACTTCAACACCCCGCTGAGTTCTCCTTCGGGATCGCTGGGGGGCATGGTCCTGGCGGCGCTGTGCGGGCTGTGGGAGTCGGGCCTGGGCGCCTGCCTGCCCCCGGACCGCCTCGTCATCGTCGGCGCCCGGGACCTCGGCGATCCCGAGCGCCAGGCCATCGAACGCTGCGGCGTCCGGATGGTGGCGGGGCGCGGTGGCTTCGTCGACGTGGAGGCTGTCGTCTCGGCCGTGGCAGGCCGGCCCGTCTGGCTCCATGTCGACACGGACGTGGTCGATCCCGTGCACGCCGGCTCCCGCTACCGGGTGCCGGGCGGGCTGCACCCCTCGGCGCTTCGCCAGCTCGCCGAGGCCATCGTCGCCGGCAGCGAGCTGGTGGGACTGGAACTCACCGAGTTTGACGGGACTTGCGAGCCCGACGAGCAGGACGAGGCGATCGCGGACCTGCTATCGGCGATCGAGCCGGCGCTCGCCGCTCTCGCCCGCCACTGAGCGCCTGCCGCCCGGTCAGGCGCGCGGGGCGCGCCGGCGGGTCCGGCGCGTGGCCGAAACCATGTAGTTCACGGCGGTGTCGGACGACATGCGCCATTCCGAGGCGAGCGGGTTGAAGACTACCCCCGCCTCCTCCCGCACACTAAAGCCGCCGGCGGCAAGCGCTTCCTCCAGCTCGCGCGGGGTCACGAACTTCTCCCAGCGATGGGTGCCCCGGGGCAGCCAGCCCAGCACGTATTCGGCACCCACGATGGCGAGCGCGAAGGAGCGCATGGTCCGGTTGATCGTGGCCATGAACAGGAGGCCGCCCGGCTTCACGGCGGCGCAGCACGCCTCGACGAACAGGCCGACGTCCGAAACGTGCTCGACGACCTCCATGGCCGTCACCACGTCGAAGCGCTCTCCCGCCGCCACCAGTTCCTCGACCGTAGCCTGGCGGTAGTCGATCGCAAGGCGGGACCGTGCCGCGTGCCGGCCCGCGACCTCGACGTTCCCGGGCGCGGGATCGATGCCGGTGACGCTGCCGCCGAGGCGCGCCAGCGGCTCGCACAGCAGCCCGCCGCCGCACCCTACGTCGAGCATGGCGAGGCCCTCGAAGGGCTTCGGCGCGGCGAGCGACCGGTCGAAATGGGCGAGCATCTCGTCACGGATGAAGGTCAGGCGGACGGGATTGAAGCGGTGGAGTGTCCGCATTGGCCCGTCCGGATCCCACCAGGTGCGCGCCATCCTGTCGAACCGGGCGACCTCGCCCGCATCCACCGTGCTCGCGCCCGCCATGGCGATCCCTTTCCGTGCCGCGGCCCGGGCATTTCGCCCGCCGCTCCTTCACCCCTGCGCCGGTTGACAGTGCCGAGCGCCGCCGTCATGAGTGTGCGCCTTTTTCAACCGGCCGCCGCTGCGATGCAAGGCAGCGCGAGGCGGCAATTCGTCATGACCCCACCGGGGCGCGCCGGACGCGCGTACCGGCTTGGAGAAGCCGATCCGCATGGCCCGTCTGGTGATGAAGTTCGGCGGCACGTCGGTCGCCACAGTCGAGCGCATCCGCAACGTCGCGCGTCATGTCGAGCGCGAGGTGAAGGCCGGCTACAACGTCGCCGTCGTCGTCTCCGCCATGTCGGGCAAGACCAATGAGCTCGTCGCGTGGTGCAGGGATAGCGCCGAGCTCTACGACCCTGCCGAGTACGACACGGTCGTCGCTTCGGGCGAGCAGGTGACCTCGGGGCTGCTCGCCATCGTGCTGAAGTCGATGGGGATCCCGGCCCGGTCCTGGCAGGGCTGGCAGATCCCGATCCTCACCTCCGACGCGCACGGCTCAGCGCGTATCTCCGGCATCGAGCCCGCCCGGCTGATGGCCGCATTCGATCGCGGCGAGGTGGCCGTGATCTCGGGCTTCCAGGGCGTCAACGGCGACAGCGGACGGATCACCACTCTGGGGCGCGGCGGGTCCGATACGAGCGCCGTCGCCGTGGCGGCCGCCATCGGGGCCGAGCGCTGCGACATCTACACCGACGTGGACGGCGTCTACACCACCGATCCCCGCATCGTGTCCAAGGCTCGCCGGCTCGACAAGGTGGCGCACGAGGAAATGCTTGAAATGGCCTCGCTCGGGGCCAAGGTGCTCCAGGTGCGCTCGGTCGAGCTCGCCATGGTTCACAATGTCAGGACCTACGTCCGGTCGTCCTTCGACGATCCGGCCGCCCCGCAGGCGGGTACGCTCATCTGTGACGAGGAGGAGATCGTGGAACAGCAGATCGTCACCGGCCTCGCCTATTCCAAGGACGAGGCCCAGATCACGCTCCGCCGGGTGGCCGACAAGCCTGGCGTCGCCGCCGCGATCTTCATGCCGCTGGCCGACGCCAACATCAACGTCGACATGATCATCCAGGTCGTGTCCGACGACACGACGACCACCGACATCACGTTTACGGTGCCGACGGCCGATTTCGACCGTGCCCGCGCCATCCTCGAGACGTCGCGTGACGGCATCGGCTTCGCTTCGCTGCACGGGACGACCGACGTGGTGAAGGTCTCCGCCATCGGGATCGGCATGCGCAGTCATGCCGGCGTCGCCGCCAAGGCCTTTGGTGCCTTGGCTGGAAAGGGCATCAACATTCGCGCGATCACGACATCGGAGATCAAGTTCTCCGTGCTGATCGACTCCGCCTACACCGAACTCGCGGTGCGTACGCTGCATTCTCTCTACGGGCTCGACAAGGCCTGACGGAGAGCTCGGTGCGGCTCCCGCCGCTCCGGTGCGGGACGGTGTGGTCTTTGCATTGGGTCGGTCACGTGGGGTAAACCGGAGTGGAGGGCCGCCCGCGCGCGGATTGGCCCACGATTCGTAGCGCCCCGGAACCAGGGCGACGAGGAAACGGGGACTTTTTTCGATGCGAGGCGCCCTGGGCGGACCGCGCCTTCTGTTGCGCCGCCTCCGCGAGGTCATGGCGGAGCCGGTCAGCGCACAGGCGCGCCTCGACAAGATCGTCGTCCTCATTGCCAACAACATGGTCGCCGAGGTCTGCTCGTTCTACGTCCTGCGGGCGGACAGCACCCTCGAGCTCTATGCCACCGAAGGCCTGAAGCGCGAGGCGGTCCACCTCACCACCATGCGTGCGGGCGAGGGCCTCGTCGGGCTCATCGCCCAGAAGGCACAACCGCTCAACCTGCCCAACGCGCAATCGCACCCCGCCTTCTCCTACAAGCCGGAGACGGGCGAGGAGATCTACCAGTCCTTCCTCGGCGTGCCCGTCCTGCGCGCTGGCAACACGCTCGGCGTGCTCGTCGTCCAGAACCGCGCCCACCGCCTCTATTCCGAGGAGGAGGTGGAGGCGATGCAGACGACGGCGATGGTGCTCGCCGAGATCATCGCTTCCGGCGAACTCCAGACCCTCGTCCGCCCCGGCGCGGACATCGCGCTGCGCCGCCCGGTGAGCCTCGCCGGGCAGCCGCTCTCCGACGGGGTCGGGCTCGGCTATGTCGTGCTGCACGAGCCCCGCGTGGAGGTGTCCAACCTCATCGCGGATGATCCGCAGAAGGAGTTCGACCGGCTCGACTCCGCGGTCGCCGACCTGCGCTCCTCCATCGACAGGCTGATCGAGCGCGGCGACGTCGCCCATGGCGGCGAGCACCGGGAGGTGCTGGAGACGTTCCGCATGTTCGCCCACGACCAGGGCTGGATGCGGCGCCTGCGCGAGGCGGTCAGCTCGGGCCTGACCGCCGAGGCGGCGGTGGAGCGCGTGCAGTCCGACACCAGGGCCCGCATGCTGCGGCAGACCGACCCGTACCTGCGCGAGCGGCTGCATGACCTCGACGAGCTCGCCAACCGGCTCCTGCACCGGTTGACCGGCCAGGATCTCGTGCCGACGCACGCGCCGCTGCCGGACAACGCCATCCTGGTGGCCCGCTCCATGGGTGCGGCGGCGCTGCTCGACTATGACCGCTCCCGCCTGCGTGGCCTTGTGCTGGAGGAGGGCGGTCCGACAAGCCACATCGCCATCGTCGCCCGGGCGCTCGGCATCCCTTCGGCGGGCAATGTCGAGAATGTGACCAGCCTCGCCGAACACGGTGACGCCATCATCGTGGACGGCGGCGTCGGGCAGGTGCACCTGCGCCCGCAGCCCGACGTCGAGAGCGCCTTCCGCGAGAAGGCACGCCTGCGCGCCCGCAGGCAGGAGCAGTACCGCAAGCTGCGCGATCTGCCGGCCGTCACCATCGACGGCCAGACGGTGAGCCTGTGCCTGAACGCCGGCCTGATCGTCGACCTGCCGCATCTGGAGGAGACCGGCGCGGAAGGCATCGGCCTCTTCCGCACCGAGCTTCAGTTCATGATCGCCGAGCGGCTGCCGTCGGCGACGGAGCAGCTGGAGCTCTACCGGCACGTCCTCGAATCCGCGGGTGGGCGGCCGGTGACTTTCCGCACGCTCGACATCGGCGGCGACAAGGTGCTGCCCTACATGCGGACCGTCGAGGAGGAGAACCCTGCGCTGGGCTGGCGCGCCATCCGCATCGGACTCGACCGGCCGGGCCTCCTGCGCGCGCAGCTGCGCGCCATGATGAAGGGCGCCGCCGGCCGCGAGCTCAAGGTCATGTTCCCCATGATCGCGACGGTCGACGAGTTCATGCGCGCCCGCGCCATCGTCGAGCGCGAGCAGGCCCATCTCGCCCGCCACGGCTACGAGCCGCCGACCGAACTCAGGCTCGGCGTGATGGTGGAGGTTCCTTCCCTCCTCTACGAGATCGACGAGATCGCCGCGGTGGCGGACTTCCTCTCCGTCGGCTCCAACGACCTGATGCAGTTCCTGTTCGCGGCCGACCGCGAGAACGCCCAGATGGCCGACCGCTTCGACCCGATGAGCCCGGCCTTCCTGCGCGCGCTGCGGATGGTGGCACAGGCCGGCGAGCGGGCCGGCATCCCGGTCACGGTCTGCGGTGAACTGGCCGGCCGGCCGGTCGAGGCCATGGCGCTGCTCGCTATCGGCTACCGGTCGCTCTCGATGTCGCCGGCCTCCATCGGGCCGGTGAAGGCGATGCTGCTGTCTCTCGACCTTGCCAGACTGCGCGAGCGCTTCATGCCCATCCTCGACGCGAAGGATGGCGCGGCGTCGCTGCGTCCCCATCTTGTGGCCTTCGCCGTGGAGCATGGCGTTCCCCTTTGAACGCACGCTGAGTTGATGACCGTTTCCGCATGACCCTTCCCGTCCACAAGCTCGACGCCATCATGATGCGCCACGCGGTCATTACGGACCGCCTCGCCGCCACGGCCGACAGCGACACCATCGTCTCGCTGTCGCGCGAGCTCGCCGAACTCGACCCTGTCGTGGTCGCGCTGCGGGAGTACCGGTCCGCGCTCGAGGAGCGCGCCGGCGTCGAGGCGATGCTCTCCGATCCCGCCGTGGACGGAGACATGCGCGAACTCGCCGAGGCGGAGGCTGAGGCCGTGCAGGCGCGCTGCGGCGAGCTGGAGCGGCAGGTCCGGCTGATGCTGCTGCCGAGAGACGCCGCCGATGCGCGCGGCGCCATTCTCGAAGTTCGTGCCGGGACGGGCGGCGACGAGGCATCGCTCTTT
Organism: Alsobacter sp.; assembly: GCF_059501845.1. Taxonomy (NCBI): domain Bacteria; kingdom Pseudomonadati; phylum Pseudomonadota; class Alphaproteobacteria; order Hyphomicrobiales; family Alsobacteraceae; genus Alsobacter; species Alsobacter sp. The sequence goes on along the minus strand of NZ_JCACDK010000021.1, from coordinate 77,245 downwards.
GCGGGGGACCTCTTCCGCATGTACCAGCGTTACGCCGACTTGAAGCGCTGGAAGGTCGAGATCCTCTCGGAAAGCGAGGGGACCATGGGCGGCTACAAGGAGATCATCGCCGAGATCCAGGGCGAGGGCGTGTTCGCCCGGCTCAAGTTCGAGAGCGGCGTGCACCGGGTGCAGCGCGTGCCGGAAACCGAGGCCGGCGGGCGCATCCATACGTCCGCGGCCACCGTCGCCGTGCTGCCCATCGCCGCCGAGGTCGACGTCTCGATCGACGACAAGGACCTCAACATCGAGACGATGCGCGCCGGCGGCGCGGGCGGCCAGCACGTCAACAAGACCGAAAGCGCCATCCGTATCACCCACCTGCCCACCGGCATCGTCGTCATGATGCAGGAGGAGCGCTCACAGCATCGCAACCGCGCCAAGGCGATGGAACTGCTGCGCAGCCGCATCTTCGACCTCGAGCGGCAGAAGCGCGATCAGGCGAGGTCGGCCGAGCGGCGGTCGCAGGTGGGCAGCGGAGACCGGTCCGAGCGTATCCGGACCTACAATTTCCCGCAGGGCCGCGTCACCGATCATCGCATCAACCTGACCCTCTACAAGCTGCCCCAGGTCATGGACGGCCTTGCCCTGGACGAGATTGTCGACGCGCTCACCACCGAGCACCAGGCAGGGCTGCTGGCGGCAGAGGCATCCTGAGATGTCGGCGTATGCTGGCGGGAACGCCCTCTCCATCGAAGCCGGCACGACGCGGCTGGAGGCGCTGAAGCGGCTGGGCGAGGTGTTCCGCGAGGCCGGGATCGAGACGGCGCAGCGCGACGCGCGCCTGCTGCTGCTGGAAGCCGCGAAGCTGCAGCACACCGACCTCATCCGGTCGCCGCGCGAGGCGCTGGGGCCGGAGGCAGCTGCGCGGCTCGCGGGCCATGCCGCCCGCCGCCTCGCCACGCGCGAGCCGGTGGCGCGCATCCTGGGCGAATGGGAGTTCTGGAGCCTTCCCTTCACGCTGACGCCAGCGACCCTCGTGCCGCGCCCCGACAGTGAGACGGTGGTGGCCGCCGCACTCGTCGCCTTGGGGGCCCGCCGCAAGGCGAGCGACGGACTACGGATTCTGGATCTCGGCACCGGCTCGGGCTGCCTGCTCGTTGCCCTGCTGCACGAAATGCCCGGCGCGACCGGCGTCGGCGTCGATCTCTCCGCCGAAGCCGTCGAAGCCGCCCGCTTCAACGCCGCCCGCAACGGCGTCGCGGACCGGGCCGAGTTCGCGGTATCGGATTGGGAAAAGGCGGTGCAGGGCCGCTTTGATCTCGTCGTGTCCAATCCGCCCTACATCGCCGATCCCGTTCTGGAGGGGCTGGAACCCGAGGTCCGGGTGCACGATCCCAGGCTCGCCCTGTCGGGCGGGCCGGACGGACTTGCGGCCTACCGCGCCATCGCCGCCGCGCTCGGAGGGCTGCTTTTGCCGGGCGGCATCGCGGCCCTGGAGATCGGCGCGGACCAGGCGGCGAGCGTGACCGCCCTGCTGGAGCAGGCCGGCTTCACCGTGGAGGGGCCGTTTGCAGATTTCGGTAACCGTCCGCGGGCACTGGTTGCCCGTGCACGCCCTTGAACATGATGGAAAAACGCATCTGCGCCTCGGAAACCACTTGGTTTTCGGCAGCAGACGCACTAGGGTAATCGCATGAATCGTCGGCCAAGGCCGCGCGCGACAGCGCCGGTCCGGCCCGTAGAGATCGAAACCGTATGCCGGCAACGGCGTTGAGGTGAAGTTCTCCGGGACCTGGCTTTCGACCCTTCAGGGTCGGGCAACGGATTGACGATAGATTCCGGCAACGGTGACGTCCCGGCTTCGCGAAAGCGGCATGGTGGCGGCACGGCGGCGCATGGTATGGCCCGCCAGACGAGGAATGAGGGCTCGAACGCCTCGATCAACCTCCCGACTCACACAGCCCGGCGGCCTGTCCGGAGCCGCTGCGCATGTGCGCAGGCCAAACCCAAGCGAAGACGCGACGTGTCATGAAGGACCCTCGATGAGACCCCAGCATCAGAACAACAAGCGCATGCGCGGGCGTAACAGGAACGGCAAGGGTCCCAACCCGCTGTCCAGGACCTACGAGTCGAACGGTCCCGACGTAAAGATCCGCGGCACGGCGCAGCACATCGCCGAAAAGTACCTGCAGCTCGCACGCGACGCGCAGGCCTCCGGCGATCCGGTCACCGCGGAGAGCTACCTCCAGCACGCCGAGCATTATCTCCGGTTGATCGCGGCGGCGCACGAGCAGCTTCGCCAGGCGAACCCGTCCTATCGCCCCTACGATCCGAACGCCGACCTCGACCAGGACGACACGGACGAGGACGGCAACCCCTACATCAACGGCTCTCCCCAGCCCGACGTGCGGTTCCCGCAGGCGTCGATGATGGAGCCCGACGGCGAGTTCCAGCCCCGGCAGTTTCAGCCGCGCGAGCAGAACCAGCCGCGTGAACAGCGCGAGTATCAGCCTCGCGAGCAGCGTGACTACCAGCCTCGGGAGCAGCGCGACTTCCAGCCGAGGGGCGACCAGAGGGGCGAACGCGAGTTCCAGCCCAGGGGTGACCAGAGGGGCGAGCGCGAGTTTCAGCCGCGTGGCGACCAGAGGGGTGAACGCGAGTTCCAGCCGCGTGGCGACTTCCAGGGCCGTCGCGACGACCGGTTCGGCCGCCGTGGCCCGCGTCCCGACCAGCCGCGCTTCGACCGGCAGGATCGCCAGGACCGGCCGGCGGGCGAGCAGCCCGAGCGGCAGGAATTCCAGGACCGTCCCGAGCGTCAGGAGCAACGCGCCGAGCGTCAGGAGCGGCCTGAAAGGCAGGATCGTCCCGAGCGCCAGGATCGTCCGGAGCGCCAGGATCGCCCCGAGCGTCAGGATCGCCCCGAGCGTCAGGAACGCCCGCGCCGCGAGCGTGCTGAGCGTTCGGCGCCCGTGGCTGACGATGCCGCGCTCCCGGCCTTCATCACGGCTCCCGTGCGGGTGATTGCTCCCGAACCGGTCGCCGAGGCTCCCGCGTCTTCTCCCGTTGTCGAAGAGGCTGCCGGCGAGGAGTTTCCGGTGCGCGCACGCCGTCGGCGGACGCCCCGCGCCAAGGCCGAGGCCGCTCCGGCCGGTGTCGACGAGACCGCCGGCGATTGATCCGGTTTGCCCGCCTCCCGGCGGGATGTGAGATCGAAGGGCGGCCTCGTGGCCGCCTTTCTGCTTTCTGGCGGCCCGCGCAATCAGGCACCGCGATCGGCAGCGGCGGCGTTGACCTCGGCGGCTCCGCGGTTATGATCCGCGCCGCTGCCCCCAGGGGCATGCCCCTGTGGCGGAACTGGTAGACGCGCTCGACTCAAAATCGAGTTCCGCAAGGAGTGCTGGTTCGATCCCGGCCAGGGGCACCATTCCACAGCGTCGCTCTCGTCTGATCATTTCGCGTCATTCCCACGGACGGCGAAACGCAGACACCTGTATCGCGCCTCTGTTCCAGCTCGTTGCGCAACCCCCGATTGAGGGGGGTCCGGCCGACCCCTCCAAGTCTTTGGGCCTTGCCCCATGACGCTAGGGTCGTCGCCGAACCGCAAGTCCGGAGACGACACCATGCCCCGCATTGCCTCGGCCACGCCCTCGCCGTCGCTCCTCACGCCGCGCGACCATGCCCTGCTGATGATCGACTTCCAGTCGCAGATGTCGTTTGCGACGAAGTCGATCGACCCCGTGCTCCTGCGCAACAATGCGGCGCTGGTGGCCCGTGCCGCCGCCGGCTTCGGCGTTCCCGCCATTCTCACGACGGTGGCCGAGAAGTCCTTCTCCGGCCCCATGTACGACGAGATCACCTCCGCCTTTCCGAAGGATCCGCTGCTCGACCGCACCTCCATGAACACCTGGGAGGACGTGCACGTGATCGAGAAGGTCAACGCGATCGGCAAGGACAGGGTGGTGATGTGCGGGCTGTGGACGTCCGTTTGCATCGTCGGGCCCGCGCTGTCGGCCATGTCCCAGGGCTTCGAGGTCTACGTCATCGGCGACGCCTGCGGGGACGTGTCGGAAGAGGCGCATGAGCGCGCCATGGACCGCATGGTGCAGGCCGGGGCGCGGCCGATGACCTCGCTCCAGTACCTCCTCGAGCTGCAGCGCGACTGGGCGCGTGGCGATACCTACGAGCTGACGACGGGTATCGCGAAGGTCTGGGGCGGCGCCTACGGGCTCGGCATCACCTATGCCAAGAGCATGTTCAACGCCCACGAAGGCTGAGCGGCGGAGGTGGACGTGAAGCTCTACCTCGCCTCTCTCGGGGCAGGCCTGCTCGTCGGGGTGGTCTACGCGATGCTTCAGGTACGCTCGCCCGCGCCGCCCGTCGTGGCGCTCGTCGGCCTGCTCGGCATCCTCGTGGGCGAGCAGATCCCGCCACTGGCGAAGGCGCTGTGGACGCGCGATCCCGCCGCCTTCGGCTGGATGAGCCATATCCGGCCGCATGTCTTCGGCGCGCTGCCTCGCGGCGGGGACGCAGCCCTGGCCGAGGGTGGAGCGCCGGCTTCCGGGCTTCGTCCGCCTGCTCCTGCCGCCACCAGAGCCATGCCGTCCAGCGATGGAGAACCGGGATGACTGCGCCGAATGCACCCGACCTGATCCTGCGCAACGGCCGCTTCACGACGCTCGACCGCGCCAATCCGCAGGCCGAGGCCGTATCGATATCCGATGGCGTGTTCACGGCCGTGGGCTCCGAGCGCGAGGTGAGGGCGCTTGCCGGTCCGTCGACCCGCGTCATCGATCTCCGGGGCCGCCGCGTGCTCCCGGGGCTCATCGACAACCACCTGCACATCATCCGCGGCGGCCTGAACTTCAACATGGAGTTGCGCTGGGACGGGGTGCCCTCCCTCGCGGACGCCATGGCCATGCTGAAGCGGCAGGTGGCCGTTACGCCGCCCCCGCAATGGGTGCGGGTCGTCGGCGGCTTCACCGAGCACCAGTTCGCCGAGAAGCGCCTGCCGACGCTGGAGGAGATCAACGCCGTCGCGCCCGACACGCCGGTCTTCATCCTGCACCTCTACGACCGCGCGCTGCTGAACGGGGCGGCGCTGCGGGCCGTCGGATACACGCGGGATACGCCCGAGCCGCCGGGCGGGCAGATCCTGCGCGATGGCGCCGGCAACCCCACGGGGCTCCTGCTGGCCAAGCCCAATGCCGCGATCCTCTACGCCACTCTCGCGAAGGGGCCGAAGCTGCCCTTCGAGTACCAGCTCAACTCGACGCGCCATTTCATGCGCGAGCTGAACAGGCTCGGCGTCACCGGCGCGATCGATGCGGGCGGCGGCTTCCAGAATTACCCCGACGACTATGCAGTCATCCAGCGCCTCGCCGACGAGGGCCAGCTCACCATCCGGCTGGCCTACAATCTCTTCACGCAGAAGCCGAAGGCGGAGAAGGACGACTTCCTCAACTGGACCCGGACCTCCGCCTACAAGCAGGGAACCGACTATTTCCGCCACAACGGCGCGGGCGAGATGCTCGTCTTCTCCGCTGCCGACTTCGAAGACTTTCGCCAGCCCCGGCCGGACATGCCGGCTGAGATGGAGGACGACCTCGAGGGAGTGGTGCGCATCCTGGCCGAGAACCGCTGGCCATGGCGGATGCACGCCACCTATGACGAGACGATCTCGCGCGCCCTGGACGTGTTCGAGGAGGTCGACCGGGATATCCCGCTCGAAGGCCTGAACTGGTTCTTCGACCACGCCGAGACCATCTCCGAGCGCTCCATCGACCGCGTCGCGGCGCTGGGCGGCGGCGTCGCCGTGCAGCACCGCATGGCCTACCAGGGCGAGGATTTCGTCGAGCGCTACGGCCATGCCGCGGCGGAGGCGACGCCGCCCGTCACGCGCATGCTCGAGAAAGGTGTCCACGTCTCCGCCGGCACCGATGCGACGCGGGTCGCGTCCTACAATCCCTGGGTCTCGCTGGCGTGGCTCGTCACGGGGCGAACGGTCGGCGGCCTCGGCCTCTATCCGCGCCGCAACTGCCTCGACCGCGAGACGGCGCTGCGGATGTGGACGGAGAACGTCACCTGGTTTTCCAACGAGGAAGGGCTGAAGGGCCGCATCGCGACGGGCCAATTCGCCGACCTCGTGGTGCCCAGCGCGGACTTCCTTTCGTGCCCGGAGGACGAGATGGCGCATCTCAGCTCCGACCTGACGATGGTGGGAGGCAGGATCGTGTGGGCTTCCGGCGACTTCGTCGCTCACGACGAGGGTGAGGTGCCGCCGGCCATGCCGGACTGGTCGCCGGTGCGAAGGTTCGGCGGCTACGGGGCCTGGGCAGAACAGGAGGGCGCAGAGCGCCAAACGCTGCGCCGCATGTCAGCGGCCGCGTGTTCCTGCGGGACGTCGTGCGGCGTGCACGGCCACGATCATGCAAGGGCGTGGTCCGGCCGGGCACCCGTCGAAGACCTGCGCTCGTTCTGGGGTGCGCTCGGATGCGCATGCTGGGCCGTCTGAGATGGTGGCCCGTCATCCGCTGCTCTCGCGCCTCGCCTTGCTGGCCCTGTGCTCGGCCTACATCCAGGGGCCACTGACGAAGCTCGCCGACTGGCCCGGCGCGCAGGCCGAGATGCTGCATTTCGGCCTGCGTCCGCCCGGTCCCGTCGCAGCTGGCGTGATCGTGTTCGAACTCGCGGCCTCGCTGATGGTTGTCACCGGCGTACGACGCCGCCCCGCGGCGCTGGCGCTCGCCGTGTTCACGATGGCGGCCACCCTGATCGCGCTGCGCTTCTGGACCATGCCGGCCGGCCCGGACCGGGCCATGGCGACCAACGCATTCTTCGAGCACCTGGGCCTCGCAGGCGCCTTCGTCTTCGTGGCGCTCCAGGGGCCAGCTTTCCCCCGGCAGGAGTGACCGCATGAGCCACGAGACCGACAGACCCCCCCTTCGCCTGAGCCGGCGCGAGACCCTGGCCGCGGCCGCGGCGATCGTCCCCGCAACGATGCTCGCCCCGGGCCACCTCGTCTCCGAGGTCCTCGCGGCCACCCCCGCCTCCAAGCCCCCGAAAGGAGATCACCACATGACCAGCACCGTGAAGACCAAGGATGGCGTCGAGATTTTCTACAAGGACTGGGGCCCAAGGGATGCCCAGCCGATCATGTTCCACCATGGCTGGCCGCTCTCCTCGGACGACTGGGACACGCAGATGCTGTTCTTTCTCCAGAACGGCTTCCGCGTCGTGGCGCACGACCGGCGCGGTCATGGCCGCTCGCAGCAGGTCTCGGAAGGCCATGACATGGACCACTACGCTGCCGACGCGTTCGCGGTGGCCGAGCACCTCGACCTCAGGAACGCCGTCCATATCGGTCATTCGACGGGCGGCGGCGAGGTGGCGCGCTATGTCGCGAAGCACGGGCAGCCGGCCGGGCGTGTCGCCAAGGCGGTGCTCGTCAGCGCCGTCCCGCCGCTGATGCTGAAGACGGAGGCCAATCCCGAGGGGCTGCCTCTTGAGGTGTTCGACGGCTTTCGCAAGGCCACGGCGGAAAACCGCGCCCAGTTCTTCCTCGACGTGCCCACGGGCCCCTTCTACGGCTTCAACCGCGAGGGCGCGAAGGTGATGCCGGGGGTCATCCAGAACTGGTGGCGGCAGGGCATGATGGGCAGCGCCAAGGCCCATTACGACGGCGTCAAGGCCTTCTCCGAGACCGACCAGACGAAGGATCTGGAGACCATCACCGTTCCGACGCTGGTCATGCACGGTGACGACGACCAGATCGTGCCGATCGCCGATTCCGCGCTCAAGTCCGTCAAGCTGCTCAAGAACGGCACGCTGAAGGTCTACAAGGGCTATCCGCACGGAATGCTGACAACGGAGGCCGCGACGCTCAATCCGGACCTGCTCGCCTTCATCAAGGGCAAGGCCTGATCCAGGGGGCGCCGCGACGCGCGGCGCCCTCCGCCTCCTGCACGATCCGCATCCAGACCGGGGCAATCGCCATGTCCGCCAGTGCCGCCGCAACTTCCGGTGCCACAGCGCACCGCATGCCCGGCGTCGTGCTGCCGGTGGCGCTGGCCTTCACGGCAGGCTTCGTCGACACCTGCGGCTTCATCGCCCTGTTCGGACTGTTCACGGCGCACGTCACCGGCAACTTCGTGCTGATCGGGGCCGAGCTGGTCGGCCCGTCCCAGGGCATCCTCACCAAGCTCTTGGCCCTGCCCACCTTCGTCGCAGCCGTTGCCGCGACCCGGCTCGCGGTGGCGGCGATGGAGGCGTCTGGCCGCGCTCCGTTGCGCCCGCTGCTCGTGGCCCAGGGGCTGCTCCTTCTCGCCTTCATGGTGGCGGGGATCGCCATCACGCCGCCGCGCCAGCCGGACGGGTGGCCGGAACTCCTCACGGGTCTCCTCGGCGTCACCGCGATGGCGATCCAGAACGCCAAGGCCCGCCTGCTGCTGTCGACCTCCACGCCATCGACCGTGATGACGGGCAACGTGACGCAGCTCGTCATCGATCTCGTCGATCTCTCCCGACCCGTTGCTCCGGAGGTGCGCACACAGGCCGCGTCGCGCGCCGGCAAGATGGCGCCCGCCGTGGCGGCTTTCGCGGCGGGAGCAATCGCCGGCGCCTTCGGCTATGCGGCGCTGGGCTTCGCCTGCCTCGCGGTTCCTGTCGTGGTCGTACTGGCACTCGCGGCGTTTGCGCGCCGGACATAGCGGCCGTGCCCACCATTTCGCTCGCCACCGTTCTCGTCTCGGCGTTCGTCAGCGTGGTGACGGGCTATATCGGCTCGCTCCTGAACCTGAGCCGGCAGAGGCGGACGGAAAGGCGCGTATACGGGCTCGCTTTGCTGGCCGAGATCAAGTCCATCCAGCGCGGCCTGCTGCGCTACAAGGCGCGGATCGACATGTACTCGGGAGGGGCACCGGAGCTCTCCGGCCGCCTGCGGCACGAGCTCTCGCTGTGGCGAAGGGACCTTTCGGTCTACGCCAACAATTCCGGACGCATCGGCCTCTTCTCGGTCCGCACCGCGATCGAGCTCATCGAGTTCTACCATCGCATCCGCTGGCTCGATGGGCGGATCGGGGAGCTCGGGGACAAGGACCTCTGCACTCCCGAGCTGTTTGAGCAATGGGTGGAGGATCATCGCGAGACGCTGCGCCGGGCCAGGCTGCATGGCCGCTATCTCAGCCGCCTGCTGCGCCAGGAAGTGCCTGCCACTTGGCCTGAGATCGCTGCGGCCATCCGCGCCGGCCGCCTTCGCGGCAGACGCTTCCGCCCTGTCAGGCGGGCGCCCATCTAGCCGGCTCAGGCGGTCGCGGCCTCCAGCCGGTCACGGATCTGCAGGAGGGCTTTCTGAATGGCCTCGCGCTGCTCGGCCGTTTCGCCGATGGCCTCTGCGATGGCCGTATTGACCTGCGGCACCCGGGCAGCGGCCTCGCGACCTTTGGCGGTGAGGTCCACAGTGACCACCCGCTCGTCTTCCGCACTGCGGGTCCGCGACACGAAACCGCTCTTCTCCAGACGCTTCAGCATCGGCGTCAGCGTGCTCGTCTCCAGCTTGAGCCGTTCGGCGAGCCTGGAGACGGGCTGCGGCCCCTCGTGCCAGAGCACGACCAGCACGAGGTATTGCGGGTAGGTGAGCCCCAGCTCGTCGAGCAGCGGGCGATAGAGCCGGTTGAACATGTGCGCGGTGGAATACACCGCGAAGCAGAAGTGCTGGTCGAGGTCGAGCATGGTCGTTTCCGGGCGCGCAGGACGGGCCGGCCATCCAGTCCGTTCGCCCTCGTACCACGAAGATTGACTGGTTCCAAATATATCGTGCAATAGTAATTTATCTGCCAACAAGTGGGGTGTTCGTGGTGGCGTTCGATCTGCGGCGAGCTGGGCGGCCCATGGGAGCGGTCGTCGGACTGCTGGCTGGTCTCGTGCTCGCCGCCGCAGCCCCTGTCCGCTCGGCCGAGTTTCGGACCGCCAGCATCGCGCCGCAGACCGTCGTGCTCCCCGTCGCGAGGGCGGCCGACATCCGGTTCCGGCGCACCAGGCTGGAGCAGGGGCTTTCCCAGACCCGGGTCGCCCAAATCGTGCAGGACAACAGGGGCTTCCTCTGGTTCGGCACGCAACACGGCCTGAACCGCTTTGATGGCCGCGACTACCGTCTTTTCAAGCATGAGGCCGGGCAGGACGGCACCCTGAGCGGGGTGTTCATCTACGCGCTGTTCAAGGCCCGCGATGGCGCGCTGTGGGTGGGGAGCGACCAGGGGCTGGACGTCTTCGACGCGGAAACGGAGACGTTCCGGCACGTCCGGGTCGACACAGACAACCCGGTCGTCAACCACATCAGCCAGGACGAAGCTGGGCTCCTCTGGCTTGCGACGGTTCAGGGGCTCTACCGCCTCGACCCTCGCACCGGCGAGACGCGGCGGTTCGTACACAATCCCGCCGATCCCCGAAGCCTCGGCAGCAACGACATCAAGTCGTCCGGCCTCGACCATCAGGGTGGCTTTTGGGTGGCGACAGGGGAGGGCCTCGAGGCCTTTGACCGCGCGGCCGGGGGCGTGACCCTACGTGTTCCCCTCCGGGAGAGCGTGCGTGAGTTCTCGTTCCACGAGGATCGCGCCGGCGTGTTCTGGCTCGTCTACGGCTCCGGCAACGGCCTTGCGCAGTATGATCGGGCTACCAACACGCTGACGCGCTACGCCGTGCAAGGCGGGCAGGAAGGCGGATCGGGCCTGACCGGAATCTACGCCATCCTCGAGGACCATGCCGGCACGATCTGGCTGGGCACGATGGGCGAGGGGCTGCTGCGCTTCGACAGGCAGCGGAACGCCTTCACGGCCTACCGCCACGATCCCGGCAATGTCGAGACGCTGGCCGAAAACCGGGTCATCGCGCTGTTCGAGGATACGCAGCAGAATATCTGGGTCGGCCTCCACGCCAGTCCGCCCAACAGCTTTCCGGCAGTGCAGCTGCCTTTCGAGCGCGTGGTCACGCCGGTCGCGGATCCCAAGGCCGTGGGCGAGACGCTGGTCAACACGGTCTTCACCGCCTCGGACGGGACGCTCTGGGTCGGCGCCGGAGGAGCGCTCGGACGGATCGACCGCCGCACCGGCGAGACCAGGGCGCAGGTGCTCCCCAGCGGCGGACCGGTGGAGGTGCTGGCCATCGCCGAACACCCGACGGGCGTCCTGTGGGCGGGCACGCTCGGGCAGGGCCTCCTGAGGCTCGACCTCGAAACCGGCGCCTTCACCGGCTACCGGCACGACAATGCAGACCGGTCTTCACTCGGAAGCGACATCGTCACCCGCGTCTTCGTCGACCCGGAGGGCACGATGTGGCTCGCGACCTGGAACGGGCTGAACCGGTTCGACCCCGCTTCCGGCCGAACGGAAACCTTCAAGCGCAACCCTGAAAGCGCGGCGGAAGGATATTTTTCAATCGCCCGGGATCCGTCAGGCGACCTCTGGCTCGGCAGCACCTCCGGGCTCTGGCGGTTCTCTCCGGCCGCAGGGACCTTCAAGGGCTACACGCACGATCCCACGAGACCCGGCACCCTCAGCAACAACACGGTCAACACGGTGCTCGTCGATGCTGCAGGCCGGGTCTGGGTCGGCACGCAGAACGGCCTCAATCTGTTCGATCGGGAACGCGGGACCTTTCGCGTGCTGGGCAAGGGTGACGGACTGCCCGGCGACGTGGTGAGCTGTCTCCTGGAGGAGGCGGAGGGCGTTCTCTGGATGAGCACCAACAACGGCATCGCTCGGCTGGACCTCGCGTCGAACGCGTTCAGTTCCTTCTCCGTCGCGGACGGCCTGCCCGGCAACGATCTCAGCGGCTGGAACGCCTGCCACCGGGCCGCGTCGGGGGAGATGGTCTTCGGCGGCTTCGCCGGGGCTGTTTCCTTCCGGCCCGAGCAGGCGGCACAGGCCGAAGTCGAGCCTCATCTCGGGATCACCGACGTCCGGCTCGCCGGTGTGCCAGTGGACGCGTCGGACCGGCGCAGGGGGCCGCCCGACGGGCTTCCCCGTCTCGATGTGCCGAGCGACCGCAACGAGTTCGCGATCGCCTATGCAGCCTTGTGCTTTCGCAATCCGGAAGGCGTGCGGTACCGCTACAAGCTCGCCGGCTTTGACCCCGGCTGGCGTGAGGTGGGGAGCGATCGCCGCGTCGCGAGCTACACCGCGGTGCCTGCGGGCACATATCGCTTCGAGGTCCAGGCCCGCACCGGGCGCAGCAATTGGACGGAACCCGGCGAGGCGATGACCGTCACCGTGATGCCGCCCTGGTGGGCTCTGTGGTGGGTAAGGGCCGCCGCCCTGGCCCTCCTCGCCGCGGCGGCGGCGGGCGCCTACAGGGTGCGTTTGGCGCAACTCGACCGGCAATACGCGATACGCCTCGAGGAGCGGGTGGCCGAGCGCACACGCATCGCGCGGGACGTGCACGATTCCCTCCTGCAGGGCTTCCAGGGCCTGATCCTCAGGCTGCAGGCGATCCGCAACGCCCTTCCGGCACGGCCGGTGGCAGCGGCCGAGATGCTCGACGGAGCGCTCGACAGGGCAGACGCGGCTGTCGCGGAAGGCCGGGACAAGGTGGGTGCCCTGCGTTCCAATGCAGGCCTGGAACTCGAGCTTCCCGACGCCCTCGCCCTGCTTCCCGAGGAACTCGACGGGTCCGGCCGCACCCGACCGGCTTTCGAACTCGTGATCGAGGGCCAGCCACGCCATGTTGGCGCGCTCGTGGGCGACGAAATATATCAGGTTGCGCGCGAAGCGGTTCGCAACGCGGCACGGCATTCGGGGTCTAGCCGCATCGAGGTCGAGTTGTCGTACGGGCGCAAGAGCCTGGTCGTCAGGGTCCGCGACGCCGGCGTCGGAATGGACGCGGCGACGGCGGCCGGGGGGCGCCAGGGCCACTGGGGATTGCAGGGCATGCGGGAGCGCGTGGAGAGGATCGGCGGCGATCTCGCCGTATGGAGCCAGCCGGGCGCGGGTACTGAGATCGAGCTCTCCATCCCCGCTGCGACCGCCTATTCCCGCGGCGAGATCTCTCCGGATCATGGAAGCGGGAGGGCCTGACGCATGGCAGCGCCGATAACCGTGCTGGTGGTGGACGACCACCCGCTCATGCGCGACGGGATCGCGGCCCTGCTGTCGCAGGAGCCGGATCTCGACCTCGTCGGCGAGGCGGCGGACGGCGAGCAGGCCGTCGCGATGCATCGCGCCCTGCGCCCCCACGTGACGCTGATGGACCTGCAGATGCCGCGGACGGGGGGACTGGACGCGCTGGAAGCCATCCGCGCCGAGGCGCCCGGCGCGCGCATCGTCGTGCTGACGACCTATGCGGGCGAAGCGCTTGCCCGGCGCGCGCTGAAGGCCGGGGCCCAGGCCTATCTGCTGAAGAGCGCGGTGCGGAAGGACCTCACCGATACCATCCGCGCTGTCCATCGCGGGCAGATCCGCGTCTCGCCCGACGTCGCATCCGCGATGGCCAGCACCCTCGGGGCCGAGGATCTGACCGGGCGCGAGCTGCAGGTACTCGACCTCGTCGCGGCCGGAAACTCGAACAAGAGCGTCGCCCTGCGCCTCGGCCTCTCCGGCGAGACCGTGAAGGGTCACGTCAAGAACATCCTGGGCAAGCTCGGCGCGCGTGACCGTACGCATGCCGTGTCGCTCGGAATCGCCCGCGGGCTGATCTCGCCACGCGACCCCTCCTGACCCGGCACACCCCCTCTTTCGGGGTGTGTGGGACGCCTGCAGAAGCGCTAGCCTCGCGGGCGAGGTGACGCGTGCAACGCCTGTTTTCGACGTTTCCCGGCTCCTGGCCAGGGCTCGGACTGCTTCTTCTCCGGCTCACGATCGGCTTCGCCTGCCTCGCAGGGCTCGCCGACCGGTTCGGCTCCGCCGGGCTGTCGGAGGCAGCGGCCGGCTTGCCTGCCCTGGTGCTGCTGGCGTGCGTGGCCGCGGGTCTCGCCACGCCCGTCGTGTGCCCCATGCTGGTCCTCGCCCTTTTCGTCGCCGGCCGCGGGCTCTCCGTCTCGTCCTGGGTGATACTGGCAGGCGGCAGCCTCAGCCTGATGCTGCTCGGCCCCGGGGCATGGTCTCTCGATGCCTGGCTCTACGGCCGCAAGCGGATCCGCTTCGACGCGGAATGATCGCGGCCGTGGAAGACGCCGCTCAGTCGTCCTTCCTCGCCACGGCAAGCATGCTGCGGATGCCGGCGCGCAGCTGGATCACGTCGTTCCCCAGCGCGGTCAGGTCGAAGCCCTTGCGGCGCATGTCGCGGGCGCGCTCGGCGGTCATGGCGAAGGAGCAGGCGGCCTTTCCGTGCGCGCGGCAGCGGGCCACGACGTGGTCGAGCGCCTTGTCGACGTCGGGGTGGTCGGCATTGACGAGCTGGCCGTTGGACAGTGCGATGCAGAGGTCGGACGGTCCCACGAAGACACCATCGATCCCCTCGACGGCCAGAATGTCGTCGAGCGCCGCCAGGCTCTCGCGCGTCTCGACCATGGCGATGGCGCGCACCAGCCCGTTCGCCTGGCTGAGATAGTCGCCCGGAACGAGGCCGGAATAGCCGAGCGCGAGGTGCGGTCCCCAGCTGCGTGCGCCGATAGGCGGAAACTTGGTGAACTCGACGAGCATCTTGGCATCCTCGACCGAGTTGACCATCGGGGCGATGATGCCGGATGCGCCGGCGTCGAGCAGCCGCGAGGCCGTCTGGAACTCGCCGACGGGGATCCGCGCCAGGGCCGGCTTGCCGGCCAGCAGGATCTGGCCGATGCCCTGCACTGCGGCGGCGAGATCCACCATGCCGTGCTGCATGTCCATGGTGACGGCGTCGAGGTCCTCGCGCGCCGCAAGCCCGGCAAGCAGGGGATCGGGCAGTCCCACCCAGCCGGTAAACAGGCCGGAGCCGCCCCCGAGCTTCTTCGAAAGGGCGGAATAGGCGGGCATTGACGACATGGCGGGCTCCCTGGCGCGACGGCGCTGCGGAATCAGGCGCCGCTGCCGGTCACACTAGGACAAGCGGGGCGGGATGTGCATCCCGCACCGCGCAGGCCCGCCTGTCGTCAACCGGCCGTCTTGAGCTCCTGGACCGCCCTGCCGAGCAGTTCGTCCATGGTGCCGCGGATCTGGCTCTCGCTGATCGGCACGCCGGCGGCGTCGAAGTCTCCCTTGACCTTGCGGAAGACGTCCTCGTCCCCGGCCTCCTCGAAGTCCGAGAGCACGACGGCCTTGGCGTAGTCCTGCGCGTCCTGGCCGGTCTTGCCGAGCTTTTCCGCCGCCCACAGGCCGAGCAGCTTGTTGCGCCGGGCCATCGCCTTGAAGCGGGTCTCCTCGTCATGCGCGAACTTGCGCTCGAAGCCTTCTTCGCGCTTGTCGAAGGTCGTCATCGTGTGTCTCTCCCTGTGGCGGTGCTCCGGCACCGATATAGGTGGGCCTTTCGCCGACTTCCATGGGGGCCCCTGCCGGTGGCCGAGCGGATGGGGTGGGACCTCACCATCATGTTGCGCTTGCAATACGGGGCGGGGGTCCGCATATACCGCCCGGGCCGAGCGACGGCCCCGGGTCGCGGGCGTTCTACGGGAGGCGTCGTTGTACTCGCAGCACCGATCGGCTAGGTTGCCAGCGCGGTCGGAAGCCGGGTCGGACCCGAAACCCACGCATCGCCCGCAGTGAGCCGCGGACGTTCTCCCAGCGGAGCCACGGCCGTTTCATGGATTTCCTCAAGACACGGTACACGCCGATGAACCGCCGCCGCCGGATATACGAGGGCAAGGCCAAGGTCCTCTACGAGGGTCCGGAGCCTGGCACGCTCATCCAGCACTTCAAGGACGACGCCACGGCCTTCAATGCCAAGAAGCATGAAGTGATCGACGGCAAGGGCGTCCTGAACAACCGGATCTCGGAGTACATCTTCCAGCACCTCAACGACATCGGGGTGCCGACGCATTTCATCCGCCGGCTGAACATGCGCGAGCAGCTCATCCGGGAGGTCGAGATCATCCCGCTCGAGGTGGTGGTGCGCAACGTCGCCGCCGGCTCGCTGGCGACGCGGCTCGGCATCGAGGAGGGCACGCAGCTGCCCCGCTCGATCATCGAGTTCTACTACAAGAACGACGCGCTCAACGACCCGATGGTGTCGGAAGAGCACATCACGGCGTTCGGCTGGGCGACGCCGCAGGAGATCGACGACATCATGGCGCTCGCCATACGTGTCAACGACTTCCTGTCCGGCCTCTTCCTCGGTGTCGGCATCCGCCTTGTCGACTTCAAGATGGAGTGCGGCCGGCTGTGGGAAGGCGACATGATGCGCATCGTCGTCGCCGACGAGATCAGCCCCGATTCGTGCCGGCTGTGGGACATCAAGTCCAACGACAAGCTGGACAAGGACCGTTTCCGCCGCGACCTCGGCGGCCTCGTGGAGGCCTATACCGAGGTGGCCCGCCGGCTCGGTATCATCACCGAGAACGAGCGTATCGGCGCGCCGGGGCCGAAGCTGGTTCAGTGAGAGACGGGCGGGCCCTCGCAAGGGCTCGCCGCGCCAGACGGGTAGGCCGGCCATGGCCCGCCCGCCCGGAACGAACGCGCATACCCTAGCGAGAGCGCTGTAGTCCCAATGTACTGCTGTCGCCGGGGGATGGCGGGACGCGGCCGCAAGTGGAAGCGGCAAGTCTATGCCGCGCTTCCCTCGCTCCGCCACTACGTCCTGATCTCGCCGAAGCGGCTCGACGTGACTGTGTTCAGCCGCGAGCGCGATTTCGGGGAGGATCGGCTCACCGATCCCTCGGCGGTGGTGGAACTGGCTGACCTCGGGGTTGCCATGCCCCTCGCGAGCCTCTATCGCGATACTGGCCTCGTCTGACGCGGCCGCAGCCCGGCAGCGAGGACAGAAACGATGAAGGCCCGCGTCACCGTCACCCTGAAGACCGGCGTGCTCGACCCGCAGGGCAAGGCCATCGAGGGAGCGCTGCGCTCGCTCGGCATCGAGGGCGTCGGCTCGGTCCGCCAGGGCAAGATCTTCGACATCGAGCTCGACGGCGTCGACCGCGACGCGGCGGACGGCGTGTTGAAGGCGGCCTGCGAGAAGCTGCTCGCCAATACGGTGATCGAGAATTACTCCGTCCACCTCGAGTGACGCGGCGCGGCCCCGCCAGCTGGCGCCTGACATCCCGGAAGGACTGACATGAAGACAGCCATCGTCGTCTTCCCCGGCTCCAACCGCGAGCGCGACGCGGCGCGCGCCGTGCGCGAGACCTCCGGCCACGAGCCCGACCTCGTTTGGCATGCGGACACGGAGCTGCCGGCCGGGACCGATCTGGTGATCCTGCCCGGCGGCTTCAGCTATGGCGACTACCTGCGCTGCGGGGCCATCGCCGGGCGTGCCCGCGTCATGGAAGCAGTGCGCGCGCATGCCGCGCGGGGCGGCCTCGTCCTCGGCATCTGCAATGGCTTCCAGATCCTGGTGGAGAGCGGGCTGTTGCCCGGCGTGCTGATGCGCAATGCCGGCCTGCGCTTTGTCTGCCGCATGCAGCATCTGAAAGTCTGCCGCGACGATACGGCCTTCACGCACCGCTACAGGGAAGGGCAGGTCATCAAGGTCGCCATCGCCCATGGCGAGGGCAACTATGTGGCCGATGCCGAGACCGTCGCCCGGATTGAAGGCGAGGGCCGTGTCGCATTCCGGTATTGCGATGCACAGGGCGAGACCGGTGGTGCCGGAGACCCGAACGGATCCGTCAACGCCATCGCCGGGATCTATTCCGAGCGGTTCAACGTGCTGGGCATGATGCCCCATCCGGAGAACCTCGTGGAGGACCTCGTCGGCGGCACGGACGGGCGTGGCCTCTTCGAGAGCCTCGCGACAAAGGGCCTCGTCGTCGCCTGACGCACGACATTGCCAGGGCTGAGAAAAGAAGAGAGCGGGCCTGACGGGGCCCGCTCTCTCGCTATCCGGCGAGGATTGCGTGTTCGGCTTACGAGGTCAGGCGGATGGCCGCGATCTCGTCGGCGATCTTCTGGAAGACGCTGGTGAGCTGCGAGGCGCTGGTCACGTCGTAGTACATGCCCGTGTTTGTCGCGCAGTTGCGCAGCAGCGTCTGGTTGCCGTTGATGACGCGGATCGTATAGAGCCGGATGTTCTTGGCCGGCAGCTTGATCTCGTTGCACGCGGCGGTCGTCCGGGTGTCGATCTGCGTCTGGTTGGTGGTCCAGCGGTTCTGCGTGTTGTCGCCGTCCGTCAGCATGATCATGAACTTTTCGACGCCGTCAGTGCCGTAGGCAGCACCGCCGGTCAGCGGATCGGCCGCGCTCAACGCCGCCAGACCCCAGGAGAGGCCGATGGTGACGTTGGTGTTGCCGCCCGCCACCATGCCGTCGATAGCCGTGCGCAACGCGTCATAGTCCTCGCTGAGCGGCCGGATCGTGGCCAGCGTGCCCGCGGCGCAATTGACGGCCGGGAAGAGAGCCGCGCCGGTGTCCGTCACGTCGCTCGGCTGGTCGCGGTCGGTGACGCAGCCATTCCAGGTGTTCTTGTTGACGCCGTAGGTGGCGAAGTCGAGCCAGCTGGCATTCTTGTTGGACGTGTCGAGGCGAACCTGCGTGGTGAAGGGCACGATACCGATCTTGACGGCGCCCGGCTCCTTGGCGACGCCCTGCAGCGTGGTGATGAGGTTCTTGGCGGCCTTCTTCAGCTCGACGAGCTTGCTGGCGGAGGCCATGGAGCCAGTGTTGTCGAGGACGAGCGCGACCTCGATCTTGCGGGTACCCCAGGCCGACGCGCTGCCGGCCTTCACGTCCATGCTGGGCACGCCGACGAGCTTCATCAGGGTCGCGGGCACGGCGCCTGCGACCGAGATCGTGACCGTCTTGTTTCCCTTCACGACCGAAAGGCCGGTTCTGGAGAAGCCCATGCCGTCGCCCTGCCCGCCGAGGAGGGCGTCGAAGATGATGGCGCCCTTGGCCTCGAGCTCCGCCTGGGTGAGGTTTGCCGCCTCCTTCGCCAGTGCCAAAGCCGTGGCGTCCGACGCAGACTGCAGCTTGGAGCGCACGCTCACCAGCCGGCTGTAATCGATGGCCCCGCCCGCAAAGACGATCAGGGGGATGATGAGCAGGCTGACGAGCACCGAAAAGGAGCCGCGCTTGTCGCTGAAGAAACGTGTCAAAGTGGTCATGCCCGGGCCTCGCCGCGTGTGGACGCAGGACATGTTTCAAATACGAGGCCAACTACAACTAAGGGTTGAAGATACTGAAACGCGAGCATTCAAGGTGAATCGTGTCTCAGCGCGGGACGAGGTCCAATTCCCTGTGCCGCGGCGGGACGAGGGACGGCAGCCACCCTTGCGCACGCTCCTGCAGTGTGCGAAGCGCGGCTGGCGCAGGGCGGGCAGGCGCTCCCCCGAGTTACGAGCCAACGACCGACGGAGACCGGCGTGATCCCCAACGCCATCGCGATCACCCCCGAACTCGTGGCCCAGCACGGCCTGAAGCCGGACGAGTACCAGCGCATCCTCGATTTGATCGGGCGCGAGCCGAGCATCACGGAGCTCGGCATCTTTTCGGCGATGTGGAACGAGCACTGCTCGTACAAATCCTCCCGCCTGCACCTGCGCACGCTGCCGACAAAGGCGCCCTGGGTGATCCAGGGTCCCGGCGAGAACGCCGGCGTCATCGACATCGGCGACGGGCTCGCCTGCGTCTTCAAGATGGAAAGCCACAACCATCCCAGCTTCATCGAGCCCTACCAGGGCGCGACGACAGGCGTCGGCGGCATCCTGCGCGACGTGTTCACCATGGGCGCCCGGCCCATCGCATGCCTCAACGCGCTCCGTTTCGGCGATCCCTCCCATCCCCGCACGCGCCACCTCGTGGCCGGCGTGGTGGCGGGCATCGGCGGCTATGGAAACTCGTTCGGCGTTCCCACGGTGGGCGGCCAGACCGGCTTCCACACGCGCTACGACGGCAACATCCTCGTCAATGCCATGGCGGTGGGGATCGCCAAGGCCGACGAGATCTTCTACGCGGCGGCGGCGGGCGTCGGAAACCCGATCGTCTATCTCGGCTCCAAGACGGGCCGGGACGGGATCCACGGCGCCACCATGGCATCGGCCGAATTCGATGATGCCTCGCAGGAGAAGCGCCCGACCGTGCAGGTGGGTGATCCCTTCGCCGAGAAGCTGCTCCTCGAGGCCTGCCTCGAGCTGATGAAGACAGGCTCGGTCATCGCGATCCAGGACATGGGTGCTGCCGGCCTCACCTGCTCCGCGGTGGAGATGGGGGCCAAGGGCGACCTCGGCGTCGAGCTCGATCTCGACAAGGTGCCCTGCCGCGAGCCCGGCATGACCGCCTACGAGATGATGCTGTCGGAGAGCCAGGAGCGCATGCTCATGGTGCTCGATCCCGAGAAGGAGGCGCAGGCCGAGGCGATCTTCCGCAAGTGGGGTCTCGACTTCGCCGTCATCGGCAAGACGACGGATACGCTCCGCTTCGTCGTGAAGCACCATGGGCAGGTGATGGCGGACTTGCCGATCAAGGAACTCGGCGACGAGGCGCCCCTCTACGATCGCCCGCATCTCGCCAACACTCACCAGCCGGTGATTGCACCGGGCGCCATCGACCCGCCCGTCGGGCATCGCGAGGCGCTCCTCAGGCTGATCGGCAGCCCCGATCTCTGCTCCAAGCGGTGGGTCTGGGAGCAGTACGACCATCTGATCCTCGGCAACACGGTCCAGTCTCCGGGAGGCGACGCCGCGATCGTGCGCGTGCTGGACGGGCCGAAGGGCCTTGCCCTCACCAGCGACGTGACGCCGCGCTATTGCGAGGCGGATCCCGTGGAAGGAGGCAAGCAGGCGGTGGCGGAGGCCTGGCGCAACATCACCGCTGTCGGCGGCCTGCCCCTGGCGATCACGGACAATCTGAATTTCGGCAACCCCGAGCGCCCGGAGGCGATGGGGCAGTTCGTCGGCTGCATCCGTGGTATCGGCGAGGCGTGCCGGGCCCTGGACTTCCCCGTCGTGTCCGGCAACGTGTCGCTCTACAACGAGACCAACGGTCGCGGCATCCTGCCGACGCCGACCATCGGCGGCGTGGGCCTTCTCGACGACGTGACCGTTCATGCCTCGATCGGCTTCAAGGTCGAGGGCGAAGCGGTGCTCGTCATCGGCGCGACGTCGGGTTGGATGGGCCAGTCGCAATACCTGAAGGACGTGGCCAGCCGGGAGGAGGGGGCCCCGCCGCCGGTCGATCTCGCCGTCGAGCGCCGCAACGGCGATTTTGTGCGCGGCCTCATCCGCGCCGGCCGGCTGAAGACGGTCCATGACGTGTCGGATGGCGGCATCGCCGTCGCGCTGGCCGAGATGGCGATGGCCGGCGGTGTCGGCATTGCTCTGGACGGCATGGACGTGCCCGGCGCACATCGCGGCATCGCAGGGGACGTGCCGAGCCATGCCTTCCTCTTCGGCGAGGACCAGGCCCGCTACATCGTGGCGCTGCCCTATGCCGGCGTCGCCGCCCTTCAAAAAGAGGCGGCGGAGGCAGGTGTGCCGACATGGCATCTGGGCGTTACCGGCGGTGACGCGTTGAAGCTGCCGGGAGAAGACCCCATAACCATCGCGGAACTGCGCTCGGCCCATGAGGGCTGGCTACCCGGCTACATGGCCGGACCCGATGCCATCGTCGCGCCCTGAGGAGACACGGCCATGCCCATGGATGCGCGCGAGATCGAGCGCCTGATCAAGGAAGCGCTGCCCGACGCCAGCGTCGAGATCCGGGACCTGGCCGGCGACGGGGACCACTACGCGGCCAAGGTGGTCTCGTCGGCTTTCAAGGGCAGGACCCGCGTGCAGCAGCACCAGATGGTGTATGCTGCCCTGAAGGGAAACATGGGTGGGGTGTTGCACGCACTTGCGCTGACGACCGCGACACCCGATTCTTGAGGAGAGCCCCTGCGGGGCAATCACGGCGCGCCTTGACCGCGCACGGAGAAGGACGAGCAACGATGAGCATTCAGGACGCGATCCGCAACGAGGTCACCGGCAACGACGTGGTGCTGTTCATGAAGGGCACCCCGCAATTCCCGATGTGCGGCTTCTCCGGTCAGGTGATCCAGATCCTCGACTACCTCGGCGTGCCCTACAAGGGCGTGAACGTTCTCGAGAACGACGAGATTCGCCAGGGCATCAAGGAATTCTCCAACTGGCCGACGATCCCGCAGCTCTACGTGAAGGGCGAGTTCGTGGGCGGTTGCGACATCGTCCGCGAGATGTTCCAGTCCGGCGAACTGCAGGACCATATGGCTTCGAACGGCGTGCCGGTGAAGCAGCCCGCGAAGGCCTGACGGCGACCCTGCGCACGCCGCCGCACGAATGAAATGGCCGCCTCCGGGCGGCCTTTCTGCTTTGCGAGTACAGGTGTAGTGTCGGGATCCGGAGTCAAGCAATGTCGAAGCCCCAGCGAAAACCCGTCCCCTACGGCGCCATTGCTCTGCGCGCCGAGGTGATAGCCGTCCTCGACGAGGTTGCCGCGAAGATCGGCAAGACCCGCGACGAACTCGCGGAAGAGGCTCTGCTGACCTACCTGGAGGATCTCGAGGACTCCATCGAACTCGAGCAGGCCTACAAAGAGTGGGAGAAGGACGGGTTTAAGACCTACTCGCTCGAAGATGTTCTAAAAGAAAATGGGCTGGAAGGTTGAGATATCCCCTCGAGCCCGCAAACAGATAAACAGCCTTCCGCCTTCAACCAGAAATAGAATTCTGTCCTACCTGCGAGATAGGGTTGTTCCCTCCCAGGACCCGGCCAAGCTGGGGCGATGGATGGCCGGTGAGTGGGCAGGTCACTTTCGGCTTCGTGTCGGTGACTACCGCATTGTGTGCCGCTTGAGATCGGGCGAGTTCACAGTCCTCGTTGTCTCCGCAGCGCACCGAAGCAGCATCTACGACCGCTGACGCGCCGTCCTATCCGCCCTTCGCAGCCGCCACGAGTTTCAGCGCATCGTCGCTCGCCCATTCGGCCGGGCCGGCCAAGGTGGCCAGCTCGCAGCCGTTCGGATCCACGAGCAGCGTCGTCGGCATGCCGAAAGCCTTGCCGGCCGCCTTGAGCTCCTGGAACGTCTTGGCAGCCGGGTCGGCATAATAGGCGAGGTTCTTGACGCCGATCTCGTCGAGGAAGGCGCGCGGCTTGTCGGGGTTGCGCGTGTCGATGTTGATGGCGACCACCTGGAATTCCTGTCCACCGGCCTTGGCCTGCAAGGCGTCCAGCGCCGGCATCTCCTTGCGGCATGGCACGCACCAGGTGGCCCAGAGGTTGACCAGCAGCGTCTTGCCGCGCAGCGACGAGAGCGTCGCCGGCTTGCCGTCGGGCGCCGTGAAGGCGAGGTCGGGCAGGGGAGCGGGCGTCTTGGCCACCTGAACGGCAGCGACCTCGCCATGCGCAAGCGGCCGCATGGCGTCGGCGCGGGCCTGCGCGGCGGCGCAGGCGTGGCCGGCATTGCCGGATCCCCCCTTCGTCCCGTATAGGACCGCCGATCCCACGGCGACGAGGACCGCGACAACGGCGATCCCGCCGGCGAGGCGGCTGCGCTTCGGCGCGGGTGCGGGGTTGGCGTTCTGGCTCTCTGTCATGGACGTCTTTGCTGCCGGTCGGGGTTCGAGGAGTCGTCTCGGGGCATGAGCAACACGATGTGGGGCGGCCGCTTCGCCAGCGGCCCCGACGCCATCATGGAGGAAATCAATGCCTCCATCGCGTTCGACAAGACCCTGTGGAGACAGGACATCGCCGGCTCCCGTGCCCATGTGGCCATGCTGGCCCTCCAGGGCATTGTCACCGACGCCGATGCCGCCGCGATCACGCAGGGTCTAGCGGCGGTCGAGCAGGAAATCGAGGCCGGGACGTTCAATTTCTCGCGGTCCCTCGAAGACATCCATATGAACGTCGAGTCGCGGCTGGCGCAGATCGTCGGCCCGGCAGCCGGGCGCCTGCATACGGCCCGTTCGCGCAACGACCAGGTCGCGACCGACATGCGGCTTTGGGTGCGCGACACCGTCGACGAGCTCGACGCGCAGCTGGCCGACCTGCAGCAGGCGCTGGCCGAGAAGGCCTTGGCTCATGCAGGCACTGTCATGCCGGGCTTCACGCATCTCCAGTCGGCCCAGCCCGTCACTTTCGGGCATCATCTGCTGGCCTATGTCGAGATGCTCTCGCGCGACCGTGGGCGTTTCCGCGACGCACGCGTCCGCATGAACGAGTCGCCGCTGGGCGCCGCTGCGTTGGCCGGCACCTCGTTCCCAATCGATCGCGAAGCGACTGCGCGCGCGCTCGGATTCGACCGGCCGACGGCCAACTCACTCGACAGCGTGTCCGACCGCGACTTTGCACTGGAGTCACTCTCGGCGGCGGCGATCTGCGCCGTTCACCTGTCGCGGTTCGCCGAGGAAATCGTGATCTGGACGACACCGCAGTTCGGTTTCATCCGGCTCTCCGATCGCTTCACCACCGGCTCGTCCATCATGCCGCAGAAGCGCAATCCGGACGCGGCGGAGCTGGTTCGCGGCAAGGTGGGGCGCATTCTCGGTGCGCTCGTCGGCCTGCTCACCGTCATCAAGGGCCTGCCGCTGAGCTACGCCAAGGACATGCAGGAGGACAAGGAAGGTACGTTCGACGCTCTTCGGTCGCTTTCGCTGTGCCTCGCGGCGACGGCGGGCATGGTCCGCGACATGGAGCCCGAGCCGAAGGTGATGCGCAGGGCGGCGGGCGTTGGCTATGCCACCGCGACCGACCTTGCGGACTGGCTCGTGCGCACGCTGAAGATGCCGTTCCGCGAGGCGCACCACGTTACTGGGCGCATCGTGGCCCTCGCTTCTGCCCGCAATGTCGGTCTCGAGAAGCTGGACCTGGCGGAGATGCAGGGCGTCGAGCCGCGAATCACGGAGGATGTCTTCGCGGTGCTCGGCGTCGAGCGTTCGGTCCGCAGCCGCACCAGCTATGGCGGGACCGCGCCGGCCAACGTCCGGAAGCAGGCGAAGCGCTGGCTTGCGCGGCTTGCGCGGGACGGCAAGCGGGGGGCGGTGCGCTGATGCCGGCGCTTTCGCGTCCCGATCCCTGCGCTATGATGCGCCGCCTTCCGGAGAGCCACCCCGTGCGCAGCCGATCCATTTCTGTCCCACCTGCGATGTGGCGGGTCGCCCTGCTGTGCGGCGCCATCGCCTTGGGGGTCACTGCCTGCGGCCGCAAGGGGCCTCTGGAACCGCCCCCCGCCGCCGCTGGAAAGGCCAGCAGCGATCCGATGAAAAGCGACCAGATGCAGGATGACGGGGCCGAGTCCTCCGACGGCGCCGGCGGGGCCGGGAGCGGCAGCGGACAGCTGCTGCCGTCGGTGTCGCCGGGCGGCTCGAAGCGGAACCAACCGATCGTGGCCCCCAAGCGCCCCTTCTTCCTCGACCCGATTCTCTAGGCTGCGCCATGCACCACTTCGACTACAGGGATGGCGTCCTGCATGCGGAGGGCGTCGACCTCCGCTTGATTGCGGAAGAGGTCGGCACGCCTTTCTACTGCTACTCCACGGCGACGCTGGAGCGGCATTACCGCGTCTTCGCCGGTGCCTTCGCGGATGCGCCATCGCTTGTCTGCTACGCCATGAAGGCGAACTCCAACCAGGCCGTGCTGCGGACCCTGGCGCGGCTGGGCGCCGGCATGGACGTCGTCTCGGGAGGCGAACTCCGCCGCGCCCGCTCGGCCGGGGTACCGGGGCAGCGCATCACCTTCTCGGGCGTGGCCAAGACACGCGAGGAGATGGCTCTCGGGCTCGACGAGAACATCCTGTGCTTCAACGTCGAATCCGAGCCGGAACTCGAGAGGCTCTCGGCGGTGGCCGCGGGCCGCGGGCTAACCGCCCGCATCGCTCTGCGCGTCAATCCCGACGTCGATGCGAAGACGCATCGCAAGATCTCGACAGGCAAGTCGGAGAACAAGTTCGGCGTGCCGATCTCGCATGCCCGCGAGGTCTACGCCAAGGCGGCGCTGCTCCCCGGCATCAAGGTCGACGGCGTCGACATGCACATCGGCAGCCAGATCACCGAACTGCAGCCGTTCGACGACGCCTTCACCCTCCTCTCCGACTTCGTACGAACGCTCCGCGCGGACGGCCATGCGATCGAGCATGTCGACCTCGGCGGCGGCCTCGGGATCCCGTATCGCGACGACAACGAGCCGCCGCCCCATCCCGACCGCTACGCCGAGATCGTCAAGCGGGCGACGCGCGACCTCGGCTGCACCCTGATCTTCGAGCCCGGCCGGCTGATCGTCGGCAATGCCGGCATCCTCGTCACCCGGGTCGAATACGTGAAGTATGGCAACGGGCGGAATTTCGTGATCGTCGACGCGGGGATGAACGACCTCATCCGCCCCACCCTCTACGAGGCGCACCACGATATCCGTCCCGTCCTCCTGCCCCAACAGGGGGCGAAGCGCTTCACGGCGGACGTGGTCGGGCCCGTGTGCGAGACCGGCGACTACCTCGGCCTGGAAAGGGAGATGACCGTCCCGGCCGAGGGCGACCTGCTCGCCGTCATGTCGGCTGGCGCCTACGGCGCGACGCAGTCCGGGACATACAACTCCCGCCTGCTCGTTCCCGAGGTCCTGGTCACCGGCGCGGCATGGGCCGTCGTGCGGCCCCGGCCGTCGTATGAAGACCTGCTCGGTCTGGACCGCCTGCCGTCTTGGCTCTCGCTGGACCTGCCTGCGACCCGTTGACATCCTGATGCGTTGCCCGCGGGGGGTGGCCACGGCAACAGCCCGTGCTACCTTTTCGCGGGGGCCAGGAAGGATGACGCGATGAGCGACGACGCGCCGGGCCCCGCACCGGCCGCCTACTCCGAGCGGGCGAGCCGTGCGGCGGCGCGCATCGAGATCCTTGGGCGCAAGGCGGGCCTTGTGCTGTTTTGGGAACAGCTCTGGCCCCGGCTGGCCGCGGGTATGGTGGTCGTCGCGGTGTTCCTGGCCGCGTCGTGGCTGGGCCTGTGGACGAGCGTCCCCGGCATTGCCCGCATCGCGGGTGTCATCCTGTTCGGACTTTCGCTGGTTGCGGTGCTCGGCTGGGCTATGCGGACACCTTTGCCGGTGTGGCGCGCGCGGCTTGATCGCATCGACCGCGACTCGGGCGTCGCGCACAGGCCGGCGCGCTCCCTCGACGACGATCTCGCCAACAATTCCGACGATCCCGGAACGCGACAGCTCTGGGAGATGCACCGGGCGCGTGTTCTCGAGCAGGCCGCGCGGCTCAAGGTGCTGCCGCCGCGCCCGCGCGTGGCCGAGCGCGATCCATGGGCGTTGCGCTTCGCTGCGGTGCTCGTCGCCGTCGCGGCCTGGTTTGTCGCGGGGCCGCAGCGGGATGCCCGCCTGATGGCCGCGTTCGACTGGTCCGGCGCCCGGGGCGAGGCGATGGCCTTCCGCCTCGACGGGTGGATCGATCCCCCCGCCTATACACAGGTGCCGCCGACCATCCTCGATCTCCGCGCCAGGGACGGGGGCGAGGCCGCCACCGCGCAGGTGCGCGTTCCCGCCGGGTCAACCCTGGTGGTGCGCGCATCGTCCGCGGAGGGACTGGCCTTTGCCCCCGAGGGGGCACTGCAGGTCGTCAAGCCGGAGGAACAGGAGACAAAGGCCGGCGCTCCCGTATCCGGCGCAGGCGGTGCGCCAGCCGCATCGAAGGCTGCACTGCAGACCGGCCCTGCCAGTGGTGCCGAAGGCCGCTGGACCGTGACCGGAGACGGCGCGCTCGTCGTGCGGCGCAACGGGGAGACGATCGGGTCGGTGACCATCGCGTCGATCCCGGACCGGCCGCCGATCATCGAGATCCTCGATCCGCCGGAAGCCAACAGCCGCGGCACGATGACGCTCACCTACGCCATGCGTGACGATTACGGCGTGGCCAGCGCCGAGGCGCGCTTCACGACGCCAATGCGCAACGGCAAGCCGATCGCGGCGTCCCGCCCACCCCTGGTCGCCCCGCCGACAGTGGCCCTGTCGCCGCCGGCCGGCGGCAACCGCGAGGGGGAAGGCCGGACCACGGCCGACCTGTCCGCCCATCCCTGGGCGGGCGCTCGCGTTCAGATGCAGCTCGCCGCACGCGACGATGCCGGGCAGGAAGGCCTGAGCAACGCCACGCCGGTCACGCTGCCACAGCGGCCCTTCACGAAGCCGCTCGCCAAGGCCCTGGTGGAGCAGAGGCGTGACCTCATCCTCGATCCCGGTGACCGTGGCCGGGTGATGACGGCCTTGCAGGCGCTGATGATCGAGCCCGCCCGCTTCACCCCGGAACCTTCGGTCTATCTCGGGCTGCGCACGGCCACGGGCCAGCTGAAGTCCGCCAAGACCGATCCGGAGCTCCTGGCGGTGGCGGACCTGTTGTGGGAAATGGCCCTGCAGATCGAGGACGGTGACCTCTCCGAGGCCGAGAAGGCACTGCGCCAGGCGCAGGAGCGTCTCAAGGACGCCATGGAGAAGGGCGCCACCGACGAGGAAATCCGCAAGCTGACCGAAGAGCTGCGCCAGGCGATGGACAAGTTCCTGCGCGAGTTCGCCGAGCGGATGATGAAGGAGCAGCGGGACAACCCCAACCAGCAGCAGAGCCAGAACGACCGCAACGCGCGCACCATCACGCCGAAGGACCTCAACTCCATGCTCGACCGCATGCAGGAGATGGCGCGTCGCGGCGACATGGAGCAGGCCCAGAAGCTTCTCGACGAGCTGCGCAACATGCTGGAGAACCTGAGGACCGCGAAGCCCGGACAGCGCGATCCCGGCCAGCAGCAGATGGAGCAGGCACTCGACGACCTCGACAAGATGACGCGCGAGCAGCAGGAGCTTCGTGACAAGACCTTCCGCGAGGGCCAGCAGAAGCGCCAGGCCCAGCGCGGACAGCAGGGGCAGCAAGGGCAGCAAGGTCAGCGCCAGCGGGGCCAGCGCGGCCAGCAGGGGCAGCAGGGCCAGCAAGGCGAACAGGGCGAGCAGGGAGAACAGGGCGAGCAAGGCGAGCAGGGCCAGGGCGACCAGCAGGGCGAAGGCATGGACGGCCTCGGCCAGAACCAGCAGGCCCTGCGCGAACAGCTGGAGCAGCTCAAGCGCAAGATGAAAGAGCTCGGGATGAGCGGCGAGCAGGGCCTCGACGATGCCGAGCAGGCCATGCGCGAGGCGGAAGGGTCTCTAGGCCAGGGCGACGACGGCTCCGCGGTCGATGCGCAGGGCAGGGCACTGGAGGGTCTGCGCCGCGGCGCCCAGGGCATGGCGCAGCAGATGCAGCAGCAGGGCGAGGGTAACGAGCAGGCCGGCGAGGACGGTGGCCCGGGCCAGCCTGGAAACCGCCGGGCGCAGAACGGCCAGCGCAACGACGACCCCCTCGGCCGGCCGACGCCCAGCAACGAGATGGGCGACCGTTCCAAGCTGCGCCGGGCGGGGAAGGGCGGCACGCTGGAGCAGCGCGCGCGCGAGGTGACGGAAGAGTTGCGCCGCCGCCTCGGCGACCCCTCCCGCTCGCAGGAGGAACTCGACTATCTCCAGCGCCTGCTGCGTGCCAATTGAACGTCAGATTGATCCCTGGGCGAGGCACCACTGTCTCGCCCGTCAATGGAGCCCACTGTGCCCGCTGTCCTCAATGCGATGGTGCCCTTTGCCATCGGCGCCGTCGCGCTCGTGCTGCTCGCCGGCTTCGTGAACATGTTCCGCGGCGGAGATCCCAACCTGTCCCAGCGTCTCATGCGATGGCGCGTTGGCCTTCAGTTCCTCGCCATCGTCATCATCATGGCCGCGATCTGGGCAAAGACCAGGTGAAGCTTGGCCGTTTCTTGTGTTGCCGAATTGCCATTGCTTCCAAAACCGGCGTGCGGCCCCGGAAACGTCCGTTGTGCCAAGCTCACGGATCATCCACTCTCGATTCGAGGCTTCGAGATACGTGAAGAGATCATGCGCCTGACGCACGGCATTTTGGTCGGAACGTGCTTCCTCGCGTTCGCGACGGGAGCGGACGCGGCGGACTTGCCTGCCCGGACGCAAGCGCCTCCACCTCCACCTCCCGCACCCGTGGTCGGCAGTGTTCCGGCCCTGGGCTTCCTCAGCGAAGTGCGCGCCGGGGTCATGGCCCATGATCCCTGGAGCCCGGAGAAGGACGGGGTCGCCGACCTTAACCTCGAACTCCTGACCGTGAAGCCCCTGCACACCGCTGATCCCGCGTGGGACTGGCTGGTGCCTCGCTTCAACGTCGGTGGCACCATCGATTTCAACGGCTACACCAGCACGGCCTATGCCGGGCTTGCCTGGACGTACGACATCACGCCGGCGGTGTTCGTCGAGGCCACCTTCGGCGGTGCGATCCACAATGGCGAACTCGACCCGAAGGCCGGTTCCGACATGAACGCGCTCGGCTGCCGTGCCCTGTTCCGCGAATCGGCCTCGCTCGGCTGGCGCTTCCTCCCCAACTGGAGCGTCATGGCCACGGTGGAGCACTATTCCAACGCCGGCCTTTGCGACAACAATCGCGGCCTGACCAACGCCGGCGTCCGGGTGGGCTACACCTTCTGAGTCGAGCGTTGGCGGGAGCCCGCCGGCCGATCTGAGCGGCAGGCTCCTGCGACACATGCGGCGTCTTCCGCTTCCCGTGTTCCAGCTGTATCTGGAGGGCTCGAAACGGGGGCCCAAATGGTCGCGCTGAACCGCATCTATACCCGCACCGGAGACGACGGCACGACGGCTCTTGGCACCGGCGAGCGCCGGCCGAAGTTCGACCTGCGGGTCGAGGCCTATGGCACGGTCGACGAGACGAACGCCACGATCGGGCTCGCCCGGCTGCACACGGCGGCGGATCCTGAACTCGACGGCATGCTGGCGCGCATCCAGAACGACCTCTTCGACCTCGGTGCCGACCTCTGCACGCCCGAGGGTGGGCGCAAGATGAAGCACGAGCCCCTGCGCATTCTCGAGTCGCAGGTGGAGCGTCTCGAGCGCGAGATCGACGTGCTCAACGAGGGGCTGCAGCCGCTGCGCTCTTTCGTCCTGCCCGGCGGCAGCGCGGCGGCGGCTGCGCTCCATCTGGCCCGCACCGTCAGCCGGCGCGCCGAGCGCCTGATGGTCGAGCTGGCGTCGCACGACGGCGAAAGCGTCGGTGGGCCGGCGCTGCGCTACGTCAACAGGCTCTCCGATTTCCTCTTCGTCGCCTCGCGGCATGCCAATGCGAGGGGCGAGGGCGACGTTCTCTGGGTGCCGGGCAAGAACCGCTGACGGCGCGCCGGGCGATGTTCCTTCCCCTCTACGACATCGCCCCGCTCCGCTATCTCAAGGCGGCTCATGTCAACCGGGCGATCATCGTCGTCACGACGCTGGTCTTCCTGGCAACGTGGAGCGGCCTGACCCCTGGCGGTGTCGATCTCGCCGCGCTGGTCGGCGGGTCCATCCCCGCCGTTCTCTTTCATCACGCCGTGCTGCCGCCCGAACTCGCCTGGATTCCGGGCCCAGCGACCGTCGTTACCAGCGTGTTCCTGCATGCGGGCTGGATGCACCTCATCGGCAACATGCTGTTCCTTCAGGTCTTCGGCGACAATGTCGAGGACGCGATGGGGCATCTCCGCTTTCTCGTGTTCTATCTCCTCTGCGGGGCGGCCGGTGCTCTCGCCCATGCCGTCATGAACCCGCTGTCGGAGCAGCCGCTGATCGGCGCGTCGGGTGCCGTGGCTGGCGTCATCGCGGCCTATCTCGTGCTGCATCCGAAGGCGCGGGTGTTCGGCCTTCTGTTCGGTCTGGTGCCCTTGAAGGTCTCGGCGTACTGGGTGCTTGGACTGTGGGTTGCGGTGCAGGTTTGGCACGTCGTGGTCCGCGACGAGGTCGAGACCGCGTGGTGGGCGCATGTCGGTGGTTTCGTGACCGGGCTGGCGCTCGTCTTCCTCCTGCGGCGGAAGGTGGAGCCGGTGCCTGGGGTCACGGCCTGAGTTGTCCCGCGTCATGCGCCCGGATGCGGGCCTGATAGGCCGTTTCGGCGCGTTGACAAGCCTTCCAGCCCCTGATTACGGTCCCCGCCGAGGCTGACAGTCGCGCCCGGAGCAGGGCCGCGTCGCGTTTGCGCAAGAGGCTGCCGTCCGAAGGGACGAGTGTCGCCGCCGGGCGCCCCGCCAGCGGGGGCTCATCGGCCTGCCCGGACGAGGGTCCCGCGCGGGCTGCCCCGTACGGGTCTGGAGGAGAAGCGATGAAGATCCTTGTGCCCGTGAAGCGGGTCGTCGACTACAACGTCAAGATCCGGGTCAAGCCGGACGGATCGGGCGTGGAGCTCGCCAACGTCAAGATGTCGATGAACCCCTTCGACGAGATCGCCGTCGAGGAGGCGATCCGGCTCAAGGAGGCCGGAAAGGCTACCGAGATCATTGCGGTGTCGATCGGACCGGCCCAGGCGGCCGAGACCATCCGCACCGCGCTCGCCATGGGCGCCGACCGCGGCGTGCTGGTGAAGCATGACGGCATCGTCGAGCCCCTGGCCGTGGCCAAGATCCTGAAGGGTGTGGTCGAGGCGGAAGGCCCCGGGCTCGTCATCCTCGGCAAGCAGGCCATCGATGACGACGCCAACCAGACCGGCCAGATGCTGGCGGCACTGCTGGGCTGGCCGCAGGCGACCTTCGCCTCCAAGGTCGTCATCGGCGACGGCTCGGCCGAGATCACGCGCGAGGTCGATGGCGGGCTGCAGACCGTCGAGGTGAAGCTGCCGGCGATCGTCACGACGGACCTGCGCCTGAACGAGCCGCGCTATGCCTCGCTGCCCAACATCATGAAGGCGAAGAAGAAGCCGATCGACGAGAAGACGCCTGGCGACTACGGCGTCGATCCGGCGCCGCGGCTCACCGTGGTCAAGACGACGGAGCCCCCGGGCCGCAAGGCCGGTGCCAAGGTGACCTCGGTCGAAGAACTCGTCGGCAAGCTGAAGAACGAAGCGGGAGTGATCTGATGGCAACCCTGCTCCTCGCGGAACACGACAACGCGACCGTCAAGGACGCGACCGCCAAGGCCCTCACCGCCGCCGTCGCTCTCGGCGGGCCGCTGCACGTGCTGGTTGCCGGTTCCGGCGCCCAGGGAGCCGCTGAGGCGGCCGCCAAGCTCGCCGGCGTCGACAAGGTGCTTCTGGCCGATGCGCCTGCCTACGAGCATGCGCTGGCCGAGCCGCTCGCGGCCCTCATCGTGAGCCTTGCCGGCTCCTACGACGCGATCGTCGCGCCCTCGACCTCGACCGGCAAGAACGTTATGCCGCGCGTCGCGGCGCTTCTCGACGTGATGCAGGTGTCCGACATCACCAAGGTGATCGGCCCCGACACCTTCGAGCGGCCGATCTATGCCGGCAACGCGATCCAGACGGTGAAGTCGAACGACGCGAAGAAGGTGATCACGGTGCGCACCGCGTCCTTTGCGGCGGCGGGCGATGGCGGCTCGGCCGCGGTGGAAGCCGTGCCGGCGGCTGCCGATCCGGCCGTGTCGACCTTCAAGGGCGAGGCGGTGACGAAGTCGGACCGGCCGGAGCTGACCTCGGCCAAGATCATCATCTCCGGCGGCCGGGCGATGCAGAACTCCGAGAACTTCAAGACCTACATCGAGCCCATCGCCAACCGGCTGGGTGCTGCCATGGGCGCTTCCCGCGCTGCGGTGGATGCGGGCTACGCTCCGAACGACTGGCAGGTAGGCCAGACCGGCAAGGTCGTGGCACCGGATCTCTACATCGCCGTCGGCATTTCAGGCGCCATTCAGCATCTCGCAGGCATGAAGGATTCCAAGGTCATCGTCGCCATCAACAAGGACGAGGAGGCGCCGATTTTCCAGGTCGCCGACTACGGCCTCGTCGGCGACCTCTTCACCGTGCTGCCCGAGCTCGAGAAAGAGCTCGCCAAGCACGGGCAGTAGCATCGGCGCTCCGGGCCGCCCGGAGCGCCCCATCCCTCCGGACGGCCGCAGCGCCAGGCAGGAACCATGTCCATCGCCATTCGCAAGATCGGGATCATCGGCGCGGGCCAGATGGGCACGGGCATCGCGCAGGTCTGCGCGCAGGCCGGCTACGACGTGCTGATCCACGACGTCAGCGCCGACCGCGTCAATGCCGGCCTCGCCACCATCAACGGCAACATGGCCAAGCTGGTGCAGAAGGGCGTGCTGGAGGAAGCGGACCGGCACCGTGCGCTGGAGCGCATCGGCGGCGCTCCCGGCTACGACGACCTGGGAGACTGCGACCTCGTGATCGAGGCCGCCACCGAGAACGAAGAGGTGAAGCGCAAGATCTTCATGTCGGTCTGCCCCGTGCTGAAGGCGGACGCCATGCTCGCTTCCAACACGTCGTCGATCTCGATCACGCGGCTCGCATCCTGCACGGACCGGCCGGAGCGCTTCATCGGCATCCATTTCATGAACCCGGTGCCGCGCATGCAGCTCGTCGAGCTGATCCGCGGCATTGCGACGGAAGACCCGACCTTCGAGGCAGCGCGGCACCTGATCGCCGCTCTCGGCAAGACCGCCACTGTCGCCGAGGACTTCCCCGCCTTCATCGTCAACCGCATCCTGCTGCCGATGATCAACGAGGCGATCTACACCCTCTACGAGGGCGTGGGATCCGTGGACGCCATCGACACCGCCATGCGGTTGGGCGCCAACCATCCCATGGGGCCGCTGCAGCTCGCCGACTTCATCGGGCTCGACACCTGCCTGTCGGTGATGCAGGTGCTTCACGAGGGCCTGGCGGACTCCAAGTACCGCCCCTGTCCGCTTCTCGTGAAATATGTCGAAGCCGGGTGGCTCGGCCGCAAGGCGAAGCGCGGCTTCTACGACTATCGTGGCGAGAAGCCGGTTCCGACGCGCTGATCCGGGTTTCGAGCGAAGGGCGCAACGCTTTCGCAAGGTGACAGGCGCATGGTCACCGGGCACGTAGCCCGGAACATGTCATGTCGGACCTCGCTCTCACCGCCGTCGCCACCCAGGCGCAGCAGACGCGCGATGCCATCGCGATCAGCGTGATGAAGCAGAACGCGCAGGCCGAGCGGTCGGTCGCCAACATGCTCGAGCAGAGCGTCAGCGAGGGCGAGGCGCTGGCCCGCTCAGCCACGCCGCCGGGCGTGGGCACGCAGGTCGACATCTCCGCCTGACCTGGAACCTTAGCCGCCTGCAGCGGCGGCCAGTTCCTTCTCCACCGCCGCGATGACCCGCGAATCGGTCGGTTCGACAGGCGTCGGGAAGACGGCCGCGATGCGCCCGTCCACGCCGACCAGGTACTTGTGGAAGTTCCAGCGCGGTGTCTCGCGCGGGCGCTCGTCCGCCGCCCAGCGATAAAAAGGATGGGCCTGCGGGCCTGTCACTTTGGCCTTCGCGGCCATGGGGAAGGTGATGCCGTGCTGTACGGCCACCGACCGGATCTCAGGCGCGCCTGCCGCCTCCTGCCCGCCGAAATCGCCGGAAGGGACCCCGACGAGGAGCAGGCCGCGCGGCCCGTGGCTGGCCCACAGTGCCTGCAGGGTATCGAACTGCGAGGCGAAGCCGCAGAAAGAGGCGGTGTTCACCACCATCACCGGCTTCCCGGCATGGTCGCCCAGCCCGATCGGTGGGCCGTCGAGCCCGTCGAAGGAGAAGGTCCAGGCCGTCCGACCGCTCATCTGGGCCGCACCGGCGGGTGCAGCGAGGGCGGCTGCGGCAATCCCGGCTCCAAGGCCGAGGAGATGGCGGCGGTTCATGGTGGCGCACGGGCCGGCGTTCATGGCAGGCACTCCAAGCGGATCAGGCTTTCGGAATACGGACGGCGGCGCGCACCGGTTTCGCGGTGCGGCAGAGTGCTGCGGGGCCGCCCTGACGGCGGTCCTCAGGCCCGCTTCGCACGGGCGTATCCAGACAATCGCGGTTGAAACTCACTCCTCCATGTAGCGGGCGAAGGCATCCTTCCAGTCCGGGTGCCAGCGGGACAATGCCGGCCGGTTCTCGACGATGTCGCCCGC
Organism: Alsobacter sp.; assembly: GCF_059501845.1. Classification (NCBI taxonomy): domain Bacteria; kingdom Pseudomonadati; phylum Pseudomonadota; class Alphaproteobacteria; order Hyphomicrobiales; family Alsobacteraceae; genus Alsobacter; species Alsobacter sp. Next base: position 41,293 of record NZ_JCACDK010000021.1, on the reverse strand, counting down.
CGCCCAGCGGATGCGCTTCTCGTCCATCTCGCGGGTCACGTCGTTGTCCGGGCACAGAATGTAGAAGTCGCCCCGGTCCAGCGCGTCCAGCATGAACGCGACCACCTGCTCGGGCGTCCACGCGGCGTCCGGCTTCACCGGGGTCCGCACGCGGGTGAAACCGGTGAAGGTGAAGCCGGGAATCAGGAGGTGGGCGGTCGCCCGGCAGCCCTCGGTCGAGCGGAACTCGTGTGCCAGCGCCTCGGTCACGGCTTTCACGCCGGCCTTGCTGACATTGTAGGCGGTATCCCCGGGGGGCATGGTGATGCCCTGCTTGGATCCCGTGTTGACGACGACGGCCGGAGATGTCTGGCGGGCCAGCGCCGGGCCAAAGGACTGCACACCGTTGATGACGCCCCAGAGGTTCACCTCCAGGATCCGGCGCCAGCGCTCGGGATCACCGAAGAGCTGTCCACCGCCTTCCGTGCCGGCATTGTTCATCAGGAACGCAATGTCGCCGAAGCGCTCGATCGCACGGTCGCGCAGACGATCGACGTCCTCTCGCCGGCTTACGTCGGTGACAAGGGCCTCGACGTCGCCAGGGTCCCTCGCCAGCGCACGGACGCCGTCAGCGGCCGAAGCGAGGTCGGGAGATACGTCCGCCATCAGCACCTTGAGCCCGAGCCGGGCGAGTTCCTTCGAGGCCGCAAGTCCGATACCGCTGGCGGCGCCGGTGATGACCGCGCCGCGGCCCGCTGTCAGTGCCTCATGCATCCCGTGCTCCCTCTCTCAGTCATTCGCGCCGGGAGCGGGGTGGATCGGATCGACCCACAAAACTGCTTCCGGCTTTTCGACAGGCTCGATGTCGAGGTTCACCGCGACAGCCTCGCCGTCGCTGCGCACCAGCACGCATTCGAGAACCTCGTCGCGGCTGGCGTTGATTTCCTGGTGCGGCACATAGGGCGGCACGTAGATGAAGTCACCCGGCCCGGCCTCGGCGGTGAACTCCAGCTTGTCGCCCCAACGCATCCGGGCGCGCCCCTTCACGACGAAGATGACGCTCTCGAGATGACCGTGATGATGCGCGCCGGTCTTGGCGTCGGGATGGATCGACACGGTGCCGGCCCACAGCTTCTGCGCCCCGACGCGGGCCGCGTTGATCGCCGCCTTGCGGTCCATGCCGGGTGTCTGCGCGGTATTCGGGTCCAGCCGGTCCGCGGGGATCACGCGGACGCCGTCATGCTTCCAGCGCGGCTCGCCGGAGTGGTCGTGCCCATGGTCATCGTGGTCGGCTGCCATGTCCATCTCCCTGCCATTGCTTGCTGGTCAGGGTGGGGCGGCGAGGCAGGCGCGGCAAGCGCAGCGGACGCGGGGCGGGTATCCGCATAAAGACGATAAGGAGTCTGCCGGATTGCTGAAACGCTGCGCCGATGTCTTTCTGTCGACATGCGTTTGCGCATCGGCCCTCTCCCGGGCTCGTTTCCTCCCAAGACTTGGGCCGCTTCGGCGGCCCTTTTTCTATTGGGAGTGCCCGGGAAGACGGCCGCCATCAAGGGCGGCCGTCCGGTTGATGGTCAGTTCGACTTCTGGCGCAGCTGGCCGAGGCCCATCTGCTTGGCGAGGCGCGAACGGGCCTGGGCGTAGTTCGGCGCGACCATCGGGTAATCGGCGGGCAGGCCCCAGCGGGCGCGGTACTCGTCCGGAGTGAGATTGTAGCGCGAGCGCAGGTGGCGCTTCAGCGACTTGAACTTCTTGCCGTCTTCCAGGCAGATCAAGTACTCGGGCGTGATCGACTTCTTGATTGGCACGGCGGGAGAGAGAGGAGTGGGCTCCGGCGCAGGCGCGGCTCCGTTGCTGAGGCTGGTGAAAGCCTGGTGCACAGAATGAATGAGGCCCGCAAGGTCTCCGCGCTCAATCTTGTTGCCGGATACATAAGCTGCCACCACGTCGGCGACCAGCTCGGTCAATTCAGCTTTGTCACTCACTCCGTCCCTCCTCAGGATCGTGCTCAGTCCCATTTCAGGCGGTGCCGTCCCCCAGACCAGTCACCGCCCTTATTTTCGCTCTGGCCGCCAGACCTCCAAAGGTCAGGTAGAGCATCGACCGGGGGCACATTGAGTTGAGAAGTTCCGTTAAGTCAGACTGAAACCAAAATCAACTAGATAAGTTCGTGAAACGCAAACTTCTTATGGACTGGACGCCATTTTCAATGTCGTGAGAAGGCAAAGAAAGAGCGCCTCGCTGCTGCGAGGCGCTCGTTGGCGGTACTCTATGGGACGTAAGGCTTACGCTTCTGGCCTTCAGATCCAGCCGGACATGACAGAAGCGGATCCCAGCTATTCTTACAGGCCGAAGCAGGCGTACTTGATGTTGAGGTAATCATCGAGGCCGTACTTGGAGCCCTCCCGGCCGATGCCGGACTCCTTGACACCGCCGAAGGGGGCAACCTCTGTCGTGATCACGCCCGCATTAATGCCAACCTGGCCGTATTGCAGACCTTCCATGACGCGGAAGGCGCGGCCGAGGTCGCGGGTGTAGCAGTAGGCTGCGAGGCCGAACTCGGTGTCGTTGGCCATCGCGATCGCCTGCTCCTCCTTGTCGAAGCGGAAGAGCGGAGCGAGAGGTCCGAACGTCTCCTCCTTCGCCACCACCATCTGCGGCGTCACGCCGGTGACGACCGTCGGCTCGAAGAAGGACCGGCCGAGAGCATGGCGCTTGCCGCCGACCACGATCTTGGCACCCTTGGCCACGGCGTCGGCGATGTGCTCCTCGACCTTGGCCACCGCCTTCTCGTCGATCAGGGGTCCCTGCACCGTGCCGGGCTCGAGGCCGTTGCCGACCTTGAGACCCCTCACCGCGTTGGCAAACTTGTCTGCAAAGGCGTCGTAGACGCCGGCCTGCACGTAGAAGCGGTTGGCGCACACGCAGGTCTGGCCGGAGTTACGGTACTTGGAGCCGATGGCGCCCTCGACCGCTGCATCGAGATCCGCATCGTCGAAGACGATGAAGGGGGCGTTGCCGCCGAGTTCCATCGACACGCGCTTCATCGTGCCCGACGCCTGCGCGACCAGCTTCTTGCCGATCTCGGTCGATCCCGTGAAGGTGATCTTCTTGACCATCGGATTGGAGGTAAGCTCGCCGCCGATGGCAGCCGCAGATCCGGTGAGGATGTTGATGACGCCCGGCGGAATGCCAGCCTCCTCGGCCAGGACGCCCCAGGCGATCGCCGAATAGGGCGTCTGCGTCGCCGGCTTGGTCACCACCGTGCAGCCGGCCGCCAGCGCGGCACCGAGCTTGCGCGACAGCATCGAGGACGGAAAGTTCCAGGGCGTGATCGCGCCGACGACGCCGACGGGCTCCTTGGTCACGAGAATGCGGCGGCCGGGCCACGGGGACGGGATCGTGTCGCCATAGACGCGGCGCGCCTCTTCAGCGAACCACTGGACATAGGCCGCGCTGATCCCGACTTCGCCGCGCGACTCGGCCAGCGCCTTGCCCTGCTCGGTGGTCAGGAGGACGGCGAGCTCTTCCTTGTTCTTCTCGATGGCGGCGGCGAGCTTGCGCAGCTTCTCAGCGCGCTCGGCGGCGGTGGTGCGGCTCCAGGTCTCGAAGGCCTTCTGGGCCGCCTCGATGGCACGCCGGGTCTCGGCTGCGCCCGCATTGGGTACGACGCCGATGATCTCTCCGGTCGCGGGGTTGTTCACCTCGATGGTTCCGCCGGAATCCGCGCTGACCCATTCGCCGCCGATCAGGTTGGCTTCGCGCTGGAAGGGGAGCAGTTTCGCCATGTCGATCTCCTAAGGCTTGGCGCCCGGCCGGCTGTGATGCACGCGCTCGGCCGCCGTTCTCTCCTGTCAAACCCCACCACGCGGCAAACATCAACCGCCCAGTCGCGTGCGGATGGGTGCAGTCTGGCACTCGCAGGACGCCAGCGTGGCCCTGAGCCGGCGCTAGATGACCTCGCCCGCCTTGCGCGCGTTGAGACCCCGGCGGATCCACGAGAAGCCGGTCGCCAGCAGACCCGCCGCCGCGATGGTGCCGAGGATCCAGAAACCCGCGGCCGGCCAAGCCCAGAGCAGAATAAGCCAGACGAGGACCGTCACAGCGACGGCAACCCCGAGCAGATGCCATCCCCGCATGCGCTGGCCGAACCAGAGCGTGGCCATGCGATAGATCACGCCGGTGATGATGGCGGCTGCGACAACGAGCGTCAGCAGGAAGTAGCCGGTGAGCGGGCTGCCGACGATGATGCCGCCCGAGAGGACGTAAAGCAGCGCGGGAGTGAGGTCGGAGGCAAAATCCCTCCAGGCCCGGCCGAAGACGGCATGGATGCCCTCGGCCACGCCGGCCACGAGCATGAACACGCCGATGATGATCTGGTTGTCGATGTTGCCGGAGAAGACCTTCCAGATGCACAGGATTCCGAGCACGATCAGGATCGAGCCGAGGCCGAAAGGCCAGAGCCATCGCGCTCCAGCCGGTGTTGCCGATTCAGACATGCGTGCCTCCCGGACGGGCACTATCGCCGAGCGCAGCGCAGGGCGCCAGATGCAGTGTCATGCGCCTGGTTGGGCCACCCGCTCGATCCTTGCCTCGCATTAGCCACGGCGCGGTCTTTCGCCCTCCCCAATGTTAACGAAACTCCGTATCGGTGTGCGACAGCGCACAGCGTTCGTGATTAAGTTCAATCACATTAAAGTACGGGACGCTGCCAAGAGGGGCATCGCCCGCAGGCGGACAACGACGATGACGGTCCTTGATGCAAAGGTGCTCGAAACGGACCCGAACGGGCTGACGAAGCTGCGACTGGTGCTCGAATCCGACCCGCGCTACCGGCGCGCGGTGCAGACGCCCGAGATCCCGCGCCCGCTGACCTTCGACGTGCTCGTCGAAATCGATGAGGTCCGCCTTCGTCCGAGCGTCCAGCCCGCCATCGCCTTCGGCTAGCTCCCTTTCAAGACAAGTCGAGCGAACCCGGTCAGAAATCGAGACGTCGCCTCCGCGGCTTGTCCCGAAGACCCTCCCGTGTCACTGCATGGACGGCAGCGCGCCCGCGCAAGCCCAATGGGCTGCAGCCGGTATGATCGACACCGCCGCCGAATTCATCCTCGCCCATACCCGCCTGCTGACCGTGCCGCACGCGCCTGAGATAGTGTTGCACGTCGCCGACGATTCGACCGCTCTGTGGCAGAAGACGGAGGAGGATCTCGGCGAGATCGGGTTGCCGCCGCCGTTCTGGGCCTTTGCATGGGCCGGCGGGCAGGCTCTCGCCCGCCATCTTCTCGACAATCCCGCGCTGGTGCGGGGCCGCCGGGTGCTGGATTTCGCGTGCGGGTCGGGGGTCGTCGGCATCGCGGCGGCGCGCTGTGGCGCGAGCCATGTGGAAGCCTGCGACATCGATGCCTTCGCCTGCGCTGCGGTGCCGCTCAATGCCGCGGCCAATGGCGTCGACATCGTCGTGCGCCACGGGGACCTCGTCGGCCTGGACGAGGGGTGGGACTGCGTGCTGGCCGGCGACGTCTGCTACGAACGCGACATGGCCGGCCGCGTCCTTGCCTGGCTCGAGGGATTGGCCCGGCGTGGCGCGCTCGTGCTCATCGGCGATCCCGGACGCAGCTACTTCCCCCGGGAAGGCCTCGAGCGCCTCGCCACCTACGAAGTACAGACGACCCGCGATCTCGAAGATTCCGAGGTGAAGCGCACCAGCGTCTGGCGCCTACACGCGGCGCCGTGAAACGTCAGCAGAGCTCGCGCGCGATGTCGACCGTTCCCTCGACCCCGATCATCTCGAAGTGCTTGTCGAGAAAGCGCTTGGCCGCGACCCGGCCGATGGCATGCAACTCCTGGAAGAAGCCCCAGTCGGCACTGAGCTTCGAGGAGGCTCCGAACTTCGCCAACTCCTTCTGCGCCTCGATCCGGTGCAGGTTGATCCGCTTGTAGTGGGTACCCTCCAGCCGGCCCTGGTCGATGAGCCGGCGGACGAAGTCGATGGCCCGCAATTCGTGCATCAGCGACGCATTGAAGGTGATCTCGTTCACGCGCTCGCCGATCTCGCGGGTCGTGTCGGGCAGTTCGTGCCGCTCGATCGGATTGATCTGAACGAGAAGGATGTCGGGCGTGTCCGTTTCCGTGAAGAAGGGGAACAGCACAGGGTTGCCCATGTAGCCGCCGTCCCAGTAGGGCGTCCCGCCGATCTCCACGGCGCGAAACAGATAGGGCAGGCAGGCAGACGCCATCAGCACGTCGACGTCCACCTCCTCCTTGCGGAAGACCCTGACCTTCCCGGTGTAGACGTTCGTCGCCGCGATGAAGAGCTTGAGCTCCTGGCAGGCGCGCACGTCCTTGAAGTCGACATGGGCGAGGACGACGTCGCGCAGCGGATTGATGTCGAGCGGATTGCTTTCATACGGCGAGAAGAGCGGCGCCGGCAGTCCGAACCAGGTGTGGCTCGCCCCGTAGCGCCACGCGCCAAGAAACGCGTCCAGGATGGCGCGCTGGGCGGGAAAGAGATCCCCGTCGATGCTCACCGACCGCCAGAACGTCTCCAGCCTGCGCCGGGCCTCGTCCGGTCCGCCCGCCGCAATGCCGCCGGCCAGGATCGCGGCGTTCATCGCCCCGGCGCTCGTCCCCGAGATTCCGTCGATGGCGATGCGCCCGTCCTCCAGCAGCATGTCGATGACGCCCCAGGTGAAGGCGCCATGCGCGCCTCCCCCCTGCAGCGCCAGGTTCACCCGGCGCTGTGCATTGGAACCCGGCGTGTGGGCCTTCGCTGCCGGCCGCGACTTGCCGTTGCGGCCGGTGCTCATTCGGCGGTCCAGCCGCCGTCAATGGAAAGGTTCGCGCCGGTGATCTGCGAGGCCGCGTCCGAGGTGAGATAGAGCGCGAGCGAGGCGACCTGGTCGACGGTGACGAACTGCTTGGTCGGCTGGGCCTCCAGCAGCACGTCGTGGATCACCTGCTCCTTGGTCATGCCTCGGGACTTCATCGTGTCGGGGATCTGCTTTTCGACGAGGGGCGTCCAGACATAGCCAGGCGAAATGCAGTTCACGGTGATGCCGTGCTGCGCCGTCTCGAGCGCGACCGTCTTGGTGAGGCCGGCGATGCCGTGCTTGGCCGCCACATAGGCGGACTTGAACGGCGAGGCGACGAGGGAGTGGGCGGAGGCCGTATTGATGATGCGGCCCCATTTGCGGGCCTTCATTCCCGGCACGGCAGCCCGGGTCGCGTGGAAGGCGGCCGAGAGGTTGATGGCGATGATGGCGTCCCACTTCTCGACGGGAAACTCCTCGATCGGGGCGACGAACTGGATGCCGGCATTGTTGACGAGGATGTCGACCGAACCGAGGGCCTTCTCGGCATCCTGGATCATGGCGGCGATCTGGTCGCCCTTTGTCATGTCCGCGGCAGAGTAGATGGCCTTGACGCCGAAATCGCGCTCGATGCCGGCGCGCTCGGTCTCGATGGCAGCCGCGTCGCCGAAACCGTTGATCACGACGTTGGCGCCGTCTGCGGCGAATGCCCGCGCAATGGCAAGCCCGATGCCCGACGTCGAGCCGGTGACGACGGCGTTCCTGTTCTTCAGAGACATGACTGGTACCTCGCGTTCGCAGTCGCAGCACTTATTTCGCAGCGCAGCATATATCCCTCCAACGCCCGTGCCATAGCTGGCGATGCGGGGTTGCCGTGCTACATAAGGCTCGGGAGTTCTCACATGTCCGTGACACCGAAGTCGGCCGGAGTGGCCGGCCCGCGCCCGACAGGAGCGGCGCCCGGGACTGCGCCAGTGCACGACCATGCCGGCTGCGCCCATGCGCACGACCATGCAAGGCGTGCTCCGCAGGCGCTTGCCGTGGCGGAGGCGACCTGCCGCGATCGCGGTGTGCGGCTGACGCCGATCCGCCGCGAGGTGCTCACCGCGCTTTACGACAACCACCGGCCCCTGAGCGCCTACGAGCTCGCCGAGCGCGTCGCGGGGAAGGGCGAGAAGGCCCTGTCGGCGGTCAGCGTCTACCGGGCGCTGGAGTTTCTCATCGCGAACGGCTTCGCGCATCGCCTGGAAAGCCGCAATGCCTTCGTCGCGTGCCCCGCCATGCACGGGCCGGGCGACCTCGTCGTGTTCATGATCTGCGAGGCCTGCGGAGGGGTCGACGAGGCGGTCTCCGACGATCTGTCGAAGGCTCTGGCCCGGGTCGCGCGCGACCACGGCTTCTCGCCCGATGCCCGGCTGATCGAACTCGCCGGGCGCTGCGCCCATTGCCGATGACGGACGCGCCGACTTGACCGTGTCGCGCGCCTGGGTCACCTCTCAGCCAAGCCCAGCGGAAAGCCGCCTATGAACGCCCCCATGCCGAACCCCGACGCGCTCGACTGTCTCCCGCCCCAAGGGCCGTCCGGACCGGCGAGACGGCATTTGACCGTCCCCGTTCGGGTGGGAAACGTCGTGGTCGGCGGCGACGCCCCGATCGTCGTGCAGTCGATGACCAACACCGACACGGCCGACATCGAGGCGACCGTGACGCAGGTGGCGGCGCTGGCGCGGGCGGGGTCCGAGATCGTCCGCATCACCGTGGACCGCGACGAAGCCGCCGCGGCCGTGCCCCATATCCGCGACCGCCTGATGCTGCGCGGCATCGACGTGCCGCTCGTCGGCGACTTCCACTACATCGGGCACAAGCTGCTGGCCGACCACCCGGCCTGCGCCGAGGCCTTGGCGAAATACCGCATCAACCCCGGCAATGTCGGCTTCAAGGACAAGAAGGACCGGCAGTTCTCGGCCATCGTCGAACTGGCGGCACGGCACGACAAGGCTGTGCGGATCGGCGCCAACTGGGGCTCGCTCGACCAGGACCTGCTGACGCGGCTCATGGACATCAATGCCGCCAGTGCCGCGCCGCTCGATGCACGCGCCGTCACCCGCGAGGCGATGGTGCAGTCGGCGCTGCTCTCGGCCGCGCGGGCCGAGGAGATCGGCCTGCCGCGCGACCGCATCGTGCTGTCCGCGAAGGTCTCCGGCGTGCAGGACCTCATCGCCGTCTACAGGATGCTGGCGGAACGCTCGGACTATGCCATCCATCTCGGCCTCACCGAGGCAGGGATGGGCTCCAAGGGCATCGTGGCGTCTTCAGCCGCCATGGGAATTCTCCTGCAGGAGGGGATCGGCGACACGATCCGCGTCTCGCTGACGCCCGAGCCGGGCGGCGACCGCACGCTGGAGGTGAAGGTCGCGCAGGAGCTCCTGCAGACCATGGGCTTCCGCACTTTCGTTCCGCTTGTGGCGGCCTGCCCAGGCTGCGGCCGCACGACCTCGACGGTGTTCCAGGAACTCGCCCGCGACATCCAGAACTGGATCTCCACTTCCATGCCGGAGTGGAAGCGCACCTACCCCGGCGTCGAGGCGCTCAACGTCGCGGTGATGGGCTGCATCGTGAACGGGCCGGGCGAATCCAAGCACGCCGATATCGGTATCTCGCTTCCCGGCACCGGCGAGGTGCCGACGGCGCCCGTCTTCGTCGACGGCAGGAAGGTCGCAACCCTGCGCGGGCCGACCCTGTCGGCGGACTTCAAGACCATGGTCGGCGACTACATCGAGAAGCGCTTCGGCCCGGCTGCGCGCAGCGCGGCCGAATAGGCGTTCAGCTACCGCCCTGCACGAGGCTGGCGGCGATGTTGATGCTGAGCGCCAGGATCGCCGTGTTGAAGACGAAGGCCACGACGCCGTGGATCGTGGCGACCCGGCGCATCTCCCGCGAGGTGATGTTGATGTCGGCCGTCGCCGTGGCGCAGCCGATGACGAAGGCGAAGTAGACGAAGTCGGCGAACTCCGGATCCGCCCCGTCGGGCAGCTTGAGGCCTCCGCGGTCTCCACCCTCCCCCTCGCCGTAGAAGACGTGGGCATAGTGGAGCGCGAAGACCAGGTGGGTCATCGACCACGAGAGCACGATCGTCGCGGCCGCGAGAACGGTGCGCTCGCCCTGCGTGAGCCAGTGCGAGCCGCTCCAGTTCGCGAGCTCGGCCGTGAGCGCGATGAAGCTCACCGCCGCGCTGGCGACGAGGAGCAGCAGGATGACCCACCGGTTCTCGTCGTAGATCGAGGCGCGACGGCGGATGTCGTCTATGTCGGAGCGCGCCATCATGGTTCCCACGAGGGCGATGTAGACGACGGCGGCGCAGTTCCACGCGAGGAGCAGTCGCGTTGCCCCGCCGGCCTCCTGCGGGACCAGCAGCGCCGCAATGACACCGACACCGGCGGCGGCCCAGGTCCGGGGACGGCCGGCGAAGAGGCGGACGATCCGGGCCGGGGCGCTTTGATTTTCGAGATCGTGCCACCAGGAGGGGCCGATCCGCCGCGGGTGCTTCAAGAGCGGCGCTCCGCGGCGAACAGGGCCGCCCGACGCAGCGTGTCGGCGCGCGCACCGAACCCTTCCAGCGCCATGATGGCGGCGTGGGCGAGCCTGTCGCGTTCCGCAATCGCCTCGTCCAGTCCGAAAAGCCCCACAAGGGTGGCCTTGCCGCGGCCGGCGTCCTTTCCCGTCGCCTTGCCGATGGCGGCGGAATCGGACGTGACGTCGAGAATATCGTCGGCGACCTGGAAGGCGGCTCCCAGGGCCCGGCCGTAGCCGTGCAGTGCCTGCCTGTCGGTTTCGCTCGCCTGCGCCAGGATGGCCCCGGCATCGACCGCGAAGGCGAGGAGCGCGCCTGTCTTCATCGCCTGCAGCCTGCGCACTGCAGGCGCGTCGAGGGCCAGCGGATTGCCGCCGTCGTAGCGGCCTTCCGCTTCCAGATCGAGCATCTGGCCGCCGGCCATGCCGCCCATCCCAGCGGCGCGGGCGAGGCCCAGCACGAGTTCCGCGCGTACGCCGGGTTCGGCATGGGTGGGAGTGTCCGCGGCGACGTCGAAGGCGAAGGTGAGCAGGGCATCGCCTGCCAGGATCGCCGCAGCCTCGTCATAGGCCTTGTGCAGGGTCGGGCGTCCCCGCCGGGTGTCGTCGTCGTCCATGGCGGGCAGGTCGTCATGGGCCAGCGAGTAGCAGTGGATCATCTCCAGCGCAGCCGCAGCCCGCAGAACGCCCTCGCCCTCCTGGCCGAAGAGGCGCGCCGTCTCCACCATGAGGAAGGGGCGCAGCCGCTTGCCGCCGCCGAGCGCCGCATAGCGCATCGCCTCGACGAGCCGCGCCGGGCGGGCGATCTCGCCGGCAAGGGGGTCCGTGCCGAGAAGGCGGGACAGCATATCCTCGATGTCCGCCGCGCAAGAAACAAGGCGGCGTTCGAACGCGGCATTCTCGCCGGTATCCTGCGCGTCGGTCATATGCTCCGTCCGGCCTGTCATGCCGGCACCTTGGCACGCTTCCCGCGCCGGAATGAGGCGAGGCGCCCCGTCGGCCGGCCGACCTCCCGCTTGCCCCAACCGCCGGGATCGGTCAAGGCTCGGGCATGAGTGGAGCCCGGGCCAAGACTGCCGGCATGCGATGGAGGCCGGCGGGGCTGATCCGCAGGCTGTTCCGCCTCGGCCTCTACGCCGTGCTCGCCTGTGTCGTGCTGGTCGTGGCGCTCACCATGTTGTGGCGTTTCGTTCCGCCGGTCTCGACGCTGATGCTGGGGCGCTGGCTGACGCTGCAGGATGTGGACCGGCGCTGGGTGCCTCTGGAGCGTATCTCGCCGCGCCTGGTCGACGCCGTGCTGATGTCCGAGGACGCCCGCTTCTGCCTGCATTCCGGGGTGGACTGGGACGCGCTTCACGAGGTGATCGCCGATGCAGAGGACGGCAGTCCTTCCCGCGGGGCATCCACGATCACCATGCAGACGGCCAAGAACCTCTTCCTGTGGCCATCCCGGTCCTACATCCGCAAGGGCATGGAGATCCCGCTGGCGCTCTGGATCGACATCGCCTGGCCGAAGTCGCGCGTCATCGAGGTCTATCTCAACATCGCCGAGTGGGGGCCTGGCGTCTTCGGCGCCGAGGCCGCGGCCCGTACCCACTTCAACAAGAGCGCGGCAGACCTCAGCGTGCGGGAAGCTGCGCTGCTCGCCACGTCGCTGCCCAACCCGATCAAGCGCCTCGCAGGGAAGCCCGGCCGTGGCCAGCAGCGGCTGGCCGCCATCGTCGCGGCGCGCATGAGCGGCGCGTCGGCCTGGACGCAATGCGTGAGGGCCCGTTGAGCATCGCGAAAAATACCGTCCTGTTCGGCTAGCCATGCGGGGTCCGAGCGTGTATATGCCCGGCTTCGATTTTCGGCTGGTGCGGCCGGCGGGCGACGCCGCGCGACCAACCCCGACCCGGAGAGTTCCATGGCCGTTCCGAAGAGAAAAACCTCGCCGATGAAGCGCGGGTTCCGCCGTTCCGCAGACGCCCTCGCGGCCCCGACCTATGTCGAGGACAAGGATTCCGGCGAGCTGCGCCGCCCGCACCACATCGACCTGAAGACCGGCATGTATCGCGGCCGGCAGGTGCTGAAGGTGAAGTCGAGCGACTGACCCCTTCTCAGGCCTTGGTGTCCAGCCGCAGCGGCTGGACCACCGGCTGGTCGAGAACCGTGGACTGACGGTATGCGGCGGCGCCCTCATCGGGCGCCGCTCTGCGTTTGGCTCGCTGCGAGGGAAGCTGGGCCCGCACGGCCAACAGATGCGTCAGGAAGCGCGTATCTGCCCTGTGCAAGGCAGCAGGGCGCACCGGCTCCGCGGCACTTTCCTGCGGCTGCGCGAGGCTGACGACGCTGCGGCCCTGGCTCATTTCCGCACTCCACTGTGCCTTTGCGGGACGACCCCGGCCAGGCCGGGCTTGTTCCCGAACCGAAACGCAAGCACCGGGCCAGACTTTACCCGCCGTTTACCATGGCAGGGCCAGGGTGTGACGGGGATTTCTTCCCGGTCCGCCCCTCGCTGTGCGCCGCGTCGCCGGCAGGGCCGGCGGGGCAGCAGGGCCGGGCGAAGCGATGGATAGCCGGACGGGCGGGACTGAAAGTGGAGCCGCACGCCAGGACGATTCCGGCGAGGGCCTCGCCGGTACCAATCTGCGGGCCGTCCTGGCCTCGATCGGCGAGACGATCTACGACTGGGACATGGTCAGCGACCGGCTGACCTGGGGGGCCAGCGCGGCGCGGACGCTGCGGGTGCCGGACACGGCCGGCCTGTCGAGCGGCAGGGCCTTCGCCCAGCTGATCGTGCCGGATGCGGGCATCAGCCGCTACGACTGCATCACCCGGACGAAGGAGCGCGACGCCGGCTTCGGCGTGCAGTTCCAGACGATCTACGCGGTGCGCTCGGGCGCTGGACAGCCCATCTGGGTCGAGGACACCGGCCGCTGGTTCGCAGGGCTGAACGGCAGGCCGGTCCGGGTGCACGGTGTGGTCCGGGTGATCCCGGCGCCGGCTACGCTGGACGGCGGCCTGCGGTCGCCGCAGAGCGACCCGCTGACCGGTGGCCTGACCCGGACACAGCTCGGCGAACTGCTCGCTGATGAGCTCGGCCGCGCCCGGCGCGAGGGCCGGCCGCTCGCCATGGCGCTCGTGGCCATCGACGGATTGGCCGAACTCAACCGGTCCTTCGGGGTCGACGCCGCCGACGAGGTGATCGCGGCAGTTGCCGGGCGGCTCCGGGTCGTCATGCGGCGCGGAGACGCGCTGGCGCGCTACGCCGGCAACAAGCTCGCAGTGGTGCTGATGGGCTGTGCCGAGACGCAACTCGGCCCGGCCTGCACTCGCCTGTCGTCCTCTGTCCGCGAGCGGCCCCTCGAGGTGTCGACCGGCTCCTTCAGTGTCGCCGTGCGCATCGGGGCGGTCCACCTGCCGCGCCATGGCCAGACGGCGGCCCTCGCCATGCAGAACGCCGAGGATGCGCTGGCGGAAGCGAAGGCCTCGGCCTCCGGCGACTTCGTCCTCTACCGGCCGGACCGGCGCAAGGCGGAGCGACGGGAGAGCAACCGCCGCTTCACCGACGACGTGCTGGCGGCCCTGAACGAGCGGCGCGTCGTGCTGGCCCGCCAGCCGATCGTCGCCTCGGGAAGCCGGACCGTCGCCTTTCACGAGGCACTGCTGCGTGTGCGCCAGCGCGACGGCAGCGTGGTGTCGGCCGGCGAGATCATTCCGCAGATGGAGCAGCTCGGCCTGGTCTCCCTCGTGGACCATCGCGTGTTGGAGTTGGCGATCGCGTCCCTGGCCGACGAGCCGGGTCTCAGCCTCTCGCTCAACGTGTCAGCCGCGACGGCAAAAACCGGCGACTTCGCCGACGCCCTGGCCGCCCACATCACGGCGCTGCCCTTCGTGGCGCGCCGTCTCATCGTCGAGATTACCGAGACCTGCGCCATCTCCGACATGGAGGCGACGAGCCGCTGCATCGGCCGGCTCCGCGACCTCGGGGTGAAGGTGGCGATCGACGATTTCGGCTCCGGCCACACATCGTTCCGGCACTTGCGCGACCTTGCGGTGGACATGGTCAAGATCGACGGCGCTTTCGTGCAGAACCTCAACCGCTCGAGCGACGACCGCTTCTTCGTCCGCACGCTGCTCGATCTCGCCCGGCACATCGGGGTGAAGACCGTGGCGGAGTGGGTGCGGGACGAGGAGACCGCGCGCCAGCTGGAAAGCTGGGGCGTCGACTACATGCAAGGAGAGCTTTTCGGCCGCGCGGAAGTGCCCGCGCCGGCGCTGCAGTCCGCGACGGGCTGAATTGCCTACTTGTCGGCCAGCTTGTCGATCCGGCGCTGCATCTCGCCGATCTGGCGCTTGAGATCGTCGAGCTCCGATCCGGCTTCCCGGCGGGGCGCCTCGCCCGTCGCCGGAGCGGCTCCCTCCACCTCGCCCTCGCGCGCCTGAAAGGGCGTGAACATCCGCAGCGCCTCGCGGAACATCGTCATGTTCTTCTGGACCTGTTCGTCCATGACGTTGAAGGCTGCGCTGCCGAACGGCGTCTGGCCAAAGGTGTTGGCCATCTGCTCACGGAATTTCTGCTGGTTCTGGGCGAGCGTCTGCAGCGAGTATTCCAGATAGCTCGGCACCAGCGCCTGCATGCTGTCGCCGTAGTAGCGGATCAGCTGGCGCAGGAAGGTGATGGGCAGGAGGTTCTGGCCGCTCTTGCCTTCCTGCTCGAAGATGATCTGCGCCAGCACCGAGCGCGTGATGTCCTCGCTCGTCTTCGCGTCGAAGACCACGAAGTCTTCGCCCGCCTTCACCATCGATGCGAGGTCGTCGAGTGTGACGTAGGTGCTCGTTCCCGTGTGGTAGAGTCGGCGATTGGCGTATTTCTTGATCGTCGTGGGTTGCTTTTCGGTCGCTGCCATCGTGATCCGCCGGGAACTCCACCCCCCGCAGGCGGCTTGCTGCGGTGCGCGAAACGCTAGCTGGTTTGGCCGTCGGCTCAAACACTTTTTCTGCGACTTTGGTCGGAAATTCAGCAATCTGACGCACGAAACGACACGAAAGACTGAGACACCGGCTGCCGTTCCGGCCTTGACGCTCGCCGCTGCGGCGCGGAAAGTCCGGCCACACCAGACCCCCGCCGTCCCACAGCGCACGGCAGCACGGAGGAACTTTCCCATGGCGGCAGAAGATATCGTCATCGTCAGTGCGGCGCGCACCCCGGTGGGCTCGTTCAACGGAGCGCTGGCGTCGGTTTCCGCCCACGATCTGGGCGCCATCGCCATCCAGGAGTCGCTGTCCCGCGCCGGCGTGGCGGCCGAGGAGGTCGACGAGGTCATCCTCGGCCAGATCCTGTCGGCGGGCCAGGGCCAGAACCCGGCGCGCCAGGCCGCGATGAAGGCCGGCATCCCGCAGGAGAAGACCGCGTTCGGCATCAACCAGCTGTGCGGCTCCGGCCTGCGGGCGGTCGCTCTGGGCCTGCAGCAGATCCGCAACGGTGACGCCACGGTGGTGGTGGCGGGCGGAATGGAGTCCATGTCGCAGTCGCAGCACACGGCTCACCTGCGCAACGGCACGAAGATGGGCGAGCTGAAGCTCGTCGACACGATGCTGAGGGACGGCCTGCTCGACGCCTTCCACGGCTACCACATGGGCAATACGGCCGAGAATGTCGCCCAGCGCTGGCAGATCAGCCGCGACGAGCAGGATCAGTTCGCCGTCGCCTCGCAGAACAAGGCCGAGGCGGCGCAGAAGGCCGGCAAGTTCAAGGATGAGATCGTCGCCGTCACGGTGCCCGGCCGCAAGGGTGACGTGGTCGTCACCGACGACGAGTACATCCGGCCCGGTACCACGATGGAGGCGGTCGGCAAGCTCCGCCCGGCCTTCTCGAAGGACGGCACGGTGACCGCGGGCAACGCGTCGGGCATCAATGACGGCGCCGCCGCGCTCGTTCTGATGAGCGAGAAGGAGGCCGCCCGGCGCGGCCTGAAGCCGCTCGCGCGCATCGCCTCCTGGGCGACCGCCGGCGTCGATCCCGCCATCATGGGTTCGGGCCCGATCCCGGCGTCGCGCAAGGCGCTCGAAAAGGCCGGCTGGTCGCATCAGGACCTGGATCTCGTGGAGGCCAACGAGGCGTTCGCGGCTCAGGCCATCGCGGTCAACAAGGACCTCGGCTGGGACACGTCCAAGGTCAACGTCAATGGCGGTGCCATCGCCATCGGTCATCCGATCGGCGCCTCCGGCGCGCGCGTCCTGACGACGCTGCTTCACGAGCTGCAGCGCCGCGGCGGCAAGAAGGGGCTGGCGACGCTGTGCATCGGCGGCGGCATGGGCATCGCGCTCACCGTCGAACGCTGAGGTCGGCTTGAGACCGGGCCGCGCCGCGCGCGCGGCCCACACCAACAAAAATCATCGGGGGAACGCCACATGGCACGGGTTGCACTTGTCACCGGCGGTACGCGCGGCATCGGCGCGGCCATTTCCAAGGCGCTGGCAGCCAAGGGCTGCAAGGTCGCTGCGACCTATGCGGGCAATGACGAAGCAGCTGCCAAGTTCAAGGCAACGACGGGGATCTCGGTCTTCAAGTGGGACGTCGCGGACCCGGAGGCCTCTGCCGCAGGTGTAAAGGCCGTGGAGGCCGAACTCGGCCCAGTCGACATTCTGGTCAACAATGCCGGCATCACGCGCGACGGCTTCTTCCAGAAGATGACGTGGGAGCAGTGGAGGGCGGTGCTGGCGACCAACCTCGATTCGATGTTCACGGTGACCCGTCCGGTGATCGAAGGCATGCGCGCCCGCAATTTCGGCCGCATCATCAACATCTCGTCGGTGAACGGCCAGAAAGGGCAGATGGGGCAGTCCAACTACTCCGCCGCCAAGGCGGGCGTGATTGGTTTTTCCAAGGCGCTGGCGCAGGAGAACGCCACGAAAGGCGTGACGGTGAACGTCATCGCACCAGGATACATCGCCACGGAGATGGTGCAGGCGGTGCCGGAAGAGGTGCTGAAGACCAAGATCCTGCCGCAGATCCCCGCTGGCCGCCTCGGCGAGGCCGAGGAGATCGCCGCCGCCGTCGTCTATCTCGCCAGCGACGAGGCGGCATGGATCACAGGCTCGACGCTGACCATCAATGGCGGCCAGTACATGGCCTGAGGCATACGGCTCGGGTTCTCCGCCATGGTGCGGCAGCAGCGGCCAGTACCGTGCGAATGACGCTCACCACGAGCCCTTCCCCCGCAAACGGGGGAAGGGCCCTGCATGCCGATCACGCCCGCAGCGATTCGTCGGCGAGCCACCAGCACGCCCGGTCGCGGTAGCGCACGGGGCGGAAGCGCTTGTCCTGCGACAGGTTCGACGACAGGTTCCCCTGAGGCCGGACGCCTCCAAGGGTCACGCCGCGCTGCTGCAGCTGGTCGATGATCTCGGTGATGGGCAGCGGTTCGCCGCGCTCGCGCAGGATGCGGACGACCGCGTCGCGCTTGGTCAGGAGCCCGGTCTCCGCCGGCAGGGTGCGGCGCGAGCTGCGGCGTGCCATGGCGGCGAGAAGCTCGATCGGCGGGCTGGGCGGGCCGGAGTCCGCGTCGCCCTCGCGCGCTGCCGGGAAAGGGGCGCCGGACATGGACGGAGCTCCCCGCACTTCCTCGTCCAGCAGCCGGATCGACTGCCTGAGCGAAATGAGCACCCTGAAGTCGCTGCTCTCCCGCAGGAGGCGGGCTTCAGTGTCATGATGAAGCTGACGCAGTGAATCGAGCGCCATCGAAAGGCGTGTCGCCATGGATCAAATCCTTCAAGCAAAAAAATATAAACAATGCGACTTTCTACCGCGATTGCGGCATGTTGCGCAAGCCCCTTAAGTGCCCAAGGCATCAATTCCGTTTGAAGTCTCAAGCGTAAGGTGAATATCCAGTGGATTTTCTGGGGATTTGCCGGGTTGACGCAGAATTCGGCTCATTCTGAAGGATTATACACTTCAGGGTTGTATCGACGTTGTATCGCTTCTCATGATCGTGGAGTGGGACGCCAGTCCGGTCCTGCCATCTCGAAGCCGGCAAACTCGAAGCCGGGCGCGACGGTACAGCCGGCGAGCGACCAAGCGCCGAGGCTGGTTGCGGTCTGCCACCATCCCGCGGGAACCACCAGTTGTGGGCGCTGGCCGGTGGCCAGCACGGCGCCGAGATGGTGCGCCTGGGCATCGTGCCCGTTGGGGGACAGGGTGAGCACGAGCGGCGCGCCGGCGTAGTAGTGCCAGACCTCGGTGGCGTCGACGCGGTGCCAGTGCGAGACGTCTCCCGCCTCAAGCAGATAGTAGATGAGAGTGGACGCGGACCGGCCGCCCGGCAGGGTTGCCGGGTCGCGGAAGGTCTCCCGGTACCAGCCACCCTCGGGATGGCGCTCCAGCCCGAGAAGCGCGATGACCTCGGCGGCGCTGCCGGGCACGGGTCTCGGCATCGGCTCAGGCCCGGTTCTTGCGCTCGCGGAGTTCGGCGAACACTTCCAGAGCGGGCTTGTCCGCCATGCCCACGGCCTGCGCGACGGCGGGGTCGTCCGCGCGCAGGAAGGGATTGGTGCGCTTCTCCAGGGCAATCGTCGTGGGGAGCGTGAACCGGTTCGCGGCGCGCAGCGCCTCGACCTCCTTCATCCGCGCCTGCAGGTCAGGGTTGGTGGCATCGACGGAGAGGGCGAAGCGGCCGTTCGACAGTGTGTACTCATGCCCGACATAAACGGTCGTGTCGTCGGGCAGGGCAGCGAGCTTCTGCAGGCTCGACCACATCTGCCCGGCTGTTCCCTCCAGCAGCCGCCCGCAACCCATGGCGAACAGCGTGTCGCCGGCAAAGAGCAGCTTCTCCTTCGGGAAATGGAAGACGATGTGGCCGATCGTGTGGCCGGGCGTCTCGAAGACCTCGGCCTCCAGCGAGCCGACCTTGATGCGCTCGCCTTCCGCGACGCCCTCATCCATGCCGGGGATCCGCGGGGCCTCGCCCGCCGGGCCCACGACGCGGGCCCCTGTCTTCTGCTTGAGGGCCTCGATGCCGGCCACGTGGTCGCCGTGGTGGTGCGTGACAAGGATGTGGGTGAGCTTCCACCCCGTCTCCTCGAGGGCCTTCAGGATCGGCGCTTCCTCGCCGGCGTCGATGCTCGCCGTGGCACCGGTCGCTGGGTCGTGGAGGAGGACGCCGTAATTGTCGGTCAGGATCTGGAACTGGCGGATGTCGGCGGGCATCGTCAGGGCCTCATCGTCGGAGCGGGGGAGTTCGGACACCCATTTACCGGTCCACCCTTGCATCGGACAACGCCCTTCTGCTTGATGCGCGTTCACCAGGCGCGGAGCTTGGCCCCGGCCCATGTATCCCGACGTCGTCGACCTGCGTTCCTTCTATGGCGGCCCCCTCGGGCACGTGGCGCGCCGTCTGCTGTGCCGGCGCATCCGTGCGCGCTGGAGCAACGTGACGGGGTTGGCGCTGGCCGGGTGCGGCTTCGCCGTGCCGTATCTCGACATCTTCTCGGGCGAGGCCGAGCGCGTGCTCGCCTTCATGCCGGCGGCGCAGGGAGTGGTGAACTGGCCCGCCGACGGCCTGTCCGCTTCGGCGCTGGCCGATCTGACGATGATGCCGCTGCCGGATGCTTCGGTGGACCGCATCATCGTGGTGCACGCGCTGGAGACCGGCGAGAACCCCGGCGAGCTCCTCTCGGAGATGTGGCGGATCCTGACGCCGGGTGGGCGCCTGATCGCAGTCGTGCCCAATCGCCGCGGCCTTTGGGCGCGGATGGACACGACGCCTTTCGGCCAGGGCCAGCCCTTCTCCCGCGGCCAGCTGACCAGCGTGCTGCGCCAGGCCCTGTTCTCGCCCGTGCACTGGGATGAGGCGCTCTACGTGCCGCCGATACCCCGGCAGGTGTTCATGGCCTCCGCTGTGGCATGGGAACGGCTGGGGACGACGCTGTCCCTGCCCTTTGCGGGCGTGCACGTCATCGAGGCGACGAAGACGCTCTACCGGCCGGTCGCCGTGCGGCAGGCGAGGAGGGCTCCGGCCAGGCTGGCGCCCGTGCTGGTTCCGGCATCGCGGACCGCGGTGGGCGGCGCGTCGCTTGACTAAGGACGGCCGAGCGGTCACTTATCCGCCCGGCTCGTGGAGCGCCCCCGCCCTCCTGCCCCTTCCCGCCGCGGCGCCGCCGCCCGGGGCCGCCCCAGGGAACCGCCCTTCCGTCAATGCGCAGCTATCTCGACTTCGAAAAGCCCGTCGCCGAACTCGAGGCCAAGGCC
>NZ_JCACDK010000021.1:0-20604 GCF_059501845.1 Alsobacter sp. | reverse complement strand
AATGCGCAGCTATCTCGACTTCGAAAAGCCCGTCGCCGAACTCGAGGCCAAGGCCGACGAGCTGCGCGAGATCGCCGAGCGCAACGGCTCGCCTGCGCTCAGGAAGGAGATCGAGCAGCTCGAGGCCAAGGCCCGGGCCCAGCTCAAGGAGCTCTACGGCGCGCTGACCCCCTGGCAGAAGACCATGGTGGCGCGCCACCCGCTGCGCCCGCATTTCCGCGACTACCTCGCCGCGCTGGTGGAGGACTTCACGCCGCTCGCCGGTGACAGGAGCTTTGCCGAGGATCAGGCTATCATTGGCGGGTTCGGCCGCTTCCGGGGCCGTCCGGTCTGCGTGATCGGCCAGGAGAAGGGCAGCGACACCGATTCGCGCCTCAAGCACAATTTCGGCATGGCGATGCCCGAGGGATACCGGAAGGCGGTGCGCCTGATGGACCTCGCCGATCGCTTCGACACGCCGCTCGTCACCTTCGTCGACACGGCAGGCGCCTATCCCGGGATCGGCGCCGAGGAGCGCGGCCAGGCGGAGGCGATCGCCCGTTCCACCGAGCGCGGACTGACGCTGGGCGTCCCCAGCTGCGCGCTCGTGATCGGGGAGGGCGGTTCCGGCGGCGCGGTCGCCATTGCCAGCTGCAGCACGGTGCTGATGATGGAGCACGCCATCTACACGGTGGCTTCGCCCGAGGCCTCGGCCTCTATCCTGTGGCGTGATTCGGCGCGCGCGCAGGATGCGGCCACGAACATGAAGATCACTGCGCAGGACCTGCTGCGCTTCGGCATCGTCGACGGCATCGTGCGGGAGCCGCGCGGCGGTGCTCACCGCGAGCCGGAGGTCGCCATCGAGGCGGCCGGCGATGCCATCGAGGCAGCCCTGGTCGAACTCTCGTCGCTGTCGCGTGACGAAATCGTCGCCAAGCGCGCCGACAAGTTCATGGCCATTGGCCGGAAGACGTAATCCATTCGCGTCATCTGCGGATACAGCGGCCTCTGCTGGCCAAAATGTGAGACATGGAAGACACGCCCGTCGGGAACCTTTTCATCTTTGATTTACCGTGTTGTCGCTGCGTGTGCGGTCCCGGTAAGGTTCTGGCAAGGATGACGGTCGAAAACGGGAAGGGGCACAGCCGGGCGCTCGGCAAGCTCCACACTCGAAGGATCGCTGAATGACCCTTTCTTTGCCGAGATTGGCTCTCGCCGCCGCCGCGCTGCTGGCGCTCGCGGCCTGCAACGAAACGGGGAGCGGCCGCAATCCGGCCCGCGCCTATGCGCCCATCCCCGGCGATACGCTCGCTCTCTTCTCGCAGAAGGCGACGGACCGTTCGGCGCCGATCATTCTGCGCGCCTACAAGAAGGAATCGGAGATCGAGCTCTGGAAGCAGGCCAAGGATGGCCGCTACGTCCATGTGAAGACCTATCCGGTCTGCCGCTGGTCGGGTCAGCTCGGACCGAAGAAGCGTGAGGGGGACCGACAGGTTCCCGAAGGCTTCTACACCGTCACGCCGGCGCAGATGAACCCGAACTCGGCGTACTGGCTCTCCTTCAACGTCGGCTATCCCAACCCCATGGAACGCGCCATGGGCCGTGGCGGCGGCGACATCATGGTGCACGGCACCTGCTCGTCGCGTGGCTGCTTCGCAATGACGGACAAGCAGATCGAGGAGATCTATGCCGTCATGCGGGAGGCCTTCAACGGCGGCCAGAAGTCGGTTCAGTTCCAGTCCTATCCGTTCCGCATGACGCCCGACAACCTGGCGCGGTTCCGTCACGACCCGAACATCGCCTTCTGGAAGAACCTGAAGGAAGGCAACGACAATTTCGAAGTGACGAAGGTCGAGCCGCGCGTCGGCTATTGCGGTGGCAAGTACGTGTTCAACGCCGAGAGCGGCCGCAACGACCCGAACGCGCCGTGCTCGTCGGTCGCGGGCGATCCGTCCATCGCGTCCCTCGTCGCCGCGAAGCAGCGTGACGACGATCGCAAGGTCGCCGAGCTGATCCAGAAGGGCACTCCGGCGGTTGCCATCCGCTATGCCGACGGCAGCCAGAACGCCTCCTTCCGCAATTCCGGCTTCGGCTACTCCGACGACCGCACGGTCGTGGCCTATGCGGAGACGAACAACAGGCATATCGGCGAGATCAGCCGCCCCGAGGCGATCGAGGACGTGCAGGAGATCGCCGTCGACGAGCGCGGCCAGCCGCGGGAGACCGCGAAGACCGAGGTTGCCACGGCCTCGACCGCCGAGCAGACCGTTGCGGCAGCCGCACCTGCTGCTCCCGCCGTCGCGAAGCCGGCAGCCGTCGCCGCTGTGTCTGCTGCGAAGCCTGCTGCCAAGGCCGTTCCGACGGCCCAGCAGGTCGCCAGCGCCCAGCCCCAGCCGGTCGTTCCCGCCACCAAGCCCGCCGGCTCGTTCAGCGCCATCGGGGCATTGTTCGGATCTTCGCCGGCTCCCTCCGAACAGGCCGAGACGACGAGCACCGTCGCCAAGGCGGCGGCTTCCGGCAGCAAGCCTTTCTACAAGCGCTGGTTCGGCCTCGGCAGCGAGGACGCCGCGGCTGCGCCCGAGGCTCCTGCCACGGCGACACCCGCACCCGGCGTGCCGGTTCCCTCGAAGCGCCAGGCTGCCGGCGAGGGCAAGGCGAAGATGGCCTTCATTCTGCCGCCGTCCGACGAGTCGGGCTCATCGGGACAGCAGTGAGGCAGACTGGCTCCTCTCCGCCCGCTTCCTTCCATCACCGGCACAACAAAAAAGCCGCCCCAAAGGGCGGCTTTTCCACATCCGGCGGTCCCGGATGTTGCAGTCCTACGCCGGAGCGATGTTGCCGACGGCGATCTTGCCGGTGCGGCGGTCAGGCTGCGTGTCGAACATGACCTTCTGGCCCTCGACGAGGCCGCGCATGCCGGCGCGCTCGAGCGCGGTGGCGTGGACGAAAACGTCCTTGCTGCCGTCGTCGGGCTGGATAAATCCGTAGCCCTTCTGGTCGTTGTAGAATTTCACGGTGCCCGGGGTCATGGGGGCTCCTTTCGACGTTGATGCGATAACGGGCCCGGGGCGAGCGCGTCCCGCCACAGGCTAAGCAGTCGATGAATTGGGAGATAGTCTGAACGTCGGCCCGGCCCCGCCGAGCGAGACGGCCCGATTGTCCGGCCAAATCTCGATGCTTCACAGATAAGCCCGATCGCCTTTTCGCGCAAGCGCGGGCTTCGTGGAGTCCGCCGGCGGTCAGATCGACCGGTACGAGCGCTCGATGTCGGAACGGCGCGCATCGGCCAGCACGGTCTCGCCCGCGACCGCCTTCTGCCCGACGCCGACGAGCGGATGAACGCCCTCGGGGAGGTACACGTCGACGCGGGATCCGAAGCGGATCAGGCCAAAGCGCTCGCCGACCGCCAGGCTGTCACCCTCGCGGACGAACGGAACGATGCGGCGCGCGATCAGCCCGGCGATCTGGACGACGCCATAGCGCCCGGTCGGTGTCTCCAGCACCATGCCGCTGCGCTCGTTGTCGTCGCTCGCCTTGGCGAGTTCGGCGTTGAGGAAGAGGCCTGGCCGGTAAACCATGCGCGCGATGCGTCCCGCGACGGGTGCTCGGTTCACGTGACAGTCGAAGACGTTCATGAAGATGGACACGCGCGTGAGCGGTGTCTCGGACAGCTCCAGTTCCGCCGGCGGGACGCAAGCCACGATCTCCGATACACGGCCATCGGCCGGCGAGATGACCAGACCGTCGCGCACGGGCACCGTGCGCTGCGGGTCACGGAAGAAGAAGGCGCACCACGCCGTCAGGATCCAGCCGATCCAGCCGAGCGGCGACCAGATCCAGCCCAGGATCAGGGCCGCAATGGCGAAACCCGCCACGAACGGCCAGCCTTCCCGGTGCACGGGAACGAGCTGGCGGCGAATGGAGGCGGCAATCGACATGATGCGGGCATTCCTGCTGGCGCGCCCCACGTGAGGGCGATCGGGATGGCGGGTGACATATCGCCGTTGCGAGGCTCCGGTTCAAGCGCCTGCCGGTACCTGGCGGCTCTCGGCCTCGGCCTGGTTGGAGGCCAAGGCTTCTTCGGCCTCCTCCGCCTCCCTCTGCCGTGCCCATAGCGCGGCATAGACGCCGCCGTGCTCGAGGAGCTCGCCATGCGTGCCGCGCTCGACGACGACACCGGCATCGAGAACGAGGATCTCGTCGGCGTTGATCACAGTGGAGAGGCGGTGCGCGATGACGATCGTGGTGCGGCCACGCGAGATGCGCTCGAGCGCGTCCTGGATGTCCTTCTCGGTGAAACTGTCCAGCGCCGAGGTCGCCTCGTCGAGCACGAGGATGGGCGGACCTTTCAGGATGGTGCGCGCGATCGCGACGCGCTGCTTCTCGCCGCCGGAAAGCTTCAGTCCGCGCTCGCCGACGCTGGTGGCGTAGCCTTCCGGCAGGGAGCGGATGAAGCCGTCGATCTGGGCGAGCGATGCCGCCTCCGTGACCTCGTCTTCATTGGCGTCCCAACGCCCGTAGCGGATGTTGTAGCCGATCGTGTCGTTGAACAGCACCGTGTCCTGGGGAACCATGCCGATGGCTGAGCGCAGGCTCTTCTGCGTCACGGCGGAGATATCCTGCCCATCGATCGTGATGCGGCCCTGCTGCGGCTCGTAGAACCGGAACAGCAGCCGGGAGATGGTCGATTTTCCCGCTCCGGACGGCCCGACGATCGCCACCGTCCTGCCCGCCGGCACCTCGAACGAGACGCCTCGCAGGATCGGCCGTTCCGGCACGTAGTGGAAGTGCACGTCGTCGAAACGAACGGTGCCTTCCTTCACATCGAGCGCCGGCGCGGCAGGCCTGTCGGAGATCTCGGGAGGCTGGTCGAGGATGTCGAACATCTGCTCGATGTCGGCGACGCCCTGCTTGATCTCGCGATACACCATGCCCATGAAGTTCAGCGGCTGGTAGAGCTGGATCAGCATGGCGTTGATCATCACGAGGTCGCCGATGGTGTGGCGCCCCTGTCCGATCGACACCACGACCATCACCATGCAGATCGTCATGCCGGCTGTGAAGATGATCGCCTGGCCGGCATTGAGAACGGCCAGCGAGACGTAGGCCTTCACGCTCGCGCGCTCGAAGCGCTCCATGGAGCGGTCGTAGCGCTCCGCCTCGCGCTCCTCGGCGCCGAAGTATTTCACCGTCTCGAAGTTCAGCAGGCTGTCGACCGCCTTCACATTGGCGTCGGTGTCGCTTTCGTTCATCGTCCGCCGGATGGCGATGCGCCATTCCGTGGCCTTCGTGGTGTAGAACATATAGGCGGCGATCATGGCCACGGTGACGGCGGCGTAGCGCCAGTCGAACTGCCAGACCAGCACGCCCAGGATCAGCACGAACTCGACGATGGTGGGCACGCCCGTGAGCATGGTCATGCGCACGATCGTCTCAATGCCGGTGCGGCCGCGCTCGAGCACGCGGGTCAGTCCTCCCGTCTTGCGCTCCAGGTGGAAGCGCAGCGAGAGCACGTGCATGTGATCGAACACCTCCAGGGCGAGCCGGCGGACCGCATGCATGGCGACCGAGGCGAACATGGCGTCCCGCCACTGCGTGAGCAGCGCCATGACGATGCGAGCGCCGCCGTAGATCAGCGTGAGCGCCACGGGGGCTGCCGCCAGCGCGGTGATCGGGATGCCACCGCCACTGTGCACCGTCTCGGGCGGCACGAGGCTGTCGGTCACCCATTTGAACGTATAGGGCACCGCCACGGTGACGACCTTGGCGACCAGCAGGATCACCGTCGCCCAGACGATGCGCATGCGCAGGTCAGCCCTGTCGGAGGGCCAGAGATAGGGCCAGAGCCCCTTGACGGTGGCGATCAGCGCTCCCCGTTCCGCGCTCACACGGGGGCGGGCGGAAGATCGCTGCAGGTCGGTGTTATGGACGTTCATGGGGGCCGGATCGGGCACCGTCCGGCGTGGGAGGAGTGGCTCGCCGCGGGGACGTCGGGACTGCTGGAAGCATCGGCCGGCCGGTGCAGAATCGCCGGCACACGCCGTTGCGCGTCCCACCTATATAGGGCCTTCCGGCGCGGGGTGCACCCTGTGCCTCGCGGGTCCCCGGTGGGCCCGCGCAGCCCGCGTTCTCAGTTCGCCTTCACCTCGGGCAGCACGAAGAGCTGGCCGGGATAGATGCGGTGCGGATCGCGGATCTGCTGCTGGTTGGCCTGGTAGATGACCGTGTAGCGCAGCCCGCGACCATAGACGCGCTTGCTGATCCGCCACAGGCTGTCGCCACGGACGACGGTCGTCGCGTTGATCGACGGCACCACGACGTCGGACGCCGAGGAAACCGGCACGTCCATCTTCGGCTCCGCCGCAGCGACTGACGTCTCCGGGGCCGCGGGGGCGGCGGAGGCGTCCGCCTGACCCGAGGCCGGCGCCGCCGAAGCGACGCGCGGGGCGAAGTCGAAGGGCACCTCGGCCCGGGACAGCACGGTGCCCTTCGGGTCGACGTCGTCGATGCGCACGCGATAGGCGCCGGGCGCGAGGCCGCGGCTGATGGTGAAGGAGAACCGGCCATCCTGCGCGGCCGTGGCCGCGGCGAGGAAGGTCTCGTTGAGGTAGAGACGCACGACGGCTCCGGGAGCGGCGGCTCCGGTGACGAAGAACTTGCCGCTGTCCTCGGCCTCGACCGTCGTCAGGGCGACCGAGGGACGGGCGCCGGGAGTGGTCACGATCGGCTTCTGGGCCGTCTCGAGCTGGCCGGAGGCCTTCTGCCGCAGCACCTGGGTGGGCTTGTCGGGGCTGGCCAGCGCGACGATCACCTCGCCATCGGAGCCTGCGGGAACGGAAACGGTCACGGTCTGCCGCGATCGCTCGCTGCGGCCGTCGGCTGTCGTCGAGGCGAGCGACAGGTCGTAGGTGCCCGGCTTAAAGGGCGGCGGCACCATGGCGAACTGGCCGACCGGATCGGTCTTGGCCTTGTCGTGCTCCGAGCCGTCGCGCAGCAGCGTCACCTGTGCCTCCGGATCGGCCCGGCCGGCAATCACGGCTTCGCCCGAGGGCTCTACGCGGACGATGTCGAAGCTCGGGGGCGTCAGCGGCGGCGGCGAGACAGCCTGCGACGCCGCCTGCTGCGCCGGAGCCGGAGCCGGCTCCGCCTTCGCGACCTGCTCGCCGCCCGCAGGAGCGGCGGGGGCCAAGGCAGCGCTCGGCTGCTGGGGCGCGACTGGTGCCGTCTGCGCCGGGGCCTGCGGCTCTGCCGTTGCCGTCTTGGGCTGCTCGGCGGGCGCGGGTGTTGCCTGCGGCGCGGCAGGCGCGGGCTGGGCCGTGACGGCTGCGGGAGGCTTGCCGCCCAGGCCCTGTGGCAGGCCGAAGACGGCGATTGCACCGCCCAGCGCAGCGGCGCCGAGCACCACTACCGCCAGTTTCACCCAGACCAGCATGACACGCCCGCCCTCGACCGCACTTTGTAAACTTTTCCTTACTGCATGTGGTGCGGCGCTTGCTAGCCGTTCCACCCGGTAATCTTAGCACAAAATACAGGGAAGATTGACCGCGCGTGCCCGTGGTGCAAGAAACCGACCATGAACCGGCCCCTGAAATCCCCACTCCGCTCCGTCTGTGTCTATTGCGGATCAGGCCACGGCGCCGATCCAGCCTTCCGGGATGCGGCGGAAACGCTGGGCCTCGCCATCGCGAAGGCCGGCCTGTCGCTCGTCTATGGCGGCGGCAATGTGGGCCTGATGGGCACGGTGGCGCGGGCTGTTCTCGACGGTGGCGGGCATGTCACCGGGATCATCCCGGAATTCCTGCGCCAGCGCGAGCTGATGATCGCCGACGCGCAGGAACTCGTGGTGGTGCCGGACATGCACACCCGCAAGCGGCTGATGTTCGATCGCGCCGACGCCTTCGTGGCCCTGCCCGGTGGTATTGGCACCCTGGAAGAACTGATCGAACAGATGACGTGGGCGCAACTCGGCCAGCACCGCAAGCCGATCCTGCTGGCCGATGTCGGCGGCTTCTGGCAGCCCCTGCTGGGCCTGCTCGACCACATGCGGACGGCTGGCTTCATCCGCCCGGGCCTCGACGTGCACTACCTCGTGGCGGAGCGCATCGAGGACGTCATCCCCATGCTGGACCAGCAGGCGCTGGCGGCCGGGCTCGGCTCGGCGGAAGCCGAGCTTGCGGCGGAAATCGTCGAAGAGCGCTTCTGACAGCGCCTCGCGTCGTGAATGAAAAAGCCCGGGAGTGACCCGGGCTTCTCGTCAGGCGAACTGCCCGTGGCAGTGCTTGAACTTCTTGCCTGATCCGCAGGGGCAGGGCTCGTTGCGTCCGACGCGGCCCCAGGTCGCGGGGTCGTTGGGATCGCGCGGCTCGAGAGTGGCCACGTCACCCGCTGCCACCGCCTCGGCGGTGGCGCCGAAGCCCAGCGCCATGCCGGCGCGCGACATCGGGTCGCCCTGGGCGAACTCGTCCTGGCCGGTCGTGGCGTCGATGTGGGAGGCCATCATCGGCGGCAGCTCGGGCTCCGGCGGGGGCGAGAACATCACCTCCACGCGCATCAGCTGCGCCGTCACCTGCTCGCGCAGGCGAGTGATGAGTTGGTCGAACAGCTCGAAGGCTTCCTGCTTGTACTCGTTCAGCGGGTCACGCTGGGCGTAGCCGCGCCAGCCGATGACCTGGCGAAGGTGGTCGAGCGTGACGAGGTGCTCGCGCCAGAGATGGTCGAGCATCTGCAGCAGCACCTGCTTTTCGATGTAGGTCATCACGCCGGGCGTGTTCTTCTCGATCCGGCCGGCATAGTGCTCGTCGGCAGCGTTGCGCAGGCGCTCGCGGATCTCGTCGTCGGCGATGCCCTCTTCCTTCGCCCATTCTGCGACGGGAAGCTCCAGCGCCAGGAAACGCTGCACGTCCTCGTCGAGGCCGGCCACGTCCCACTGCTCGGGGTAGGCGCCTTCCGGGATATGCTTGCCGACGACGTCGTCGATGACCCCGTGGCGCATGTCGTCGATCGTGGCGCGGACGCTGTCCTCGGCCATGAACTCGCGACGCTGCTCGAACACGACCTTGCGCTGGTCGTTCATGACGTCGTCGTACTTCAGGATGTTCTTGCGCATGTCGAAGTTGCGGGCTTCGACCTTCTGCTGCGCCTTTTCGATGGCCTTGTTGATCCACGGATGGATGATGGCCTCGTCCTCCTTCAGGCCGAGGCGCTGCAGCATGCCGTCCATGCGCTCGGACCCGAAGATGCGCATCAGGTCGTCCTGCAGCGACAGGTAGAACTTCGAGCGGCCGGGGTCGCCCTGGCGGCCGGATCGCCCACGCAGCTGGTTGTCGATGCGCCGGCTCTCGTGCCGCTCGGTGCCGACGACGTAGAGGCCGCCAGCCGCGAGCGCCTTCTCCTTGAAGAGGGCG
This sequence comes from Alsobacter sp., assembly GCF_059501845.1. Taxonomy (NCBI): domain Bacteria; kingdom Pseudomonadati; phylum Pseudomonadota; class Alphaproteobacteria; order Hyphomicrobiales; family Alsobacteraceae; genus Alsobacter; species Alsobacter sp. Next base: position 11,221 of record NZ_JCACDK010000021.1, on the reverse strand, counting down.
ACCTCGGTGCGGATCTCGGCGGCGCGAGCCTCGCGCTCCGGACCCTCCTCCATGCCCTCCAGGTCGTGCTGGATGCGCATGTCGGCATTGCCGCCGAGCTGGATGTCGGTGCCGCGGCCGGCCATGTTGGTGGCGATGGTGATGGCGCCGGGCACGCCGGCCTGGGCCACGATGAACGCCTCCTGCTCATGGAAGCGGGCGTTCAGGATCGCGAACATCTTGCTCGGCCGGCCGGCGCGCGTCGCCTCGTAGAGCGGCAGCAGCGGGTCGGGCGCGTTGAAGTCGATCATCCTGTAGCCGTTCTTGACGAGGAACTCGCCCAGGTGCTCCGACTTCTCGATCGAGGTCGTGCCGACGAGGATCGGCTGGCCCTTCTCGGCCGCGGCCTCGATCTCGCGCACGATCGCCTTGTATTTCTCGCCGGCGGTCCGGTAGACCTCGTCGTCCTCGTCGAGGCGGGAGACCGGCAGGTTGGTCGGGATCTCGACGACCTCGAGCCGGTAGATGTCCTGGAACTCGTCCGCCTCGGTCGCGGCCGTGCCGGTCATGCCTGCGAGCTTCTTGTAAAGGCGGAAGTAGTTCTGGAAGGTAATGGAGGCGAGCGTCTGGTTCTCCGGCTGGACCTGGACGTGCTCCTTCGCCTCCAGCGCCTGATGCAGCCCCTCGGAGTAGCGCCGGCCCGGCATCATGCGGCCGGTGAACTCGTCGATGATCACCACTTCGCCATTGCGGACGATGTAGTCCTTGTCGCGGTTGAAGAGCGCGTGGGCGCGCAGCGCCTGGTTGACGTGGTGCACGAGGGTGGCGTTCGCCGCGTCGTAGAGCGAGCCTTCCTTCAGGAGCTCGGCCTGCTCCAGCAACTCCTCGATGCGCTCGTTGCCCTGCTCGGTGAGGGAGACGGCGCGCTGCTTCTCGTCGACGTCGAAGTCGCCCTTCTGCAGGTGCGGGATCAGCTTGTCGATGGCGTTGTAGAGCTCGGAACGGTCGTCGAGCGGGCCCGAAATGATGAGCGGCGTGCGCGCCTCGTCGACCAGGATGGAGTCCACCTCGTCGACGATCGCGAAGTGATGGCCGCGCTGGACCATCTGGTCCAGCTCGTACTTCATGTTGTCGCGCAAATAGTCGAAGCCGAACTCGTTATTGGTGCCGTAGGTGATGTCGGAGGCGTAGGACTGGGCGCGCTCCGCGTCGTCGAGCCCGTGCACGATGATGCCGACGCTGAGCCCGAGGAAACGGTAGATGCGTCCCATCCACTCCGCGTCGCGGCGGGCGAGGTAGTCGTTGACGGTAACGACATGGACGCCCTTGCCGGCGAGAGCGTTGAGATAGACGGGCAGGGTCGCGACGAGGGTCTTGCCTTCGCCGGTCCGCATCTCCGCGATCGAGCCCTCGTGAAGCACCATGCCGCCGAGCAGCTGCACATCGAAGTGGCGCTGCCCCAGCGTGCGCTTGGCCGCCTCGCGCACCGTGGCGAAGGCCGGGACGAGAAGGTCGTCGAGCGACTTTCCTTCGGCCAGCTGGCGCCGGAACTCCTCGGTGCGGGCGCGCAGCGCGTCGTCGCTCAGCGCGGCCAACTCGGGCTCCAGTGCGTTGATCTCAGCGACGCGTGGGCGGTATGTCTTCAGGCGGCGGTCGTTGGACGAGCCGAAGACCTTCTTGGCGAGTGCGCCGAACATCGAGGACCCTTCATTCGTACGGGCGTCAGCCGTCCCCGCGGCTGCGGCCCAAGGCAGAACCGGAATTCGTCGAACGGGCTTATAGCGCCATCCGTTGCGGGACGCACTCGTCTTTACGGCATCGTGACGCAGGCCCGGCCATGGCCGCGGGGGGCGGGCCGGACGGACAGCAGGGCGCCCGCATCCCGCCCACATGGGGACACGATCACAGGATTTCAAACGGGCCGGGGAAAGAGCCGCTGGCTTGGCGCTTGTCACGCGCCTTCGCTTGCTTCACTTGTTCGCTCCGGCCGGCAGCCTGCGGGCGCACGCAACATCTGACAGACGAGATCCTGATGAACACGACATTCCTTGCGACCCGGCCGGTGATCGGCCTCGCGGTCGCAGCCCTCATCGCGTTCGCGCCTCACGCGCTGGCCGCCGAAGACAAGCCCGTCGCCAAGGTCGACGGCATCACGATCACCGAAAGCGACCTGAAGATGGCCGCCGACGACCTGGGGTCCAACGTGCCGCAGGGCAGCGACGCGCAGAAGCGGGAGTTCCTGGTCTCCTATCTCGTCGACCTGAAGCTGGGTGCCCGCGCCGCCGAGGCCGCCAAGATCAACGACGATCCTGACTTCGTCCGCCGCCTCGCCTATGCCAAGGAAAAGCTGCTGCTGGACGAGTACCTGACGACCGAGGGCAAGAAGGCGGTGACGCCCGAGGCGATGCGCAAGCTCTACGACGAAACCGTCAAGACGCTGCCGGTGGACAAGGAGGCGCATGCCCGCCACATCCTCCTGCCGACGGAAGACGAGGCCAAGGCCGCGGCAGCCCGGATCAAGGCCGGCGAGGACTTCGCCAAGGTCGCCGCAGAGCTTTCCAAGGATCCCGGCTCCGGTAAGGAGGGAGGCGACCTCGGCTGGTTCACGAAGGACCGCATGGTGCCGGAGTTCTCCGATGCCGCATTCAAGCTGCAGCCCGGGCAGGTCTCCGATCCCGTGAAGAGCCAGTTCGGCTGGCACGTCATCAAGCTCGAGGAACTGCGCGACAAGCCGGTCCCGACCTTCGACCAGGTGAAGGATCAGGTAGAGCAGTACCTGACCCGCAAGACGCAGTCCGACATCGTGCTCGGCCTGCGCTCCAAGGCCAAGATCGAGCGTCTCGACCAGCCTGCGGCCCCGGCAGCGGGCGCCGACGCTGCCAAGACGCCGGCCGCTCCCGCAGACGCCGGCGCGGCGCAGCCGAAGCCCTGATCTCCTTGCCGCCGCGGCGCCGGGAGGACCGGCTTCGCGGCGGCTGATCACAAGCTTGTCACAGCCTTTCCACAGGCTGGCCCGCGCCCGGGGCAGAGGTTGTCCCCAAGGCATCAACAGGTTCCTTACGTCCGGGGACGTCCATGGCCCACGCCGTCTCGCCGCTGGCTCCCGCAAGCTTTCCGACCATGCCGACCATCGAGGGCGTTGCCTTCGCGACCGCCGAGGCAGGCATCCGCTACCGCAACCGCACGGACGTGTTGCTGGTGACGCTGGCGGAAGGCACCCAGGCGGCGGGCGTGTTCACGCGCTCGAAGTGCCCGTCTGCCGCTGTCGACTGGTCGCGCCGCGTTCTGCAGGGCGGCAAGGCGCGCGGCCTCGTCGTGAATTCCGGCAACGCTAATGCTTTCACCGGCATGCGGGGCGCAAAGGCCGTCGAGATGACGGCGGACGTGGCGGCGAGGGCGCTCGGCTGCGCGCCCGAAGAGATCGTCCTGGCGTCGACGGGCGTCATCGGCGAGCCGCTCGACGCCACCAAGTTCGAGGGCGTTCTGGCGGACTGCGCGTCCCGTGCAGGTGCCGAGGGTTGGGATGCGCCGGCTCGCGCCATCATGACGACCGACACCTTCCCGAAAGGCGCCACGGCGACGGCGGACATTGGCGGCGTTCCCGTGACAATCAACGGCATCGCCAAGGGTGCCGGCATGATCGCGCCTGACATGGCGACCATGCTCTCCTTCATCTTCACCGACGCTCCCATCGACGCGCCGGCGTTGAAGGCCCTTCTGTCCGAAGGCGCCGACGCGTCCTTCAACGCGATCACCATCGACAGCGACACGTCCACCTCGGACACGCTGGTTCTCTTTGCCACCGGCGCGGCGTCGGATCGCGGCTGCCCGAGGATCACCGACGCGGCGGATCCCCGGCTCGCGTCCTTCCGTGCGGCGCTGAACGGGCTGCTGCTCGACCTCGCCCACCAGGTGGTCAAGGACGGGGAGGGCGCCCGCCACTTCGTGGCCGTGGCCGTCGAGGGTGCCGTCGACGGCGCCTCGGCCAAGCGCATCGCGCGCTCCATCGCCGACAGCCCGCTGGTGAAGACCGCCATCGCTGGCGAGGACGCCAACTGGGGTCGCGTCGTGATGGCCGTCGGCAAGGCCGGCGAACCTGCCGATCGTGACCGGCTGTCCATCTGGTTCGGCCCGCATCGCGTGGCCGTCGAAGGCTCGCGCGACCTGTCCTATGACGAGGGTACGGTGTCCGCCTACATGAAGAGCAAGGCGATTGACGTGAAGGTGGATATCGGGCTCGGTAACGGACGCGCCACGGTGTGGACATGCGACCTGACGAAGGAATACGTCGAGATCAATGGCGATTACAGGAGCTGACAATCTTCTTGTAGGGCCGGCGCAGTAGCGAATAGCATCCCTGAATTTGAAAGGGATGTTGTCATGCGTTTTCTACTTCCATGCTTACTGCTGGTAGTGTCTGGTTGTGCCGGCCCCATGCAAGCCTCGTTCACGCCGGAGATGGAGGCGTCCGCGCAGGCGGCGCTGCAGCCGGGCCAGGGCCGGATTCTCGGGCAGGCCTTCGTCCAGTCGTCGAGGGGGAAGGTGATCCCTGCTGCAGGCCAGGTGGTCGGCCTCATCCCCAAGACGCCCTATGCCGACGAGCGTATCCGCAAGGGTTACGGGACCGAGAAGGTCCGCCGCATTTTCGTCCTGGGCCTCGGTAATCCGGACCCGCGCTACGAAGCTGCTGTCCGCGAGACCAAGGCGGACAAGCACGGCGACTTCGAGTTCGACAATGTCAGGGACGGCAGCTACTACGTGCAGGCAACGGCCCAGAACGACGAAGAGACCTTCCTCGTCTACGACACTGTGGAGGTTCGCGGTGGCGGGACCGTGAACGTCTACCTTTCCGGACACTGAACCATCGTGAAGCTCCTCCTCGTTGTCGCCTGCGCCCTCATCGACACCGATGGCCGCGTGCTCATCACGCAGCGGCCGGAAGGCAAGGCGATGGCCGGCCTCTGGGAGTTCCCCGGCGGCAAGATGGAGGCGGGCGAACGACCGGAAGACACGCTGATCCGCGAGCTGCACGAGGAGCTGGGCATCACGGTCAAGGAGCCCTGCCTCGCGCCGCTGACTTTTGCCAGTCACGCCTATCCGGAGTTCCACCTGCTGATGCCGCTGTGGGTGTGCAGGCGCTGGGAGGGCCAGCCGTCCGGGCGTGAGGGCCAGGCGCTGGCCTGGGTGCGGCCGCCCAAGCTGCGTGACTATCCCATGCCTCCGGCCGACGAGCCGCTGATCCCGGCTCTGATCGATTTGATCCCGCCGCCGCGCTACTGACCGGCTCAGCCGCCGGGGCTGAGGGCGCGGGCGAGAAACAGACCGCCCTGCCGCAGCCCCTCCTCGTCGATGCCGTGGCCCAGCCCGTGCGAGAGATGGAACTGGCAGGGCCGCCCGGCGGTGGCCAGCCCCTCGCAGGCCGTGAAGAGTGCCTGCGCCGGGATGACGTCGTCCTCGCTGCCATGAACCAGCAGGATCGGGGGTGAAGCTGTCGCCTCCGCCGCGAGCTTGTCCGGCCCGACCAGTTCTCCGGAATAACCCAGAATGGCCGCCGGCCCTGCCGGGCGCCGCAGTCCGGTGTGCAGCGCCATCATCGTGCCCTGGCTGAAGCCCACCAGGGCCAGTCGCTCCGGCGGCAGTCCGAGGCGGGCCAGCTCAGCATCGAGCGCCGCATCGAGCACCGGCCTCGCGCCCACCACTCCGCGCCAGCGCTCGTGTGGATCGGCAAAGGTGAGGGGAAACCATTGCCGGCCCACGGGCGCCATGCCGCAGGGCTCGGGTGCGTGCGGAGAAAAGAACGCCGAGCCCGGCAGCACGTCCCTCCACGCGTCCCCGAGATCGATGAGATCGCGGCCATCCGCGCCGTAGCCGTGCAGGAGAACGACGAGGCTGTCCGCCCTGCCGCGGGCCGGCGGCAGGCGAGGGCCGTCGAGAAGCGCCGCCATCATAGTCACCTCGGGGTCAGGGGCGTTCGACCGGGGCTCCGTCGCGCCCGCCGCGCGTCGCCGCGTAATAGGCCCAGAGCACGCCAGCCGCGGCCCCCCGCCAGGGCCGCCAGGCTTCCGCCATGGCCGCCAGCGCCTTCGCTCCGGGACGCTCGGGCAATCCGAACGCCCGCCGGGCCGCCTCCTGCAGGGCCAGGTCGCCCGCGGGAAAGGCGTCGGGGTGGCCGAGGCAGAAAAGCAGGTAAACGTCCGCTGTCCATGGCCCAATCCCCCGTACCGACACCAGTCTCGCGTGTGCCTCGTCCGCCGTCCACCCGTGGAGATCGTCCAGCGGCAGAACCCCGCCCAGGATAGCCTCCGCGATGGCCCGAACGGCCGCCATCTTGGGACGGGAAAGCCCGCACAGGCGCAGGTCCTCGTCCGTGGCGGCGGCGAGGTCCGCAGGAGCCGGCACGCCGTACCGGGCCGCGATCCGGGCCCGGATCGCCCGCGCGCTCGCCTGCGACACCTGCTGGCCCACGACGATGTCCACAAGCCCGCCGAAGCCCGGCGTACTCTTGCGCAAGGGCGGCGGCCCGGAGACGGAGAGCAGCCCGGCCATGCGCGGGTCGATGCCGACCAGCGCCTCGACCGCTTGCGCCAGAGCCTCCTCGCTGTCGATCATGCCGCCGGTCCGATTCCCGTTTGCGGGCCGCTCTAGCACGGATCCGCCGCATGGGGCGTCCCGGCCCGCCACCCGTCTTCCGCTTTGCGCCGAGCCCGAACGGCCGCCTGCATCTCGGCCATGCCTTCTCCGCCCTGCTCAACGACCGGCTGGCGCGGCGCAATGAGGGCCGTTTCCTGCTCCGCATCGAGGACATCGATCCCGTCCGCTCGCGGCCGGAGCTGGTGCAGGCGATCTTCGATGATCTCGCCTGGCTGGGACTTTCGTGGGAGACGCCGGTGCTGCGCCAGTCGGCGCATCTCGCGGACTACGCCGCGTCGCTCGCGGTCCTGGAGCGGCGAGGGCTACTATACCCCTGTTTCTGCAGCCGGGGCGACACGGCCCGCTTCGTCGCCGAGCGCGAACAGGCCGGCATTCCGTGGCCGCGCGATCCCGACGGGGCACCGTACCATGCTGGCCCGTGCCGGCTCCTTTCGCGCGAGGCTGCCGACGCCCGGATTTCCGCCGGCGAGCCCCATGCGCTCCGCCTCGCCATGGACCTGGCGCTCGACGCGGCCGGACCGGTCCCGGCGATCAGGAGCTGGGATCCGGAAACGGGCGAGGTTGCGGCGCTGCCTGCCGATCCCGCGCGCTGGGGCGACCCGGTTCTCGCCCGGCGCGACGTGCGCGCGAGCTACCACCTCTGCGTCGTGCACGACGATGCCCGGCAGGGCGTCACCCATGTCGTGCGCGGCGAGGACCTGCGCGAGGCCACTCACCTCCATGCGCTGCTGCAGGATCTGCTCGGGCTGCCCGCGCCGCTCTATCACCATCATGGCCTCGTCGCTGACGAGGAGGGAAGAAAGCTGGCCAAAAGCCGAGGGTCGGAAACGCTTGCCGACCTGCGTCAAGCCGGCATCGAAGCTGCCGACGTGATCCGGCGGCTCGGCTTCGATCCCGACGACATGTTGCGGATACCCCCTGGAGTTCCCTCATGACCCCGATGCCGGCCGGACTGGCCCTCATCGCCGTTCTGGTCCGCGACTATGACGAGGCGATCGCCTGGTACACGCGCCATTGCCCCTTCGCCCTGACCGAGGACAGGCCTCTGGGTGGGGGCAAGCGCTGGGTCGTGCTGTCGGCCGTCTCTGGCGAAGGAACCGGTCTGCTCCTGGCGCGCGCAGTGGGGCCGGAACAGGAGTGCCGGGTTGGCGACCAGGCAGGCGGCCGAGTCTTCCTGTTTCTCCGTGTCGACGACGTCAAGGCACGCTTTGCCGAGATTCTCGGCGCAGGTGTCGTCTTCGAGGGTCCCCCGCGCGACGAACCGTATGGCCTCGTTGCCGTGTTCCGTGACCTCTATGGAAACCGCTGGGACCTGCTCGGCCCGGCGCCACAATCGGAGTCGGGACGTCCTGCCTAGCCCACCCCCAGCATGGCGAGCCAGAATGCCGTCGTGGCGATGGAGGCTACGGTCGACAGCGTGATGGCGCCCGCCGCGAGCCCCACACCCGTCCGGTAGCGCTCGGCGAAGAGGTAGGCGTTCAGCCCGCAGGGCGACGCGGCAAAGAGCACGGCGACGCCTGCCCAGGCGGGTGGCATGGCGAAGACGTGGAAGGCGAGCAGCATCACCAGAGCGGGGTGCACGAGGAGCTTCGTCACGCTGATCAGCACCGCGAGCTTCAGGTCCTTACCCAGGCCGTAGCGGCGCAAGGCGATGCCCATGGCGAAGAGGGCGCAGGGGCTTGCGGCCGAGGCCAGCATCTCCACCATGTCGCCGACAGCTTTCGGAAGGGTGAGCCCCGAGAAGCGGAACGCCACGCTGGCGACGATGCCGACGAGCAGCGGGTTGGTGGCGAGCTGTCGCGCGAGGACGGCCAGGCGTGTGCCGCGCCCGTCGATGAGCAGCGCGCCCACGGTGACCATGACCGGCAAATGGATCGCGATCAGCAGGAACAGCGGCACGGCGCCCTCCCGCCCGTATGCCTCGAGGATGAGCGGCACGCCGACGAAGACGGTGTTGGACTGGGCCGAGGAGAAGCCGGCCACGACGGAGCCCGTCCAGTCCGTCCTACGGTGCCGCAGGGCGATGGCGGTGACGGCGCCCCAGACGATGGCCACCGAGGTAAAGTAGGCGAGCCAGTAACCCCAGGGCTGCGCGTCCGGCAGGTCGGCATGGGAGAGGGTGCGGAAGATCAGGGCCGGCACGGCGACGCCGAAGACGAACTCGGACAGTCCCTGTGAGGCGCGGTCTGAGACGAGGCCGCCGAGGCGGGCGAGGAAACCCAGCCCGATCAGGCCGAAAACGGGCAGGACGATCCCGAGGACATGCAGCATGGCGGCCGCGTCGCGCGGCTCAGCGCGCGCCGGCCAGGCGCGTCGCGGCGGGAGCCTTGGCGATCAGCTCGTCGATCCTGTCCTTCTCGCGCTTGAAGGCGGCGACCTGGGCGTTGTCGAGCTCGCGGTTGCGGGGCACCTTGACCGAGAGCGGATCGACGAAATTCTCGTTGATCAGCACCTCGTAGTGCAGATGCGGGCCGGTGGAGAGGCCGGAATTGCCGAGGTAGCCGATCACCTGCCCCTGCCGCACCCGGGCGCCCGGCTGGATACCGCGGGCGAACGCCGACATGTGCGAGTAAGTCGTGACGAAATTGTACGGGTGCTCGATCTCGACGCGCCGGCCATAGCCCGAATCCCATTCCGCCTTGCGGATCCGGCCGTCGCCAGCGGCAAAGATCGGCGTGCCGATCTTGTTAGCCCAGTCGACGCCCGTATGCATGCGCGTGTAGCGCAGTATGGGATGGTAGCGCATGCCGAAGGTCGAGCGCATCTCGCCCGCCGCAATCGGCTTTCGCACGAGGAATTTCCGGTTCGAGCGGCCGCTCTCGTCGAAAAAGTCGACGACCCCGTCTTCGCCGAGCTGGAAGCGGTAATAGTTGCGCGTCTGGCCGCCGACGGTGAGGCTGGCGCGCAGCAGGTCAGGGCGGTTCTCGTTCTCCTCGTCCTCGGAATAGAAGACCTCGAAGCTGTCGCCACCCGTCACCCGGCGCTGCAGGTCGACGTCGTAGAAGGCGATCTTCACGACCTGGTCGACGACGGCCCGCGGAATGTCGTGCTTCATCCCGGTCTCGTACAGGCTCTGGAACAGGCTGAGCCGGTCGCCGTCTTCCTCGTCGCTGTCGTCGGCCGGCTGCGCCGTCTCGGCCTGGGGTGGTGCCACCGAGACGAAGTCGTTGCGGTCGTTGATGGCGGCGATCGCCGTCGGCGTCTCGCCGTCATAGAGGACCAGCCGGAGCAGCTGCGTCGGCCGGCGCGGGTCGCTGGAGAGGCCGAAGAGCAGCCTGAGCCTCTCGCCCTCGCGTGGCGGCTGCTCCTTGAAGCGCGCCGCAAGGGCCTTCAGGATGGAACTCGCCTCGAAGGGCGACGCACCATTGGCCTTGAGCGTCTGCTCGAAGGTCTCGCCGTGGCGGATGGTGACAATCTTCTCCTCGGGACCGCCTTCCTTGGGGCCCGGCCGCAGCTGGCGGTCCTGCGTGCTGACGTTCTCCGGCACGAAGGTGACCTGCAGCGACGAGAAGGTCGTGTCCTCGACCGGCGTGACCTCCTCGCCCTGCATGCGAGGCGCCATCAAGGCGCGGGTGAGCATGGTCTGCGAGCTGATCGGAAGGCCGGGCGTCGCCGAGGCCGCCACCTTGTGCAACTCGGCCACCTGTGCGTCGACCTGCTCCTGCGACAGCACGTCGCCGGAGTCGGGGGCGCCGGAATAGTCGATCAGCTGGACCTTGCGCACGGAGACTTCCGCGTCATCGGCGGCGGGCTCGGCTTCGGCCGGGGTCTTGTCGATCTGCGCGGGGTCCGCCGCATAGAGCTTCAGCGGGTTGAAGGCGGGGATGTCGTCGGCATAGCCGAGCGAGCTCAGCGCCAGATTGGTCGACACGCGGACGAAGGGCTTGGCCTTGATGACCTCGCGGTCGCCGACCCGGATGGTCGTGGGCGTGCGGAAGGTCTGCTTCGCCGAGACGATGTCGGCCGCCGTGAACAGCCGGTCGCCGCGGCGGCTCGAGCGCTCGCCCTCGGCCGGCGTATCGGCGCTGCGCAGCTGGGCCAGCGAGGCCCGCTCGGCGTGCTCGGCAAACGTGAACTGCCCGTCGACGGAGACGTAGATGGCGGAGCCGATGAGCCCGGCGCCGAAAAGACCCGTGAGAACGGTGCCCGACAGCCAGCGCAGGCTGACGCTGCGGCGGTCAGGCTGCTCGCGGCCGCCGCTGCGCGCCAGAGGGGGCTCCGTGCCCAGGTCTGCGCCCCTGGCTCCCGCCAGTTCGGCACGCATGCGCGGCGTCCTGATGACCCCTGCCGACATTGTGAGGCGAACCCGTCTCCCGGCTTCGCCGCAGGGGGTCCCGCGGCGTCTGAAGGTGCCCCGGACCATTGCCCGAGCACCGGCGAGCCGTCAATCCGCAGTGACGCGAAGCACACTCATGCGAGGTGCGATCGTCGGGACGAGCACAGTGAGGCAGTGGACGGGGCATGACTGGGTTTCCCCGGCAGCTTGCGCCGACGTGACGAAAAGCACCGGCAGGCGGTGGTTCCGGAGGCCCGCTCTTTTTTCGTGACGTGGTGTTGACAGGCAAAAGGGGCGGGGTCTATATGGCGGCCA
>NZ_JCACDK010000020.1:0-218641 GCF_059501845.1 Alsobacter sp. | reverse complement strand
TCGAGGGCAGCCTGATCACGCCAGAGCTCCTTCACGTGCACGAGGCCAGGCTCCAGCACGTCCTCCGCATAGACGTACTCATTGCAGCCATCCTCGGCCCGGCTGGCCTCAATCATCCGCGCCATCGCCGCGCGTGCCGGCAGCAGTCGGGCGGGCGGGAGCCGAAAGGTGCCGACGATCAGGAGCATGGTCGCTATCTCTGGAAAATCATGACCCCACCCGTGCGCCACGCCCGCACCTGCGACCCCTCCTGGTCGAACCCCAGATGGAAGCGCTCGGTTTCGGTGCCGATCAGAGCGATGGTATCGCGAAGGCGGAACCGCTCCGTGATCTCATCGACGGGTTCGGCTGCGATCGAGACGACAATGTCTATGTCAGGCAGCCCAACTTTAACCGGCTCGCGACGGATGCCCGTTGTACGCGAGCCGTAGATCCAGGCACGAATGACCGAGCGTTCGGTAACAAGCCACCGGAGCAGTCGCGCGTAGGCCTCCGACGAGAGCCGGAGACGCTCGGCCTGCGGATTGGGCGGCGGGCGATCATCGCTCACGTCATGGATCTCCTCGCGGACACGCCTTTCGCTCCGGCCCATCTCTTCGAAGGGGGTTTCGGTCGTGGGGAGCGGGGCATCCGTTGCGGTCGTGGTAGGGCGCTCACCCCTTGATCACGAATACCACCAAGCCGATCCCAACCGACAGTGCCAGCCAGATCGCCGCGATGATTCCCGCCACAACCATGCTCTTTGCCAGGAACGTCGCATCGTCGCACGAGGCGTCGCCGAAGAGCGTGCATCCCCAGTCCATAATTGCCGCCACAACATACCCTCCCGGAGCTATGGCAGCGGCAGAGCTTGCATTTGTAAAGTCCGTGATAGTTCCTGGCGGAGCGACGGAGCGCCGCATTCGAAGGCGCGGCGGGGACGGAAGTCAGCGAGGGGTCGCGACGCATAACCGGAACAAGTTCAACCCCGCCCATGGGCTTCATGTTTGCGTCGCAGACAATCAGGCCGAAGTAGGCGCCGCGCATTCTGGTCAGCGCTTCGTCGCCGCTGGCCGCCTCAACGGTCGGATCAAAGTTCAGCTTCCTCGCGAAGCTGGAAATGATCTCGCGCATGACCTTGTAATCGTCGACGACGAGGAGCGGGCCGCGTAGGTTCATGACACCTGCTCCGGCTGACATCCCTTTGCGGTCTCGTCGGAAAGCAGAGCTGCCTGACATGCCGCCATGGTCGCGCGACCGTGTAGCTCGACAGCTTTTGTCAGCTTTTCGACCTGTTCGTAGAGAGCCGCGATTTCTTCAAGCTTCGCCACCACTGGCGCAAGCGGGTCATTGTCATTGGTGGAAAGGTTCATCGGGGGTCACCTCTCCAACCATACTGCCAAGAGAGGGTTTGCAGATCGTCACAGTTTGGGTGAGCGACACCTAGGCGGCCCAACCCGTCGACCGTAGCTATACTCTCTATCGTTGTTCAGACAGGAGTTACCGTCGGCAGGGCTGGTTATCCTGCCGAGCCAGTTCGCCAGGGAGTCACCTGGTTGCTCAACGCGGTCTCGCGGTATTCTCTCGGCGGCTGCCCCAATTCCCGGCGGAAGGAACGACTGAAGGTCGAGTGGTCCGGGAAACCGACTTCCGTGGCGATTACTTGGACCGACCGAGTTTCATGCGGATTGCTAAGGTACCGGCGCGCCTGCTCAAGGCGCTCTCGTTGAATAAACGCCGCCACACCACCGGCAGCCTCCATGCTGCGATAGAGCTTCGATCGCGACACCGCGAGTAGGCGAGATAGTTGCGCTGGCCCAAACTCCGGGAATGCCAGGTTCTGGCGGACGACATGGCGGGCTCGGCTAAGGAAAATGGACGAGAAAAGATCGTCAGCGCCGGCGTCCTGAGCACTCAGCTGAGGCGCGACGCAACCCATGACGATCGATCGCAGCGGGACCGCGAGTCGATCCACCTGTTCCTTTCTCATGTCCGGAAGAGTTTTGACAAAGCTGCCCACGAACGACGCCAGCAGCTCTGCAACGGGGCCAATAAGGCTTCTTCCGTGCGCTGCGTCCAACATCGCGTTCAGGCGGTCATCGCTCGAACGGGGAAATCTGAGGGCGATCACATGGGAGTCGCAACTTCTGCCGTCGAATGGAAGCGACAAAGAACGGAATGCCACGATGGGGGCTGCTTCTCTGCCCCAGTCTAGCACCAGGCACCAGTCATCGCTGTGCACTCCGGGCCGATGGCGCCATCGGCGAGCAGGAGCTTGGGACAGGAAATAGCGAGAAATCCGAACGTCGTCGAAGATCCAATCCTCCGCTGTGGCCAAGAAACCAACCAGAGGTTTTCCATCAGGTGAGATTTCGATGGTTTCAGATAGATAGGAACGCCAAGCGTCGAACTGATCGCGTGGATGGTAAATACCGGTTTCAAAACTTCGAGGCTGAAGTCCCAATTGAGGATTTTCCATGGAGGGATACCTCCGCGCCTCACTAATTGATAAATAATATGAATATCACAATCAAGCACGGAAGAATATACTTCCCTCGCACGTGGATGCGGCGAACCTTGACGCCTGGGTCTAGACCAGCGCGGCAGCGAGCAGGATCAAGGCGAGGACCACGATAGCAACGCCCACCAGCAGAATGATCGACCTTGAATCAATTGAGCGGGGCCGGTTCGCTTTCAGCCCCACCGGACAACGCGAGGCGCGGTATCGGGATTCAGAGCCGATCTATTCAAAGCCTGCGTGGAGATGTTGGCGAACTCCTGAGCGCTGTCGCCGGCAAGTCCGCGAAATCGCTCAACGGCCAGCGCGGCGAGATGCTCCAAGATGAGCAATCCGCCGGGGCTCACCTGGCGGGGTCGAGCGTCGGCCACGCACACCGTGCCAAGCCGAATTCCGGCCTCGTAGATGATCGGGGCGCCGGCATAGAAGCGCAGGTGCGGCGCTTCGACGACGTAGGGATGAGCTACGAAGCGCTCGTCAAGGTGGGTGTCGTTGACCACCATCACTGCATCAGATCGGATGGCGTAGGTGCAGAATGTCTGTTCACGAGGGACGCAGGTAAGGTCCGCGCCCTCGACGGCGATCACATGCAGGTAGTCGCTGTCCAGCAGGGAGACCGCCACAATCGGCATCCGGAGCGCGACCTTGCCCAACGCGATCACGTCAGCGAAGTCGATCGGGTGCGCTCGGTTGAGTGCCTGTAAGGCCGTCAGGCGTGATACCCGCCGGCGTTCGTCTGCATCGGGGGAATGCATCGGTCGCTCCTCGCAGCAGATCCTTGCTCCCTCTCTGGTTGCGAAGGCGTAAGCGATTTCGATTGAGGTCGTCGCTCCGCACCACTCGCCGAAGAGTTACAGCGCCGGACTTCACCTCACGCTTCCGTGAAGAACAATGTTGATCCTGCACGACCGGAAGCGCACAGTCGCGCTCGCGGTACGACCAGCGGGGGCAGGGTGTCAGACCGGGAAGTCACCATGCTCCGGCAGATTGCCACCGCGTGCTACGAGCGCGAGGCCCTGTCCTGTGCGATCGACCTGCTGATCCGCGTGATTGAAGCCCAAGCGCCGGACGAGTGCATCCGCATTGCCTATGAGCGCGCGGTTGCGGCAGCGGAGTTGGTCAGTCAAAAGCCTGCAAAGCACTAACGCGCAGAGTGCCGACGCCGTGGTCGTGCTGCTGCACTTCAAGCGATGATCGGGCTCACCCCGCTTCTTAGACCGGACTTGCCCGCCGAGAGAACCTCCCTGGCGGGGTTTCTTTAAGCAGCCCGTAATAGACAAAAGCCCCGCCAGATCTCTCCAGCAGGGCCTTCTTTAATGCGAGTGGAAGCCATTCTGCCCACCCGTGCATCTGACAGGGCCGGCCTTGCAAGAACGCCGCTTCCACCGGAACTCTGAGCAGGATTGATCTGCCGCGCTCTCGAGCGCTTAAATGCCTAAGCGCTTCTGCCAGGAGCACGACGGCGACATGCTGGCGATGACGAGGTGTTGCATCCAGAGCGTGTTGTGTCTGGCCTTGCTCCCAACAGCGGCCCAGGCCAAGGACATCATTGGCCAGTACGGCTTCGCCGGGGAATGGACGTTGGAGGCGACCCTGAGCGAGACAGCGCAGACGTGGTATGGATCCCGGGAATGGTCCGGAACGGCGCGGACGCGGCACACGGGTCTGTGTAGCGCCAACGGCGTCCCGGACGACATTGGTGTCATGACCATGCGCATCAGCGCTGTAGGCCGCGCCAGTGTGTCGATGAAGGCAGGCGCCCTGGACTGCGTCTACACAGGCCGCCTCACCAAGGACGACCATGTGTTCGCCGACTGCCAAGGAGGGCTCCAGCTTCCGATGACGCTGTGGGAGCAGCCCAGCGCGAAGTAGACGCAAACGCTCACCTGCCTCGGATCAGAGCCCACGCTCCGAGCGCAATGGTGTTGATTTTTTCGAGGAAGTCGACGCCCTGGAAAAGCTGCGGCTGGCGTTGCGCGCGATTGCAGGCCGCTCCGTCTAGCTCATGCTAGACTGGTCTGGCCGCTCAGCGCGGCGAACTACCCTCAACTTCCCCGCCGGATGAACCTCCCCTGGCAGGGATCTCCTGTTCCGGGCATCTCATGTCGAACCGGTATTTCTTCGACTTGCTCCGTGATGGCGAAGTGAGCGTCGACCTGGTTGGCATGTACGCGTCCAACTCAAAATCCCTCATCGGGATGGCACTCGATCACGGCAAGAGGGCTGCAGCACTGGCGGAACAATCGGGCGCGGATGGCGCGACTGGACGGTCATCGTCCGTGATCACGAGAGAGTGCTTGTGGCAGCATTCCGACTTGCGATGCTAATCGGAACTTAGTGTCCCTGATCGACCCTGTGCCATGGCCGTTGGCTTACAGGGGCGGCACGGTTCAGAAAATCTCATCAAAGCAGAGCCGAGCGATGCAACGCGGAATGGCAGTTGCATGTTTACTGCCGCGAGCCGAGAAAGAAACGTCTTGAGGCCGCTAAAGCCTCAGGAGACTGCATGCCGGATAGCGCGTTTGATTACGAGCAGCTTGCCGAAGTTGCTGAGGAGATGGGCGCCGTTCCTTTCCTGCATTCGCTGCAACTCGTTCTTGCCGAAATGATCATCAATGGACTGCCGCGCGATGTCGCAGGCGAGACCTTCGAGCGAATACGTGCGCGATTAGGGATCGAGTTGAACCAATAGCGGGCGCGTCTCCCGTGGTATCACTCAATGCCGCGCCCGGCAGGGGGCGTTGCAACCCGCTATCGAGCGCGGGGAGCGTAGGACGTCTCTCCGACAATGTGCGCCTGCATGCCAGCCAAGGAGGCGACAGTGGCGACCGTAGAAATGATTCGCCGACGCCTGGTTCCGCTGGTGCAGGAAGGCGTCATCACGGACCCGGCGGTAGCGCAGGCATCCGCGGGCTCAGAACGCGAAGTTTTCACGGTTGCCATCCGTGTCGCGAAGACGACGAAGCTCCCCGCGGCAAGGATTGAGCAGATGGTGCGCGAAGCCGCCGCCGACCTCGACGTGGACCTGGTCCTGAATTTCGTGGCGTAACCAAACCCAGCACCCCACCGGTCCGGCCCGCGGGCGGGCGGTGTCACCCTATGACAGACGCCTCACCACCTTGATCAGCGCAACAGCAAAAACAAAGGCCCCGCCGGATTACTCCGGCAGGGCCCTCTTTCAGGTGAGCAGGAGCTACTCCACTTCACACCCCCGTATATGGGCAGGCTGGTCTT
Source organism: Alsobacter sp. (assembly GCF_059501845.1). NCBI lineage: Bacteria > Pseudomonadati > Pseudomonadota > Alphaproteobacteria > Hyphomicrobiales > Alsobacteraceae > Alsobacter > Alsobacter sp. The sequence goes on along the minus strand of NZ_JCACDK010000020.1, from coordinate 212,910 downwards.
TCCACACTGAGTATTTCTCGGCCCTTTGGCGAAGAAAGTTCGTGGAGCATTTTATTGAATGTCTAGAAACCATCAAAGGAATCGAACGGCAGGTCTACAATTGAATAAGTCACTCATTCACGTTTAGGGACGAGAAAGGCAGGGCGATATTGCACAAGGAGCTTCCCATGACCCTGCTTCGCAAGTTCTACAACGACGAGTCCGGCGCCACCGCGATCGAGTACGGCCTGATCGCCGCCATCATCGCTGTCGGCCTGATTGGTGCCCTCAGCTCGCTCAAGAGCAACCTCGCCGCGACCTTCAACAAGGTCTCCAACGCGGTGAACACCGCGAACTGAGTTTTGTGGAGGTCTACCTCCACGTTAGCGGGGATGGTGTAAGGAACACGACCCGGTCCCCCGGGTAGACTGCTTGGTCGAGTGAGCACCCCGCTCCAGCACATTTAAGCCCTGCCGGATCGTGGACACCGGCGGGGGCTTTCTCGTTCAGGCAGCAAGTTTCGCTGCCCCTGACACGCATGCCCTGCTCCTTTTGCTTTGGTAGCTTCCCCACCGCATCAGCGATGAGCCTGCGACGGCACGCGCCCCTTGCCGCTGCGCTTCAGCCATGGCTTGATCCCAACAGTGCGTCGCGACCCATGGCCGCCCATGACCGGCGAAAAACCTCAACACGACAAGCTAGAGCGGATGGCCGGCAAGGTCAGTCGTGAACGGCTTGTACGCGCGCTGGCCGACTACGCTGCCGAACTGCTCGACGAGGGAATATCGATCGACGATGTGTGGGCGGCCGTTCGAGTCGTCTGCCACGACCTGGGCATTGATCCTGACGAACTCTGGCGTAGCAGGCATTGAGTGAGGTTGCCCATCCAGGCCTCCAATAGTTGTTCTCCGTTCCGAACTGATCACCGCCCCCGCATCTGCGTCCACGCCCCGAGCGCAATCTCGTTTATGCGACGCAGCGCGTCGTCCCGCTCCTTGTCAGAGCCCCACGCCTTGGCCGAGAGCATGCTGATGGTGGCCAGCGCCTCGCAGGCAACGATCAGGGGGTTTTCGGCGCCGGGTCTGGGTGTCACAGCGCCAGCCAGGTCTCGGGCGCGTTGCTCAGCGCAGTCAGACCCGCGCACCCCGAGGAGGGACGGTGTTGGCTTGTGCTTCGCAGGTGCCTGTTCGGGCATCAGTCGCATCACGGACTATGGTGCGCGGTGGGCCCACATGACCGCGCGATGTGCCAGGTAGTGGCTGTCAGACGCTAATGGGGACCGCGATCAGCCTGACCGGCCCCAGCAGGCTACACGATTGAGCGCTAGCGACCTTTATCTGGCGCAAGCAGTCAGCCTGCTTTCCCTTTCCCGCCAAGCTCCGGCAGGTTCGCGATGTTGGCGGCGACCTGACGCGCCTCGTCTTGCGTGAGCTTGTCCGAAGTGGAGGCTGACGGCATTCGGTTCGTGTCGAAGTAGGTGTAGGCGATCGGCGTCCCGTTGGCATCCTCGACAACGAAGGCCTCGCACAGCTCGCGGACGCGCCAGGGTGTCGGAAAACGCCGGCTTGCAGCAGACACGACACGCAGTCTCTGTTTCTCGTGGTCCAGGAACCCGTCCATGGAAGCCCCCTGCGCAGGCAGTCTGATCCCTGCTACGCTCGGGCGGCCCATTTGGATGGCACGAGGGAAACAATCTCGATCACAGCCGTTGACGGACAAGCCCCTGGTCCGATGGAGGAACAGCCATGAGCGAGAGCTGGTTCGGGTTCCTGATTTTTCTCTGGATTGTCTTGGCGCCCACCATAGGGTTTGGCTTCATCGGCCGAAGTGGAAGCGGCCCGATGAGGCGGGATCATGAGCCCGTATCCAGGGTCTGACCAAGACCCTCCTCAAGAGATCCTGAGCACGACTGAGGCCCGGCAGGGTGTTACGGGACACGGCGTCCGGTATGTCCTCTTTTATGGGCTTACGCTCGCCGTCATTTCTGCGGTGCTGGTCTACTGGCTGGCCTGACACTCGCGGATCGGACGCGCGAGCTTACCCGATCCTGTAGCCGCCTCATCGCTATAGTGGCACATAGCTCATTCGGATCGGCGCGGGCGTCCGATCCGCGGGCGTACGACGGTAGCCTTGGCCGACCTTTCACCAACGAGTTCTGGTCCCCGCAGCGTGAAAGCAATCCCGCCTTGTTCCAGCGCTACCAAAAGACGGTGTTTCGCATTTGCTGACCACCTAGACGTTCCTGCCTCGCCCGCTTTAACCCAGTCCGCTGAAACGCGGGCGTAGAGCGCCAGATCCGACACGGACCAGCCGAGGAGCAACCGAGCTTTCTGAATGTCTGATGGTGTGGTCATCGCGACAGAGCTGAGCGCCGGAACAGAGGTATTCTGTCTTCGAAGGGCGAAAGAACTGGATCTATTGCGGCTTGCGGCGCATTCAGGAGTGTCGCGTAGGAGATTACAGATGCCGCGTTACTTCCTGACCATTCGATATGCAGATCGGGTCGTGGTGGATCCAGATGGGTCCGAGTTTCCTGACCTCATGTCCGCCATCGAAAGTGCGCGGGAAGAGGCAAAAATTCTGAGCAGCAACAACCAAACACAAGGAGGAGCCTTCCTCGTCGGTGACATTGACGTCCTCGACGAAACAGGTGCTGTGCTCGGGACCGTGCCGCTGCAGGAGTGAGCTTGGCCGGCAATCAGTCGCTCGAACGCGACTTGCCCTTTCCAGCCAGGCCGCCCTTTCGCCCCGCCTCTCGCGCAAGTTCCGGAAATCGGGAAAAGGTGCGGTTGTCTGGACTCACCGCAGCACCGCCCTTCTGGCCGGCGGCAGCAGCAAGCGAGGGGCTCTTGGAAAAGCTTCGCTTGCTGTTGGGAACGTTCTTTCCACCCATTGAAGCGATTTCGCGCCGTCGCTCGGGAGAGACACTTGCAAAGCCCTGCCTCAACCTTGACCCACTTGCATCCGCATTCATGACCAGCACCCTCCGTTTCGACAGGAATAGATGTTGCACGATTGCGTCCAAGTTAATCAGGCCGTTGGCCGAACCAAAGACTGCGGCAGGTCGCCCCCGACCCTGCCGTCGCCTTACCCCTCCCAAGATTTTGGGTTCGCGCGGTGGGCTCACGACGACCGCGCTCTGTCCTGCAGGTTTCTGATCGGTCAAAGCCAAGACCGACCTGCGCGGCGGGTGCACCATGGCGCGTGCTGGCCTGTTCGCCGAGGCAGATGAATTGCGGATCCACCTCGGACCGCGATGTGACAGCTCCTCAAGCGCGCTCGTACCCCTCGCACTTCGTCTCGGGCCAAGTTAGCGCCCTTTCCGACCGATTCGGGCTGGTCCAGCCGCTTTGAGACATGCCCTCCAGCCCCAAGGCGCAGGGTGCTGCGTACTTTACCTCGCACTGCCAGAGCGGCCCCTCCGCCGGCATTGCGACGAGCTTCGGCTGGCACGGGAGGATGAAGCCGGACGGCTGGGGACGGCGGCGATGAACGGGAACGGGGGCACACCAGGGCATTGGTGAACGACGCGTTAACCTTTGGAGCGTTCCATCGGTGCAGGAGGGCTCGTCATGCGGGTTGAACGTGACAAGCGGGATTTGGCCAAGCTGCTTCGGACCCTACGGTCAATGGACCGCATCGAGGTTGCCCAGTTCATGGCTCAGGTGGTCGATGAAATGGTATCAGAGCAAATGCCGGAATCCATCATAAGGGACACCTGCTCCGAGATTTGCAGATCTATCGGCGTCTCAAGTGACGATATGCATAGAGGGCTGCATTAGGTCCGGTTAAGCAGATACGTCACCGCATCCCGGACCGCTTCGAGCGAGAACGGCTTACTTAGCCAGAGCACCTTTCCGCTGAGATCAACCGTTTGGTCGCTCGGCGAGAGTCCAGTGACAATCAGCATCGGCAGATCGGGGTAGAGCGCCCTCACGCTTTCGAGCAGGAGGTCACTGTTTCCGTCTGCAAGCCTGAAATCGGCGACAATGAGATCGAATGTTTCGTCGCGGAGAAGTTCGACCGCTTCGGCGACCGTGTCCGTCTCCATGACGTGCACACCAAGACCCTCAAGGATGGCGCTCAGCTCGAGCGAGATAGTCGGCTCGTCTTCGACAACCAACGCCCGCATGTTTGACAGCCGCAGATCAGCGGCTTCCTTTCTGGTCAGCTTAGCCATCGGTCACTTCCTGCGCTGCCGCACTACTTTAACAGCATCCTGGCATGCTGTTGTGCTAGCGCTCTTTCACGCCCTTGGTACCGCCATGCCCCTGCTGCTTCAGGTAGAGGTCCAGGGCGTTGAGGTAGACATCATTCGCCTTCCGGTCCTCGGTAAAGGCGATCTCCTTGAACTTTCGGGCGATCTTCGCGGGCATGTAGATTAACACCTTCGACAGGGCTTTTGACGGCTTGGGCACGGGCGCCATCACCTGCCGGGGTGCCTCGGTCACGAGTTGGGGTGCAGCAACCTTCGGAGCCGCTCCGATTGCCTCAAGCGCGGCGTTTCGCTTCGCGATTTAGGATCGGCTGCGGGAGGGTGCCTCGGCAGGCAATCGGGCGCCGGTTGAGTTCGCAGCGCGGGCTGTGTGATATTGCTGCTACATGGAGCACAAGACTATCACAATCGGAGAGCTTGCTGCGGCCGTCGGATCCGAGGACGAGAACCACTTTCGCGAGCTTCTCGACGCCTTCATCGTTGCGCTCATCCTGGACGGAGCTGACACCAATCAGGCCGCGCGCTGGGCTCAGCATGTCTGCGAGGCACTCGGCATATCGAACGAGAGTTTCACCCAACACTGAAAAAGCGAGCGGCTTAGGCTACTGCACGAGCCGAAGTTGTCTTCAGGTACCTTGCAAGAGACTGCCGATCTGTCACAGTCATTGACGCGCGCGATATTGCGACGCCTTCATTGGCGAGGGATTGCAAGCTTCGTGAGAGGGTTTCTGGACTTATTCCTAGCAGGGAAGCAAGTTCGCTCTTCGACAATTTCAGGTCTATGCGCCCATTCTCGTCAGCGTTCGCCAGGATCCAAGTTGCCACGCGCTCGGCAACAGATTGTACCTTCTGCGCGGCCGCTTCGCTGATCAGGCTGCGGTACCCGGTGGCGAGTTCAACTGAAACGGCATAGGCGAAGGCAAGGTTCGTCTCGGCCAGCGTTCGGATGTTCGCTGCAGGCAGCATGTAGATTTCCGACGAGGCAGTTACCTCACAGGTGAGGATACATGGCCTGTCCGAGATGATTGGACCGAGCGGAAAGATCGAACCTGCTTCCAATGCACTGACTGTGGTAGACACTCCTCCGGCCTGACGACGTGCGACAATAAGTCCATCCTCCACTATAAAGAGAAGACTCGGAAGATCTCCCTCACGAAAGAGAATAGTTCCTGGTGGAAAACGCTGGAAATGCGATACCCGCGCAAGATCATCGACTGCAGCGGCGCCCAGTGAGCGGATGAGCGGGAATGAAGCGAATTTCGGTTTCATGCCTTCTGAGATGATCAATGACGTTTCTCCGCTCCTAGAACAATGTCCTTACAGGCTGGCGTCCTGTCGTTCATGAATGAACACTGCAAAATGTATCCAGCAATCCGGAACACTTCGTACGGCAGAGGTATAGGTTGCATGGCTGCCAAACGCGTGCTGCGCCATTACGGAATTTTACAGATGCACTGTGTATATTAATGTGAGACGGATTGGGCGCTAACGGACGGCCGGTCACGCGCTTCCACCGACTAGACAATCCCCCGAGATGCAGCCCGGTCGTGAAGCCCACCGGGCACCCCTGCGGGAGCGACGATGGAGATGTACTTCGGCGTGCGGATCGCCATTCCGCTGGTCGGGATCTACGCCGCCGTTACCAGGTGACGAGCAGCACGCCTAGTGCGAGCACCAACGCTCCAATCGCAAACAGCAGGAATGATGGGAGCACGGCGCTTACCCGCTCGACGCCGCCAGCGCCTCGTGCCCGCGCTGGGTGATTTCGTAGACCAGCCTCTCCGGCGGGAGGGCGTCTGACTCGTAGGCCGTTATCGGGTGGATGTACCCGGCCACAAGGAGCTGCGCGACGAAGGGGTCGAGTGGCGCCAACGAGCCCAGCAGCAGCGGGACCGAGATCTGGCCGGTGTCAGCCGCGGCGAGCCGCAGCATCGACATGAGACCGCCTCCCGGTTCTCGCGCGATCTCATAACTCAAGAGGTCGGGCATCGCATGCTAGAGTCACAGGGCATCGACCTGATCGCCTGCGACAGCCCGCAGGCCTTCGTAGACGACATCCCGACCACGAGGCTGATTCGCCAGGTGCTCGGCGCCGTCTCACAGTTCGAGAAGGCGATGCTAGTGCAGAAACTCGCCGGCGCCCGGGCCCGCAAGAAGGCCGCCACGGGCAAGTGCGGCGGCCGGAAGAACTATGCGGAACGCGACCGGGACATGGTGGCGATCGCCCGCAAGCTCGCACGCTCGCCCCCAAATTCCAGCCCTTCGCGGGACAGACCAGGTTCGTCGTCGCCGTAATACACGTGGGCATAGTGGATGGTGAAGACGATCTGGATGAAGGCCCAGGCACAAACGAGAGTGATCGCCGCCAATCCCATATCGATCCATCCTTCAGCGGACTGGTAGGGACTGAGCACGATCGCGGCGACGGCCCCGAAGCAGGCCACAGTGGCGGCCACGGCCAGCAGGCTGATGACAGGCGCACTGTCATCCAGCCGTGAGGCACTTGCGCGGAGATCGTCGATGGACTGCCGGCCCGCAATGTTGGTCATGGTGACGATGTAGGCGATCACGCCGATGCACCAGCCTGACAGCAATCGCGTCGTGAGAGCTCCGGGAACCGCAAACGCAGCAGCAGCGCCGATACCGATAGCGGTGAGAAGCCAAGGACGAAGCCAAAGAGCGCTGAACGGGTTCAAGCTGCACCTCCGCATTGTCAGTGCAAGGAAATTCCATCGGGCCCAATTCAGTTGCAGCGGGTTCGCTCAACAGTGTCGGGGTCGCAGTTCACGACGCGTCCTTGGTACGGCCCGTCTGATCCGGCCGGAGGAGTAGCGATGATGACCCCCACCCTATCCGCATTCCGCTGGGTACCGCCATTCGCCCAAGGCTATGTCCGTGACCTGCGCGTCAGGTGGGCTCTCGAGGAGGCCGGGTTGCCTTACAAGGTCGAGCTCATCGACCAGGAAATCCAGCGATCGCCGGAATATCAGCAGTGGCAACCCTTTGGTCAGGTGCCAGCATACCGTGACGACCAAGTTGAAATCTTCGAATCCGGCGCAATCGTCTTGCATCTGGCAGACCATTCGGAAGCATTGGCTCCTTCCGATCCTGCGGGACGAGCCCGCGTTACAACCTGGGTGCTGGCTGCGCTGAACTCGGTTGAGCCCTTCGCGCAGGACTTGGCGATGCTCCACGCCTTCTATGCCGACGAGGACTGGGCCAAGGCCCGGAGGCCGCAACTTGAAGAACTCGTGCGCAAACGCCTCGCGTCGCTCTCTGCCGTGCTCGACGGCCGCGATTGGCTCGAACATCGCTTCACAGCTGGCGACCTGATGATGGCAACAGTCCTTCGCAACCTACAGGACACGGGCGAACTGGATCGCGTTCCCGTTGTCAGTAGCTATCTCCAGCGCTGCCTTGCCCGCCCAGCGTTTGAGCGCGCTTTGAACGCGCAACTGAAGGTGTTCCAGGGAGCTGCGCCGCGGGGCTGAGTATGAAGGTGCCAATTGAAGTCTGAGCTGCTGCCGGTTCTATGGAAGCCGGTCAGGTTAATCCCACCTGCTTCTCGAACTCGACCGGGCTCACGTAGCCGATCGTCGAGTGCCTTCGAACGGCATTATAGCACCGCTTGAGGTAGTCGATTACGTCGGCCCGACGTGCGTATGGCGTATCTGCGCTCGCCGAGCGGAAAAGCAGATGCTCACCGAGCCCGCGAACGCGCCCATCAACGTTACGTCACGCGAGGGGCAGGCCATCGCCACCTTGGTGACGAGGGTCGAAGAGCACAAGGCCGCGCTGGACAAGCTTAAGAAACGTCAGCGCGCGACCACCGAGGCGGCGGACTACTTCAACAGCACTTTTGCCGATCCATGCACCGACGCGATCGTTGAAGGCCGGAGACTGGAAGAGGTGGTCAAGAACCTGGCGAAGGAGCTTGCGAAGGCCGCCCTCCAGGCGACCCTCTTGGGCAGGCCCCGCTGGCAGGCCTCCTCGGCGGAGGCGGTGGCCTCTTCGGCGGCGTGGTCAAGGGCCTCCTCGGCGCCGGTGGTGGCGGCGCAGCGGCGGCTCCCGTCGACCTGGGCGCCTTCCTCTACCATGAGGGCGGCACCGTGGGCGCCGGAGGGCGGCCGGTGCGGATCTCTGCGGCGGCCCTCGCCGGTGCGCCACGGTTCCATTCTGGCCTTCGTACAGACGAGATGGCGGCCGTTCTGCAACGCGGCGAGGAGGTGCTCTCCCGTCGCCAGCGGGCGGACCAGATTGCCATGATCGGCGGCCTGGCAGACGCGGCCGGCGGCGGAGGTGGCGTCACCGTCGTGCAGAACAATCATTTTCAGGCAGGTAGCGATGCAACGCAGATCGCCAAGCTCCTGCCCACGATGAAGCAAGTCCCGGTGCAAGCCGTTGGTGAGGCTACCGTCCGGAGGAAACTGTGATGAGCGCTATCCCTCTCTTCGTTGCGGGCCTGAAGGCCTCGCCGAGCATCACCGCCATGGTGGGCGATCGGATCCATCCGATCCGCAACCTTCAGGGAGAAGACGCACCGCACCTGGTGATGGTGCCTCTCTCGGGGTCGGACGGCAACGTGCTGACCGGCGAGGCGGACAACCTGCCAGAGGCACGCCTGGCGGTGGTGTGCCACTCGCCGAAGGCCCTGGACGTGATCACCCTTGGGGACGCCGTGGTGGCGGCCCTGAGCGGCAGGAAGACGCTCCTCGGGCAACAGGTCCAGATCGTCCGGGAGGACGTGGACTCCAGCGAGTACGTCGAAGGGCAGAACGCCTTCCGGCGCACGCTCGGGTTCCGGGTGCACTACAGGAGCTAGGCCATGTTGCGGGTGATCGTCTTCACGCTCCTCGCCTTCCTCGCCACGCTCGGCGCGGCGGTGGCCTAGGGCGGCCTCATCGGTTTCGTAGCAGTACGAAACCAGCTGCCGGGTTTGTCAGCTGACCAAACCGACCCGGCGTGCTCGTCAGCTACGGGTGCCGAACAGCAGGCGGTGGCCTAGCACCGGGACAGCAGCCGCAACACGGCCTCATTAATCCGCAACAGCGCTTCGGCCTGGGCCTCGGGATCGCTGGCCCAGGCCTGAGCCGAGAGCGTGGCAATCTCTTCCAGCGTCACCCTGAGCTGCGGCACCGCGGCAGCCGACGGCATGGGCTCAGCGGGGCCAGGGCCTAACAGGGACGGGATCGGCCTTGGCGGGTTGCTCTCGGGCATGGGGCTGTTCTCCGGCGCGTGACCGGGCTTTGCGCCCTGCCGGCGGCTTGGGCCTTGTCCCCGCGGCGAGCTCGCGCAAGGCGGCGCGCGCATCCTCTGGGGAACGCATGTGATCAACTCCGGCGCCGCGCCGAGTCGATTCATTCGGCGGCCTAGAGTTCCATTGCAACTAGACCTAGCTCCGCTGAGCACGGCATAGTTCAAGGGCGGCGACCGTTCGGAGAGCAACATGCGCGTTTTGCTAATGGCGTCGATCGTGGCGGTGGTTGCGGCGCCAGCATTCGCCGAGTCCCCCCCTCATAGGGCAGACCGGCAAGTTCACCTCTCAGTGGCCCGCCTGCCGCGACCTGAAGGTTGCTGCACGCGCTTACGATCTGGCCACCCAGGACAAGGATATGGAGGCCGCAGCTAACCTGGCAGCGCAGTCGGGCGGGTGCATCCTTCCCACTCCTGGCGACCTCGGAAAGGTGAAGACGTGAGCTTCGTTCACTCGCAGGTCTGCGTCCGCCCGCGAGGCAAGCCAAACTGCTATTGGGTGCCAAAGCAGGTGGTGGAGAAGCAGTAGGCCGCTCGATCCCGCTGCGGCGCTGCGGTGAGCCGCTACACGTCCGGGATGTGATCCTGCGAGTCGCCGGAGCGGACAGAGACAGATCCGCCGAAGTCGACCAGCGCCACCGTCCGATCCCTCTCATCATAGATCGTGATCACGCCAGACCGCGAACGAGCACCGAGGCGGATTCCGTCCGCGATTATATCCCGAGCCGTTTCTTCAGCCTCTGCAATCGCAGCAGCATCTGAGGGAAGCTCGACCCCGTCTTCGTCGAGGGTAGTTAAAGCGCCATACCTGACTTCGAGAAAGTAGCGCGCCATCAACTGCACCCGGAAGATTGAAGGCGATAACGTCGCGGCGGGTGGAATAGTTCCCGCCCCGCCCGGCAGAAGCCCCAGAACGGCCGCGAGGCCTGTCCGGTGTCAACGCGGCCTGTTCTCCCACGACGCTATCAGGCGGAGCAATCGCTCCTGACACCGCTTGCACCAGAGGAAGACCCCGAGCGTGAGACCGAGCGCGACCAGGTAGGTCCACAGTTGCCAGGTGCGAGACGGGATCATCGTGATGAGGGTGGACTCGATACTCAGCACAATGCCCAGCAGGACATAGAGGCTTGTCCAGCTAGTCGGACCCCGGATCACCGTCGCGGACGGACTGTCGGAGGCAGGAGCGTGCTCCGACACGTGGCGACCGAACTCCATCATTCCCTCCCGTGTCACAGCCTCGTGTCACAAGCGCTCAGGGCTTCCACCTCGGCGTCGGCACGCGTGCCACCTTGCGATCCGTCAGGATTGCCCTGTCGCGGTGGTAACGGACAACCATCCTCACCGACTCGTCGTCTCGCGGCCAATGCACGAAGAGCCCCGTTGCGGCCTTCAGAGTTGCCAGGCCTTCACCGGCGAGCTCGTCACACCAGGCGTCGACTGCCTCGGCCGGCACGTCTCCCCGGTCCTCAATCCACACATCCAAGTCGCTTTCGGGCCCGTAGTCGCCTCGAACGCGGCTGCCGAAAATGACGACGGACTCGATCGCGGCGAACCGATCCGCCCAATCGGCGACCGTCCTGGCCAGTGACACGAGCTCTTCAGGCGGTGACACCACAGTGACACGACTTTCGAGGTATGTGACACGAGGCCGGAGAATGTAGTGATTTCAACGCTTTAGGTTGGCTGGGGGACCTGGATTCGAACCAAGATTAACGGAGTCAGAGTCCGCTGTTCTACCGTTGAACTATCCCCCACCGGGGCTGGAAGCCCAGTGGCGGGGCTGCTGGCCCCGACGCACGGTCAGATAGCGAAAGCGGCCGAGGATGACAAGCCCTGTCGAGGCCGGGCCCGGACGACACGGCCGGGCCGCAAGAGATCCGCCCGTGAGTTCCCGCGGGCTCGATGGCGGAATGCGGATCGGAAGCCGCAAAGCCCAGAGCGGCAGGGATCCGGCAACACGCGGCAGGCAAGCATGTCCAGCTGCGCCTCAGCGGAAGCGGATGCGCTCGTTGCAGGTGTAGGCGACAGGGCAGCGCGGGTTGTCGAGCGTGCGTTCCACGTTCCAGCTCTGGTCGGTATTGCGCGGGCAGCGGTTGGGTCCGCCGTCATTCGGAAAAAAGCCGAACATCGGGATCACGCCGAACGAGGTCTGCTTCTCGTACCTGCCTGTCGTCAGGGCCTGGCGGATCGCGGCGGCACAGGTCATCTGGTCCACGGTTTTCGCCGCGACAGCGCCCGCGCCCGCCAGGAACAGAACGATGGCCAGCGCTGCCGCCCGGGACGTTCCACATCGAACTGCCGCCATTGTCCACTCCTGCAAGATCACTCCAGTCAACAGCTACGGGACACACTTTCGACCGACAAGTAAACAGAATGTTAATGCCTAAAATGTCGCATTTACCGTTCGATAAGCCAAATATTGCGTTACCAGCCGCGACCTGCACATTTGGACGCAGGTTCACGAGGTAGCTGCGTTCCCATGCCCAGTCTTCCGCTCCAGCAGGCCGTTTCGAGCAGCCGCCAGCCGAAAACGGTGCAGGCCGGCGCACGGATCGACGCATCGCCCCGCTCGACACGGATCGGCAAGGGGCTCGCGGCCTTTCTTCTCGGCCTGATGCTCGGCGTCACCGGGATTGTCCTCGGCCAGTCCGCCTTCCAGGATCTCACCGGCGACCAGACGACCGTCGAACTGCGCCGCTGAGATACGTCGGCTGCCTTAATCCGGCATCGATCAGGCATCCCTGACCCACTCGACCTTGAAGGTGTGCCAAACCTCGTCGTCGTCGCGAATGGAGACATATTCTCCCGGCGCGAACACGTGCTCGCCCAACCGGAAGCCGGCCTCGTCGTCGTCCAGCGTCGTCTGGTCGTAGTCGAAGGTCCATGTCGCGCCGCCGGCCCCCCCGGGGCGGTGCACGAGATGCCCGGTGTCGTCGGACTCGCCGGCCCAGAAGCGGCGAACCAAGCAGGATTGGCGGGCGTGCTTCCAGGCCAGAGGATCGAGCCGGCCAGCCGTATCGAGCGGTGCGACGATCTCGTAGCCGTGACGGGACGACCCGTCCGGGTGCTCCTTGCTGCGCGCCAGGGTCAGCAGGATGCGCTTCATCGCGATGGGCTGGGCAGCGTTCGCGGCAGGGTCTGTGGCGGTGGCGGGCATGCGATGTCCTCCGGAAGGTGCGGGGCATGATCCCGGTCGCAAGCGCGAGCGTCCTTGATCTTGCGCAACTGGACCGGGTGAGACGCCAAGGCCCCGCACACTTTAGAAAGTCTATAAATTGTTGAAGTAGCACCGTTTTTTCTTGACGCGTGCAGTCTTAGAGGCCACACGACCGCGTACCCGTGCTCATGGCAGGGCCTTGACCCCTGCGACAGGAGACGCCCCATGACCTGCTTTGACCGGCCGGCGCTTCGCCCGGCGGCCATTCTCCTCGCCTTCGCCGCCTCGCTGGCGCCCGCAGCCGCGGCGCGCGCGGCCGAGGTGAACGTCTACACCTCCCGCGAGCCCGCGCTGATCAAGCCGGCGCTGGACGCCTTCACCCGCGACACAGGCATCCGCGTCAACGCCGTGTTCCTGCAGAACGGGCTGGAGGAGCGCATCAAGGCCGAGGGCCAGAACTCGCCGGCCGACGTCTTCATCCTCGTCGATGCCGCCCGCCTCGCCGGTGCGGTGGAGATGGGCATCACACAGCCGGTGGAAACCCCGGAGCTGAAGGCCGCGGTACCCGCCAACCTTCGCGATCCCGCCGGACACTGGTATGCCACGACCCTGCGCTCGCGCGTCGTCTACGCGTCCAAGGAGCGTGTCGGCCAGGACAGCATCACCTATGAGGAACTGGCCGACCCCAAGTGGAAGGGCAAGATCTGCATCCGCTCGGGCCAGCACCCCTACAACGTATCGCTTTTCGCGGCCGTCGTGACGCATCTCGGGCCGGAGAAGGCCGCGGCGTGGATGGAAGGGCTGAAGGCCAACCTCGCCCGCAAGCCTTCCGGCGGCGACCGCGAGGTGGCCCGCGACATCCTCGCCGGGGTCTGCGACATCGGCGTCGGCAACACCTACTATGTCGGGCTGATGCGCAACTCGGCCGACGCCAACCAGAAGAGCTGGGGCGACGCGATCAAGGTGCTCGACAGCCGCTTCGCCGGCGGCGGCACCCACGTCAACATCTCGGGGGCGGCGGTGGCCCGCTACGCGCCCAACAAGGACGAGGCGGTCAAGCTGATCACCTTCCTTACCTCGGATGCCGCGCAGAAGCTGCAGGCCGACACCAACTACGAATATCCGATCCGCGCCAGCATCGGCGACGGCAAGACGGAGCAGCTCTTCGGTCCCATCCGGCCGGACGCGCTGGGCCTCGCGGAGATTGCCGGGAACAGGCGCACTGCGAGCGAGCTGGTGGACAAGACCGGCTTCGACAACTGATCCATGGCAGCGGAGGGCATAGGCGGCACTCCGGCCGGCCTGACGGGGCGGCCCGGGCCGCCCCTGCCGGCTCCCGGTGGCCCCGCAGCGGTCAGCATCGCCGCGGCGGCCCTCGTCGGCGCGCCCATCCTCTGCCTGTTCCTGATCGCGCTGCAGGGCGACGCCTCGACGGCCCGCCACGTCGCCGCCAATGTGCTGCCTGTGGCGCTTCGCGAAACCGCGATGCTGCTGGCAGGCGTGGCAGTGGTGGTTTCTCTCGCCGGCATCGGCACGGCCTGGCTCGTGACGGCATACCGGTTCCCCGGCCGCAAGCTCGTCTCGGCGGCCCTCGTGCTGCCGCTCGCGGTGCCGCCCTATCTGGTGGCCTATGTCTATGTCGAGCTGCTGGACCCGCTCGGGCCGGTCCAGTCCTGGCTCAGGGGCCTCGTCGGCTGGCGCAGCCGGGCCGACTACTGGTTTCCAGAGGTCCGCTCCCTGCCGGGTGCCATCCTCGTCATGGGCTTCGTGCTCTACCCCTATGTCTACCTGACCACGCGCGCCCTTTTCGCAGTCCAGAGCGCCAACCTCATCGAGGCAGCGCGCCTCCTGGGTGCACGGCCGGCAGAGCTGTTCTTCCGGGTCGCACTGCCGCTGGCGCGTCCGGCCGTGGCGCTCGGCCTGTCGCTGGCTCTGCTGGAGACGCTGAACGACATCGGCGCGACGGAGTATCTCGGCGTTCGCACGCTCACCGTCTCGATCTACTCCACCTGGGTGAACCGCAACAGCCTGCCGGGCGCTGCCCAGATCGCGATGGTCATGCTCGCGGTCGTCGCCGTTCTCCTCGTCCTCGAGCACCGGGCCCGGGGCGCTCGGGGCTTCTCGGGCTCGCTGAAGCGCCCGCGGCCACTGGCCCCGGTCCGGCTGGAAGGCGCCCGCGCGGTCCTGGCGCTGCTGGCCTGCCTGCTCCCGGTAGCGGCAGGCTTTCTCGTCCCGGTGGGATGGCTGGTCCGCCACGCTCTGTCGCGCGCGCTGGCGAGCGGGATCGACCCCGACTATCCCGGGCTCCTCGGCGCGACGCTGTCGCTGGCCGCGATTGCCACCGTGCTCATCGTGACGCTCGGCCTGTGCGTCGCCGTCGCCGTGCGGCTTTCGCGGCGCAGGCGCACCTCCGCCGCTGCACGCGTGGCGAGCCTCGGCTATGCCCTGCCCGGAACAGTGCTGGCGGTCGGCCTGCTCTGGCCTCTTGCAGGGCTGGACAACATGATCGCGGACGGCTGGCGGGCGCTCACCGGGGCCTCGCCGGGCCTGCTCATCATGGGCTCCGGCGCCGCCGTGGTGATCGCCTACGTGATCCGCTTCCTGGGCATCGCCATCGGCTCGATCGAGGCCGGCTTTGCGCGCATTTCGCTGCGGATCGACGATGCCGCTCGCACGCTCGGGCGCCGGCCCGGGCAGTTGCTGCGGGAAATCCACCTTCCGCTCAGCGGCCCGGCGCTCGTCTCGGCAGGGCTGCTCGTTTTCGTGGACGCGATGAAGGAGCTGCCGGCGACGCTGCTGCTGCGGCCGCTGAACTTGGACACGCTCGCGACCTATGTCTACGCGCAGGCCTCGCGCGGCAGTTTCGAAGATGGCGCGCTGGCCGCGCTCACCATCGTCCTGGTCGGTCTGGTGCCCGTCGCCATGCTGCTGCGCTCCGGGGAACAAGCCTCCCCGCCCGAGGCCGCCGCCGTCGACGAGCCCTCCGCGATCAGACCTTGAGCTCGGGCAGGTCCCGGTAGAGGTCGAGAGCCTCGGGATTGGCGAGCGCCTCCCTGTTCTTGACGTCCCGCCCGTGGACCACGTCGCGCACGGCGAGTTCGGTGATCTTGCCCGACTTGGTGCGCGGGATATCGGCCACGGCCACGATGCGGGCGGGGACGTGGCGCGGGCTCGCACCCGTGCGGATCTTGTTCCGGATGGCGTTCTGCAGCGGTTCGTCGAGCACGACTCCTTCGCGCAGGCGGACGAACAGGACGACCCGGACGTCGCCGTCCCAGTCCTGGCCGATCGCGAGGGCTTCGACCACGTCCGGGATCTGCTCGACCTGGGCGTAGATCTCCGCCGTGCCGATCCTGACCCCGCCGGGGTTCAGCGTGGCATCGGAGCGGCCATGGATCACCAATCCGCCGTTCCCGGTCCACTCGGCGAAGTCGCCGTGGCACCACACGCCGGGGAAGCGCTCGAAATAGGCCGCCCGGTACTTGGCTCCGCCCGGATCGTTCCAGAACATCACCGGCATCGAGGGGAACGCCCTCGTGCAGACGAGCTCGCCCTTCTCCATGCGCACCGGCTTGCCCGCGTCGTTCCAGACATCGACGGCCATGCCGAGCCCCGGCGCCTGGATCTCGCCTTTCCAGACAGGCCCGGTCGGATCGCCCAGCACGAAGCACGAGACGATGTCCGTGCCGCCGGAGACCGAAGCAAGGTGCACGTCGGGCTTCACGGCATCGTAGATCCACTCGAAGCTCTCGGGAGCGAGCGGCGATCCGGTGGACGCGATCAGCCTGATGCTCGACAGGTCGTGCGTGTCACGGGGACGTATGCCCGCCTTCTTGCTGGCGTCGATGTATTTCGCCGAGGTGCCGAACAGCGTGAAACGTTCGTCGCGGGCGAAATCCCAGAGTACCTCCGGGCCGGGGTGAAATGGTGATCCGTCGTAAAGCATGATCGTCGCGCCACTGGCGAGCGCGGAAACCAGCCAGTTCCACATCATCCAGCCACAGGTCGTGAAGTAGAACACCCTGTCGCCCGCGCGGACGTCGCTCTGGAGCTGGTGTTCCTTCAGGTGCTGCAGAAGCGTTCCGCCGGCCCCATGCACGATGCATTTCGGCACGCCCGTGGTGCCCGAGGAGTAGAGGATGTAGAGCGGATGGCCGAATGGCAGCCGCTCGAAGCGGACGGGCTTGGCCGCGAACCCCTCCAGCGCATCCGTCATCGTGGCAGCCCTGGGCAGCGACGCCGCGACCTGGGCGGCTTCGCCGAGATAGTCGACCACCAGCACCGCCCGCAGGCCGGGCAAGGCCGGCACGATCTCGCCGAGCTTGGCCTCAATGGAGATGCGCTTGCCCGCATACCAGTAGCCGTCCACGGCCACGAACACCTTCGGCTCAATCTGCCCGAAACGGTCGAGCACGCCGCGCACGCCGAAGTCGGGAGAGCAGGACGAGAAAACCGCGCCGATGGAGGCCGCGGCCAGCATCAGGGCGACGGTCTCGGGCCGGTTCGGCATCATCGCCGCGACACGGTCGCCGGCGGCGACGCCCTGCGCCTCGAGCCATTGCTGCAGGCGCGACACCAGCGCGTTGAGCTCGCGCCAGGTCATGCGGGCCTGCGCCTCGTCCTCGCCGCGGAAGACGATGGCCTCGCCGTCGTCGTCCCGGGCCAGGAGGTTCTCGGCGAAGTTGAGCCGCGCGTCGGGAAAAAAGCGGGCGCCCGGCATGGCGTCGTCGGCGAGCAGTCGTTCGCCCTTCTCGCCCTTCACGCCGGCCTCGTCCCAGAGCAGCGACCAGAAAGCCTCCCGACGCGCCACCGACGCCGTGTGCAGATCGGCATAGGATCGCGTCGACAATCCCTCCCGGGCGTTGAACCTGTCGCGAAAGGCCACGATTCGGCTCGCCGCCACCCGGTCGGGCGAAGGTGTCCAGAGTGGCCCGCTCGACTTGGTCATGTTCATGCCCTCATTGCACTGCACACACGCTGATAGCGAATGCGTTCGCGCGACGGAAGGCTCGATCCACATCACTTCCCGCGACACGCGATTGCTCGCCTTTACGATGTGGCTATAGTCGCGGGCCGGAGGCGGTCTTCCATCCCGTTTCCTTTGCCCCGCGTGCCGGGGTGCGTGCAGCGGAGCGTCATGCACATTCGCCTCTTCATCGCGGCCGCCCTCGTGGGAGCTGGTGCGATCACGACCGCAGCGCTGACGCCTTGGACCCTCGGCGAGGGAGCGGCAGGTGCGCCCCTGGCCCAGCAACTCACCGCGCTCACCGGCCTCGGCGTCAAGGGCCACGGTTCCATTCGCTTCACCGCGCTTCCGCTGCCGCAGCTCGTGGTCGACCGCGTGCAGCTGGCCGACGCTGCGGGCAAGGTCACGGTCGAGACTGATTCCCTGCGCGCGACGCTGCGCCTGCTTCCGCTGGTGACCGGCCGCATCGAGCTGACGGAGGTCGCGCTCGGCCGGCCGGTCTTCAATACGGGCGACTTCGATGAGAGTGATCTCACGGGGCTCCTGGCACGGCTGTTCGGCGAGGGTCCGGAAACATCCCCCGACCTGCGCCGCCTCAAGATCCTCGAGGGCGAGGTCGGGCTGATCGGCCCGGACGGTCTCCGGACCGTGCTGTTCGGCAATGTCGATGCCGTGTTCACCCGGGCGCGGCTCAGCCGCGACATCGAGGCCTCCGCCACTTTCAGCTGGCGGGGCGAACGGGTCGAGGCGGAGGCGAGCGCCGATCCCGCCGCCATCCTGCATGACGGCGCGTCAGGCCCGCTGTCGCTGAAGCTCAAGTCGGACCGTGCCGACATGGCGCTGAACGGCGCGGTGGCGGGAGGCAGCAAGCCGCAGGTCAACGGCGCGCTGACGCTGAAGAGCCCCGACCTGCGGGGCGCGGCCGACTGGCTCGGGTTCCGCCTGCCGCTGCCGCTCGCCGGGCCGCTCGATGTCAGCGGGACGGCCCGGATCCAGCCCTCGACGTTCGAACTCGCCAATGCGCGAATCGAGCTCAGCGGGGGCCAGTTCGACGGCGTGTTCTCGGCCAAGGTGCAGGACGGGGCGCTGGCCATCGGCGGAACCATCGCCACCGACCAGCTGAACCTGACGGACGCCATGCGTCCGCTCTCGCCGGGGCGGTCGGACGATGGCGGCTGGTCTCGCGATCCGATTCCCGGGCAGGCCCTGCCGCACGGCGACGTGGACC
Source organism: Alsobacter sp. (assembly GCF_059501845.1). Classification (NCBI taxonomy): domain Bacteria; kingdom Pseudomonadati; phylum Pseudomonadota; class Alphaproteobacteria; order Hyphomicrobiales; family Alsobacteraceae; genus Alsobacter; species Alsobacter sp. Next base: position 194,111 of record NZ_JCACDK010000020.1, on the reverse strand, counting down.
TGCGCATCTCCGCCGCACGGCTGACCATCGGCAACGCGCTGCTCGAGAATGCCGCCTTCTCGGTGATGGCGCATGCAGGACGGATCGACCTCGCGCTGGGTGATTCCGACTTCAGCAAGGGCACGCTGCGCGGGCGCGCGACTGCCGTCGCCAATGGCGAAGGCGGCTTCGACGTGAAGCTGCAGGGCGGCCTCGAGCGCGCCGACCTCGCCACGGCCCTTCCCGCCTTCGGGCTCGGGAAGAAGGTGACGGGCACCGTGACCGCATCCTTTGCCGTCGAGGGATCGGGAGACAATCCGTCGGCGTTGTTCCGCTCGCTGGCAGGCAAGGCGAGCGCGACGCTGAAGCAGGGCGAAGTCGTGGGCGTCAACGTGCCGGAGCTTCTGAAGCGGATCGAGCGCAAGCCTCTCCTGGCCGCATTCGACGCGCGCGGCGGCCGCACGCCCTACAGCACTGTCTCGCTCAACGGGAAGATCGACCGCGGCGTCCTCGACCTCACCGAGGCCGTGCTGGTGTCACCCGCGACCAAGGTCACGGCCACAGGCGGAATAGGGCTGGGGGACCGGAGCTTCGACATCCGCGGCACGGCGCAGGCGGTGGGAGCGCAGGTGTCGGCAGTCGAGCCGACGAGCCTGCCCTTCGAGCTGACGGGCACTTTCGACGAGCCGCTCCTGCTGCCGGACGCGAAGAGCCTGATCCGGCGCTCCGGGGCTGCGGCGCCCTTCTTCGGCGAGCGGCCGGTGCTGGCCGAGCCGCCCGTGGCCAGCGGCACGACCCCCGCCTCGGCGCCCCTGCCGCAATAGCCCTCGCTGCTCCTAATTGTCGCTCTGCAGCGCGGTCGCGATGCGCGTCTCCAGCACGGACGGCCTGTGGATCACGAGGGCGCCGCGCGTCTTGGAGACGAGCCCCTCCCCCGCCAGCGTCGACAGTTCGCGCGTGACCTGCTCGCGCCGGCATCCGATGCGCGCGGCGATGACATGATGGAAGGGGGGCGGTGACACCGCCCTCTCGCCGGCGTGGCCGGGCCGGGGCGTCGACATGCGCAGCAGCTCTGAATACAGACGGTGCTTGAGGTCGAGCACGGCGTGCTCGGTGACCCGCGCATTGAGCTCGCGGATCCGGCTGGTCAGCAGGCGCAGCAGGCGGTCTGTCAGCACCGGTGAGGAATGCACGGCCTCGCGGAAGACCGACGAAGGCATGATGCACATCTCAGCGCGCGTCAGCGCCGTGACGTTGGCGGAACGCTTGATCTCGTCGATGGCCGCGAGTTCGCCGAAGAAGTGGCCCGAGCGCATCTCCCCGAGAATCACCTCCTTGCCCGACTGGGTGCGGATGAGGATCCTCACCTCGCCGACGATGAGGAAGTAGACGTCGGTCGACGTGTCCTCGAAGTCGACCACGACTTCGTCCTCGTCGAACCGCTTCCAGGCGCAGCGCCGGTCGAACTTCTCGAAGTCGATGCCGGCATCCTTGAAGAACGGATGCCGCGCGAGTGTCTGCATGGCGCGCCACCTCCCTCGCCCTCCGCCATGCTGTTGAGCGGGCGGCCCGCGGTCAAGCTGAATGCTGGACTTGTCGTCGATTAAGTACCGGAAATCGCGCAGGAACGAGGTTGACCGGTGCCTGGCGGCGTCGTCACGGGAGCGCTGGACAGGCTCCGCGCGACCCCCTATAAGCCTCGTGTCCGCCGCGGCCCGCCGCGGGTCGGGGCACGCCCAGGTAGCTCAGTTGGTAGAGCATGCGACTGAAAATCGCAGTGTCGGTGGTTCGATTCCGCCCCTGGGCACCATTTTCCTTCATTACATTAGAAACTTGAGCCTCTTGCTTGTTTGGGCGAAGCCCGCCCCGTGCGCCTCGGGTTTCGCTGGGGTGTTGAGAACGGCTTTCTTGAACGAAATGGCGTCTCACGGGACATAACGGGTTGAATAGGTTCGCGCGCGAAAGCAGCGCAAACGCCGGCCATTCTCTCCGCTTCATCGTGTGGGCCTTGGGCGAACGGAGCCGAATGCACACGTGCGAGATAAAGCCCTGACAGCGGCTTGCGGACATGTTGGGCCGCATGTCGGGAGCCCTTGGCGCACTTGAAGAGACGGAGAGCGGTTGCGTGCGCTTCAAGAGCAGCAGCGCAATCGAAGCCCGCTGGCCCCCTGCTCGTGCTCATAATCATCAAACTGGGAATCATAAGCGTGAGAAAGGGCGAGGATCACTCCCCGCCCCTGTCGTTTGCCCGTCGCCAACATAAGCGCCTCAATCCCGACGATGGCTCCCATCCGTCACGCGGGACGGTGAGACCGCGCTACGAGGTGAGCGCCACCATCGCCTGCTGCTCTGCCTCCGATCCCCTTGGCCACTCCCAAGCCGACCTCGGCTTGTGCGCCTTCGCCAGCTCCGGAAACTTCTTCGCCTCCCGCACCGCGATCCGCAACTTCTCGCGCGCAAGACGCGGGTCGAGTTTCAGCTCTGTGCAGATCGCCTTGAAGCTCACCGTATCAGTGACCTTGGGCGCACTCACCTCGGGCTTGGCGGTGGAAATCGGCTTCGCGGAAACAGCCTTCATCGTCGTCATGATCGTCCCTCCTTCGTTGGACGATCAGACCAATAAGACTAGCATTGCGGGTGTGTCAGGGGAAATCCCGGTCCAAAACAACAAGTTTTCAAATCCCTGATTATAGTTCTTGATCACCGTCCACTTGACGGAAAAGCTTGTTGTCCAGTTCAGCAGCCACCGCCGCTGCGAGGCCTGCAAATTCTTTCAGCCGCCCCAGTCGCTCGGACCGTATACGCCTGACCTCATCAACTTCATCCGAACTTTCTGGCTCATATGCGGGGTCGGAAACAAATCGAAGCACGATACCGGGAATTCCAGAATCCGCCCCGGCAATCTCTGCGAGGCTTACCCACTCTCGCGATTTATCGGCAGCCTCTTTTGCCGCTTGATTGAGAGAAAATCCAATTAGTATCTTTGCACACTCGTCAATCTTCTTCGCCACTTGCAGCCATTGACTCGCTTCTCCTTCCTCTTGCCCCTGAACGGGCCAAGCCGATAGATAGTACCGCGGTGCAGAATTGTTCGGATCTAGAGCTTTGATCGCCCTCATCACGGGCTCAAGCTCGCTGAATGGCCGGCTCCCTGAGGGAAGACAGTTAAGGTGCTCCCAAAGCTCAAGAATGGCCCTGCGGCAAGCTTCGCCCTTCTCTTGTCTGGACGCGGGGGGTGCATTGCGCACGTCGTCTATAAGCTCGGCGACGTGATGAGCCATCCACCGTCCAAGCGTATTGACACTAACCTGTAAGTCCAACTCCTCAACTAACTTGTCGCCAAGTTCCAAAATCGCGTTCGGCAGCTCGTATGGAGCCGTCCGCTCTGAGGATGAGGACACGTTCGAGTTCCACTTGGGTCGAACTTTCTTCACCATAGGAAGCGGTTCTGTTTCCATTTTTGTCACGCTGAAAGCCCACCTCTAGAATAAGGTCCATGCCTTGTTCCGTCAGAAATACTGCTAAGTCGTCCGCAGCTATAATTAGACGATAGCCCTCAGACACAACACGCTCGCCCACATAGTCATCACGTTCGTTCTCCACTTCGGGATGCCCCCACGCTTCATAGATCATTGAAGGCTTCGTGACCTCGTGGCGAAACCATTTTGCCCCGTTGGCAATCTGATAGGACAATCCCAAAGACTGGGTAACTGCAGTCCCTGGCGCTGCTTCAATGCGCCTTACTCCATTAGAAAACCGATCCAATCGATCAAACCGGCTATCTCCGTGATCGCGCCGAAGCCAACCCCTAAGGCGGAATTCTCCATGTGCGATCTCGTGATCATGGTCCTCAGGTGGAATGTGGTAATCGAAGGGATTACGTGTAGTCTGCAGCGCGCGCACCAATGCCAACGCATTAGCTGGGAGAACTAAGCCCGTCGTCACGTGAACATGGCTTCGGAATTTGGAGGACCGTGTCGTCGATGACTGCGCAACTACGATATATCCTGGCCTGTCTCCGGCGAAAATCACGTCATGAATTTCCGTATCGACGAGTTCGCCAAACCACTCATTAACGGGCTTGGATGGCTCCCTCCAGTAACTCTCTTTCGTTGGTCGTGCGCTCAGCAGATCGGAAAGCCAAATCGGTGGACATGTAAGTCGATCGACGGCGATTTCGTACTCCAGCGAACCATAGTCATTGGGATACTCAGGCTTCGCCAATGGTCGGTGTTTCAATAGCTCGCCTGCGGCGCACCACATTGCGTGCCATTCCAGATGTTGCTGATACCTTTCGAGAGTTGGAAGGCTGCCATGTCCGTTATGTGAGCGTTGCCAATTGCGATCGGTGAATCGGCCATTGCGCCGCTCTATAGACCCGTAGGGCGGATCATCTACGACGCCCCATCGTTCAGAAATAAACGCATCCGCAGTCTGTACGAATTCAGCTTTCGAAACATCGGCGAAAATCGTCAACCAACTCGAATACCAATATCGCAGCGTATCGATACCGTTGAAAAGAAATTTGACGTTTGCTTCTTTTTTTGGATCATAAAAATCATAACTACCATAGCACCCTTGAGCCTTCTCGGAAAATGGAAGCGGGGATTTATTCACGCGCGCGAGGTCTTTTTCTTTTTTGGCATCAAGTCGGATTTCAGCGGCATCACGGACCTTGTGAAGAGCCTCGGCGGCATAAGCACGCATTAGCAAGTGTGGCAGTTGTTCGTCGGTCGCTACCTCGAATAGATCCTCCGCGATTGGCGCTACTAAATGTGGCCTGTCCAGGGAAATGCGGTCTATCGCAATTAGCAGCCACAAGCGGGAGGCGAGCCAATAATAGGGCGCATCCGGTTGGCGGTAGGACTTATCGCTCTTGCGATCACGCTGAAGCCAGATTGCGCTGATTGCGTCTGAGCCATTGAGTTCGGCCAGAACGCGGAGTGCATGAGCGCTGCGCCATCTCAGATGGAGATCGACGTCGCCAAGGAGGGCAAAGAAAAAGCGGGCAAGTGCCTCAATCGGAGGTCCGGCCACATCGCTCTGATCGGCTCTCTGCGCATCTTCCGGCAACCGGCTCACCAGGCGGGCAACATACCACCTTGTAAGCTCCTCAGCTTCACTGGGGGTAATCGAACTTGCGATCCTACCCACGATCGCCAAGATTGCTCCACCTGATAGGCGACCAACGTTCCTTTCAACTCCTTCCAAGAGAACCCATACAGCGCGCTCTGGTGTAGCGTCTGCGAACGTCAGCGCACGGTCCAAAAGGCCATTGTCGCGAGGGAAATACCGACTGAAGAAAGGGAGATAAGTCGCAATCAAATCGGGTAGCCGCGTTCTCGACCATGCTGAAACTGCAGGCTGGGTCGACCATTCGGCTAGCGCCGCCATTAGCGCCCTCAACCCGTCATCGCCATCGTCCAAAGCTAGCAAAGCCAGAAGAGCGTCGAGGTGCTTTGTTCTGTCGCGTACGTGAACAAACCGTCGGGCTTGCTGGAGCACCGAACTGGTTGAAACGTACGCATTCCGACTTCGGGCCTCGGCCAGGACAGCAGCAGTCTTCGCCTGCAGTATTGCCGGGTCAACGAGTTCGGCGGGAAGCCATTCAAGGTGGCCAATTCCCTCCGTCAGAGCGTCCCTTTTTTCAAGCGCGCCCGCATCCGGCGGCCTAGCCGCAAGCTCCTCCTCAAACTTAAGCGATTTCCTTAAAGTCTCAGCCCAATAGCCGGTCCCCACCGATCGCGAAAAGGTCGATGCAATCTTAGGCATGCCAGTGCGATCGAGGAGTTCATTGCGTGCAAAAAACTCTGCAAGCGCATCGCGATCCGCTTTTTGGCCCGTCGCTCCAGCTATGAGCTTTTCAACGACATCGTCTGGGGCACTGCGCAAGAGCTGGGTAAGTGCTGCCGCTTCGGCTGTCGTCAGGGTTCGTCGTCTGAGGCCGGCCGCGATGACTGCACCAAGCGTCTGGTTCAAATCAACGACATCTGCGTCGTGCCACCGCGCAGAACACGCAAGGCCCATACCGAAGTTCAATTGAGCCAAAGCTTCAAGCGCTTCGGGCCAGGGAAAGCGTTCGAGATCAGACAAGCGTGTACCCGCGTCTTCAACAACGTCGGCAAAGCAGCAAGCGAGTTCGACCTCTTCCTGGTCGTGTTCAGAACGCCAGCGGGAGACTAGCGCACCCAAGAGGCTGATTTGGTCAACAATTTCGTCATCGAGTTCCTGCGCAACACCGATCGCTGTTTGGAATAGCGCGCGAGCATCCTCTGGGCTGAGGAAGACAATCCAGTCAGCCAGCCTCGCAATGGCGTTCGACTTATCCTTTGCGCCGATCCTGTCGCGACGACGCTCAACGGCCTCATTACAAACCATTTCAAGCAATCTGCCGTGAAGCGATAGGACATTGCGCAATCTCAGAAACAATTTGTCCGCACTAGCAGAGGAGTACGGCGACCAGCCGTCTCTGACGTTGACCGCTGTCTCCAAAATCAACGGACTAACTCGCGGGTCGGCAGCCAAGACCGCAAGACTCTCAGCCGCCTTGGCTCTCATCCCGACCGCGTCCCAGCGTCGACGAATTGACCAGGAGTTTTTACTGAGGTGCTTTAGGCCGTCCTCGATGAGCCCCTTGGTGCCGTCAACATTCCGCCCTGCGGCAATGAATTTAGCGCGCCAACTGTAGAATGTCGCGACCGCACCTATGACCTCTTTCAGTTCTCTGTCGTGCTGAGAAGTGTCACGATGGCTGTTCTGAGCGTTGTTGTGGTCTCCTTTCGGGCGATCAATGAGCAGTCCACTTGGGTCTCCCTCGCGCGCATTGACCGCCTCATTAAGGAAGTAGCTGCGCATGATCGCATCAAGCAGCTGACTTTCCGACGCAAAACGATTGTCTATGCGGCGGACTTCTGTTTCTAAAAATGGAGCCAGCCATTTGCTCAAGTCAGGTGGTCTTGCTCCTCTCAAGACCAAGATTTCTATACCCCCCAAGAGTAGATCTACGGCGATTTGTCCGAGCTTTTCATCGGGACCATATCGCTTAAGCGTGTCCGCAGTCGGCTTGATCAACCTGCGCAAAGCGCGGAGCGAGGCTTCGAGCTTTCCGAGATCGACGGGCGATCCGGACATGGCCAGTGTTACCCACACAAGCGAAGCCCGGTGACCTGGCAAAGCCTCGGCTATTTCTTTGACAAGATCCGCTCTCCCCTCGGCCAACAAATGGTCGATCGCCATCAAGCCTGCAGGCATGGCGAACTGCCACCGCTGCGTCAGATGGTGGTCGACGGCGGCTCGGGCTCCCCGCATGACAGCGGTTGCGTAGAGGACTTGACTGAAATCCTCGTCGTCGAACTCCCAAGCTCGCGCGTGTTCCCACGTGGCTCCTTTTTTTCCTCGTAATCGGCCCAGCGAGCCTTGAGCCAGGACTGCAGCCTTCGCTGCACATGTCAAACGGAAGAGACGTGTTTGTTCCCAGACAAACTCCCGATCATGTGCGCGAGAATTGGGCCGTGTTCCTCAATGAGCGTCGCGTCCCTCAGGATCAGCCGGTTGACGACGTCCTCTGCAAACCGCACTGAAAGCCGCCGTTGCTCAACAAGAAAAGTTCGCAGATTTTCACTACTCCTAATCGCTTCAGCGCCGAGAAGAACGAATCGTAATGCCCTGCTGGTTTCACCAGCTTGTCTCGCAACTTGGATAGCAAGCCGCAGCCGAGTCGAACCAATTTCCCGCCTCTGAGCTACATCCGGCATCAGGCCAGGAGGCGGTTCCGGCTGCCCTTCAACGAAAGTTAAAAGATCGGAATGTTTACTCGCCGAAAATAGTGCAGGCGCGACGGCGAGAGCAGCATACGAGTTGCTGGATGCTGACGACAGAAAATGGTTGGCGGCCCGATCGCGGACAATGGGCAACATCGTGGCGCCCTGTTCACGCGTGTAGCCCTCGAAATCTTCATCAGCGAAATTCACAAGGCCGTTCGATACAGCAAACCCCGGCGTTAAGTCAGACAGAATGTCGGAGATGGCCGTTGGCCCTACGCCTAGCAGGTTTGCTAGAACATCAGCTGGCACCGGGCGAGGTAGGTCCGTAACGGCTGCGCAAAACTGCCGAACCAGTTCCTCGCCCCCGTGCTTTTGAAAAGCTAGCTTCAGCTGATCGGCAAAAACTTGATCGAGCCCTTTACCGTGCGGCAACAGGGCATCAAGAGCCCCCTCGTAGCTCGGTTCTGCCGTTTCCAGAGCATACGCTTGGACCCTTGGTACCCCGCGGGACAACGTCTGGAATTCGGCCAGCCATGTGTCTGGAGCCGGCCAGTATCGTCGGACAAGCGAAGCCGTCTCCGAAAGCTCAAAAGGCTTAAGCGCGACTTGACGATACCGGCCAGGCAACTGCACCTCATCAAGTCGGCTTGTTCGGCAACTTACAATGAAGCGGACATTTTTGGGCAGTTCGTCGAACGTCAAGAACTCGCGTACGAAGCAAGGATCCGATGGCTGCCTTCGTGCTGCAGCAGTGATGGCGTTGTCCACGGCGTCAAGCGCCACGACGACATATGCACTTGGCTGCGTAGCCGCCAGCAATCCAGCGGCACGCCTCAATATGCTCATAAACTGTCGTGGATAGTCCAGATTGGGCTTGGGTATGACAAAGGTGGGCAGGAGTAATTCTTCCGCTAGCTCGTTCGCCAATTGAACGAAAGCATCCTGTGGTCTATGCCTAAACTGTTCAGCATTTAAATAGGATCCGCCGCCATAGCAATCGAAAGACACAAATATCGATCCGCTCGGAAGACACTCTTCGATTTGCCGGATTGCTGATGTTTTGCCGAGTCCGCCTGCGCCATGGAGGCATATAAATTGTTGTCCGGCTCCGAGTACTGAAATCAAATCAGTGATACTTGGACGATGGACAACGTGAGCCAATCTTGTGAACGCCGTTGGCGCTGGAAACAGATTCCGGTAGTCGCCCGCGCCGATTTTTAACAACATGTCTTCTCGGGTGACGACCTCCCCTGCTCGCTCTGGCAACATCATATCGTGGAGGTAACGGCGCACCGAGTCCGCAATAGCGGTGAATTCGACACCATCCCATTCGGCAAACTTCTTCAGAACCTCACCTTCGAGCGCGAAGCGTGAGCCTGTGGAACCATGAAGGTCCAATCAATTTGCAAATTGGAAGAATTCCCCTTCTGCCAATCCTGTGGCGTCACGCAAGTTTCGAAGGTCTTCACTTGCGGCCGATATGTCTACGTTGCCGTTACGAGATATCTGTTTTGCATCGAGAAGCGCCTTCTCTAGCCTGCTGCCAATGGGCTGATTAGAGACCAACTTAATCGATATCGACGAGACTTCAGCTGTATGGCGCTCTGCCTTGAGTTTGTGAAATGCATCAGCTAGCCGGCCGATGACCGACGCGTCCTTTTTTCCCTTCGGAGCTGCCGTGACTCTCCCAATCGTCCAAGCCAAACTTGGGTTGGCGGCAGAGTACTTCAGCTGTTGAAGTTCCACCTTCGCCGCGGTGGTCGCTTTCGTTCCCCCGAACAACAACAAACAGTCGACGCCATCCCACTCGCTTCCGTTGTCTAGCTCGGAGGTCATCCCCTCCAGCGCGAGGGCCGTTAGTTCGCCTCGTTGCTCCAATAGTCGCAGAGCTTGACGCATTGCCCAAAGCTCATGGAAGTCATCCCCAGTGTTCGAACCGCGGGCACCGCGGAAGTCGGGTTTGGGACTTCTATGCATTGGATTGTACACAGGTTCTAATCTGCGCCATTCTGAAAATACCCAGAAGGAACGATCTAAGCTACGAATCGCTCGGAGTTCGTACGGTAGCTAGCTTCGGATGAGGATCAAAGCGTCGCTCGTCCCGACAAAGTGGTTCTGCTTTACCGATATTCCAGTTTTCGCCTCACCCGTCGCCACTTGCCTTGCTCAAACGGGTCGCTCCGGTACCAAGCGGAATGCTCTTCGATAAACGCGGCTTCCTCGGGGTTGTCCCTTTTCAGCATTTCGGCGACCAGCCGGTCGATCTCCTCGGGCGGGATGAACAGCGGGCGCACGCGGAACTCGTAGGTGTGCCAGAGGAATGTGCCCCAGATCGGGGCCGTCGCTACACCAACGATCACCCACCACAGCCAATCCGACATGCCGAAGCCCTCCTTCGACATGATGACTATCGTCTACGTCGCCAAGTCCAAACCGAAATGTTGACGATAGTCCGTGGACGATTAGTCCACATCGCGGCGTTCTTCGCCCATGGAGGACATTCGGAAGATCGTCGGCCGGAACGTGCGGGAAGCTCGCCAAGCGGCGGCCTTGAGCCAGGAGGCGTTGGCTGACAAAGCCGGAATTGACCGGACTTATGTGTCTGGCGTCGAACGCGGCGTGCGCAATCCCACTGTTACGATCGTCGTGCGGTTGGCTGAGGCGTTAGGCGTGACGACGGCGGACTTGCTCCGCCAGTAAGCAACGCCTTGCGAAGGGGTTTTCCGAGCCCGAAGCTGTGCCAACTTCGCGCCCGTTTCAGCCCTTGAAAACCTGCCGGCGGTGGTAGTCGAGATACGTCTGTGCGGGCCAGAGTTCAGCACGCTGGGGCAGCCTCAATTTGCGCTCGGGGACGATAAGCCGGGACAGCGTGTCAGGCGCAGTGCTCTTGGCGATGAGGAGGTCGTAGTTCGCGTCCACCGACAGCAAGCCCCGGTCGAACATCCAGTGTACGGTTGACGACAGCGCGATGCCATTGGACACGGCGTCGGGTCCACGATCCGCCACCGGGCGGACATGGGCGGCCTGCACCTCGGAGCGGCCGCCGCCGTTGATGATACGTAGCCCGGTCATGGCGCAGGTATCGGCGTAGGCGGTTTTCACAGCCGCCGAAAAGGCCCGGTCCCGGAATGGGCGCGAGACCAGTTGCTCCACGATACGGCGATCGACCTCGTAGGGCGCTTGGGCGCTCTCGCCAAAGCCGAGGTGGATCTCCTCAGGCACCTCGCCAATCGGTCTTTGCCGAGGAGCCAGACCGAGCGTGTGGGAGTAGCCCGCCATGAGGATGAGGTCGTACTCCTCATCGGTCATGTTGCGCACCGCGCGGCCGAACGCGCCTTTGTTGGTGGAGCCGTCCTCCTTCGTTAGCGACCTCTCGTAGGTACCGAAGTTCTCGCGAAACGGGACGGGCCGCTCGAACTCAAGGTAGCCGCTCACCAGCGCGTAGAAGTGGTCCGCCCGCGCGGGGTCGGGGATAATCCGGTCGATCCTCGCCGTCGCGAAATAGGCTTGGCGACCGCCCTTGCTCAGCACGTCGCCCGTGGTGCGGCGCGGCTCGTAATAGACGATCCGGTCTCCCACCGCGGCTTCAACCTGACGTAGGTAGGTACGGGGGAAGTGGTAGCGCTCCTCCGGCCTATCATCGTAGGTCGGGTCGACTTTGGTGGTGAGCACTGCCTTGGTCATGTCGGGAGTGAATCCCGGCCGGCTTGCGCCGGTCAAGGACCGGCCAGTTTCGCCGGGAGTTGCTCGCCGGGCGGTATACCTGCGGCGCGAGCGCGATCGGCGGCCTACACGCGCCCTGTAGCGCGCGAGTCGCGTCGATTTTCGTCATGGAGCGCAAATTGAAACCCAAGATCGTGGTTCGGCTCGGTTCAACAGATGCACCAGCTTCAATTCGCTCACCTTTCGCAAAAGCCCGCCGCACCGACAGTCCGATCGGCATTCGCAGTGTCGGTGTTTGCGGTTCTGGAGGCGGTCCGGGACGGCGCTGCGCGCTGTTCGATGAGCATCGCGCGTCGCCTCGGGTTTGCCCTGAATCGGCTGTTGCTTCAGTGAAGATCACGGACGACGTGGCCGTCGTTGCTTTGGTCGAGGTGACGGCGGAATGCCCGCTCGCGGAATTTTAGGTCCTGCGCGATGCGCACCGTGATGCGAGCGATCACAGCGTCGGTGTCGTCCCGCCGAGCATATGCGATCGTCATCGCCATAGCCGTCAAGACGCTGTCGATCACTTCGCCGCTACGAAGGATCACCCCGCCGGATGCTGGATCGTGAGACGCCTTGAAGATGGCGTCACAGACGGCGTCTCGGACACGGTCGCGATATTGGCTGTCGAATGGAATGGTCATGGCAATCTCCTCTTTCGCCGCGTGGGCGCGGTTGTAGGTCAGCACTTTTTTAGGTCGGGCTTTGGCGGGGCTGGCGCGGTCCGAGCTGGTGCTCAAAAGCCCTAGGCTATGAATAATGAGCACTGCTCAGGCTTCGGCCTTGCGAGGCAGTGTCCAGATGAAAGACGCACCTTCGCGGATCATGAGAACGCCAAGAGCTTTCGCGGCCCGGCGCACGGTGATCCAGGCGAAGGAGCGGGCTTCGGCGGCGGTGCGCACGGCGCGTGAGTCACGGCCGCCACTGGCGAGGTAAGCCGAGAGGAACGCCCGAACGTCGTCGCCTTCGCGCGTGGGGCGTCCTGGTCCCTGCCCCGTCGCGGGTTGCAACAGGCGATCCGATGTGAGGTTTTCGTCCGTGCCGAGCCACTTCACAGCGGGAACGCTGCCGGTCGCCACCAGTGTGAAAGTGAGCGTCGGCCCCAACGGGCCGTAGTTCGATTTGGAATGCGCCACCGCGCGGACGTCGCCGTCGTCGGGGTGCCGGGCCATCACGAGGGCCGAACGCACGCTGCCGATGATGGAGACGGACCCGTGTCCCTGCATCAGCGCATCGCCTTGCCGGCTCTTGCGCAGATGGCGGACGACCACAATGGCGCAATCATTCTCTCGGGCGATCCGAGACAACCCGACGAAGAACTGCGTCATGTCGGTCGCTTTGTGGACGTCGGCCCCCGCGCCCATATAGGCGACGAGCGGGTCGATCACGACGAGCGCCGGCCTGACCTCGGCGATCTTCTGCCGAAGCAGGTCCAGTCCGCTTTCGTCCAGCGTGAAGAGTTCTTGCGCGAACCAGACGCGTCCATGCGAGAGGTCCGCGCCGTTGGCGATGAGGCGAGGCTTGAGGACACGCGCGGGGTCATCTTCGGCGCTGAGGATCAACACGACACCGCGTGGCGTATCGGGCGACCACGGCACGCCTTTTCCAGTCGTCAGGGCGGCGATGAGCGCCATGGTGAAGTTGGATTTCCCGATTCCGGGATCGCCTTCGATCACGCTGGCGACGCCACGCGGGAAGTAGGGCCGCAGGAGCCAAGCCACCTCTTCGACCTTGACGTCGGCGAGGTCGCCGAAGGCCTCTTCGCTCGGCGTCGGATAGGAACCGATGCTCTTGGCGATCTTGCGCACCTCGTGCGGCGGCAAGGGCGGATCGCAGACCTCGCGATTGATCGTCGCCAGGCTTTCCGCGATGGCCTTTTCCGGCACACCCTTGGCGCGCAGCGCCCCGGCGATGCTGGCGAGGCGCGTGTTTCGCCCGCCTTCCTTGATCGTCTCAGTCGTCGCGCCGAAATCGATCCGCAACAGGCGGGGAGCCTTGAAGATGCGGTAGTCGAGCTTGGCCGGTCGATTCGGTCCCGCACGCCAGCGGTAGGAGCGTCCGACACATGGGTCGATGGCGACACCGCGACATAGCCGTTGGCGTTGAAGCGGAAATCGACGCCTTCGAACTTGGAAGCTTTCCATCCCGACAGACCCTCGCAGGTGAAGACCTCGTGGCGGCCTTTACCCGTGCGCTGCGCCAGCGTCTCCGGGAGGTTCAAACCGGCCACGAATGCTTCGCCCTTCGGGCCGTCGATATCGACGATCAGGAGGTCACCGGTTGGAACCAGGCCGATATTCGCGTTGGGGTGCTTGGTCCAGATGCGCTCGATTGTGTCGACGTTGGTGGTGGCGTCCTTGAACCCGTGGGGGAAATGGCGGGTCATCGGGTGTTTGCCGGCGCTGGGGCAATTCGGGGTGCCGCAATCGCAGGCGCCATCGGTGACGCCGAACAGAGCGAGAATGGGATGGCCTGCTTCGACATATGCCAGCGCCGCAGTCTTTTTGATGCGCGAGCGCATGGCTTCCGTCAGGCGAAAGGGCTTTCGCATGGGAGTGGTCCTGAAATGAGAGGGAGAGAAGCGTGCTTACATGCGCCGCAGCGCGAGCGCGTCGAGATGGGCCAACACCTCGTCGCGCCGCAATGCGATCTTGACGGGCGACAGGCGGATTCTTGCAGGGAAGGTCTTGTCCTTCTCCCACTTGATCAGGGTCGGATTCGACGCGTGGATGCCCATCGCCCGCAGATCCTCGCGGCTCAACAGAACCGGTTGCATATCGGGCAGGCGCGCCGGGTCGGCCGGCTTCGGCGCGTTGAAGGAAGCGACGCTTTCCTTCAGTGGGCGTACCTTGGCGACAGCGCAACCGGCATTCGTTCGAAGGGATATCATCGTGAGACCTCGTGAGTTGGCGTGACGAGGTCTCCTAATCAGCACATCTCCCGGACGTTTGGGAAAGTTGCGGTGGCCGAGAATGCGTGGCGGTTCGGGTCTTCTCAGCTACGCGGCGGGAGGCCTTGCTCCTGTGCGAAGTGCTGGCAGGCGGCATCCAGTTCGGCCACGAAGCTGCGCACCGCTGCGACGAATGGGGCGCCCTTCGGAAAGATCGGCTCCGCAAGCAATTCGACGAACTCGGTGAAGAAACTGCTTCACTGGCCTCTGCGGATGAAACCTCGGATTGAGATAGCAGGCGAGGTCATAGGCTCGCTCGACGTGATGGGCCTTAAGCAAGGTGCTCGCTCCTCTCCCTTTGCGGCTGCGCTTGCGTTGCCTCTCGATATGGAGGGCCGCGAGACGTTCGAGTTCGGCGAGCTGGTCCTCGAATGCCGGAAGGTCGAAGTCCCTCAGCACGCCCCACCCGACGAGAAATTTGCGCCGGAGGCCGAAGGCTTCCAATGCGCGTTTGAGGGAGGCCACCGGGGCGATGAGGTCACGCTCGATTCGATCGCGGATTTCGGCGGGACGTCCACTCGGTTCGATGCGGGCTTGCAAGCCTATGGTGATGGCGAACTCGTCCAGGTGCAGGTGTAGGCAGCCGTCAGTGACATCATCGCCGAGGCGGAACAGCAACCGAACCTGACTGACCTGCTCGTCGGAATAAGCGTGCCGCCCGCTGGTGCGGGCCGGGTCTGTGATCAGGCAGTCCGGCAGATAGTCGGCAAGTTCGTCGGGAGTGGCCTCGGCCAGCGAGCGGCTCTGCTCCCAAGGCTCATCCTCCCGCTCGGGAAGGCTGCAATACCGCATCGAAAAGCCTGCAAGAACGACTGTCAGCGAATGCGTTGGAGTCTCGCAGGCTGCGCCCTCTCCTGCAATTGGGCGAAGAACTCGGTGCGCTTGGCCGTGCCGGCTGCCGTCTTGACCTCGGGCACGGGTTGGCGGGCCAGCCGCGCGAGGAAGTCGGCCCATTGCTCCATGGCGTCGCGCTTCTCGCGCTCGTAGCCGTAGCGGTTGTAGATGGCTGCGACGCCGGAGATCTGCCCGGTGAGGTGGTTCAAGATTTTCTCGATCACGTGAGGCGGCACGGAGAGCCGCGCCATGCCCGAAGCGGCCGTGCGGCGCAGGTCATGGATGCGCCACGGGGTCGAGGCGTTCACCGCTTCCTCGAGTGCGGTCTTGCAGCGCCCATAGCCGGAGGCGGGCGTCTCGCCGCAGGTGGTGAAGACGAAGGTCGAGCGCATGAAGCGCGGGACGCTGCGCAACTCGTCGAGCGCCAACTCCGGCAACGGCACATCGTGCGGGCGGCCGTTCTTGGCGCGTGCGCCCGGGATGGTCCAGAGCCGCCGCTCGAAGTCGATCTCCGCCCATTCCATCTCTGCCACCTCCGAGCGGCGTTGCCCGGTGATCAGCAGGAGCCTGTACATCGGCCCGAAGATCGGCCCGAGCTGGAAGGTTGCGGCCCAGAAGGCCCGGATCTCCGTATCGGAGAGAATGCGGTCGCGTGAGATCAGCTTCGCCGGCCGCTTCATGCCCGCGAGCGGATGAATGTCGACGATCCCGCGATCCAGCGCCCAGCCGAAAAACGTCTTGAGCGTGGCCAGCGCCGTGTTCACCCCCTTGGGCGCACCTTGCTTCATGATGCGGTCGAGAACGTTGGCCACGTCGCTTCGCCGGATCTCCTTGATCGGCGTCTCGAACAGGCACTTGAATTTGTTGAGCGTCGCTTCCTGCGCTCGCCATGTCCGGTTCTTCGGCTTGGCGTGCAGTTCAATGAAGTGGGGGACCACGTCGCCGAGGGTGACCGGCTTGGGAGGCGGCTTGACATCCTTCGGCTTGCGATAAGTTTGCCCCTGAACGTCGCGCTGCACCTTGCGTGCTGCTTCACGTGCCTCCGCCAGCGAAAAGGCGGGGTATCGCCCGATCGTGTGCCGCACAGGCTTGCCGTTGACTCGGACCGAGACGAACCAACTGATTTTGCCTTCGGTCGAGACACGCATGCCGAAACCCGTGAGCACCTCGTCCCACACCTCGACCCGCTTCACCTTGGGTCGTGGGAACGTCTCAACGAAACGGGTTGTGAGCCTCTTGCGCATGAACGACGCATAAGACGACGGAGCAGCTCCGTCAGTCCCGTCGTTCTCGTGAAGAGGTGGCAAGCTCTGCCAAGGTCTTGCCGGACTTTCGAGCTCCTCACAGGTCGATTTGCTTCGCCTGCGAATTCGGCTGCGCTTGACGGCCCGTCCGTTACAGACGAAAGCCGGGATAAGCGAAGGCATTGGCGATGGTCGCGCAATCCGCTTCGGAGACGCCCGCGCCGCGCGCGACGGCATACCAGCCGCCTTTGATGGCCTCTTCCATCGCATCGACCATGACGGCTGCCTCCGTCGGATCGAGGAGGAAGCGCGGCGCCTGGCTAAGGATGTTGCGGGCATTGGCCCAGCGGCCGAGATCGCCCGCCGACATCGCGAGGTCGCGATGTTCGGGGCTCACCGGAACCGACGGCGTGAGATCATAGGCCGGCGAGAGGCGCCATTCACGTTGCGGCGCGATCACGGCATGATTGCGCGGGTGATCGTCGATGTTCGAGATCAAGGCGTTGAAGATCATCCGCCGGAAGAGTTCGGCTGCATCCCGCCGTGGGTCGGCGCTGATCCGGCGTAGTTCTTCGGCGAGCACCACATAGGACCAGCGTTCACGCTGCGTCTCGTCGGCGCGCAGCAGCGTGAGGGCGCTGATCATCCGGGCCCGCGTATAGCCGTTCGCGACCTTCTCCCGATCGAAGCGCTTGACCAGCAGCAAGTCCCGGTCGCCGATCGTCTCGATACGGCTCTCGGCCGTGAGAAGGCCGCAGGCCCGCGCCAGAAGCAACATGGCATGCTCGACCCGCGCCATGTTCCATTTGTCATCGGCGCGGTTGAACTTGGCGAGCCAGAGTCCGTCCGCGTCCTCGACGACAGCTTTCGGGCGCGCGCCTCCCATCGAGGTACCCAGCAGCAGTAACTCTTCCACCTGCGCCGCCTCGGTGTCCGTGGCGCGCGGTTCGTCGCTCAACAACCGGTCGGCGATCTCCTGTAGCCGGGCGAGATCGAGCGTTCGATTGAAGGCGCGCACAGGTGCGGGCGGCGTCTGTCCCAGTCCGAAACCCAGCGCTCCGGCGCGGTCGTCGGGCGAGTGAAGGAGGTAGCCGAGTTCGCCAAGCTCGGTCAGCCCGGCGTGCTTCTCGATGACGCGTCGCCCCCAATAGTCCGGGCCGGCATCCCGTAGCGCACCGAACAGGCCCTTCATCAGAACCGTCTCGTAGGTTTGCGCACTGAGCCTCAACTCGACCGGGTCGATCTCGACAGCATCGGGCCGCGCGAGATAGCTGCGGCCATAGACGAAGCGCCCGGTGGCGACGCCTTGCCGGTTCGCCTCGCGGACATAGCGCCCAGCTGTCACCGCCTCGGTTTCACCCGGCAGAGTGACATAGACGAAGCACTCATCCGCGCCTGTAGGAGTGGCCGCGCGCACCGGCTTTTTTCCGGACCGGGGAGCCCTCTTCGGGTCCGATGCATTAGAAGTCATTGTCGAGCGCCTTCCGGCTGCCGGCCTTGTTGCGGCCACGCGCGTTGGCCAGCGTCAGCCCCTCCTCGTCGCTGAGCGGATCAGCGACACGTCCCAACTGATCGGCCAGCCCCATTGCCCAAAGGAGCCCGGCATAGATAGCGATTCCCGTGGACGGCTTGCCACGTTCGGCGTCGCCAATGACATGTCGATGGACGCCGATCTTGGCTGCCACCTCGGAAGTCGAAAGGTTGCGCCGCAGCCGCGCGGTGCGGATGTTCGCCCCAAGAGTCTTCAGCGTTTGCTCTACTTCGTAGGGCGGAGCGGCAAGCAGGGAATTACGGGCGGCCATGGCGGCTCAAGGCTCCATCGTTCGAAGTAACGGCACCTTGAGGCGCCTAACACAGAATCCCTAAAAGTTCAACGTTTGGCGTCTCAAGAGGCCAATACTGCCTTTCATGGCACTTCAAGACGCCGTAGCAGACTGACGTTCTATACTCTCGCCGGATCGGAACGGGAATATCGTCATAATTCCGCGAGCGCACCCACCCGGGGTAACGACTCGGGTTTCAGAAAACACGTTTCGTTCTCACGGAGCTTCACGGAACGAAATGGCCGAACACGCCCTTGTCGTTGCTATGGCTACACTTTTAACGAGTACTAACGAGACTGAATACCTTCCTACCTCACTGAAAATCGCAGTGTCGGTGGTTCGATTCCGCCCCTGGGCACCATTTTTTCCCGATCGGACCGCGCACTCACGGTCTCGCTGAGCGGCTGGCCCTGAACCGCGTGGCTCACGGCTTGGCGCACACGCCCGACCGGCGGTCGCAACGTTACCCGCTCATTCCGGTTGCGGATTCCTGCGGGGCGCATTCACCGCTCCGATGCCTCTCCCGCTTCCGGAGCCGGCGTAGCACGCCCGCCGGCGCTAACCTTACCGTACGGTTCGAGCCGGATTTGCAAATCCTGCCGTCCTGAAATATTCCAATTCAAGATAGACTCGTTTAAACGTTTCTTTATTCGTGACCTGCGCCTGCAATCTCTAGTTGTATTTCCGTTTTTGTACTTTCCATTTCTCCATTCTGTTTCAGCGGCAATTTCATATGACGCCATTGCACCGTCACGTCGTTGTTCTCGCCATGGCCATGGCCGGGTTCTACTCTTCGGGAGCGGCGGCACAGACGATCCCCGGCGGCGCCGATGCGGCCCGCGTTCCGTTGCGCTCGCCGGCAGCGCCTGCACCCCAGCGTGAAACCCCCATCGCACTGCCGGAGACCGGCGCCGAGGCCCTCGCCCCGCCCGGGGCGGCCGAGATCAGGTTCACGTTGCGGGAAGTCGTCCTCGAAGGTGTCACGGCCTATGCGCCCGGCGCGCTCGACGGCGAGTGGTCCGGCCTCGTCGGCACCACGGTCAGCGTCGCCGACGTGTTCGAACTGGCACGCCGGCTGACGGCCCGTTACCGGGGCGACGGCTACATCATCTCCGAAGTCACCGTCCCCAAGCAGACCATCGCCACCGGCCGGCTCGTCCTGCGCGCCGTTGAGGGCTACGCATCGGAGGTCCGCTACGAGGGTGGCGAGCTTCCCGGCACGCTGAAGGAGGGCCAGACCCGCAGGCTGCTCGCGGCGCGCCCGCTGACCGCGGCCGTGCTGGAGCGGGCGCTGCTGCTCTTCAACGACGCGCCGGGCATCACGGCCCGGGGCATCCTCGTCCCGCCGCCGGCCGGCGCGCCGGCGGGCGCGACCATCCTCACCATCATCGCCGAGCACAAGGCGATCGACGCATTCGCGTCCGTCGACAATCGCGGAAGCAAGGCCATCGGGCCCTGGCAGGGCTCGCTGGGCGTCACGGAAAACGGCAATCTGGGATACGGCGAATCGATCGGCGCGACCGCGGTCTCCACACCCTCCGACGAACTGCATGCCGGCACCGCCGAAACGACGGTGCTGCTCGGCGAGGACGGGCTCTCGCTGCGCAACAGCTTCTACTACGGGCGCACGCGGCCCGGCGCATCCTCGAGCATCTACGACATTCACGGGCGCACCTGGACGGCGGCGTCCACGCTGTCCTACCCCGTGCTTCGCGCCCGTCCGTTCTCACTGTGGATCGACGCAAGGCTGGCCGGAGGCGGCACGGAGACGCAGCTTTCCGAGCTCCAGCGCTATGACGACCAGGTGCGCCGCCTCGACCTCGGCGCACGGATCGAGGCGCGGGATGCGCTGTCAGGAGTGTGGACCGCCCGCCTTGACATCTCGCACGGACTGGACGGGCTCGGCGCATCGCGCTCGGGTGCCGATGGCCGGGCGCGACAGCCGGCACGCTTCGACTTCTGGAAGACGTCCGGCGAGTTCGGCCGGGAGCAGCCGCTGGGTGCGGGTTTCAGTGCCTATACGGGCGTGACGGGACAGTGGAGCGGCGCGCCCCTGCCCTCCGCCGAGCAGTTCGGCCTCGGCGGCAGCCGCTTCGGCAGGGCGTTCGACCCCTCCGCCATCCTCGGCGATTCCGGGGCGGCCGGCGTGGGCGAGCTCCGCTACACGCAGGGGGCGGACGTCGCGGGCCTGACAGCCTTCCAGATCTACGTCTTCGGCGACGGGGGCCGCGTGTTCCTGCGCGATGCGATCGCCGGCCAGGACTCGGCGAGCACGCTCGCCAGCGTCGGGGCGGGCATCCGCCTGTGGGCCGCGGCGGGCCTTTCGGGCGGCGTCGAGGTGTCAAAACCGCTCGTGGACGATCCCGCGCGCCCCAACGGGTCGCGGGATCCGAGACTGTTCTTCGCGCTCCGCTGGGACTGGTAGGAGGCCCCGCGCCACAGGCTTTTTTCAAACGATTGCATGACGCAGGGGCGGGTTGGAGGCCGCCCGCCCCCGCGTGTTCCGTTCATTCCTTTGTCACTCGTGCGTCAGGAAGCGTTCCATGACCTTCGCCCCCTCCGTACTCGCGTCTCCCCGCCGCTCAGCCGGCCTCCGCCGCGCCGCGCTTCTCGCGCGCACGGCCCTTGGCACCGCCCTTTTCGTCTTTCCGGCGGCATCCGCTTTCGCGGGCCCCGACGGCGAAGCGGTCCGCGCCGGCCAGGCCACGGTGACCCGGCCCGACACGTCGACCACCGTCATCACGCAGATGAGCAACCGCGCCCTGATCGACTGGCGGTCCTTCTCGCTCACGGCGACGGAGACAGCGCAGTTCGTACAGCCCGGCGCGTCGTCGCTGACCGTGAATCGGGTGACCGGCGGGCAGGCCTCGCAGCTGATGGGGAGCCTCAAGGCAAACGGGACGGTGGCCATCATCAACCCGGCCGGCGTCATCATCGGCGCGGGGGCCACGATCAATGTCGGCGGGCTCGTCGCCTCGGCTCACCGCCTCGCCGACGCCGACGTCGACGAGGCCATGAACTCCGGCCGCCTGCGCCTGTCGCAGCCTGACGGCGGGGCCGGCGACGTCGTCAACGAGGGCACCATCACGGCGAGCGAGGCGGGCATCGTGGCGCTGACCGGCGGGTCCGTGGCCAACCGCGGCGTCATCACCGCCACCCTCGGCCAGGTGTCGCTGGCCGCCGGCGAGGTTGCCACCGTCGACCTCGCGGGGGACGGGCTCGTCAGCTTCGCGGCCTCGCAGCCGGCGGGCAAGGGGCGCTCCGGCCCGCTGGTGGACCAGGCCGGCACGGTGGACGCGGCGGGCGGCACGGTGCGCCTGTCCGTGGCGCAGGCCGCGAAGATCGTCGGCCAGTCCATTTCCATGACCGGCGTGACGCGCGCCTCCTCCGCCCGGCAGGGCCCGGGCGGCAGCGTGGTGCTGGACGGCGGACAGGGCGAGGTTTCCGTCAGGGGCCGGCTGGAGGCGAATGCCGCCGCCGGCAAGGGCGGACGCGTGCAGGTGACCGGCCGCAAAGTCAAGCTGGCCGGCGCCACGGTGGAAGCCAAGGGCACCGAGGGGGGAGGCACGGTTCGCATCGGCGGCGGCTGGCAGGGCGGCGAGGGCCTGGCGGCGGCGCAGGAAACGAGCGTCGACGCCACCACGCGCATCGACGTCTCCGCCACGCAGAATGGCAATGGCGGCACAGCCGTCGTGTGGGCCGACGGCCTCACCGACTATCGCGGCCTCGTACTCGCCCGCGGCGGCGACCAGGGCGGCGACGGTGGCCAGGTGGAAGTCTCCGGCAAGGCCGTGCTCGCATTCGACGGCTACGTGGACACGAGGGCACCGAAGGGGAACGGGGGCTCGCTGCTGCTGGATCCGTACAATTTGGAGATTGTCAGCGGCGCTAGCTCCGGCGTGAGCACAGCGTCCTCACCGTTCGTCGCGACTGCGAACGACTCAAAATTGAACGTCACCACGCTGACAAATCTTCTCGCCACGACCAACGTCACGGTTTCGACCGGCACGAGTGGAACACAGGATGGCAACATCACAGTCTCCACGGCCGTGACTTGGTCTTCCAATAATACCCTGACGCTTACCGCAGCGAAAAATATCACCATCGGTGCGTCGGGATCAATCAGGAATACCATCGGGTCCGGGGGAGTGACGCTGAATGCGGTCTCTGGCGTGATCACGGTAGGCGGCGTCATCGAGGCCAGTGGCAACATCCAGCTGCTATCGCCGAGGGTCATCATCGCCGCCGACATCAAGCAGGGGGGAACGGGAAGGCTGACGATCGGCAATGCGGGGGCGACGTACAGCCTTGTCGGCTCCGCGCGGATTACTTTTGAGGGCAATTCTACGCTGAGGATCGCGGGTGATGACTATAACTTGATCCGGACAGCTCAAGAATTGCAGGATATTAAAAAGAGTAACATGAACGGCAGCTACGCTTTAGCAGCCGACATTAAGTGGAATTTAGGGGACTTTAGTCCAATTGGAAGTGGATATTTCTTGAATCCATTCAAAGGGAATTTTGATGGACTGAACCGATCCATATATGATTTGAGAATAGCCAATTATAACACATCTTTTAATGCAGGTTTATTTGGAAATACTGAGCGTGCAACTATCCGAAACGTAGGCTTGGTCAACGTTGTTATTGATATCGGAGATGGTTCCGGATCCGCTTTGGGGACTGGCGCGGTAATTGGTTACATGCGAGGCGGCATTCTCGAGAATGTTTACGCCACCCGCAGCGTAAAAGGCGGTCAGGGGTCGGTGGGTGGACTCGTGGGCGCCGCGTATGCTTTCAAGAATGACGCGGGGACTATTGTTGAGACGGCGAAAATCAAACGTTCTTACACCAACATCAACGTAATCGGCGCCACTTCGGGCGGCCTAGTGGGTAAGGCCTCGGGCGCCGACATCTCACAAGCCTTTGCAATGGGTTCGGTGAAGGGATCGGTCGCAGGAGGTCTCGTCGGATCTACAGCTACAGAGGTTGGCGGCGTAACCACACTCGCCGAGACATTCGCTGTAGGCCAAGTGAGCGGATCTACTTCGGCAGGTGGCCTCATTGGCTTGGTGAATACTCCGACTTCGGTCACCGCCGCGAACTCATGGTGGGCGACCGATACCACGGGTCAGCTGAACGGCGCAGGCGGGTCCACCTCGATCGCCGGGGTCACGGGGATTACCTTCGACCAACTGACGGGTGGCAAAACTCTCGCCGCCCTCGGCTTCACCTCCGAAGGCTGGGCCCGGCGCGACGGGGTTTCGCTTCCCTATCTCACATGGCGCTTCGGCACGGCCGGCCCTTCGGTGATCAACGGTTTCGTGCAGGATTCAAGTGGTAAAGGCCTGGCCGGGGCCACCGTGTCGGCCGTCACTCAGGGTGGAACCTCGCTGGCGAATTTGACCACCATGGCCAACGGGCGCTTCTTCGACATGGTGGACACGTCCACCATGCCTGCCGAGGGCACGCTGGTGAGGTATGATGCACCCGGCACCACCGCCACCGGCGGCCTTGCTGTCGCACGCTCGAATGCAAACCGAGACCTGCGCACGGTGCTGGTGCGGCCAAGCACGGTGAGCGTCGGCACCGGTGGCGCTGACGAGACGCCACGCGCCATCCTGGCTGCGGTGGCAAGCGCACGTTTATGGAACTACTCGAACTTCTACTCGGTCACCAACAAGGTCGCCATCGGGCTGAATACCGCTGTCACCGGGTACAATGTGGACGGAACGGACTACACCGTCATCCGCACGGCCGCAGCGCTCGATGCAATCCGCAACAATCTCGGCAAGAGCTATGTGCTCGGGCAGGGGATAGACCTGTCCGGCTACACCAACTGGGGGTCGATCGGCACGGATGGTTCTGAGTTCACCGGCACGTTCGACGGCCTAGGCAACACGATCACCGGGCTGACGATCTCGGCGGGTACGCAAGACAATGTCGGCCTGTTCGGGGCGACCGACGGCGCTACACTGCGCAGCGTCATCCTCGCCAATGTCAATGTGGCGGGCAGTGCCTACACTGGCGGGCTCGTCGGATACATGTACCGCGGCTCGATAACCGAGGCGTCCGTCTCGGGGCTGGTGTCCGGCTCAAGCTGGGTCGGCGGGCTCGCGGGCTATGTAGGCTACAGCAAAGTCACCGGATCATTCTCAACGGCCGGCGTTTCCGGATCGGGCGAGGTCGTCGGCGGCCTGATCGGGTATCTGGCCTCTGCAGAGGTCTCCTCTGCCTACTCGACAGGTTCCGTCAGCGGAGGTTTTGCGGTCGGCGGCCTGATCGGATTTTCCAATTCTTCGACCCTGAACCAGACCTATGCCACCGGACATGTCCACGACGCCGCAGGCGGCTGGGCGGGAGGCCTTGTTGGAGATACCTCGGGTGCAATGACTGCCAACTTCTCCTGGTGGGCGACTGACACCACCGGGCAGCAAAGCTCGGCGGGCGGCACCGGGGTCACCTTCGCACAGTTGACGGGCGCTAACCCGAATGCCCTCACGAGCCTCGGCTTCGACACGGGTGTCTGGGGCCGCCGGGACGGCGTGTCCTTGCCCTATCTGACCTGGCGGTTTCCGGATGGCCCGGCCGTCGTCACGGGCAGTGCCACGGCCGGCAATGATTTCGCCAAGGGAGCGACCGTGGGGCTCATCGCCAACGGCGTCCGCAGCGACGGCACGGCGAGCGTCGGCGCCACTGGAAGCTACATGCTGATGACGGACGCCATCCCCAACGGCGTCGCGGCGCTGGTGACGATGTCTGGAACGTATTTCGCGGGCGCGTCGGACACGCCGACCGTGGCCACGGGGAACAGGGCGTTCTACCTCCCCTCAAACATGGCAACGGTCAGAGTGGCCGGCGCGCCCGGCCTCGTTGCCGGCGCCGTGTCGGTGGACGGGCTCGCCTCGATGTCCGCGGTCCGGACTCTGCTGGCCGCCGCAGTCGGCACGGTTGCCGGGGACGACGTGCTCTACACGACGCCGATCGGCTCCGGCCAGCCCGCAGTCTCGGTGTCCGGCACCGGCACCCGGCTGCTGCTCGCAAATGCCAGCGGATTCAACGTGGACGCCGGGGCAACGGCGCAAGGCGACATCGAAGTCACGACGACGGGCGGAAATATTACCGTCAGCAGCGCCATCTCGACGGCTGGCGGGCTCAAGCTCAATTCGGCAGGCAACATCGTCGTGGAGACATCCAAGACCATCACCGCGGGCGGCGACGTGCGGTTGTCGGCCACCGGAGACGAGAAGGACATCACCATCGGCGGCGGGATCAACGCTTCCGGCTCCATCCAGATTATCGCCACGAGGAACGTCGCCCTGAACGCTGCGGTCGGATCGACCAAGGCAAACACGGCCGATGCCGTCCTCATCGTCGCCGGATCGAACGATGCCGCGGGGACGGCGACCGGCGGAAACATCACCGCCGGTACCGGCGCCGCGATCAACGTCGTCGCGAGCAGCGGAGCGCGGCTCTACACGGGATCGATCAATGGATCGACCGGCGTCGGTACGATGGCGGGCAGCTGGGGTCCAAAGTCATTCCGGTACAATGGCGTGCAAACGACAAGCTACTCGGGATACGGCGCGCTTTCTGCTACCGCCAAATATGTGATCTATCGCCAGCAGCCGACGCTGGCGCTGGCCAATGCCGGCCAAAGCCGGACGTATGATTCCACGATCACCACCCAGCTGAGCGCGACGGTGGCAAACAGCGGTGACCTGACGGCGGGTTTCAGCCGCACCGCGGCCGGCGGCGGCACGGCGGAGACCGCCACCGAAGCAAAGAACGCCGGCACCTACTCGATCGACACCACCACCGCGGATAACGCCAAGGCTCTTGGGTACATCGTCGACGCGCGCGCCTACGTGATCGACAAGCGCCAGTTCACCGTGACGAGCGGTGCGACGGCGACAAAGACCTATGACGGGACGACGGCTGCCACGCTCGCCATGAACGCGGCGACGTTCACAGACGTCAACGGCAACACGTTCACCGATTCGGTCCTCATCTCGGCCATGACCGGCACCGGCACCTTCTCCAGCGCGAACGCGGGCCCCAGAAGTGTCGCAGGCCTTACTTTCGTGTTGGCAAACAACAGCTCCGCCTCCGGAAACTACGAATTCGTGACAACGCCTCAGCAGCAGACTACGGCCACCGGCACCATCAACAAGGCGCAGCTCACCGTCTCCAACATCACCGCAAGCAACAAGACCTATGACGGCACGACGACGGCCACGCTCGGCTTGGCGAACGCGACCTATGCGGGATTGGTGAGCAGTGACGTGGGCAAGGTGACCGTCAGCGTCACCGCAACCGGCACCTTCAACAGCCCGGATGTCGGCACTGGCAAGACGGTGACCATCACTGGCCTGACGCTCGTGAACGACGGGGGCGGCAACTACGAACTGGCGACGGCAGGCCAGCAGGGCGAAGCTTACGCCGACATCACCGCGCAGCCATCCACGCCGCCTTCCCAAACCCCGCCCACACAGACCCCCGCCGACCAGGCGCCGGCCGCCGAGGCGCCGGCCACGCCGGAGCTCGACCTCGACAAGGTCATTAAGACGCCGCTCGCCATTGCCGACAACGCGCAGGGCAGCACGTCCGGCGGGGCGGTGTGGGGGACGACCGAGATGAGCGCGCTGGCCTCGCCGTTCACCGGGCAGCTCTACTTCATCCTGGCGCGCAACGAGCCGCAGACGGTGCGCCGGGACGGCAGCCGCCAGCGGGCCGGTCTCGAGACGCAGCAGACCGGCGAAGGCTCTCTCGACGGGCGCGACGACGAGAAGGAGCGCCGCCGCCGGCAGCAGCGCCAGGCGGCGCCGGCCGCCAACTGAGGGCGCGATGGGGGCGCGCGGGCAGCGCGCGTCCCCTCACCTCACCCGCGTCCGGCGACCACCAGCAGCCGCTTCACCTCGCCGCGCAGATAGGCCTGAAGGAAACGCTCATAGTCGCGGAAAGAGACGCAGCCATTGCTGTCTCCGCGCGGGCCCAGCATGAAGGTGTGCGCCAGCAGCCCGGCCCGGCCGTGGATCGCGCCGCTGCCGCCGACAGGGTTGAGGCGGATGGCGCGCACGCCATGGAACAGCGCCTCGCGCTCCCGCAGCTCGTAGAGATGGGGGGGCGTGGGCCCCTTCATCCGCACATGCACCGCGCGGGGATCGTCGAGGTGCTCGCCGAGCCCGGAATGCGCCTCGAGCTTGTCGCCGTTGGGCATGTACACGGTGCGCGCGGCGATGTCGTAGACCGCCGTCATCGCGTCGGCCCCCTCCCCGCCCGGGGACGAAAGCAGGCGCGGCACGCCGGCCCGTGGCGCCGCGTCGTCCTGCGGCGCGGCGTAGGCGAGAGCGTCGCCCTGCGTGGCACCGCCGCCGAACAGCTTCTGCAGGAAACTGCGATTGTCCGTCGCGACGACCGGAGCCGCCGGCTGGGCGAGCCTGGCCCGGCGCGCCGGCTGTGCACTTTGCGGGGCGATGGCCGCCTGGGCGGACGGCGCGGGCTCGGCGGGGGCGGCGAGCCATGCAGGCCGGGGCGGCGGCAACGGGGCGGCAACGGATCCGGCGGAGGCTGCCGCGATCGCGGCGTCTTCTCCGGCTTCGCCGTCGAGGGCGGCCGCCTGCTGCTGCGGCAGGGCGGCGACGATCGTGGCGGGCTCGTCGGGCCGGGCTGCCTCGGCGGCCAGCGCCGCGTCGATCGGCTCCTGCGCAGGGAGCGTGTAGTTGGGGCCGGGCAGCGGACCGGGAGCGTTGGCGATCACCGGGTCCTGATGCAGTCCGGCAGGCCTCGGCGCGCTCAGCGACAGCAGGCGCGGTGCGTACCCGCCGGACAGCGCGCGGTCGAGCGCGGCGAGAGAACCGTAGAGCGGAAGGGTCGGCACGCCTGCGCCGGTCGCAGGCGCCCTCGATTGCATGGCGGGGTCGGCGGACGTCTGGAGACCTGCCGCGGAGCCCTGCCCGACCAACACAACCGCGCTGGCCGGGTCGTCCGGGCCGTCATGCCCCGAGCGCGCCATCCACAGGGCGGCACCAGCCGCCGCCGCAAGCACCAGCAGCGGGGGGAGCACCGAGGCCCTGCGCTTTCGCAGGCGGATGGGGGTTGGGTGGCTGGCAACACTCATCGGGTACGCTCTCGGCAACGGTTTGGCCGGCCGTCGGGGTCGCTGCGCCGTGCGGCGCCGATCGAACCCGTTCGTCCATGTCTGCGACACGCCCTGGTGGAAGGTCCGTCCGACAGGGTTGCCACTCCATTCACCCTCATCTTGGTTAACTGCCGGTGAACTTGGACGCGTTTACGGCCCGCGGGCTGCGCGCCGCGCATCCCCGCCCGGCCCTGCCGGGCTTGACAGGCGGCTCTGGGGGACCGATCCGGACGCTCAGTACAGGTGGATTGAGCCGATGAGCGACGGGACGGATGGGCGCGGGGCCGCCACGCTCTACGAGGTTCTGGGCGGGGAAGAAGCGATCCAGGCTTTCACTCAGCGCTGTTACACGCTAATGGACACGCTGCCCGAGGCGGCTGAATGCTGGGCCATTCACCCGCAGGATCTTTCCGGCAGCCGCCAGAAGCTGTTCGAGTACCTTCAGATTCAACTTTTATGACCTGTGAATGAACTCGTGTCTGTGTTTCGCTAGGAATCGGACGCCTGATTGTCGGCGCCGAGGAGCATCGAAGTGAGCGAACTCAGCGAGAACCTGCTGCGGCTGTTGCTGTCTCACAATGCTTGTTCACTTCGATTCTATTGATGCGAACTATGAGGACGCATACAAGAGCATGTGAGAACATGTTGGACATAATACTTCTAATCCGAGGCGCTTGTGCAGATATGGCACCTATTCACAATTTCAACTCGAAAATTTCGATCCTTTTTCTACTTGTCGTCCCTCTCATTTTTTTTCCTCGGCAGGCTAAATCCTTTGAAGATTATGATATGCATGCTGTCTGCGATTACATAGCTGCACGAGAAGAGTCTGCTATTCAAAATCTGAGTTCGTCTTCATTTGGTCGGGATGCGTTATCTGAAGTGATGGCTACGTCAAAACCAAAACCAAAATCTATATCACTGCAGTGGCCGTCTGGATTAGGGCGTCCTGACACTATGCTCAAAGTAACTGTGGCACTATTTGAGAGAAGAATAAAGGTATTGAGCCTCGAATGGACCTATCCACTTGATGAGGAATTTACCAGAAAAGCCAGGATCGTCAGAATGCTAGGGTTGACCAGCATCTTGTCCAACGGGCGCGAACTGAATTGCGACTCAATTGCCTTGCGATTGTTTTTTCGCAAAGACTTCATTTCAAGAATCGTTATAGAGCATAGCGGAGTCGAATAATGACTGAGTACAATCCTGGAGGCGCGTTCACAAAGACATCGCCGTTTGGACACCGCATTTCTCAGGATGGCTCGGAGGGCCGCCTTTGTTCGTCCAGCGGCACGGGCCGCCGATGCTGCGGGCACGCCACCTGCACGCACCCATCGGCGATGACGAAATCGAGGGCTGGCTGGCCTGCTTCCGTCTGGCTTGGGCGCAGACGCTGGATCATCCCGGCGCGGCCGCGACCGTCCTGCCGCGGATCGAGGCGCTGGCCCGGCATATGCGGAATTAGCCGGGATAGATCTCTCCGGCAAATCTCCGGCCGGCCTCGACGTTTCGTCAACGCTGCGGCCGGCCCGCGCTAGCCAAGCCCCGGCGTACGCGCTACGGTCTGGCTATTGCCGCCGGTTCGCCGGTGATTTGATTTCAGGACGAACACATTGCCGTCTGCCCGGGCCATGCTCCGGGTCGTGTCCCGCCGGCTTCCGGCAGATCTCACGATCCTGCGACGCCTCGCCACCGACACGTTTCCGGAGGTCTGGCGACACTACGCAGTCGCCGTGGCGCTCATGGCTGTCGTGGCAGGCACCACCGGCGCCAGCGCGTGGGTGATGAAGGACCTGGTCAACCGCGTCTTCATCGATCGCGACGCCGTTGCCATGGCCTGGATCTCGGGCCTGATCGTCGCCCTGTTCGTAGCGAAGGGACTGGCCGCCTACGGCCAGGAGATCACGCTGTCACATGTCGGCAACCGGCTGGTCGCCTCCACGCAGCGGCGTCTTTTCGCCCACATGCTGCGGCTTGAGCCCGGCTTCTTCCAGTCGCGCGGTTCGGCCGAACTCGTCACGCAGCTCACCTTCAATGCCCAGGCCGTCAGCTCGGCCCTCAACCTGATCGTCACCAGCCTCGGCCGCGACGCGCTCACCGTGGCGGGGCTCATGGGCGTGATGCTGATCCAGGACCCGCTGCTGACGGTCATCGCCTTCATCGGCTCGCCGCTGGTGTTCGTCGGCCTCGGGCGCCTGCTGAAGCAGGTGCGCAAGCTGTTCGGGCGGGAGGTGGCGTCGGCAGCGGACGTCGTGGCGGTGGTGCAGGAAACGTCCAACGCGTTCCGCCTCATCCGCTCCTTCCGGCTCGAGGAAGCCATGCTGGACCGCCTCGACCGGGCGGTCCGCAGCGTCGAGCAGTTGTCGAACCGCATGGTACGGCTGCAGGCGGCTGCCAACCCGCTGATCGACATGCTGGGCGGGATCGCGGTTGCCTCCATCGTGCTCTACGGGGGCTGGCGGGTCATCTACTACGACGCGACGCCCGGCCAGTTCTTCTCCTTCATCACGGCGCTCCTGCTGGCGACCGACCCTATCCGCCGCCTCGCCCGGCTGCATCTCACGCTGGCGACCGCCGCCACGGGCGTGCGCATGATGTACGACCTCCTCGACCGCAGCCCGGCAATCGTCGACGCGCCGGGTGCGAAGCTGCTTGCGGTCACCGGGGGAGAGATCCGCTTCCGGGATGTCTGCTTCAGCTACACCCCGCATCGGCCGACGCTGCAGAATCTCGACCTGCTCGTGCCGGCCGGCCGGCGCACCGCGCTGGTTGGCCTGTCGGGCGGAGGAAAGAGCACCGTTTTCAACCTGACGCTGCGCTTCTGGGAGCCTGACTCCGGCGCCGTCGAGATCGACGGGCAGGATCTCAGGAGCGTCACCCTGGGGTCGCTCTACGAATCCGTCACTCTGGTGAGCCAGGACGTGTTCCTCTTCACCGGATCCGTGCGGGAGAACATCCTGCGTGGGCGGCCACAGGCTTGCGAGGAGGAGGTCTTCGCAGCGGCGCGTGCAGCTTCAGCGCACGACTTCATCCAGAAACTTCCCCAGGGCTATGACACGCAGGTCGGCGAGCATGGCGGCCGTCTTTCGGGTGGGCAGCGGCAGCGCGTGGCTCTGGCACGGGCCTTCCTCAAGGATGCGCCGATCCTGCTGCTGGATGAGCCCACGTCGTCTCTCGACGGGGAAGCCGATGCGGCCGTTCAGGCCGCCCTGCGCCGCCTCAGCCGCGGGCGCACGACGCTCGTCATCGCCCACCGGCTCGCGACAGTCGCCGATGCCGACCTGATCCACGTGATTCATGAGGGCCGGTTGATCGAGAGCGGCACGCACGCCGAGCTCATGGCGCGGGCCGGCCGCTATGCCCGGCTGTTCGCGCTGCAGTTTGCCGGCGCAGGCGGCGGAAGGCCGATCCCCGAGCTCGTGGAGGCGGACTGACCAAACGCCCGGTCAGATAGCCTGTTTGTTCAACCATCAGTTGTGCTTGACGCCATTTTCTCACGTTCATTTGGAGCCGTGCCGTGAAGATTGCTCACGTCCTTCCGCGCAACATGCGGTTTGATCGCGCGTGCGCCACCTCCATCGATCTCTGCGTCAGCGAACTCAGCTGTGCCAGCCGCTTCGCAGGCGAAACGGTGGTGCTGGCCGAGGCCGGCGCGGATCCGCTGCCCGCGCCAACCCTCGTCCGGCTCAGCCCCGCCGCCGGCAGGGCATCAGCCTGGCGCGTTCTCGAACTGGTTGCACGGCTGCGGCGCCTGCAGCCGGACGTTGTCGTCGTGCAGCAGCACATTCCCACCGCAGCCTGGCTGGCCCGCCTGCTGCCCGGCGTGCCGGTCATCGCGCAAACCCACAATATGCCCAAGGGGCAGCGCCGGAAAGGCCTGGTGGGCGACCTCGACCGCAGGAGGAAAGCGCGGCAGTTGCGGGACCTCGCCGGAATCACTTTCGTCAGTGAGGTGGCGGCGGAGCGCTTCGCCGCGCACTGGCCCGACATCGGCATCCCCACGGCCGTCGTGCCGAACGGTTTCGACCCCTCCGGCTGGCGTCCGCGCCAGCAGCGTGCCCTGGAGATCGTCTGCATCGGGCGCGCGGCGCCCGAGAAAGGGCTTACGGAGGCTGCCTACGCCGTCGCCGCCGTGCTTCTTGCCCGCCCGGACTGGAAGGCCACCTTCGTAGTGTCCGAGGGGGCTGCGTCGCCCGGCGAGACTGCCCGTATCGTCGCTGCGCTGAAGCCGCTCGGGAATCGCGCAAGCGTCCGCTTCGACCGGCCCTTTTCAGAGATCAGGGAACTGAATGAGCGGGCGTCCATCGCCGTTGTCCCGTCGCGATGGATCGAGCCGTTCGGCCGCACGGCGCTCGAGGCGCACGCCGGCGGCGCGGCCCTCGTGTCCTCGGGCACGGGTGGGCTGCGGGAGATCAGCGGAGACTGTGCGCGCTACCTGGCCGAGGTATCCGTGTCCAGCCTTGCGCATACGCTGGACAGGCTGATCGCCGATCCGGCCGGGCGCGAGCGGATGTCCCAGGCCGCCATGCAGCGGGTGACGGCGCTCTATACGGTTTCGTCCGTGGCCGAGAGGCTCGACGGCTTCTGCGCCCGGGTACGGTCGCTGTCTCTGCCGAAGGGCGTGATCGCGGAAGCCGTGCGGATCTGACGTCAGCTGTCGAGCTTGCGCGAACTGGTGCGTTTGCGAGGACCGCGGCTGGTCTCCTCGACATACCCGACCGGCTCGATTGCGGCGCAGATGCGCTCCCACAGCTTGCGCGGGCCGAAGGGCTTGCGCAGGAACAGCCTCACCTGCATGTCCTGCGCGCGGACGACGACGGGCAGGGTCGGACGCGCCGACATCACGATGACCGGGACATTCGGCGCGGCGCTGCGCTCAGGATCCCGCACGAGGTCGAGCAGATCCTCGCAGGTTCCATGCGGGAGGTACCAGTCGAGGATGATCAGGCCGGGGGAGAATTGCTGCAGCGCCCGTTCCGCCTCGGAGGCCGAGTTGGCCTCGACAACGGTCTCGATGCCGACATCCGCAAGCATCCTGCGGATCATGCTGCGCACCGGGGACGAGTCTTCGACAAGGAGTACGGGCACGCTGGGAAACTGGGGACGCTGCATGACGGGGCACCTCGATCTCACCCCTGAATGCGCGTAGCCATGTTTCCGGCCGCGGACCGAATTCGCTCAACGTTTAGGCACCGCCCGGCAAGTTTTGCCTGACGATGAATGAAGCGTGATGCGGTATGCGCAACGCTGGCTGTCCGGATTCACCTGTGGGCTTACTTGTTCGTGACCCGGCACCCTGCGGCGCCACTTGCGACGCAGCACTTCGAAGGCTAGCGCCAGCCCAAGTGTGAGTGGAACGCTCATGGCTGCGTTGGTCCAGAGCGTGGCGTTCCAGCTCATCCGGATCTCCCGCCTTGGTGCCTCCGCCTTTGGACGCGCAGCGGGATGAGGGTCCGGCCAGGCTCACCTTCATCAAACTGCCGGACTTCGCATGCTACGAGGCCCCCGATCGGGGGAGCACTCCAGCTCCCCTCGCGACAATCCGGACGCGCTGCTCGAAATTTGCGCTTGGGTGTCTCGCCAAGGTCACACATATCACGTATGGTGTGTGTGGTGCCGCGAACGAGCACCGATCAACGAAACGAGTAGGCGGGAGTTGGCGCGAACAGAGGAGATGCGGTGATGACGGGCGAGCACGAGAAGAGCTACGACGAGATCTTCAGGGACCCGATCATTCTCATGCTGATGAAGAGCGACAGGATTGCGCCGGAAGATGCACGGCAGCTCTTCAGTGAAGTCGCAGACCGCATCCGCCGGCGCCGCATGGGGCTGAGGAACGACGAAACGCTCCATATCGCATCGCTTCGCATGGAGACCCGCGTCGCCTGACAGCCGGGCACCACCAGAACAGTTCGTGCGGAGCCCTCGGGGGCTCCGTTTTCGTTCGGGCCCACGCCGAAGGGACGGCCTCGCACCACTCAGGCCGGCGGCAGAGCCTTTATGAGCGAAGCGGGGGCGACGGTTCTCCAAGCCGAGCCGAGAACGCCTCTCAGGCCCGTTTCCTCCAGTTCGGAAAGCTGAATACGTGTCCATCCCTGACGGCCCCACGCGCCGGCCGCGGGGGTGGCGAGCGCCGGTGATGCCTCGAGCAAGACCGTCTGGTGATCCGGTGCCAGCTTGAGAACCACGATGCCCTGGCCCGGGGGCAGCGAGGCGAAGATCTTGCCTCTCACGCGAAAGTCCGGCTTTCCCATGTGCTGCCGTTCCTCGGAGTGCGGCAGGGACAGCGCAACCCGGCGGACTTCGTGCTCGGTGACACCCATCCGGATCGCCCTTGCCCAGCCCGTCACGCCTCGTGCTGGGGAGACCAGTGCCACAGGCGCATGGGTACGGCGATGTTTTTCAGGTCCTTCAGCCCGCCGTCCTGGAAGCGCGCTGCCGTCTTGCCGCGCACGAACTGGTGCGCGTAGTCGGACAACGTGACACCGCCGGGCAAGCCGCATTCCTGGATACGAACGGCCAGCGTCACGCCCTCGCCGAACCGGTCGTTCTGGTTGACCACGATATCGCCCACCGCGATCCCAAGCCGGAACCGGATCGTGCCGGCCGGCCGTTGGCCGACGGGGTTTTCCGCCATGGCTTGCTGGAACAGCACCGCCCATTCCACGGCATCGACCACGCT
Source organism: Alsobacter sp. (assembly GCF_059501845.1). NCBI lineage: Bacteria > Pseudomonadati > Pseudomonadota > Alphaproteobacteria > Hyphomicrobiales > Alsobacteraceae > Alsobacter > Alsobacter sp. Next base: position 158,990 of record NZ_JCACDK010000020.1, on the reverse strand, counting down.
CGCGAATTCGACCAGACCACCGTCGCCCAGCATCTTGAACAAGGTTCCGTGATGGCGGGCCAGGGTCGGGTTGATGATCTCGGCAAAGATCGAATCGAGCGCGTTCAGGGTGTCCGGTTCGTCCTGCTGGACGAAGCGCGCGAAACCGACGATGTCGAACGACAGGATCGCCGCAAGCCGCCGCTCGGCGGTTTTCGGCCCCGTCCATTTGAGCCGACGCAGGACGGAGCGGATCCGGGCGAGAAGCTCCCTGAGTTCGCAGGGCTTGGCGACGTAGTCGTCGGCGCCCATCTCGAGGCCGACGACGCGGTCGATCGCGCTCGCCGTGGCGGTGAGCATGATCACCGGCACGGGGCATACCTGCTTCAGGTAGCGAACAATCGAGAGGCCGTCCTCCTCAGGCATGTTGAGGTCGAGAACGACGAGATCCGGCGTCTCCTTGCCGATGGCCGCCCTCAGGCTGGCGCCGCCGTCGCAGAGCGTCACCCGGAACCCGTGCATCTGCAGGTAGTCGCCGACCATTTCCCGCGCCGCGGCCTCGTCGTCGACGACGACGATATGCTGGCCCTGGCTCACGGGCTTCCATCCTCCTCGATGGCGAGCGTCAGGATGAAATTGGTCCCGCGGCCGCCCGGGGCCTCCTCCGCAGTCAGCGATCCGCCGTGCAGGTCGACGATCTTCTTGGCAATCGACAGGCCGAGCCCGGTCGAGCTCTCTCCCGCCGTCGGCCGGGCCGAGAGGCGCTGGAACCTGCCGAACAGCCGCGCGCGATCCTCCGGCAGCAATCCCGGCCCGCTGTCGATCACCTGCACCCTGGCCAGTCCGTCGGCCCGGTCGACCACGATGTCGATGCGGCCCCCGACCGGCGAGTATTTGATGGCGTTGCTGACGAGGTTGTCGACGGCCTCGCGCATCCTGTCATGGTCGGCGCCCACCGGCAGCGGTCCGGATCCCGAAAAGGCCACGACCTGCTGCTTGCGGTCGGCGAGCGGCCGGTTGGCCTCCACCACGTCCGCGGTGAGCTCCACCATGTCGGCCGGCTCGCGCCGGACAGTGATGTCGAGCGCATCGGCCATCGCGTCAGCGATCAGCGTGTCGGACATCGCGGTCAGCCGGCGCGCCGATTCGCGGATATGGCCGAGCTGGGCCCTCGCCTGCTCCACCGGTACTGGCCCGGCGGCGAGCAGGTCGTTGAGAATCTCCGTGCGCCCGAGGATGACACTGAGCGGGTTCTTCAAGTCATGCGCGACGGTCCCGAGCACCTCGCTCTGGAAGGCGTTTGCCCGCCGGGCGCGCTGCCACTGGGCCTCGAGCCGCCTGTTCGCGGCCTCCAGCTGGCCGGTGCGCTCCTCGACGCGGCGCTCCAGCCGTGCGTTGGCCGCCTGCAGCTGTTCATACAACGAAACGACGTCGAAGGCCGCGCCGAGCCGGTCGCAGAGAATCGCCACCAGGCTCAGATGCGTATCGCTGAGGGGCTGGTCGGTCTCGATCGCGACGACGACGCCGCGACCGCTCTCGGTCGAAACGAGCAGCGTCGCGACCTGGCGGTCATAGACCGAGCGGCCCGCGGCAAAACTGGCGGCGATCTGCTCCCGAACCTCAGGCGAAAGCGCGCCGCCGCGCGCCGACGGCGCATCACAGCAGCGGCAGGGGCCCGCCAGCAGCGAGAAGTCGGCTGGTCCCACATCGGCCTCGCGCACCGCGACGGCACCCGTACAGTCGATGCCAAGGATGTCCGCGATCCGGCACAGCACGCCGGCCGCGAGATGCTGAAGCGACCGATGACCGGCGAACCGTGACGACGCTTCCAGCACGATCTCGAGCCCCCTGCGGGTCTCGGCCATGCGCGCCAGCTGCTCATAGCTGCGCAGAGCGGAAGTGATGGTGGTGAAGAACTTGTCGGCGGTGAGCTCGGTCTTCGCCTTGTAGTCGTTGATGTCGTAGTCGACGATGACGTTGCGCTCGGGCGCCTGTCCCGGCTGGCCGGTGCGGAGAACGATGCGGACGAGGTCGTTGCCGAGGTCGCGCCGGATGAACTCGACGAGATCGAGGCCCGCCGATTCGGTTTCCATCACCACGTCGAGCAGGACCACGGCGACGTCGGGATGCCGGCGCAGCAGCTCCCGCCCTTCGGCTGCCGAGTTCGCGGAGATCAACTCGATGCCGCTGCCGTTGAGCGAATAGCCGGCCAGGACGAATCGCGTGCCCTCGTGGACAGCGCGATCGTCATCGATCACCGCGATCTTCCATGTCCGCGGCGGCGGTCCATCGGGCGCCTGCGGATCATCCAGCAGCACCAAAATGTCGTCGGGTCTCGCCATGCTCAGGGTACCGCCGGCCAGCCTCCGTGCGGGAAAGGGCGTGATCCAGTAAACCGATCTGCGATCGTTTCAGTTATCGCAGGTGTCATCAAGCCCCGAATGCACAAATGAGGCGTGGACCTTATGCATGCGACGGGTTTCTGAACGTGCGCGCGCACACCCGGCGGACCCGCGATTGTCGCGCGAAAGGAGGAACTTAGCTTTCTCCGCCGCAGCGCTCACGGTGTCGGGGTCAGCCCTGGAACCCGGCCGGCTGTTTACAGTTCACTCCTGAACCATCATCATTGACGCAGTTAACTCCGGGCGGGCCATGAACATCCACCACGGCCAGATCGGTCGGGCCCAACGACTTCGGGAGAGCGTCGCGGACGCTTGCGTGCACGCGGTCGGCGTACCGGCCGCCGCGGTGGGCGCCGTTTTCCTCGTGGTTCTGGCGGCGGGCATCGCCAAGACCTGGGAAGTCGGCTCGGTCGTCGTCTATGCCTGCGCGTTGATCCTCATGCTCGGCTTCTCCGCAGCCTACAACATGTGGAAGCCATCGCTGATGAAGGGATGGCTGCGGCGGCTGGACCATTCCGCGATCTTCGTGATGATCGCCGGCACCTACACGCCCTTCATGACGCAGCTGGGGGACGCCACACTGTCCATCGGCCTCGGCGCTGGGGTCTGGGCGGGAGCGGTGGCCGGCGTGGCGCTGAAGGTTCTCGCTCCCGGCCGCTTCGATCGGCTGGCCGTGCTGCTCTATCTCGGGCTCGGCTGGTCCATCGTGGTCGCCCTGGGTCCGCTGATGGAAGCGTTGCCGACCTCGGCGATGGCTCTGCTGGCGGCCGGCGGCGCGCTCTACACGGTCGGCGTGCTCTTCCACATCTGGGAGAGCCTGCCGTTCCAGAATGCAATCTGGCACGTCTTCGTGCTGGCCGCCGCCGCCTGCCACTATGGCGCGGTGCTGGACTGCATGGTGCTGTCCCGCGTGTGACATCCCGGGCGCATCAGCGCCCGTAGACATCCTCGATGCGAACGATGTCGTCCTCGCCGGTATAGCTGCCGACCTGGACCTCGATGATCTGCAGCGGGATCTTGCCGGGATTGGCGAGCCTGTGGACGCAGCCGAGCGGCAGGTAGGCCGCCTCGTTCTCCTGCATCAGCCAGGTGCGCTCGTCGACGCTGACCTCGGCGGTCCCGTGCACGACCACCCAGTGCTCGGCGCGGTGCATGTGCTTCTGCAGCGAGAGCCGGGCGCCCGGCTTCACCTGGATTCGCTTGACCTGGAAACGCGGGCCGATCTCGATGCGCTCGTACCAGCCCCAGGGGCGATACACGCGCAGGTGGGCCTCCGCCGATTCCTCGCCTTCGCTCTTCAGGAGCGCCACGAGGTCCTTCACGCCGTTGGATTTTTCGCGGCTGGAGACGAGCACCGCGTCCTTGGTGGCGACGACCACCACGTCATCGAGGCCAACGACGCCCGTCACCACGTCCTCGCTGTGGACGAAGCTGTTGCGGGTGTCGATAAGGCGACCGCGACCGCGCACGACGTTGCCCTCGCCGTCCTGCTCGCTGACCTCCCACAGGGCACCCCAGGTGCCGACGTCAGACCAGCCGCAGCTCATCGGCAGCACGCCGGCCTGGGCGGTCCGCTCCATGATGGCGTAGTCGACGGAGATCTTCGGCGCCTTGACGAAGGCCTCGGGGTCGAGGCGAAGGAAGTCGAGATCGACGACCGCCTTGTCGATGGCCTCACGAGCGGCGGAGGCGATCTCCGGCGCGTGCTTCTCGAATTCCTGGATCATCATGTCGGCACGGAACAGGAAATTGCCGCTGTTCCAGACGTATCCCTCGGCGACATAGCGCTCGGCGGTCTCGAGGTCGGGCTTCTCGACGAACCGGTCCACCCGCAGGGCGGTGGTACCCTCGATAGGCGTTCCCGGGCGAATGTAGCCATAACCCGTGGCCGGTCCCGTCGGATTGATACCGAGGGTCATGATGTAACCCTTGGCGGCGGCCGTGGCCGCTTCGATGCATGCCTCGATGAAGGCAGCCGGTTCGTTGACGACGTGGTCGGCCGCCATCACGAGCACGATCGCGTTCGGATCCCGCCGCGCTGCCATCGTCGCAGCGACGGCGACCGCGGCCGCGGAGTCGCGCCGCGCGGGTTCGAGAACGATGTCGCCCTCGATCCCGAGCATGCTCATCTGCTCGGCCACGGTGAAGCGCTGTTCGTTGCCGGCAATGACGATGGGTCGTGCGAAAAGAGCTCCGGCCGAAACGCGCTCCAGCGTGCCCTGGAAGGTCGAGCGCGATCCCAGCAACGAAATGAATTGCTTAGGCATCGTCTCACGCGATGCAGGCCACAGCCGCGTCCCGGCGCCTCCGCACATGATGACCGGGATGATCTGCCGCTGTTCCTGCTCTGCCATTGCTGCTTCTCCGGACGTTTTCGATGGAGAACGTTTTACAGCAATTCGACGCCCGAGGCATGTCCTGCGGGTGAACGAGGTTTACCCTCGGCTCAACCCGGGCCGCTGGCGACCTATACGCCCCTCGGGATGCTCGTACAGGAAATGCCGCAGTGCACCAATGATCTGGGCGGCATGGGCGGGCCGCCCTCCGGCCAGCGCTGCGCGAATGTCATCGACCATCATGCGACGGATCGCATCCGCACCCTTGTCGCTGTGCAGCAGGATGTTGGCGAGAGCGGCGGCCTGGATGTCGCCGACATGCTCGTGCTCGGCCACGGCATCCACTTCCTCCTGCGTCAGGCCCGCAAGGGCGATGCAGTCCTCCCCGGTGATCATGGTCCACTCTCCCCGCCGGGATCGCGCGCCGCGCTTGCGCACCGCCAACCCTAGGTGTGGACCCTGCCCCCGGCGTTGACTTGCCTCAGGTGGACCTTGCCCCAGACAGATCCTGACTCACGCGTCGGAGAGGCTACGGCCGATGCCGGTATAGGAGAAACCGCGCTTCCGCATGTCCTCGGGACGGTAGATGTTGCGCAGGTCGACCACGACCGGGCTCCTCATCTGCCGCTTCACCCGGCTGAGATCGAGGGCTCGGAAGGCGTCCCATTCCGTCACGATCACGAGTACGTCCGCGCCCTCGACACAGTCATAGGCGTTGGCGGCATACTCGACGCCGTCGAGCATTTTCTTTGCCTGTTCCATTCCCTCGGGGTCATAGGCCCGCACATGGGCGCCCATGTCCGTCAGGGCCGTGACGATCGCCAGCGAGGGCGCGTCGCGCATGTCGTCGGTGTTCGGCTTGAAGGTAAGGCCGAGCAGGGCCACGGTCTTGCCCCGCACCGAGCCGCCGCACGCCGCGACGACCTTGCGCGCCATGGCCCGCTTTCTCTGGTCGTTGACGGACACGACGGTCTCGACGATGCGCAAAGGCGTCCCGGCGTCCTGCGCGGTCTTGACCAAGGCCGTCGTGTCCTTGGGGAAGCACGATCCGCCATACCCCGGCCCTGCGTGGAGGAATTTCGACCCGATGCGGTTGTCGAGGCCGATGCCGCGGGCGACCTCCTGCACATCCGCACCTACGGTCTCGCAGAGATCGGCCATCTCGTTGATGAACGTGATCTTGACCGCCAGGAACGCGTTGGCGGCGTATTTGATGAGTTCGGAGGTGCGGCGGGACGTGAACAGGAGCGGAGGCTGGTTCAGGTAGAGCGGGCGATACAGCTCCGACATCACTTCCCGGGCACGGTCGTCGTGGGTGCCGACCACGATGCGGTCGGGACGCTTGAAATCCGCGATCGCGGCGCCTTCGCGCAGGAATTCGGGGTTCGAGACGACGGCATACTGGCCGTCCGGCCGTGTCTCACGCAGGATCCGCTCGACCTCGTCCCCGGTGCCGACCGGGACGGTCGACTTCGTGACGACGACGATGGGGCCCGCCGTGAGCGTCGCGATCTCGCGGGCGGCGGCGTAGACGTAGCTGAGGTCGGCATGGCCGTCGCCGCGGCGAGATGGCGTTCCGACGGCGATGAACACGCAATCGGCATGCGCAAGCGAGGGCGCGAGCTCGGTCGAGAAGGACAGGCGCCCTTCCGCCACGTTGCTTTCGACGAGATCGTCGAGGCCGGGCTCGAAGATCGGCATGACGCCGGAGTTGAGCGCGGCGATCTTGGCGGCGTCCTTGTCGACACAGGTAACGACGTGTCCGAAGTCCGCGAAGCACGCGCCGGACACCAACCCGACATACCCTGAACCGATCATCGTGACATGCATGGGGTTACTCCTGCCCGCCGGGACGACCTGCGTGTCCCTACACTGGCGCGGCGCCTATTGCGATAGTGCGAACGCTGGACAGGCGTGACGTTGCAACCCGGCGTCGCCGGTCCGCCCGTCTGTCTCAGACCCTGCACTGACGCGTCAATACGCGTTCGAGAAGGTCTTCCTGGAGAAGAGGGTGAGGAAGAGGATCTGGATGTCGAGGATCAGAGACCAGTTGTCGATATAGGCGAGGTCGAACTCGACACGCTTCTGCATCTTCCAGTCGACGTCGGTCTCGCCGCGGAACCCATGCACCTGTGCCCATCCGGTGATGCCCGGCTTGACATTGTGGCGATGGGCATAAAGGGCGATCTTGTCCTCGTACTCCCGGTCATGGGCGAGAGCATGCGGCCGCGGTCCGACCAGGCTCATGTCTCCGCGGATGACGTTGAAGAGCTGGGGCAACTCGTCCAGGCTGGTGCGGCGCAGGATGCGCCCGACGCGGGTCACCCGCGCATCGCCCTTGCAGGCCTGCTTCACGACGGCCCCGTCGTCGAGCGTCGTCATGGTGCGGAATTTCAGGATGCGGAACGGCTTCTGGTTGAAGCCGTGGCGCTGCTGGCGGAACAGGACCGGACCGGCCGAGTCGAGCTGGATGGCGATGGCGATGGCCAGCATCAACGGCGTCGTCGCCAGCAGGATCAAAGAGGCCAGCGTCACGTCCATGGCGCGCTTGGCGGCACGCTCCAGCACCGTGAGCGGCGGGCGCGACAGGCTCAGCGTCACCTCGTCGCCGATCTCGGCCATGACGGGATTGCGCAGCCACGTCAGTTCGGGGTCCGAGGCGAGGTGCACCTGGGCAGGCAGGGCCGAGAAGCGGCGCGCCAGGATCTCGATTACCGGCGCGGCGCGCCAGGGCATCAGGATGACGATGTCGTCCACCGTGCTACGCCGCAGGGCGCCCGTCATGCGGGCTGCCATCGCCTCCATCTCGGCGCGGGCGGCGTCACTGAAGCCCTCGTCCTTCCACTCCGGAATGGCGAAGGCGTGCGCGACGACGACGCCACGATTGAGGAGCGTTGGGCCGGTTCCGAAGGTGTTGCAGGCGCCACGCGGCCCGATCACGGCGATGCGCCGTGCCTCGATGCGCCCGCGCCGGGTGGCAGCGCGGATCAGCACGGCCATGGCGGTTCGCGAACCGATGAGGCCGATGGAGACGGCCACGTACTGCAGCACGAAGCTGCCACGCGAGTAGTAGAACGTGCCCTTCGTCAGGAACAGCAGGCACACGAAGATGGCGAAGACGACGTTGAAAAGCTTCAGCGCCCCGAGGGAGGAGCGCGTCGCGAACTCCAGCTCCTTCAACGTGTAGCGGCCCTGCATCGCCGCCAGCGCACAGACGGTCGTGGCGAATGCGAGCGCCGTGCCACATACATAGGCAGGAACGGCGACGAGCTGGTGAAGACGCGATTGTACGTGAGCGCGGCGGCCAGATGCAGGCCGCCGACGACGAGGAAGTCGCACAGCGCGGCGTTGATCCCGATCCAGGAAGCAACGCCGCGGCCAATGATGTCGCGGATCGAGCGCTCGACGCCGGAGGTATCTGCGGCCGGGATGTCCGGTACCGTATCCTGGACCTGCGTATCGGCCATTCTGCCCCTCGCGGCACGCTTACAAGCCGGCTTGGGACGACCGGCAACCTTTAATTGATCTTTAAATTCTTTTGTTATTCACGTCAAATCAATCCATAGAGAAATGGTTAATCATTAACAACCCGTTACTAACAGAGAAGCCTCTGTATCTTCAGGAAAATTCTGAAAACGAGACTCACGGCGAAGCGTCCGCGTGAACACGCAATGACAAGAATGCGTTGCACGAATGCAGCATGCCGAAACGTATTCGGCGCGAGCCCGAATCGAGTCCGCATTCCGGCCGTCGGCGAGGACCCAGAGAGAGGGTCAGGCGTGCCCGGCAGCGGTCCGTGAAGGCAGGAGAAGCACCAGCAGCGAACCGGCAACGATCAACCCGGCTCCCGCGATGGCAGAGGCTGCGGGGATCTCCGAAAACAGCAGCCAGCCCAGCAGGAACGCCCAAACGAGACTGGTGAACTCTGCCGTTCCCACCTTCGCAGCCGCGGCCCGCGCGAACGCGCTGGCATAGACGAGGTGCCCGGCGGTACCCAGCACGCCGATGGCCAGCAGGAGCGGCCAGCTTTCGCGCACGAGGCCCGACAGATTGCCGAAGGCGAGCCCGGCCGGCACCATGACCACAGCCGCCATGACGTTCTGCAGGCCGATGATCAGCGTCACCGGGTCACTGCCGGTTCTCTGCCGGAGCAGGACGAGGGAGAGCGCATAAGACAGTGCGGCGGCGACTGCGGCGGCCATGCCGGCTACGTCGCGTGTCTCCGGCGCGCCCTCGGTTCCCCGTCCCCACGCGATGACGAGCACGCCGACAAAGGACAGCGCGATGCCTGCCGCGGTGCCCCGGGCGACGCCCTCGCCCAGAATCATGCGGCCGAGCAGGGCCATGAAGATGGGCGACAAGAAGGTGAGAGCCATCGCCTCGAAGAGCGGCAAGCGTGACAGGGCGAAGAAGAAGAGCGTCGACGTGCACAGGACAAGCATCGTCCTCAGCGCATGAGCCCGCAGCACGGATGGGCGGAAAGCGGAGCGCGGTACCCGCAACAGCAAGGGGGCACAAACGAGCGTGCCGGCCAGGAAACGTCCTGCCACGAGGTCGATCGGCCCGTGCCCTTGCGAAAGAATCTTCACCGCCGCGTCCATGCCGGTGAGAAGGGCAATTCCCGCGATGGCCAGCAGCATGGGCAAGGCCGTCGTGTCGTGGCGCAGCGCCGCGGGCATGAGAGGTCCGGGTGGAAGGCGGAATCAGGCGCCGCTTGTCGGGCCTATCGGTCCTCCGCGCAAGCAGCAACTCGGCAATTTCCCGGTCTTCGCGCGGTCAGGCGTGCTCCGCCGCGCGCTGCCTCTGCCCGTGCTCCGGCGCGATGCGCCGCGCAAGGCTGGTATAGAAGCTTTCCAACACGGGGAAAGCCTCTCCGAGCCGGCGACAGTCATCGAGGGCTGCTGCAAACCCCTCGCCGTCTTCGTTCCGGGCCAGTTGGACAAGGTCCGCATGGCGCGCCGCGAGTGCGCCGAACGCGGGAGCGGAAGCGACACCGGCGTCGCCGAGCAGGGCGAACACACCGGTTTCTCCACTGCGGCCGCGAAGTTCCACGGAGCCGCCCTCCAGCCAGGCGAAGTCGGGAACGGCGGCCACCATGCTGTCGGAAGCCAGGATATCGAACGCGAATTCCTTGCACAGGCTCTCGATGCGGGCTGACACGTTCACCGCATCTCCGACGGCCGAATAGTTGAAGCGCTCCTGAGACCCGACATTGCCGACGCAGGCTGAACCGACATTCAGGCCCACCCCGATCTTCACGGCGACACCGGCGTGACCTTCCGCCTTCAGGCCGAAGGCATCCGTGGCGTTCATTTCCGCAAGGCTCGCGCGCATTCGCAAGGCGGCGACACAGGCCCGCCTCGGGTGGTCGGGGACGTCGAGCGGCGCGTTCCAGAACGCCATGATGGAATCGCCGATGTATTTGTCGATGGCGCCCTGCTCAGCCACGATGTCGTCGGAGAGGCGGCCCAGCAGCTGGTTCAGGAACTCCACGAGCCTGGTCGGCGACAGCGCATGGCTGATCGTGGTGAAGCCGCGAATGTCCATGAACAGGATCGTCAGCTCGCGCTCTTCCCCGCCGAGGCGCAGGGCGGCGGGATCGCGCTCGAGCTGGGCCAGCAGCGACGACGAGACGTAACGCCCGAACGCACGGCGGACGAAGCGCTTGTCGCGGTCGGTGACGAGGTAGCGGAAGCTGGTCAGCGCAAAATGCAGCGCGAGGCCCATTCCTACGGCGAAAAGCGGGTCGAGAAGGAGACCTTGCCGCTCGAAAGCGAGCCATGATCCCACGATCAGCGCCATGGCGAGCAGGCCGCCGATGAGGAAGGCAGTGAGCGGCCCAGCCATGACGGCGGCCAGCGTGACCGTGGCGGCCATGGCGAAGGCGACATAGGTCTCCAGCGGTTCAGACCAGTCGGGTCGCAGCAGATGGTCGCCGGTGAGGATCTGCTCGACGGCCTGGGCGTGGACGGAGACGCCGGGCACCGTCTCGCGCAGGGGCGTGACGCGCATGTCGAGAAGTCCGGCGGCGGAGGTTCCAATGAAGACGATATGCCCTTCCAGCAGCGGGCGGAGCTCCTCGTCGTCGCCCTGAAGCACGCGGGCGGCGGAGAGGTATCGCTGGGGGACGTCGTGCGTGTAGCGCAGCCGCATCTCGCCGGTGCGCGTGGTCGGCCACTCCAGGGCGCCGATGCGGATGTCGGTTACCGCCGGGGGCGGTTGCGGCGTGGAGCGCAGCAGGATCGTGCTCTCTCCCTGCGCAACGCGCAAAGCTTCCAGCGCCAGGCTGGGAAGCAGCTTCTGGCCGTCGCTCCAGACCAGGGTGAGGTGGCGCAGGATCCCCTCGTCGTCCTGCGGGGCGATGCTGATGGCGCCGAGCCCCGATGCGGCCGCCTCCAATTCGGGGATGCTGACCACCGCCGAGCCGAACCGCGGAATCACCGGCTGCGGGTCGATGTCGGTGTAGGCGAACCCCGCTTTGGGCTGCGGATGGGAACCGTCGGCGGCCGGGCGGATGGCGAAGCCGAGGATCACCGGGCGGCCCTTCATCGCTTCGGCGAAGACGCGGTCGGTGTCGGGCAGGCGTTCGGCCACCTCGGCCGCCGTCTTCTCGCCCAGCGCTTCGGCGACGCCGGGAGCGCGCATGATCGCGGTTGGCGACATCCGGTCGGGTTCAGGCATCACCACGTCGAAGGCGATCGCCGCGGCGCCGAGCTCAGTCAGGCGCTCGGTGAGGCGGGCGAGCAGGCTCCTGGGCCAGGGCCATTGGCCGAAGGAACGCAGCGAGGCCTCGTCGATATCGACGATGCGCACCGGCTGCGGCGTGTAGGGCCGTGGCTCCAGCCGCTGGTAGGTATCGAAGACGAGCTCCCGAGCCAGGCGCAACGGGGCCGGGTCGGACACTCTGAGGGCGGCAATGGCGAAGGCAAACGCTAGGCCGACCGCCAGCGCGAGGGCGCGCGAACGTTCCATGTGCCAGAAGCGCCTGCCGGTCCTGTCCGCCGCCACGTTCGCACGCCGCCCCTTCGCGTCGCCGCCTGCTTCGGTCGTGCTCCGCCTCGTCGAGACTAGCTGTTCCGGCCGCCGCGTCGAGAGTCGCGGTTGCCACCTCCTTCGGACCTGCCGCCCGTCGGGCCGCCTCCGTCGGACGTGCCGCCCATCTGACCGCCCCCTGTTTGGCCGCCGTCTTGCGTCGCGCCGCCGCGCGGGCTCATGCCGCCGCGCACCTCGGAGTTGCGGCCCTGCACGCCGCCGCCGTCACGGTCGTGATGCCTGCCCTGCTGGTGGCCGCAGGCCGGTGGAGATGGCGGCGGTGGCGGAGGAGGTGGGGGCGGCGGGGGCGGCGGGGCGGGCGGGCGTGACTGGGGTGCGGCCGCCTGCACCGGCTGGGTCTTGCTGTCGCGCCGCGCTTCGATCGAGGGCGCGCAGCCCTGCGTGGAAGCCTGGAAGTCGGGCTTCAACGAGCTCTGGTTGTTGACATAGGGGAAGGCCGCCTGGATGCGCGCCTGCCTCTCGGAGGGGCCGGCCAGCGACGGCGATCCCGAACGCGGCACGCGGATGAGCGAGCAGCGGTCGCCAACGGAGATGCACCCTCCCCCGCCGCAGACGCGGACGGCGCCGGACAGCAGCACCATCTCGGTGGAGCCGTCGGGCTGAACCGTGAGGTCGAACTCCGTCCCGCGGATACCGATCGTCGCCGTCGGCGTCTTGATGGCGTAGGCGGGCTTCGGGCTGTCGCCCGTGATGAACCGGAACGTCCCGCGCAGCGCCGTCACCGAGAAGCTCTTCACCGTGTTGGTGTTCTTGAGCAAATAGCGTTCGATGAGCAGATTGGAGGACGGGCCGACGACGAGCTTGGTCTCGTCGCTGAATTCCAGCTGGGCCTTGCCCCTGGGACCGGTGCGAACCCGGTCGCCCATATACACCGGCTGTTCCGGCGCGAGCATCGTGGCATTGCCATCCCGCAGGGCGTCCGCCTCAGGATCGACTGCGAGAGCCTTACCGCTGGGTTCGCCTGCGGCCCGGGCCGCGCCAACCGCTCCCGGCCACCCGCCCGACACGGCAAGGAGGACCAAGGCGCAGGCCGCGAAGGCGCCCCGCGCACCGAACTGCGTACGCATGACTCACTCCGGACACGCAAGACCGCGCGCGCGGCCCGCCTGGAAAACCTGATTGAGTACGGTAACGCAATATTAACGAATGACGCAAAACAAACTCGGAATCAGCGTGAATCGGCCCAGGGCCGGTCGACTGCGGAAACGCGGCTTTGCGCGTGCAACGTCTCGTGAGGTCAGGAGTGCAGGCCGAAAAGGTCCGGTTCCGGAGATGGCAGCGCACCCTCGATGGCCAGCATGCGCCTCTTCGTCGCTGCCCCGCCCGGGGCGGAAAAGCCACCAATGGGCTTGCCGCTCGCCGCGCCCGCGGCCACGACACGATGGCACGGCACGATGATCGGCACGGGATTGCGGCCGAGCGCCTGCCCCACGGCCCTTGCGGCACCCGGCGCGCCAATCCGGCGGGCGACCTCGCCATAGGTCAGAGTGTTGCCACGCGGAATAGCCCGTGTGACGGCATACACCTCCATCTCGAACGGCTCGCAGCCGCCGAGGTCGAGCGGGGCTCCGTCCAGGTCCGGCGAACCGCCTCCGAGCAGGTCAGTCATGGCCTCGACGGCATGGCCCACCGCGCCGGGCGGCCTGCCCTGCCAGTGCGAGGCGCCTTCTCCCGCAATGCCGCGTGACGCGCGCAGGGCGACGACACCCGCATCTCCTTCAGGCAACCAGACCCGGCAGATACCCTGCCCCGTCCAGGCCAGTGCGCAGACGCCGATCGACGTGTCGAACAAAGCGTAGTGGGCGGCAGGCATGACGGCTCCCAAGTCAGTGGCGAGCGATACGAGACTGGTGCGGTGATGGCGGGATGGCAAGGTTGGACCCGTGCAGCCGACCCTTCGTCCGAACCGGGACGAACCCCGAATCGCGGGATCGTGTAGCACGGCGGGAAGACAGACCCGGCATGCGGGGCTACCGTCGCTCAACGGCGCGGAAAGTAGCCAGGGGACGGGGGCATCGAAACCGGAGACGGAGCGATGACCGACTTTGCCCAAATTCCGGCGCAGCCGGCCAGGATCGAAGCACCCGCAATCCGCCGCATCGGCACGAGCGACGTGATCGACGCGTTGAAGTCCGGCTGGCGCGACTTCATGGCCCGACCGAGCCACGTCATCTTCCTCGTCCTGATCTATCCCCTGGTCGGGCTGCTGCTCGGCGCAGTTTCTGCCCAGGCGGACCTGCTGCCGCTGTTCTTCCCGCTCGTCGCCGGCTTCGCACTCCTCGGGCCCTTCGCCGCGATCGGGCTCTACGAGGTGAGCCGCCGGCGTGAGCGAGGCGAAAAGGCGGGGGTGGGTGAGGCGCTGCAGGTGTTGAGGTCGCCGTCCATCGGAGCGATCGCGGAATTGGCCCTGCTGCTTACGCTACTGTTCGTGGCTTGGCTCGTGGCCGCGATGGCCATCTACCGCCTGACGATCGGCGAGGCGCCGGACGGCGGTATCCCGGCCTTCGTGCACGAGGTGCTCACGACCGCCCCCGGCTGGACTCTCATCGTGGCAGGGCATGCCGTCGGCCTGGTGTTCGCCGCGCTGGCATTCTGCCTGGGTGCGGTATCCTTCCCGCTCCTCGTCGACCGTCCCGCCGGTCTCGGTAACGCGATCGCCACCTCGTTTCGCGCCGTTCTCGCCAATCCTGCGCCAATGGCATTGTGGGCGGTGATCATCGCGGCATTGATGATGCTGGGCTCCCTGCCCTTCTTCATCGGCCTCGCCGTGGTCCTCCCGGTGCTCGGCCACGCGACGTGGCATCTCTACCGGAAGCTCGTCGCCTGAAATCAGTCCTCGGCCATCAGGGCGGCATAAAGGGCGGCGACGGCGTCGCCGACCTGTGTCTCGGTGTAACCCGACAGCACCCGGGCGCGTCCGGCGGCGCCCATCCGGGCGCGCAGCGCGGGATCGGCGGCAAGCCGGGACAGCGCCTCGGCGATGGCCTGCACGCCCCCGACCGGGACGAGGAAGCCCTCGACACCGTCGCGCACGAGGGTTCGGCAGCCCGAAACGTCGGTCGCGACGATAGGACGGCCGCTCGACGCCGCCTCGACCAGCATGCGCGGCATACCTTCGCCGTGCGAGGGCAGCACCGCGAGGTGATGCGTCCGCCAGACGGACGCCACGTCAGCCGTGGGTCCGTGGCGCGAGATGCCGGGGCGTGACGCCCACTCCGCCAGCACCTCCTCCGGGATCGAAGCCGGGTTCGACGGGTCGGGCGCGCCGTAGAGGGACAGTTCGACGTCGACCCCCTCCAGCCGGGCGCGGCCGACCGCCTCGACCGCGGCATCGATGCCCTTGGTCCAGAGCATGCGCGCCACGATGGCGGCCCGCAGGGGTGGTGCAGGCGGCTCCGGCGACGGAGCGAACAGGTCGGGGTCGACGCCGGCGCCGCCGATCACCATCACTTCCGCGGGATCGTCGGGGTCGAGGCCGAGTTTCGGCGGATCGTCGCGGTTCTCGAACAGGAAGCGCGAGCCGCGCCCCCCGATCAGGCGGATGCAGCCCCTGACGGCGGCAAAAGCGAGCCGCCGGGCGGCCGTAGCCGGTCCGTTCAGCGGCCCCAGCCCGGTGACGGCATAGACCCGCCGGCGCACTCCGGCGCGCCGGGCAATGAGGCCGCCCAGCAGGACCGGACGCAGCGATATGAAATGCACGATGTCCGGCTTCTCCGCCGCGAACACCGCGGCAAGCTGGCGGGCGTTGCTGGCCAGCGACGCGATGCCCTTGTCGCCGCGCTCGGCTTCCACGGAAATAGGCCGCAGCCCTTCCGCCCGCAGCACCGCCTCTTTCTCGCGCAGCCGGCAGGCCACGGCGACGTCGAACCCTGCTGCCCGCGCGGCTCGCGCCATCGGCAGGAAGTGCGAGCAGAAGAACCAGTCTTCCGTCACGACGTAGAGAAGCTTCGGTCCGCCCGCCACCTGGTCCTGCACGCTGTCCGGGAAAGCGGTTCCTTTTACCCGCGCACCGCGCGCTGGCAATCCTGGCTCGGGCTAGCGCGAGCTAATCCCGGCCAGG
This sequence comes from Alsobacter sp., assembly GCF_059501845.1. Classification (NCBI taxonomy): domain Bacteria; kingdom Pseudomonadati; phylum Pseudomonadota; class Alphaproteobacteria; order Hyphomicrobiales; family Alsobacteraceae; genus Alsobacter; species Alsobacter sp. Next base: position 143,160 of record NZ_JCACDK010000020.1, on the reverse strand, counting down.
GCCGCCGCGAGTTCCACCGCATTGCGCGCGCCCATCTTCTCCAGCACGCGGGAGCGGTGCACCTCGATGGTGCGCATGGAGACGCCGAGGTCGTCGGCGATCTGCTTGTTGAGGCGGCCGTCCAGCATCAGATCCAGCACCTGCCGCTCCCGCGCGGTAAGGCTTTCTAGCCGCTGGCCAAGCTCAGCCCTGCCCCGCGTCGCAGACCGTGCCGCCTCGGCCACGCGGATGGCGGCGACGACCGTGTCGACGAGGGCGTTGTCATTGAAGGGCTTCTCGACGAAGTCGACGGCACCCCGCTTCAGCGCCTCGACCGCCAGCGGCACGTCGGCGTGGCCGGTGAGGAAGATGACCGGAATATCGAAGCCCACCGCCCGCATCCGCTCCATCGTTTCGAGGCCGGAAATCCCTTCCATGCGCATATCGAGCACGGCACAGGACAGGGCTGGCTCCGGCCGGCCCTGGAGGAAGGCTTCACCGCTCTCCCACAGGCAAGGCCGCACACCGCGGGAGCGGAACAGCCAGGCCAGGGAGTCCCTTATCGCCGGATCATCATCGACGATGTGAACGCGGGCACCGTCCGGCACGTCCTGGCACCCGCTCATGCCGCCGCCCTTTCGCGGACGGGGAGCGCGACCGTGAACACCGTCCCGCCGCCCTCGCGGGGCGCATGCGACAGCCGCCCTTTGTGCAGTTCGACAATGGAACGGCAGATGTTCAGGCCCATCCCCATTCCCTCCGCCTTGGTGGAGACGAAGGGGTCGAAAAGGCGGTCGGCGAGGTCGGGCGCGATGCCGCAACCCCGGTCCGCGACCCGGACGCAGACAGTGCCGTGAATGGCTTCGAGCGACAGGTCGAGCACGCGCTGGTCGGCGGGGCTCGTCGCCATCGCCTCCATGCCGTTCCTAACCAGGTTGAGGAGCACCTGCTCCAGCAGGATGCGATCGGCCTCGACCGGCGGCGGCGCAGCGCCGTTTTCGCTGGTGATCCGCACTCCAAGGCTCCGCGCTTCGGCCGCGGCGAAGGACGCGACGTCGGCGAGGACGTCCCGCATGTCGACCGGCCCGAAGCGGGGTTCGCGCTTTCGGACGAGATCCTGGATGCGGCGGATGACGAGGCCGGCGCGCCTCGCCTGCGTCGCCATGCGCTCCAGCGCGTCTTCCAGCGCGCTGGTGTCCGCTTCGCCCGACCGCAGCATGTTGAGCGATCCCGTCGCGTAGCTGGAGATCGCGGCGAGGGGCTGGTTCAACTCATGGGCGAGCGTCGACCCCATCTCGCCCAACGTCGTCAGGCGTGCCGTGCGTTGCAGGGAGTCCGCCTGCCTTCGGGCCAGTTCAGCCGCCTGCTTGCGGTCTGTAATGTCGATGATCGAGCCCATCCACCCGCAATGCACCCCGTCGGCATCGACCAGGGGCGCTTCGTAGAGCAGCGCGTCGAACTCGCTGCCATCGCGACGACGGAACCGCGATTCGAACGTGTGTGGCTTCCTGCCGCCGTGCAGCAAGGCGTCGTGCCTCGCCGTCGTCTCGGCCAGGCGCTCGGGCACCCAATACGGCATGGGGGGAGCGCGGCCGATCAGTTCCGGCGCTTCGAAGCCCACCATGCGGCAGAAGGCGGGGTTGGCGTAGAGGATGCGGCCGTCGAGGTCGCGCGCCCGCATGCCGACGGTGAGGCTGTCTTCCATCGCCCGCCGGAAGGCCGTCTCGGTACGCAGCATTTCCTCAACCCTCCGGCGCCGGCTTACGTGGCGCTGGAGGGCCAGAAGCGACGCGAGGACCAGAACGGAAAGGCCGATAATCGCCGCGGTGACGAGGCCCGGCCCCCGCGCGACAGGCGGCTTGTAGGGCGCGATCTCCAGCAGGGTGCCCCGGATGGGCGGATCGAAGGCGATGCGGTGGACCAGACCGGGGTCGATCGGATCGACATGGGCCTTCTCGGTGAGAACGGCCCCGGCGGCATCGACGATGCGCACCGCGTGCTTCTCGGCGATCCACCATGGCACGTGACGCGCCAGCAGAGTCGCAAGCGACAGTGTGGCGATGACGGTGCCCGTTTCACCGGGGCCCGGCAGCGGAGCGGCGAGATCGACCAGAAGGGCGCCGTCCGGCCCGTGCCGCAGGTCGCCGTAGACAGGCCGTGCCGAGCGGCGCGCCAGAGCGAGGGCCCGCAGTTTCCCCGCCTCCGGCAGCGCCGCCCCGTGCGGCAGGGAGGCCAGCGCGGACCCGTCGGCCGCGATCCAGGAGACCGCCAAGGCTTCCGGATTATTGGAAATGAAAAGCTGGGCGCGCTGGAGGAAGGCCCGCGTGTCCCCCGCATCCTGGCCCGCGTCATAGGCGAGGCGGGCCACCGTGTCCTCGTCGGTCGCCAATTGGAAGCGCAGCGTCTGCTCGACCCAGAGCGCATCGCCGATCAGCGTCGTCTGTGCCGTCTCGCGTGCGTCGCGTGCCGTGAGCCAGAGCAGCAGGCCGATGGAGGAGACGAGCAGCAGGACGACCGCAGCCGGCATCGCGGCGAACAGGACGTCGCGCCGGCGAGAGCCCGCCGACAACGTCCCAGCGCCGCGATCCAGTGTCCCGAGCGCCACTCCACCCTCGTTCGTCGCGATGCCGACCCGGCATTTCGGAAATCCACAATAGCGGAGGCACGCCGCCGGCAGCTAGTCCTGGGCATGGAACGAAGCGGCAATGCCGCACGGACAGGGAGGACGACAGATGATCCTGAACCGCCGCATTTTCACGGGTCTCGCCGCGGCCGGCACCCTCGCCCTGGCGAGCGGGGCAGCCCTCGCGGCCGATCCGGTCGTGATCAAGTTCAGCCACGTCGTCGCGCCGGACACGCCCAAGGGCAAGGGCGCGCTCAAGTTCAAGGAACTCGCAGAGGCCGCCACGGGCGGCGCCGTGAAGATCGAGGTCTACCCGAACTCGCAGCTCTACAAGGACAAGGAGGAGCTGGAGGCCCTGCAGCTCGGGGCGGTGCAGATCCTCGCGCCCTCGCTGGCCAAGTTCGGGCCGCTCGGCCTGAAGGAGTTCGAGGTCTTCGACCTGCCGTTCATCTTCCCGGATGCGGCGGCGCTGCGAAAGGTCACCAACGGGCAAGTCGGCAAGGACCTGCTCGGGCTTCTGGAGGCCAAGGGCATCACCGGCCTCGCCTACTGGGACAACGGCTTCAAGATCATGAGCGCCAACTCGCCTCTCAAGACGCCCGACGATTTCCTCGGCCTGAAGATGCGCATCCAGTCCTCGAAGGTGCTGGAGGCACAGATGGCGGCGCTGGGCGCAGTTCCGCAGGTGATGGCCTTCTCGGAAGTCTACCAGGCGTTGCAGACCGGCGTCGTCGACGGCACCGAGAACCCGCCATCCAACATGTACACCCAGAAAATGCACGAGGTGCAGAAGCACGCCACGCTCTCCAACCACGGTTATCTCGGCTACGCCGTGATCGTGAACAAGAAATTCTGGGACGGCCTGCCCGCTGACATCCGCGGCAAGCTGGAGAAGGCGATGGCCGACGCGACCGAGTACGCCAACGGCATCGCCAATGAGGAAAACGAGAAGGCGCTCGCGGCGATGAAGGCCGCGGGGAAGACCGAGTTCCACGAGCTCACGCCTGACGAGCGCAAGGCCTGGATGGCAACGCTCCTGCCGGTCCAGGACGCCATGGCATCGCGCATCGGCGCCGACCTCATCAAGAAGGTGCGCGCCGCGACCGGCGTCAACTGATCCTCCCCCTGCGGCGGCCCATCGAGCCGCCGCTCTTTTTCTGCCCGACGATTTCTGGCCGGACGAAGGGCCCGCGGCGCGGGGCCGAGCCTTTGCGTGCGCCACGGAGGAACACACGATGCTCCGCTTCCTCGACAGGATGGAGGAGGTGCTGATCGCGACGCTGATCGCGGCGGCGACCCTCATCATCTTCGTGGCCGTCACGCACCGCTACGCGCTGGGGCTGCTGGCCGACCTCGTCTCGATCTCGCGCAAGAACGACATCACATGGCTGATGGCGCCGAGCCGGTCGGCCTATTTTGCGCTGCGCTCCGTCAACCTCGTCTGGGCGCAGGAGCTCTGCATCATCTTCTTCGTCTGGATGGCGAAGTTCGGCGCAGCCTACGGGGTGCGCACCGGCATCCATGTCGGCGTTGACGTTCTGATCAACCGTATGGAGCCCCGCCGCCGAAAGGCGTTCGTCCTCTTCGGGTTGCTCGCGGGTGCCTTCTTCACAGGGGTCATCGGGTCTTTGGGTGCCAATTTCGTCTGGCACATGGCCCATACCGACGCCACCTCGGCCGACCTGGAGCTGCCGATGTGGATCGTCTACCTCGCCATCCCGCTCGGCTCCTATCTGATGTGCTTCCGCTTCCTGCAGGTGGCGTGGCACTTCGTCAGGACGGGCGAGCTGCCGCACCATGACCATGGCCATGTCGACGGGGTCGACGAGGACGCCGCGGCGGCGGCCATCGCGCACAGCCCGCTCACGCCGAAGGACGCCTGAAATGAACGGCGCACTCATCTTCGGCGGCCTCGTCGCCCTCATGCTGACCGGGATGCCAATCTCGATCGCGCTCGGCCTGACCGTCCTCGCCTTCCTCTTCACGATGACGTCCGTGCCCATCGACACGGTGGCGCTCAAGCTCTTCACCGGCATCGAGAAGTTCGAGATCATGGCGATCCCGTTCTTCATCCTCGCCGGCAATTTCCTGACACATGGCGGCGTCGCCCGCCGGATGATCAACTTCGCCACGTCGATGGTGGGGCATCTGCATGGCGGGCTGGGCTTGGCTGGTGTCATCGCCTGCGCCCTCTTCGCAGCAGTGTCGGGCTCGTCGCCGGCCACCGTCGTCGCCATCGGCTCGATCATTCTGCCGGCCATGGTGGCGCAGGGGTTTCCCAAGCGCTTCGGGGCGGGCGTGATCACGACGTCGGGGGCGCTGGGCATCCTCATCCCGCCCTCGATCGTGATGGTGATGTATGCCGTCGCGACCTCGGGCATGCAGGTCACCGGGCCCGACGGCAAGGTCGTCTCTTCCGCCTCCGTGGGGCAGCTCTTCATGGCAGGCGTGATCCCCGGCCTGATGCTGGCGGCGTTGCTGGGCCTGACGACGTGGTGGCGGGCGCGGGTCAACAACTATCCGCGCTTGCCGAAGGCCAGCTGGCGGGAGCGCTGGGTCGCTTTCCGCAAGGCGATCTGGGGGCTGCTGCTCATCGTCATCGTCATTGGCGGCATCTACACGGGCGTGTTCACGCCCACCGAGGCGGCGGCGATGAGCGCGGTGTACGCCTTCGTCATCGCCGTGTTCGTCTACCGCGACATGGGGCTGGCCGACGTGCCGAAGGTGCTCCTCTCCTCGGCAAACATGTCCGCGATGCTGCTCTACATCATCACCAACGCGGTCCTGTTCTCGTTCCTGATGACGCACGAGAACATTCCGCAGGCGCTGGGCGAGTGGATGGTGTCGACCGGGCTGTCCTGGTGGATGTTCCTGATCGCCGTGAACCTGATCCTGCTCGCGGCCGGCAACTTCATGGAGCCGTCCTCCATCGTGCTGATCATGGCGCCGATCCTGTTTCCCGTCGCAGTGAAGCTCGGCATCGACCCCGTGCATTTCGGCATCATGATCGTGGTCAACATGGAGGTCGGCATGTGCCATCCCCCTGTCGGCCTGAACCTCTACGTCGCCTCGGGCATCACGCGGATGGGCATCACCGAGCTCACCATCGCGGTGATGCCGTGGCTGCTGACGATGCTCGCCTTCCTGCTCATCGTCACTTACATTCCGGCAATCTCGCTGTTTCTCCCGCGGCTTCTCGGCATGATGTGAACCGCGTCGGCGGGTCCGGTGCGGTGCTCCGGGTCCGCGGCGGAGGCGGCGCAAGGAGAAGCACATGCGTTCGCACAGGATCGCCGTCATCCCCGCCGATGGCATCGGGCCGGAGGTGATCGCAGCGGGCGTCAACGTGCTCGGGGCGCTGCAGGAGCGCCTGCCCGGCGTGCGGTTCGACTTCACGGAGTTCGACTGGGGCTCGGAGCATTACCGGCGGCACGGCGTGATGATGCCGGCGGATGGGCTCGACCGCCTGCGCGGCTTCGATGCCATCTTCTTCGGCGCCGTCGGAGCCCCCGACGTGCCCGATCATGTCACGCTCTGGGGCCTCAGGCTCGCCATCTGCCAGGGCTTCGACCAGTACGCGAACGTCAGGCCGACGCGCATTCTTCCGGGAATTCCCTCGCCCCTGCGCAATGCCAGGCCCGGCGATCTCGACTGGGTGATCGTGCGCGAGAACTCCGAGGGAGAGTATGCGGGGGTGGGCGGCCGGGTCCATCGTGGCCTTCCCGAGGAGGTCGCCACCGAGGTGGCCGTGTTCACCCGCACCGGCGTGGAGCGCATCATGCGCTTCGCCTTCGACATCGCCCGCTCGCGCCCCCGCAGGCTGCTCACCGTCGTCACCAAGTCGAACGCCCAGCGCTTCGGCCTCGTGATGTGGGACGAGATCGCCGCCGAGGTGGCGCGCGACTACCCCGACGTGACGTGGGACAAGATTCTGGTCGACGCCATGACCGTGCGCATGACGATGAAGCCGCAGAGCCTCGACACCATCGTCGCGACTAACCTCCACGCGGACATCCTGTCCGACCTCGCGGGGGCGCTGGCGGGCAGCATCGGCGTTGCGCCGACGGCCAATATCGATCCGCAGCGGCGCTTTCCGTCGATGTTCGAGCCCATCCATGGCTCGGCCTTCGACATTGCGGGACAGGGCATCGCCAACCCCGTCGCCACGTTCTGGACCGCGGCGCAGATGCTCGAGCATCTCGGGGAGCCCGACGCCGCCGCCCGCCTGATGCGGGCGGTCGAGCACGTGACCGGGGCGGGCGTGCTGACGCCCGATGTCGGCGGCACAGCGACCACCCGGGAGGTGACCGGCGCCGTCGTCGCGGCGATCCGCGGCGCCAACGATTGAAGGCGAGAACACAGCCCGGCGAGATCGTACCGCTGACGGCGCTGCGCGGGATCGCGGCACTGTGGGTCGTGGCTCTGCATCTCGCCGGAAACCTCGATCTCTCCGGCTTCGTCTCCCTCTCGGACGGCCTTCTGCGCAACCTGCTCCGCGGCGGGGAGCTTGCCGTGGACGTCTTCTTCGTGCTCAGCGGCTACGTGCTGGCGCTGACGTGGCGGGAAGGCCAGCCTGTCGCCGCCTTCTGGATCCGCCGGATCGGCCGCATCTTCCCCCTCCACCTCGTCGTGCTGGCGGGCATGGCAATCGGCGTGTGGGCGATGCTGCGCGCGGGCGTGCAGACGCGCGACATGTCGTTCTTCGACTTCCGCGTGCTGCCGGAGCACGCGACGCTGACCTTCATATGGTTCGGTCTGCCGATCGGGTGGAATGCGCCGACATGGTCCCTCAGCGTGGAGTTCGCCGGCTACCTGCTGTTTCCGCTGGCCATGGCCGGCCTCATGCGCCTCCCAGACCGGTTGCTCCCGGCCCTGACCGGCGTGCTGGCGGTCGCGACGGCGCTGGTGGTGCACGTCTACGACCTGCCGCACGAGGGTCCGCCGGCCTTGCTGCGCGGCTTTCTCGGGATCGCCACCGGCGCGTCGCTAAAGCTGGGCGGCATCGGGCGGCTGGCCCGGGCGCCGGGCCTGTGCGCGCTCGCGATCGTCGCCCTGCTGGCCATGAACCTGCCGGGGCCGGCGGTGCTGCCCATCGTGGGGCTCGTGGCCGGCCTTGCCGCTCCGGAGGCAACCGCGACCGGGCGGGTCCTTGCCCATTCCGCCGCGGCATGGCTGGGGAAGGTTTCTTATTCGGTCTACCTGCTGCACGCGCCGCTTCTGATCGCCTTCCTGCAGGTTCTGCGGCGGTTGCCGGTCCTGCAGTCCTCCTCTGGATTGATCGTGTTCACGGGTGTCTACCTCGCCGTGCTCATGGCCGCGGCGGAGGTCGCGTGGCGCGTGGTGGAAAAGCCCGGCATCCGCGCCGCCCGCAGCATTGCGGGAAGGTTCAGTCAGCGCTGACCGGCGTCGTCGCGGGGAAGGTCGGGCTGCAAAGCGGCCAGCCCGGCGCCGAGTGCCAGCACCGCCACCGAGGCCCACATGCCGGCGGAGAGGCCGCCGGACAGGTCGGTGATCGCACCCATCCCGACGGGACCGAACGTCTGCCCCAGCCCGAAGCTCACGGTCATCATGCCGATGCCGGCAGGCCAGGCCTGCCGCGGAAGGTTGCGGCGCACGAAGGCGGTTGTCGCCGCCACCACCGCAAAGAAGGCGCTCCCGAAGACGAGGGCGGACAGGAAGAGAATCGGGATCGCGAGACTGACCAGCGGCAGCAGCGCACCGAAAGCGGTGACCGCCGTGAGAAATCCGACCGCCCTGCCCCCGGTCATCCGCGCGATGGCCCAGGACCAGACCCACGGCCACGCGATCGCGCCGACGCCGAGCACGGCCCAGAACGCCGCCTGCAATGCCGGCCCGGCGCCACCGTCCCGCACGAAGGCGATCATGAAGGTCATGTAGGCGATGTAGCCGACGCCGAACGCCGCATATCCGACGAGAACGGGGAGCGCGGCGAGGATTGGAAACGCCTTCCCCGATCCGTTGCCGGACGTGGCGTTCAAGCCGGCCGTGTTGCGGGCGAAGGGCAGGAGGCACGCTGCTGCGGCCGCCACCGCCGCGAGCATGGCCCAGGCCGCCCACCACGAGCCCGGGCCGAGCATGCCCAGCAGCACCGGGGTCAGCACGCCTGACGCAACGATGCCCATCCCCGGACCGACATAGAACAGCCCGAGCAGGAATGCCGCGCGCTTCGGCCTGCGCTGGGCGATGGCAGCCGCGAGCGCGCCCCCCGAGACGAAGGCGATGGCTGCTCCCGAGCCGGTGATGAGCCGAGCCGCGGTGAGGAGCACGAAGTCACCTGTGGCGGATGACACGGCAAGTCCCGCCACGCAGGCGAGCGTGCCGCCCATGACGCAGGCGAACTCGCCGACGCGCCGTGCGGTCCAGGCCGCTGCGATGGCGCCCAGCAGGTAGCCGGCGGCATTGGCGGTGTTCATGAAGCCGGCCTGGGAATAGCTCCAGGCCAGGCTCGCCTTCATGTCTGGCAGGATCAGCGCATAGGCGAAGCGGCCAATGCCGAGGCCGACCGCGGGCGCGATGGCGAGCACGAGGATGGCGATCGCTTCGCGCATGACCCCCGCGTCACCCGGCGACGCCGTTTCCGCAGGCCCTGCCCTTTGCACGCGCTCCTCCGCTCGCCGCATGGTGTGCAGGAAAGCATTGGGAAGGCTCCCGGTCCATGCGGTGGCCGTCATGACCGTCATGGCCGGCCGCGCCATCCCCATCCCTTTCCTGTCGCGCCATCGGGAGCGGCGTGTATCTTGCTAGCCCTTCGGCGGCGGCATCGGGACGGAGAGGACGGCATGGACGAGGTGTTCGGGCGCAGGGAGATGATCACGCCGGCTGAACTGCGCGGCCTCACGGCGAAGTCGGACCTTGCGGGCTTCGTCCAGCTCGGGACCCATGTCGGCGCCATCGTGGTCACCGGAATCCTGCTCAGCCTGACCTGGGGCACGTGGGTGGCGGTGCCCGTCTTCCTGGTGCACGGGATTCTGATCAACTTCCTCTATGCCGGCCAGCACGAGATGAGCCACTGGACGGTGTTCAGGACGAAGAAGCTCAACGAGATCTTCGGGCGCCTCTTCGGCTTCGTACTGTTCTATCCCCGCGATTTCGACCAGATCCAGCACTTCGCCCATCACCGCTATACGAACGACTGGGAGAAGGACGGTGAGTTGCAGCGCCCGCCCTATGCGCTTGCCTCCTACCTGCTGTGGATGGCGGGTCCGACCTACTGGTACACGCGGATCCGGCGGATCCTGCGCTTTTCGGCCGGGATCGTGACCGAGCCCTACATCCCCGACGCCCGCAAGCCGGACGTGATCCGCGAGGCACGTTGGCACCTTGCCGGCTACGGCGCGATCGCGGCCGTCTCGGTCGCGGCCGGCAGCTGGTTTGCTGTCACGCACTGGCTGGCGCCGATGATGGTGACGAAAGTCGTCCACCAGCTGCAGAACACGATTGAGCATCTCGGCCTGCCGCATGTCGACGATGTGACGCTGAACACGCGCTCGACCCGGACGAACGCGCTGATGCGGTGGCTGTGCTGGAATATGCAGTACCACACCGCCCACCATGCCTTCCCCGGCGTGCCCTTCAACCGCCTGCCAGACCTGCACAGGACGATCTTCGTATCCAAGGGGCGCCGGCCGCCGGAGATGACCTATCTCGGCTTCCAGGCTGCCGTCCTGAAGGCGTTTCGCGGGGGTCGCAGCGAGCGCGACTATCCCGACGACCGGGTGTGGATCTCCGACGAGACGGATCTTTCCCCGTCCGCTCCCGCGTCTCCAGACGACCCGACCGGCCTGCGCCTGAAGGCCTGAGGCTATGCAGCAGCTGCACTTCTACCAGTCGCTCTGGGCGACGGAGATGCGCAGGCCCGGCGTCGCCGAGCGCCCGGTGGAAGAGCGCTTCGACCTCGTCGCCGGGGACGGCTACGAGGGCATGGCGGTCGACCTCGGGGCCATGACGATCGAGGCCGCCCGGGCCACCGTGCCGGAGTTCCGGCGCACCGGGCTGGCTGGCCTGCTCACGGCGTTCCCACGCTCGATCGAGGACCTGCGGCCCGCGCTCCACCTCGCCAAGGACATCGGAGCTCCCTTCGTCGTCGTCGTCGGGCAGGTGATGCCGATCAGCGTCGCGGGCATGGTGCCCGTCATCCGGGAATGGCTGGCCATCTCGCGGCAGGAGGGAGTGCCCATCCAGTTCGAGACGCACCGCGACAGCATCACCAACGATCTGTTCGCCACCATCCAGCTCCTCGACGCCGTGCCGGAGATGCGCATGGCCGCCGACCTCTCGCACTACGTCGTCGACCGGGAGATGCTGCACCCGATCCGTCCGGAGTATCAGGCCCTTGTCGCCCGGATCCTCGAGCGGTCCGACAGCTTCCAGGGCCGGGTCGCCTCGCGCAACCAGGTGCAGCTGCCCATCGGTTTTCCGCAGCACGCCAAGTGGGTGCAGACTTTCCTGGATTGGTGGACACAGGGGCTCGCCTCGTGGAGCCGGCGATCCGGCCCGGACGCTACGGCCATCTTCCTGTGCGAACTCGGGCCGCCGGAATACGCCATCACCGGCGCGGACGGGAACGAGCTTTCCGACCGGCGCGAAGAGGCGAAGGCGATCAGGGCCATGGTGCGCGAGCGGTGGAAGACCCTTCAGGCCGGCGGCTGAGGTGGCATTGATACCCCGGCCTGCAAGGGCCACATCCTCTGGGTGCGGCCGGAGAGGCCGCTGAGGAAAAAGCGATGTCCCCGGTCAGCCTGCTGCTCAACATTCTCTGGATCGTCTTCGGCGGCGCCTGGATGGCGGCTGGATGGCTGCTGGCGGCGATCATCATGGCCATCACGATCATCGGCCTGCCCTGGGCACGCGCCGCGCTGATGATGGCGGCCTACACCCTCCTGCCCTTCGGCCAAACCGTGGTGTCGCGTGATCGTGTCGACGGCGTGCCGGGATCCGGCACGGGGGCACTGGGCATGATCGGAAACCTGATCTGGCTGGTCCTTGCCGGCTGGTGGCTGGCGATCGGCCATCTGGTGACGGCGCTGGGGCTCGCCATCACCATCGTCGGCCTGCCTTTCGCCTGGGCGCACGTGAAGCTCGCCGGCTTCTCGCTGTGGCCGGTGGGCCGCACGGTGATCAGCCAGCAGGAGGCGGAACGGCTGAGGCTGGCCTGAGCCGCTGCGCGCTGGCGTGGAGCCGGCGCTCGCCTACAATCGGTGGCCAGTCCCTCCCGGAAGCAACCCGGAATGCGCTCCCGCCGGCCCCCGCAGCACTCCGTCATCACCCGCCGCCATGCGATTGCCGCCACGCTGGGCGGGAGCCTGGCTCTGTCCGGCGCAGTGCGCGGGGCGCTCGCCAGCGGCAGCGTCCGTGTGCTCGCATCGGCGGAGCAGATGGCGCCGCGCTACGACCACGTCATCGTCGGCGCCGGCTCGGCCGGCTGCGTGCTGGCGCACCGGCTCGTTCAGGGAGGCCGCCGTGTCCTGCTCGTCGAAGCCGGGGGACCGGCAAATCTGCCGGCCATTTTCGATCCGCCGGACTGGCCTGAGCTGCAGGGCAGCGCGGTCGACTGGCGGTACTCCACCGTGCCGCAGCGCCATCTCGGCGGCCGGGTGATCCCCTATCCCCGCGGCAAGGTTGTGGGCGGGTCGAGCGCCATCAACGCACTCGCCTACCAGCGCGGCCACCGGGCGGCCTACGACCGATGGCCTGCCGGTTGGCGCTACGACGACCTCCTGCCCTATTTCCGGCGCGCCGAAACCTTCTCGGGAGGCGGCAATTCGTGGCGCGGCGGAGACGGCCCGCTGCATGTCCTTTCGCTGGCGGACGTCGACGACCGGACGCCGGTCGCGGGCGCGTTCGTCGAGGCCTGCCGGGAGCACGGCTTTGCCATGACCCCCGATCTCGGTGGCGAGATACCCGTTGGCGTGGGCTGGAACCAGCTCAGCATCCGCGGGAACCGGCGCGACGACGCCGCAACAGCCTATCTGGCCGATCTCGACGCTCCGGGCCTGGACCTGCTGACAGGCGCGACCGTGCTGCGCCTCGAGATCGAGGCGGGGAGATGCCTCGGTATACGATTGCCGGGCCGGGTGGTCCGGCCGGACAGCGACACTTTGCTGTGCGCGGGAGCCGTCGATTCGCCGCGGCTGCTGATGATTTCCGGCATCGGGCCCGCGGAGCACCTGGATGAGGTGGGCGTTCCCGTCGCGCACGATCTCCCGGATGTCGGCGCCAGCCTGCAGGACCATCCGCTTCTGGCCGGTGTCGCTTATGCAGCGCGCAAGCCGGTGCCGCGGTCCCACTACAACCATGCCGATGCGGTTCTCTACGTGCCGCACGACGATGCCGCCGAGAGCCCCGATATTCTCGTCATGTGCCTGTCCCTGCCCTTCGTGCTGCCGACCGTCGGCCCCCTGCCCGCCCCGGCCTATGTGCTCGTGCCCTGCCTGATGAAGCCGGAAAGCCGCGGTTCGATCCGGCTTGCATCGGCCGATCCGACGGCGCCCGCGGTGATCGATCCCAATTTCCTGGCAGAGCCGACCGACGTAGGCCGGCTTGCGGCCGGCGTCGCGCTGGCCCGTGAGATCGGCGCATCGAACGCCTTCTCGGAGTGGCGCACGGAGGAGGTTCATCCAGGCCCGGCCGTTACCAGTGCGGCAGGTGTTCGCGTGTTCCTTTCGCGCGCCACGACGTCGTTTCACCACCCGGTCGGTACCTGTGCCATGGGGGCGGTGGTGGACGACAAGCTGCGGGTGAATGGCGTCGCGGGGCTGAGGGTGGTGGACGCGTCGGTCATCCCGGCCATCCCCCAGGCCATGGTCAACGCGGCCACCATCGCCGTCGCGGAACGCGCGAGCGACCTGATCCTCGCGTAAGGCCGCAGGTCTGCGTCTGCTCCTGCTTCACCCCGCGGGCTGCGCGGCTTGGCCACCCGGCGAGCGTCCGACGGCCGTGAAGACGCTGGCGAGCATGAACACCAGGGCGATCCAGAACACCGGGGAGAGCGTCTCCGCGAATATCAGGATGCTCCACGCAACGCCGGAGATGATGGCGATGTAGTTGAAGGTGGAGAAGAAGGTGGGCCCAGCCCGCCGCACGATCTCGAAGAAGAGGATGAAGAAGACGACGTTGATGGCTGCGGCAGCGCCGAGCGCCAGCCAGCCGATGCCCGACGGTTCAGGCGGCAGCAGCGCTCCGTCGGCGAAGTAGGCCACCGGACCGGCGACCACGGCGGCGCCGCCGAGAATCCCCGCCGCCATCGTCAGCGAATCCGTTGCCGGTGGCCGCAGCACCTGGGCCGATACGTTCGACGCCGCGAACATCACCGCCGCCAGCAGAGCGAGCAGGAACCAGAAGGTCGACCCCGTGCTGCCAGACTGGGCGCCCGGCCAGGCGATGACGACGACACCGGCAAGGCCCAGCAGGACGGCGATGACGGTCCGCAGCCGGAACGTCTCCAGCTTCAACAGCGTGGCGAAGGCCAGCGTGAAAACGGGCGACAGCGCCAGGATCAACGTCAGAATCGAGGCGGGCACGTGCAGGGCGGCCTTGGTCAGCAGGCCGATCGGCAGCCCGATGACGAGCGCTCCTATGATCAGATAGGACACCGCGTGCCGCACGCTTGGCACGAGGCGCCGCCCGGTTGCCAGCACGATAGCCGCCAGCACGACGAAGCCGGCAAGCGCCTGCAGGAAGGCGAAGGATACCGGCGGCCACCCCGCCTCGGCGGCGAGCCGGTTTGTGGGAAAGATGGCGCCGTAGAGGACGCCCGCCGCTACGAGCATGACGACGTTGACGACCGTGCCTGAACCCATGTCCCCCTCCCCACTTTTCTTGTTGTTCGGCCGGCCAGATTTCCCCAGCCGATTCACTTCCCGGCGCCACTGCGAACCGCTTCCTTCAAAGCTCCGGAACCCCGCGGCGCCCCGGCAACATGGTGGCTGCGGTGACATCCGAAGACACGTGGACGGGTGCGCCAGGGATTTCGCGGCTGATGGGGATACTCGGACCGTCGAAGGGGATCGCAGGATGTCTCGCAAGGTCGCTCAAACCCGCCCTGGATGCATCATCTTTCGGCAGCGACCTCGCTCGAGGCCAGCCGTCCGGTTGGCTCTCGGACGACGCCTGATGCGACGCAGACCCTTTCTCGTGCTAGTCTCTGCTCACCGGGGGACCACATGAGCACGATCACCACGGTTGAAGAGCTTCGCGCCCACTACGGGACGATTAGTCCGCTGGCCGAGCGGAAGGTGCTGCCGGCCATCGATCGCTACTGCGCCGCCTTCATCCAGCTCTCGCCGCTTCTGGTGATCTCGACAGGTGACGGCCGCGGCCGGTTCGACGCGAGCCCGAGGGGTGACGCGCCGGGGTTCGTGAAGGTCATCGACAGCACCACGCTGCTGATCCCGGATCGCCGCGGCAACAACCGTGTCGACAGCTATTCGAACCTGCTCGCCTGCCCTGGAATTGGCATGCTGTTCTTCGTCCCCGGGCTGGACGAGACACTCCGGGTCAACGGCACCGCTGCGGTGACCCTGGACGGGGCTCTCCTGGCGGGCTCCGAGGTCAACGGCAAGGCACCCCGGGCGGGCATCCTGGTGACCGTGGAGGAAGTCTTCTTTCAGTGCGGCAAGGCCCTGAAACGCTCCAAGCTCTGGAGCGCCGAGCACCGGGTTGAGCGGAAAGCCTTCCCCAGCCTCGGCAAGATCATCGCCGAGCAGACAGGCCAGTGCTCCGCTGAGGATGCGGAGGCGGCGATCGAGTCGGACTACGTCCACAAGCTCTACTGACAGGCCGTCACGGGACAGGCCGGTGTTGCGTCATCCATGGTCCCGGCACGACACCGGACGGCACCGCTTCGAGTAGCCGCGGCGGGGTCATTTGTCCGCGCCGCGACCGCCTCGCACCTGACCGCCTCACACGTGCAGCATGTCCTGGCTGAGCCAGCCGAGGGCGATGTTCTTCAGTGTCACGCTGTTGGACAGGTCGAACGTCAGCACGACGTCCGCGCCGACCTGTTTCGCACTGCCCAGTGCCGTCGCGGCGTTCTGGTACCAGGCCGAGACATCGAGCACGTCGTGTCCGGCAGCCGAGACATTGAAGTCGGTGATGATGTCACGGCCGCACAGCTTCTTGAACACGAAGGTGTCCGAGCCGAGTCCGCCCGTCAGCGTGTCGTTGCCAGCGCCGCCGTCGATGATGTTGGCCGAGTCGTTGCCGATGATCCTGTTGGCGAGCGAGTTGCCCGTCGCGTTGCTGGCGGTCCCGCTCAGCGTCAGGTTCTCGACGTTCGCGGCAAGCGTGTAGTTGATCGACGAGATGACAGTGTCGATGCCGCCGGTCGAGGTTTCGATCACCTGGTCGCCGGCATTGTCGACGATGTAGGTGTCGTTGCCATTGCCACCGGACATTACGTCGGCGCCAAGGCCGCCATTGATCACGTTCGCGGCGGCGTTGCCGGTGATGCTGTTGTTGAGCTCGTTGCCCGTGCCGTTGATGGCGCTGGTCCCGGTCAGCGTGAGGTTCTCGACGTTCGCGGTCAGCGTGTAGGAAATTCCGGCCTGGACCGTATCGGTTCCGCCGCCGGCGCTCTCGACGACGATGTCGCCGGCGTTGTCGACCACATAGGTGTCGTTGCCCGCGAGCCCTTCCATGCGGTCGGCGCCGCCGAGCCCGTTGAGGACGTTGGCGAACTGGTTGCCGACGAGATGATTGTCGAGTGCGTTGCCGGTGGCGCCGAGGGCCGAGCCGGTCAGGACCAGCTTTTCGACATTGGCGGCGAGAGTGGAGCTGACCGAGGCGTAAACCGTGTCGTAGCCCTGGCCGGCAGTCTCCACGACAACGTCACCGGCGTTGTCGACATAGTAGGTGTCGTCCCCTGCCCCGCCGATGAGCCGGTCCGCCCCGGCACCGCCATCGAGGATGTTTGCTGCGGCGTTCCCGGTGATGATGTTGGCAAGAGCGTTACCCGTGCCGTTGATCGCATCGGCGCCGAGCAGGACAAGGTTCTCCACATTGGCCGCGAGCGTGTAGGCGATGGTGCTGCGGACCGTGTCCGTGCCCGCGTTGAGCGCCTCGACCACCACGTCGCCGGCATCGTCGACGATATAGGTATCGTTGCCCACGCCACCTTCCATGCGGTCTGCGCCAGCGCCGCCGTCGAGCGTGTCATCTCCGGCGAGGCCGAACAGCGACTGGGCGCCGGCGCTGCCGAGCAGAGTGTCGATGCCCGCGGTTCCCACGATCCCGGGCGTCACCAGCGATGCCGCCTCGAAGAGACCGTCGGAGAACCGGAACTGCTCGACCTTTGAAATGGTGTCCGTGCCGTCACGGCCGAGCACGAGATCGGCCACCCAGAACACCGCGGCGAGTGTGTCGAAGGTGATGGTGTATGACGCCCGAAGGCCCTGGAAGATCGCGACATCGATACCGTCGCCGCCGTCGAGCGTGTCGTCGCCGGCACCGCCGGTCAGCAGGTCGGCGCCTGCGCCGCCGAACAGCTTGTCATTGCCGGCTCCGCCCTTGAGGTCGTTGTCGAGCGTGTTGCCGGTGATCGTGTCGTTGCCCGACCCGCCGACCGCCGCCTCGATCCAGGTGTTGAAGGCGATCGAGATGTTCTTCGTCATCATGTCGCAGTCGGAAAAGCTTCCGGGCGTCAGATCGATGACGGAGGCGGAGGTGAACCCCGACAGGTTCAGCGTGTCGTAGCCGCCGGCATCATAGATGCACAGGACGGGATGCTGGTTTTGCGTGAAGTCGTAGACCCAGGTGATGCCCGCGGTCGCGCCGAACCCGTAGACCGTGCCCGTGGCCCGCGTCGTCGTCTCGGCTCCGTACATCGCCTGTGCGGCAGCGATGTCGTAGAGCATCGGCGTCTGGGCGTAGTAGGTGCGGCCGTCGCTGGCCACCCAGTCCGCGCCCGTGTTGGACGCGGTGAAATAGCTCATCAGGGTGAACTGCTGCGAGTCCTGGAAATAGGCTGCGTTGGTCGCGTAGGTGGGCGAGCCGCCATTGTAGTCGCCGGCATGGTCGAGGCCGATGGCGTGCCCGGTCTCGTGCAGGTAGGTCATGAACCCCCACTGGCCGACCTTGGGCGTGACGATGTCGTTCGTCCCGCTGTTGGCGCCGTAGGCGGAATTCATCCAGACCGACCCGGCGCCGCTCCAGCCGCCGGGATAATAGGCGTGGGCGTAGGAGATGTTGGTCGTCGTGCTCGCATACTTGATGTTGGCGGTCTGTGCGTTCGTTGCGAGCGAGAAGTCCGGCTGGATCAGGTCGTCCCACAGCGAGATGGCCAGCGTGGCAGCCGCCTTCTGCGAGGCCGTGAACTGGGAGAACCCGGCGGCCTCGCCATAGGGGAACCAGCTCGCCGACGACAGGAAGCCGTATGTCAGGCTGCTGCCCGACCAGTGGGAGCCACTGTCGAGCTGGGCAATGATCTGGGCAGTGGTGTAGACGGGCTTGGCCATGGTCTGATCCGCTGTTTCGCACGGACAGACAGCATCGGCCGGCTGATCGGAAGCTCAAGCGGATCCGTCAAATTGTCTCCAGCGGCCTTGGATCGGGGGGAAAGACCCTGCCTTCTCGCGGCTTCGTAAAGGGGTGGTTCCTTCGAACCCGGAGAGCGGCTTAAATTCAGGTTTCCCGGAATGGAAACGCGATCGACCGGACGTTCGCGGGCTCGCCGCCACCGCATCTCCGGGCTAACCTCCCGTTTGCAGGGTGGCGATGATGCCTCGGACTGCCGCCAAACAAATACAGGTCCGGCGCTGGCGGAGGCTTTGCGAGCCGGTTGAGCGACGCGCCGCTTTCGATTAACCCCCATGCATGAGATGCGCTCTTCGCTTTGTCGCGATCTGCTTTTTCGCATTGATGAGCAGTTCGTGCTCCATGATGCGGGAGCGTCTCATCTTCATTCTCGCAGGACAGTCGAACATGTCCGGCAGAGGTCCCATGGAGGGACTGCCGGACTTCCAGAATGCAAGGATGGTTTTCGTCTACCGCAATTCGGCGAAGTGGACGCGCGGTTGGGAACCAGTGGACGATCCCGTCGGACAGGTGGACCCCGTATCGCTGGATCCCACCGCGAAGGTAGGGCCAGGCATGGCGTTCGGGGACCGCATGTCCGCGCTGAACCCTGGCGTCGAGATCGGCCTCGTTCCATGCGCCCGCGGATCGGTCGGCATCGAGGCCTGGAAGCGCGACCTGAGCCGCGCCACCCTTTATGGCTCGATGATCGCCCGCGCGCGCGAGGCGAGCGAATATGGCCGGATCGCCGGGCTGCTCTGGTATGAGGGCGAAGCCGATGTCGGCCTGCCGGGTATCGAGAACACCTGGCCCGGGGACTTTTCCGATTTTGTCGCGAATGTCAGGAAGGATCTCGATGTTCCCGGCCTGCCGGTCGTCATGACGGTGCTCGGCCCGACGAAGTCGGATCTCTCACTCGACGCGTGGGCGTCGTTTCAGGACATGCAGCGGAACATGCGCCTTCCTGCCGGTGTCGCCAGGGTATCGGCGTCTGATCTGGAGGTCGCCGACCAGGACGTTCACCTGACGACGCCCTCCTACCTCACTCTGGGTCAGCGGTACGCCGAGGCGATGATGAAACTGCTCCGCGGGGTGCCTTCCCAGACTACTCAGTAAACTTTCGCCGCGGCTCCGGGTGGTTCCCGGGGCGGCGATGGCGACGGTGCGAAACTCGTTCACACGCGGCGTGGGCTCGCCTGAGGCCGCAGCCTGGCAATCGGCACGATGCTCTTCAATTCGGAAGTTTTCCTCTTCGTTTTTCTTCCCATCGTGCTGGGTGGCTTCCACGCCATGCGGCGCATGGGGGCCAATAAGGCGTCGCTCTGGTTTCTGCTCGCGGCAAGCGTCGCGTTCTACGGATTCTGGAACCCGGCCAACCTCTGGATCCTCGGCGTCTCGATCGCCATGAACTACGCTGCAGCGGCAGCCATCGTCGCCTGGCCCGGCAGGGCCGCGATGGCCGCTGGAATCACGGCCAACCTACTGCTGCTGGCCTATTTCAAGTACCGCAACTTCATCCTGTCGAACGCGGGTCTTCTTTGGGGCGGGCACTACACGGGAGAGCCGCTGGATCTGCCGCTCGGAATCTCGTTTTACACGTTCACGCAGATCGCCTTCCTGGTCGATCTCGCGATGCGGCGCACCGGGCGGTCCTCGCCGCGGGACTACGCGCTCTTCGTCACTTTTTTCCCGCACTTGATCGCCGGGCCGTTGTTCAGACATGACGAAATCGTGCCCCAGCTGCGCAACCTCGCGCGGCAGGTGAGCTGGACGGCCGGCGCCGCCGGGCTTGCCTTCTTCGCCATCGGGCTCGCGAAGAAGGTCGTCCTCGCCGACAACCTCGCCCAGATTGCATCTCCGGTGTTCTCGGCAGCTATAGGCGGCCCGGTCTCGTTCAACGATGCATGGAGGGGGGCGCTCGCCTACACCTTCCAGCTCTACTTCGACTTCTCCGGCTATTCGGACATGGCGGTCGGTCTCGGCCTGATGTTCGGCATCCGGATGCCGTTCAACTTCGACAGTCCCTACAAATCGGTGTCGATCATCGATTTTTGGCAGCGCTGGCACATCACGCTGTCCCGCTTCCTTCGCGACTACCTCTACTTTCCGCTCGGCGGAAACCGGCATGGATCCGTCCGCCGATACACGAACCTGATGGTCGTGATGCTTCTTGGCGGCCTCTGGCACGGTGCGGGGTGGACGTTCGTCGCCTGGGGAGCCGCTCACGGGCTGTTCCTGTGCGTCGCCCACGCGTGGCGCGCGCTTGCCGCCGGCCTGATCTCTCCAGGCATGGGCCGGCTGCTCACGCCGGTTTATTGGCTCCTCACTTTTCTCGCCGTGACGACAGCCTGGGTGCTTTTCAGGTCAGCCGACTTTGCGACCGCCACCACCCTGTTGTCTGCCATGGCATCGCCGGGGCAGGCAGGCCGGCTCGTGGCCGATGCGGGAAGCTGGCGTCTTCTCCTGAGCGGAGGGGAACACTCGTGGATCGCGGCGGCGCTGGCCATCGCCGTTCTCCTGCCGAACTCGCAACAATGGGTGGCGGCACTCCAGTCCAAGATGCTTGCCAGCCCGTGGCTCCTGCGGGCCGCGGCTCTTGCCGTCTCGATCCTGCTGCTGGCGGGGCTGTTCTCATTGGATCAGCCCACGGAGTTCATCTACTTCCAGTTCTGACGTTTTGGAGACCGTCTCGCGTATGCTGGTGCCGCTCAATCCCACCCCTGATCTCGAAAGGCGCGGAAGAGCCCTCATCCGTGATGTCGCGATCCTTCTCATGCTGGCCTTGCTGGTGTCCGCGCCAGCCGCGCTGGTGATGTGGAACGTCGGCGAGGCATTGCCGCTCCAAAAGGTCGCGACAATTCAGGCGGATCGCCGCGTTCCCTACCTTCCCTTCTTCGAGATCGACGAGTTCACCTACAAGAAGGACATCTTCGCGCGCGCCCCCGCGGATACCATCGTGATCGGATCATCCCTGCCGCTGCCCATCACCGGGCAGTACGTGGCCGGATCGTTCGCGAATCTCGGCAGGAGCATGCCCTACATATCCTACGGCACGGCCTTGCTGGACGAGATCCTGCGCATTCGCCGCCCCGGGCTCGTCGTGTTCGTGCTCGATTTCTGGTGGTTCAACGCGGCCTATGACGACCTGCCACGCACGGCGCCGCCTCCCAACCGGCTGCCGCACTGGAGCGTTCGGAGAGTCCTGGCGCCTTACTCGTGGCTCGCGGCCGAAACGATCTCGAAAAGAGACTTCGTCCGCTTCCTCACGCTCAATCCGCTCACGGTCGGCAGTACCGGACTGGGGCTCAAGGCTCTTCTCTCAGGCCAGGGCTACGACGCGCAGGGCGCCTTCACCTGGCTGGACCAGCCGCTCGGCCCGGTCTCGCACGACTTTTCGGAAACGCTCGACAGGGTGAAAACAGGTCGCAAGCGGTTCGAATACGGGGACAGCGTCGATCCCCATCGATGGTCGATCCTCATGGCGATGCTCGGGGGGCTGGAAGCCGAACACGTGCCGGTGGTCATCATTCTTCCGCCGGTGGCTCCCAGCGTGGCAGCCGCCATGGCTGACACCCGGAAGTATGCCTATCTCGCAGAGCTCAGAAGCCGTCTCGCGGCGCTGCCGCTCGCGTTCGACATGATGGACTCGGGGAGGTATGGCCTGACCGACTGTCAGTTCATCGAAGACGGCTTCCACGCCACCACGACTGGGTGGGCCAGGATTATCCGGGCGGTGGCAAGCTCCCTTCCGCCCGATCTCGCGCGGCGTTTCGACGTGGGCGGGGCGGACCGGCAGATCCTCGCCTATGAGCAAGCGGCGCGGGCCGCCGGCGTCACCGAGGGGACATGCCCCCCGACTTCGCGTTAGGCCGCGCCGCCCGTCAGGTCAGTATGCCTCGTAGTAGTAGCGGCGGCGGGGCTGGTGCCGGCCGTCATAAAGACCGTCGCGGCCCTGATACAGACCGTCGCGGCCCCCATAAAGACCGTCGGGACCTCCCCTACCGTCGCGATGACCGCGCCGGTAGTAGCGGTTCTGGTAGGAATAGCGCCCGTCAGGGCCACCATAGCCGTCCCGGCCCTGATAGCGTCCGTCGCGCCCGTCATATTGGCCATCGCCACAATAGGGGCGGCAGTTCTGCCAGGTGCCCGTCGACGCTCCGGCGTTCGCACCACCTGCAGCGCCGATCGCCATTACGGTGGCCCCGAGGAGAATGATGAGGTTACGCTTGAGCATGGGACAGGACTCCTTTTGAGCCATCACGATAGGTTGCGGAACCTGAACGGCAACGGAATGAGTTGTTCAGCTTACAACGGCTCGCAAATGGTTGAGTTTCATCTGGCTGTCGCAGCGCGCCCGGAGCGGCGTTGCGGGAGCGCATGGCGGTGATGCTTCTCGCCTATTGGGGGCGCCGCGGCGCGCTGGCGCGCTGGATGCTCGATATCGCCCGACTCTCCGCGGATGGACACGACACGGGAACGGCGCTGTCCATATCCACCTCCAATGAGCTGTACGGCCTTATTGCAAAGACAGGGGTGCCGATCCTCCCCGTGGGGACGTTCGACCGGAGCTGGGAGGCGTTCGTTCGCGTCGACCGGCTCCTGGCGCTCAGGAGGGATCTGTCGCGTCATGTCGCCAAGACGGGGACGCGCGCGATGGTGACCATGATGCCTCACGTGTGGTCACCACTCGTCACGCCAGGCCTGAAGCGGCAGGGCGTCCGCACGGTCAGCATCGTGCACGACGCCGCTCCCCATCCCGGCGATCCGACGGCCAAGCTGAACCGCTGGCTGATGCGGGATGCTGCGTACGCGGACAGGATCGTCACGCTAAGCGGTCATGTCACCGAAAGCCTCGTTGCGTCGGGGATGCCGTCGGCGAAGATCACCACCCTGTTCCATCCCGTGGTGGGCACCGACCCGGACACGGGCCGCGTTGAAAGGAAGGCCGGGGAGCTACCGCGCCTGCTCTTCGTCGGCCGCATCATGCCCTACAAGGGGCTGGACCTTGCCGTGGGTGCCCTCGAAAGCCTCGCGCCGGAGGGGCTCAGGTTCCCGCTGACAGTGGCCGGCGAAGGCGATCTGTCGGCGCTGGCTCCTCGGTTGGCGGCGCTCGGCGCGAACGTCCGAAATCACTGGCTGGACGAAGCCGAAATCGCGCGGCTCTGTGCGACGCATGACGCGATGCTGCTTCCCTATGTCGAGGCGAGCCAGTCCGGCGTGGCCGGCCTCGCCCTTGCGGCCACGATGCCGATGTTCGCGACTCCGGTTGGAGGCTTGAGGGAGCAAGTCGAGCATGGCGTGACCGGCCTCGTCGCCGAGGCAGCGACCCCCGGCGCGTTCGCGGCTGTGTTGCGGAGGCTTTCGGCCGAGCCGGTTCTGCTTCAGCAGCTTCGCCGGGGGATTGCGCTGACGCGAGAACCCCTGAGCATGCAGGTCTTCCTGAAGCGCCTCGAGCAGGTGGCCCTCGGCTGACGCCTACTCCGGCATCTCGAACGGCGCGCCTTCCAGGATCCCGTCACAGACAGCATCGAGGCCGGGACTAAACCCGGGCTTCAGACCGTCGACGCTTTCAAGCGCGATCGTAAAGCGCCTCGGGCCCGGATCTGGCTGCACGAAGGGCAGCTCGATCATCCGGCGCATGAAGAAGTGGTAGGCGTAGGCGAGCGCGCGCTCCCTGGTCGCCTCGTCGAGCCCGCCGCGCACCGGCAAGTGGCCGAGCAGCTCGAAATAGTGCTCACGCGACGCGGCGTCGCGGGTGATGCCTTTGTTGCGGACCCAGGCCTCGCCCGCGACGATCACGACCTTGCCCGTCGCCGAGAGCTCAACGCCCATCTTCGTCGCGAAGATGATCACGCTGTCGGCCATCTCAGCCAGCACGTAAGAAGACACCGGGCTCTCCGGGCCGATCACGGCCACATTGGGCGGGAGCTCCGGGAACACCTCGCGGATCGCGTCCTGCGCCAGCTGGCGCGATCGCGGGTTTCCGGAGATTTCGGCGGGGTGGATGCGGATCAGCAGTTGCAGGTCCGAACGTCCAGCGAACCAGCGGATCGTCTCGACCAGCCACTCGCGCTGGCTGGCGAAGGCGTTGCGGGGGTAGTGCAGCTGCGCGTCCCAGAACACGTTCGTATAGGCGACAACGAGCGGCTTGGCCGGGTCGAGGCCGAAGCGCGCAATGTCCTGTGAGGCGGCGTAGTCGGGATCCTTGTGGAAGCGGATCCAGTCGGCTCCGCCTTCCCGGCGGCTGGCCAGGTAGGAGGAAATGCGCTCGCGCTGCTCAGGCGTCAGCGGCTTGTCCGCCCAGCGTGACTGGTCCTCGTCAATGAGCGTGTGATGGTACGTGTCGTCGTGGCTGAAAATAAAGCAGTGCTTGCGGTAGGCGGGGTTCCACGTCACCAGCCGCACGCCCGCCTTGCGGGCGACAAGGTTGACTGCCCCCTGCGGCGTGTAGATGCCGTGATGGGCGACGACGACGTCAGGCTTCTCCCGCTCGATCAGCCGCTCATAGGCGCGGGCGGCGAGAATGGTGGCTTCCACATAGCGGCGCAGGACGGCGGGACCGGCCGGCTCGTCGGCGAGGGAGCCCTTGGCGAAGAAGCGCAGCGCGCCGGCCGAGGCATGCTCGCCGACCGCCATGCCGCCCCAGACGAGGTGAGGCACTTCCTGCGGCGGAGTCCTTGCGGCAATCGACGCGGCCTCGCGCCTGTCGTCCTCCGTCAGCACGTCGCCGAGCCTGACGACCGGCAGCGACAGAGCCTCCAGCCGCGTTTGGGCCGGCGGATGGCAGTAGGAGCACAGCAGCGCCGGTGGGCCCTTGGCAGCCATACTCTCCGGTCCGCCGACAAGCGATATCTCGCACATCTGGCACGCCGGCAGCACAGCGTCGCACAGGACGCTCGTCACGGACGCGCCGCGCTCGCATAGCGTCAGCGCCAGCATCCTGTCGATCCCGGCCAGGGCGAACTGGCCGCCGATATTGGTGGCCATCAACACGCGCTTCGCGCCCGGCGCGAGCGGCGGGCGCTCACGGCCCGCGAAGTTTTCCAGATGCTGGTGCGCGCTCCCGCGCGCCAGCACGTTCAGGCGCAGCAGGCGGGCAAGGCCGAAGCCGGGGACACGGCCGAGGAGAGATCGGGCGGCGGACACGCGCCGCTGGTAGGGGCAATCCCGGCGCGGAGCAAGCCTCCCGCGCCATGAGGGAGAGCCCCGGATTGGCGCGGGATGCGCGATCGGCTATAGCCCCGCCTGTCACAACTCTCGGTTGAACCCGATGACCCCTCCCCTCAGCGTCGCGCTGATCCCTGCGCGGTCCGGCTCCAAGCGCGTGCCGCACAAGAACATCCGCGACCTCGCGGGTCATCCGGCACTCGCCTATTCGATCCGCTCGGCCATCGACTCCGGCGTGTTCTCGCGCGTGATCGTGTCGACCGATTCGGAGCTTTATGCCGAGGTGGCCCGCCACTACGGGGCCGATGTTCCGTTCCTGCGCCCGCCCGAGTTCAGCGGCGACACCTCGCCCGACATCGAATGGATCCGCTACACGTTGCAGCGACTGCAGGACGAGGGCGAGCCCTTCGAGGCTTTCAGCATCCTGCGGCCCACCTCCCCCTTCCGGAAGGCCGAGACCATCCGGCGGGCCTTCGCGGCCTTTTGTGCGGCCGAGGGCATCGATTCGCTGCGCGCGGTGGAGAAGGTCGAGCAGCACCCGGGCAAGATGTGGGTGATCCGCGGCGACCGGCTGCTGCCCCTGATGCCGCTCACCCCCGAGGACCTGCCCTGGCACAGCCAGCAATATGCCTCGCTGCCCACCGTCTTCGTCCAGAACGCGAGCCTCGAGATCGCATGGACGCGCACGGCCCTGGAGAAGGGCACCATCGCGGGGACGATCATGCTGCCCTTCCTCACCCAGGGAGACGAGGGCCTCGACATCAACAACGAGAAGGACTGGTGGTACGCGACCCACCTGCTGGCGCGCGGCGAGGCCGTTCTGCCGCCGGTGGATCGCCCGGCAATCCAGCTCGATCCGGCCGTGTTCAGCCTCCGCTGACCCGCCAGGCTGCAAGGAGAGACATGTGGGCGATCTGATCGGCGACGTCGTCGAGACCGAACTCTACTACATCGGCAAGCGCGAGTTCGACCGCGTGCGAAACGCCAATGCCGCTCCGGCCGAAGTGATCGCGCTCGCCGCCGACATGGCGCGGCTCAACGCGCTCTACATGATCGCCAAGGCGGGCTCGGGCCATATCGGCTCGTCCTTCTCCTCGCTCGACGTGATCACGCACCTCTATCTGAGCGAACTCGGCAAGGGTGACGTGTTCTTTTCCTCCAAGGGCCATGACGCTCCGGCGCTCTACGCGGTGCTGATCGCCACCGGCGTGCTGCCGGAGGACAAGCTGCACGGGCTGAGACGGCTCGGCGGCCTGCCCGGGCATCCCGACATCTCGATCCCGGGCCTCGTGACCAACACCGGTTCGCTCGGCATGGGAATCTCCAAGGCCAAGGGCATGCTGGCGGCCAACAGGCTCGCCGGGAAGAGCGGACGCGTCTTCGTCATGACGGGCGACGGCGAGTTGCAGGAAGGGCAGATCTGGGAGTCGCTGGTCTCGGCCGCCAATGCTAAACTCGCCGATCTGACGGTCGTGGTCGACCACAACAAGTTCCAGTCGGACTTCGCGGTCGCCCGCACGTCCGATCTCGGCGACCTCGTTGCGAAGTTCACCGCCTTCGGCTTCCACGCCGTTCGCATCGACGGAAACGACCCGGTCGCGCTGGCCCACACCTTCCGCATGCTGGCGGAGATCACGGACAAGCCGAAGGTCGTCATCGCCGACACGGTGAAGGGCAAGGGCGTGTCCTTCATGGAGGGCACCTCGATCGACAGCGACGTCGAGATGTTCCGCTACCACTCCGGCGCGCCGAAGGCCGACGAGTACCGGCTCGCCGTGGAGGAGATCGAGGCCCGCCTCGCCCGCCGCTGCGCCGCCATCAACATCGAGCCGGTGCAGGTCGAGAAGACCGAGCGGCCGACCGTGGCGCCGGCCCCTGCCGGAGCGCAGCGCCTCTTCCCGGCCTATTCGGCCGCGCTGGAGGCCGCGGCGGAGGCGGACAAGAGCATCATCGCGCTCGACGCCGACCTCGCCCTCGACATGGGGCTTTTGAACTTCGCCCAGCGTTTCCCGGAGCGCTATGTCGAGTGCGGCATCGCCGAGCAGGACATGGTGAGCCAGGCAGGCGGCATGGCGCTCAAGGGGCTCACGCCCGTCGTGCATTCCTTCTCGTGCTTCCTCTCCACGCGGCCGAACGAGCAGATCTACAACAACGCCACCGAGGGCACGCGCATCGTCTATGTCGGCGGCCTTTCCGGCGTCGTGCCTGCCGGCCCCGGCCACTCGCACCAGAGCGTGCGCGAGATCTCGGCCGTCGGCGGCATTCCGAACCTGGTCATGGTCGAGCCCTGCCATCCCGACGAGGTCGGGCCGCTCCTGCGCTGGTGCCTGGCCGAACATGACGGACCGAGCTTCCTCCGGCTCGTTTCCGTACCCTGGCCCACGGCCGTGCGACTGCCGGATGGCTACACGCCGCGCAGGGGCACCGGCGTGACCGTGCGCGGGGGCAAGGACGCGACCATTGTCACGTCCGGCCTCGTGATGGTTGCCGAGGCGCTGGGAGCGGCCGAGCGCCTGTCGGCCCAGGGCATCGAGGTGGAAGTGGTCAACCTGCCCTGGCTCAACGTGGTCGATTCGGGCTGGGCCAAGGCTCTGGCAGAGCGAACCCCTGCCATTATCACCCTCGACAACCACTTTCGCCTGGGCGGACAGGGCCAGCACGTGCTCGCGGCACTCGCCGCGGCCAACCCCGCACGGATGCCGCGCATCCTGTCGCTGGGGCTCGAGGACGTGCCGCCGTCCGGCCGGAACGACGAGGTTCTCGCGCTTCTGGGTCTCGACGCTGCTGGTATCGCGGAAAGCCTCGGGAGCTTCCTCGCGACGCGGCACTGACCGGCCGCCGCGTTTGGAGCAGTCCCCCCAGGGTCGCTCGCGTTAACTTTGCGCGCCGACCTTGATCTTTAGTCTTCACCCTCTTATGCCGACCAGAAGTTGTAGAGGCCGGCACGGGACGAGGTCGTCATGGCACGCGAATTCAGGATCGGCGGCAAGGTCGTCACCAAGGACAGCCCGTCCTTCGTGATCGCCGAGGTGGGCCACAACCACCAGGGCGACATCGAGAAGTGCAAGGCCATCTTCAAGGCTGCGGCCGAGGTCGGCGCCGATGCGGTGAAGATCCAGAAGCGCGACAACAAGGCGCTCTTCACCAAGGAAATGTACGACAGCCATTACGACAGCGAGAACGCGTATGCGCCGACCTATGGCGAGCATCGCGACAAGCTGGAGTTCAACGACGAGCAGTACACCGAGCTGAAGAAGTATGCCGAGTCGCTCGGCCTGCTGTTCTTCTCCACGGCCTTCGACAGCTCGTCGGGCGAGATGCTGGAGCGCCTCGGCGTCCAGGCCTACAAGATCGCCTCCGGCGACCTGACAAACCTTCGTCTGCTGAAGCAGGTCGCCGGCTACGGCAAGCCGATCATCGTCTCGACCGGCGGAGGCACGCTGGACGAGGTGCGCCGCGCCTATGAGACGATCATGCCGATCAACCCGAACCTTTGCATCATGCAGTGCACCTCGGGGTATCCGCCGGCGCATGAAGAGCTCAACCTCAAGGTCATCGAGACCTTCGAGCGCGAGTTCCCCGACATCATCATCGGCTTCTCCTCGCATGACAGCGGCATCGCCATGCCGCTCGTCGGCTACATGCTCGGCGCCCGCGTGTTCGAGAAGCACTTCACGCTCAACCGCACCTGGAAGGGCACGGACCAGGCCTTTTCGCTGGAACCGAGCGGCCTGCGCCGCGTCGTCCGCGACCTCGAGCGCACGCGCATTTCGCTGGGAGACGGCATCAAGCGGCCGTACCCGTCCGAGACGTCGCCGCTGAGCAAAATGGTGAAGCGCGTCGTTGCGGTCCGCGACCTGCCGGAAGGCACACGGATCGGCGAGGAGCATCTCGCCTTCAAAATCCCCGTCGGCCGCAAGATCACGGCCGAGACGCTACGCCCGTTCGAGACGGACCAGATCATCGGCAAGGTGCTGAAGCGCGCCGTGGCCGAGGACGAGCTGCTGACGCCTTCGCTCGTCGCCTGACGTGGCTGGGCTGTTCGACCTCTCCGGGCGCGTGGTCGTCGTCACCGGTGGCTTCGGCCAGCTCGGCCGCAACTTCTCGGCCGAGCTCGCGCGGCATGGCGCGCGCGTCGCGGTGCTGGATCGGGTCGTTCCCTCCGGCTTCGATCCCAGCCTTGGCGGGCTGCTGGAGCCCGCTTTCCACGACCGCGTCATGCCGGTGCAGGCCGACGTGACGAGCAGGGCGTCGCTGGCAGACGCGCTGGCTGCCGTAACGAGAAGCTGGGAGACGCCCTTCGGCCTCGTCAACAATGCGGCCATCGACAGCCCGCCCGATGCCGCCGCCGCCGACAATGGCCCGTTCGAGGATCTCGACGAGGCTGGTTTCCAGCGGGTGATGGACGTCAACGTGAAGGGCGTGGTGTTGGCGAGCCAGGTGTTCGGCGGTGCCATGGCCAAGGCCGGGCGGGGATCCATCGCCAATATCGGCTCGATCTACGGCGTGCTCTCGCCGGACCAGAACCTCTACGAGTACCGCCGCGAGCGGGGCGAGACCTTCTTCAAGCCCGCGACCTACAGCATCTCGAAGTCGGCGCTCTACAATCTCACCCGGTATCTGGCCGTGTACTGGGCGAAGCAGCAGGTGAGGGTCAACATCCTCACGCTGGCCGGCGTCTTCAACAACCAGGATCCCGCCTTCCTGAAGGGCTACCTGCCGAAGGTGCCGCTGGGGCGCATGGCATCTCCCGCGGATTACACCGGCGCCATGGTCTACCTGATGTCGGATGCCTCGGCCTACATGTCGGGCTCCACCATCACCATCGACGGCGGCTTCACCGCCATCTGAGGGGCCCCTCCCCTCCACAGTTACCGGGGACGCAGCCATGCCAGCCTCCATCCCGACGCGCGTCGAGAACCTGATCGGCGGCGAAGACGCTCCGGGGGGCCTTGGCTGGCTTCCCGTGCTGAACCCGCATGACGGAGCGGAGCTGACGCGGGCCGCCCGCTCGGACGCCGCGGACGTGGACCGGGCGGTGGCGTCCGCCCGCGCGGCACAGGCCACCTGGGCTGCGACGCCGGGCGTGCAGCGCGGCGCCGTGCTGCACCGCTATGCCAACCTGATCGAGCAGCACGCAGAGGAGCTCTCTGCCATCGTCGCGGCCGAGGCGGGAAAGCGCCTGCCGGACGCTCGCGGCGAGACAGGGGCCGCCGTGCAATGCGCGCGCTTCTTTGCCGGCGAGGGCCAGCGCCTCTTCGGCCGCACCATGACCAGCGGCATGGCCGGGCGCTGGGCCATGACGGTGCGCCGCCCTTGCGGTGTCGCAGGCCTTGTCATTGCCGCCAATACACCCGCTCCCAACTTCGCCTGGAAGGTGTTCCCGGCGCTCATATGCGGCAATGGCGTCGTGCTGAAGACGGCCGAGGACACTCCGGTGTCCAGCCTGTTCCTGGCGAAGCTGGGCGAGGAAGCGGGACTGCCGAAAGGCCTGCTCAATGTCGTGCACGGCTACGGCCAAGAGGCGGGATGGGCGCTCGTCGAGCATGACGGGCTCGACGTCATCAGCTTTACCGGCTCGACCCGCGTCGGGCGGCTGATCGCCGAGAGTGCCGGGCGCCGCATGAAGAAGGTGTCGCTGGAGCTCGGCGGCAAGAACCCGCTCGTCGTCTGCGACGATGCCGACATCGACAATGCCGTGCGCTGGGCCTGTCTCGCCGCCTTCTCCAATGCCGGGCAGCGCTGCGCGGCCGGGAGCCGCATGATCGTGTTCGATGCGGTCCATGACCGCTTCGTCGAGGCCTTCGTCGCGGCGGCGAAGACCCTGAAGCTGGGCGTCGGCGATGACTGCGACCTCGGCCCCGTCATCAACGAGCGCCAGTTGACGGGCATGCTGGCGGCGGTGGACGCGGCCGTGGCGGAGGGAGCGAAGGTGCTCACCGGCGGCAAGCGCTCGTCCGCGCCCGACCTTGCCTCCGGCTTCTATGTCGAGCCCACCATTCTCGCGGGCGTCGATCCCGCCGCCGAGATCTCGGGCCGGGAGCTCTTTGGGCCCATCACGGCGGTCTACCGGGTCAAGGGATTCGAGGAGGCCGTGGCGCTGGCCAACGCTTCGCCCTACGGCCTCACGGCTTCCATCCACACCCGCGACCTCGACCGGGCGCTCGCCTTCTGCGACCGGGTCCAGGCAGGCGTGGCGGTGGTGAACGGCGGCACGCACGGCTCGGAGCCGCACATGCCCTTCGGCGGCGTGAAGGCCTCCGGCAACGGCACCCGCGAACCCGGCACCGAGGCGCTCGACGTCTACTCCGACCTGCGCGACGTCTACGTCAACGCCCGTCCGCCGGCGTGAGCGGCGTCCCGGCGGCCTGAGTACCGCCGCCGGGCCGTACCTTGGCCGCGGGACGACGCGCGGCCAGGTCCTCCAGCCCATCCACCAGCGTCTGCGTGGCGCTGCGGTCGGGGTCCGGGCGAAGGAAGCTGCGGACGAAACGCTCCAGGATCGGCTGGCGTGCTGCCGGATCGGCCAGCGCACCGGCCAGCTGACGGACGTGTTCCTCCAGCGTCGGCGCGACCAGCAGAAAGCCGCCATTCTCCGGCAGCAGGTACTTGAAGTGCACCGTGCCGTCCTGCGTGTCGGCAAACACCGGGTCTCGCACCGTCAGCACAGGCTTGCCAAAGATGGTGGCCTCCACCATGGCGCTGGTGTTGATGCCCACAACCGCAGCGCTGTAGGCGATCGACTCCAGGTAGATCTCGCGATTGTCCTCGGCGACGATGTTCATGCCCGTGCGGGGGAAGACGACCGTGTTGCCGAGCCCCTCGAAGTCAGCGCCTTCCCAGTGGGCGCTGTTGTAAGGGTGCGGCCGGATGAGCAGGCCGACATCCGCAAGAGCAGGATCTCCGCTCGACCGGATTGCCTCCACCCAGCGGCGCAGAAAGGCGATCTCCGTATCCGGGCGGCTGATGGAGGCCGTCGATCCCGTGAACAACACGAAGGGCTTGTCCGGTCGCAGCCCCACCATCTCGAGGAAGGCCTCGCGGCTGCGCTTCGGATTGCGGCCGAACCACTTCTCGAAGGGTTGCGCGCCGGTGACGACGACCCTCTCCCGCGGCACCGCATGCAGCGTGAAGGCCTCCTCCCTCTGTGTCTCGTTCCAGACGAAGATGCGGTCAGGGAGAGCGCGGATGTACCCTTTGGAGGTCAGGTGGTCCCAGCTGCCCACGGCAAGCGCGACCGGGATGCCGAGCGCCTTGGCCGACTTCACCACGTCCGTCTGCCAGGAGCGCGGGTTGACGAGCGGCGACACCACGACGAGGTCCGGCGCATGCTGGCGCAGCTTCGCCTCGACGCGCGCCGAACTTGGGATCACGCGCTCGAGCGCCGCCGCCCCGCGCAATGCCGCCACCGCGACCGGCTTGGGCAGCGGGCCCATGCGCTTCAGGAAACCGAGCCCGCGCGGGACGAGATGGTCGATCCTGTGCCGCAGATACGGTGAGTTGGCGTAAAGCGGGTCGAGGTAGCGCAGATAATCGACCGTGCCCCGCAGGGCCTGCGCCAGCGGCTTCCAGCGGTCGTTCCGGCGAGGGAAGTTCTGCCGGTCGACCACAACCTGTGCCGGCGCGTTCTCCAGCGCGGCGAGGCCTTCCGTCTGCTTGTCGATGCGGTCGAAGATCAGCCGCACCTCGTGCCCCCGCGCAACGAGTTCGGCGACGACACTGTCGAAGTAGCGGAGATAGCCGGGGTACTGGAGGACCAGGAGGACTCGCATGGCGCTGGGCCGTCAGCGGCGGGGCGACGCAAGGGTCCGCGCCGCGCTCTTGAGAGACCGCGGCATTTTTCGGGCGAGGACGGATTTGGCCTGTTTCAGCCGCTCGCGATAGGCCTTGCGCGCCAGCCGCCTTGCCCGGCTGACATCGTGACCGATGCCGAGGGCGAGGTAGGATCCCGCGACCTTAAGCCCTGTGACGCGATCGATCGGGGCCTCCTTGGAGGGAGCCGCCACGTAGCTGCGGAACAGCGCTGCGCTGTGGCTCAGCCACCAGGGAAGGCGCGCGTAGAGCGGCACACCGTCGACGAACGAGGCGCGGATCTGTCGCTGCGTCGAGAACAGGCTGCGATATCGGCGGTAGAACAGGTATTGCCGGACCGGCCGAACCTCGCCCAGCAAGGCCAATTCGGTGAGGAGAAGCCGATCGGGGAGAAGGTGCGGGCGCAGCACGGGGACCTTCTCGAGGCTCGCGGCGCGAAAGAGCCCGTAAATGGCGTTGCCCATCGGGATTCCCGAGAAGGCTGCGAGCATGCGCGGCAAGGGGGCGTCCTCGCGCGACGGAACGAACTTGATGTCCTTGCGGGCGACCGGATAGCCGGTTTCGTCGATGATGAAGGCCGCAGGGAAGGCCAGGACGGCGTTCGGATGGGCGTCGAGTTCGCGGACGAGAACGTCCAGCCAGCGGGGATGCCAGACGTCGTGGTCGCTTCCCCAGGCGAAGAACTCTGTGGCGGGAAAGAGCTCCCTCGCCCGCCGGAAGCACCGGCTGGCGTTACCGTTGTAGCCGAGGCGTCGAGAATTGGTCTCGAAGCAGACACGCGGGTCGCGCGCGACGTACTCTGCCGCGATCGCCGGCGTGGCGTCGGTCGAGCCGTCGTCGACGAGCAGCACGGCAAAGTCGCGATAGGTCTGACCCAGGAGGGTGTCCAGCGCCTCCCGCAGCTTGCTCTCATGGTTGTAGAGCGGGACGCCGATCACGACGCGCGGGGCGCTCGTCATGGCGATGCCTTTCGCCAACCCACGATGTGCCGGTAGTCGTTGCGGTCGGTCGTGTTCTTGGCCGAGGCCAGCTTCGACGGATCGAACTTCGTGTAGGAACTGGCCAGAACGGGGATCACCTGGGCCCTGAACCGGCGCTCCATAATGGCGAGCACGTCGTCGATCTCGGGGTTGTAGGCCGATTTCGGACGATTGAGGCTGTAGAGATAGGGGCAGCCCGCAGCGTGCAGCCGCTCCACATAGCCTTCCACCTGGGCTTTCGTCATCTCCTGGAACGAGACCATGTTGACGGCAAGGTCCAGCGCGGGGAGAGGCGTCTGCGGAAACAGGAAGTGAGGGATCAGGACAAGGTCGTAGTCGCCATACCGGTCCGGCGGAAGCGTGTGACCTGCCTCAGTCTTGAACACCTTCCAGTCGGGCCGAAGCGCGCTCAGATAGGTGCCCGAGAAGAGCAGCACCTGTGGAAGGTCGACGATCACGTAGGTGACGCCCGGCACCTTGGCCGTCAGCGCCCGGGCAAAGCCGCCCCACCCTGCCCCGATCTCGATGACGACCTTGCGCTGTCCCTCGCGAAGCCCGGGCAGCACCCCTCCCAGTTCCAGCGCGATCAGCGCCTCGTAGAACTTCAGCGTATCGACATTGTAGAGCTCTCCGTCGATCTCGTGCCCGAAGCCGCCGAGATCCCGGGCTTCCGGGACCAGCAGGCCCGCGGGATCGACCGCTTTCAGCATGTCGAGCCGGGTCTTGAAATTGTCGCGGAACTTGGTTGCGTGCGTACGGTAGTCGTAAACCTTCAGGCCGGTGAGGTGGTAGCACTGGTGCCGAAGCTTGCGGACGAGGAGAGGCGAGGCGTCCAGCATGTAGTCGAAGCCGGCCAGTTCCTCCTGCCAGTACCCGCTCGGGCGGGCATCGCCGGCCATCGCGCCCTCGCTCTCCAAGAGGCGTAGCACGTAGTCGCGCGTGTCGGCGTAGGAGCGATACTCCGGAGACTGGGCGAGGACGCGCAGCGTCGAAGCGAAGCTGCCATCTGCCGCGTCCAGGCCGCGTTGTTCCGTCAGGGTCGCCACTCAGCCATGTCTCCGTTCGTCGGGCTCGCGCCGGCAACGACCATCCAGAAGGGATGCAGCGCCGGAGCCGGCGTCATCTCCGAAGAGCGCTCGGTCTGCAACCTTAGATCGCAACCGCGGGAATATCCCGTTCGAGGCGATGCTGTCCATCTCTTGATGCGGCGGCGTGGCGGAGGATAGACAGGCATCTTCGACGCTTTGCGCCGTCGCAATTGCACCACGTGCCGGGCATCCATTCCGGTCTGCCGGGGAAGATCATGCTGGGACATGCCCGCCTGCTGCTCGCCTTCGGCGTCCTTCTCGCTCACGGCAAACTTCTGCCGGAGGCGACTTCGCGCTCCATGGTGAGCGCGTTTTTTGTCGTCAGCGGCTACCTGATGATGCTGACGCTTTCGTCGAACTATGGCAGGGCCGTTCTCCCATTCTACTGGAACAGGATTCTGCGGATCTATCCGCTGCACATCGTGCTGTGCTGCCTCATCTGGATCCTCTTTCCCTCCTTCGTCTCCGAACGCCGGACGGAATATGCAACGATGTTTGGAGACCTCGGCCTGCCCATGACGGTCATGCTGAGCTTCATGCTCCTCCCGCGCTATGCCGGATTTTTCAACAAGCCGGCCTGGACGCTGCCTTTCGAGCTTATCTACTATGTTCTGGCCCCGCTCATCTTTCGATTCGGACGCACAGGCATCCTGACATACCTCGCTGTGGGTGTTCTCGCGTTCTGCTGGTTGCGGCCGGCCAGCGATCTCATAGAGCCCTTCGGTCTCTACTGGACAGCGTCCGGAACGCCCGAGGGCGTTCTGGGCTCGGCTCTCTACTTCGGCATCGGCGCGCTCGCCTTCGACCTGCAGGCAAAAGCGCAATGGAGCCTGCCGCAAGGTGCACGCAGCACGTTGACATGGGCAGGTATGCTTCTTCTTGCCGCCGTGCTGCTGTTCACACTGCGATTTTGGAACGTCACTGCCATCCAGGCGCTTCAGTCGGCGAACGGCACGGCCGTCAACGTTGCTTCGGTCGCCGCGATCCTCTTGGTCCTGTTCGCGTGGACCGGGCGGGAAAGCGAGTGGTCGAAATGGGCAGGTGACCTCTGCTACCCCGTTTACATGATCCACTTCATGTTCACGGACTATTTGGTGGACGTGTCGCACTACAGGGCGGCGCTGGTCAGGGCGGCGGAGATGGCGCACTGGCCGGACCTGGAGTTTGTGCTGCGCTCCCTCGTGGCGGCGGTAGGGTCGATCGTTCTCGGCACCGTCTGGGTGGCAGTAGAGCGCCGGACCATCAGGAAATGGCGTTGGGGCGGTGCCAAGCCCGCGCAAGCCAGCCGCAAGCCGGGCGAGGTTGACGAAGACGCCGTGACGCCAGCCCTACCTCAGATACGGCCTTAGCTCGTCGACGATCATTCGCGCGAGCTTCCTGCGGCCTTCGTCCGACAGGTGCTCCGTCTTTTCGTCGCGATTGAAGAAGAGCCTGTCGACAAACGCCCTGCTCCAGTCCCGGTATGTGCCGCCGAGACGGTCTACCACCGGTTCGAGCACATGCCGCAACGTGGTTGTATTGCGTCCGACGGCGGTGGCGAACAGGTCGCCAACGGACCGCACGCCCCACTGATAGTTGATGGGCGTGACGTACACGACCGGCCTCATCCCGGCAGCACGCGCTTCCTCGACGCACCGAACGATGTCCTGCAGCCACGGATGGTCCGGTTCGAGCGTGTGCATGAAATGGAAGATGGCGATTTGCCGGTCGCGCCAGGCCTGACGCGCAGTGTCGTCGGACTTGCCGTCGATGACCGCGAGGAACTCGCCGATACTCGACAGGGTCGTTCCTGGGTAGGTCACCGCCAGCGCGCGGTACCGTTCGCCATCCTTGTTCTTCTGGAACGGCGGAAGCGTCGGAACCTCGTCGCCGGGCCGGTGAGCCTCGAGTGCCGCGATTTCGTTGACATAGTCATTTTCCGGCTTCAGCCACCACTGCGGCGAGAAGCTGCGGAGGTTGACTGGAATGACGACGACCTTAGGCCTGTTGGGCATCTGCGCAACGCAGCGGATCGTTGCCAGGAACAGCCGCGGATGAAATGCGGCTCCGTTCAGTCCGAACGACGACCGGGGTGCCAAAAGACCAGCGACCATTTCCGAGAGCGTCGAGTTGTCGCGATCGTTGTAGCGAACGCGATAGTGGACGGAGTCACCGAGAAGCAGCACCTCGGGTGCGGTTCCGCCGCCGTTCAGGGCGGCCTCGATGTCGCGCAGGATCCGGTATGGGCCTTTGTCGTAGATGCGTGCAACCAGCCCCCTTTCGGACAGAGCGGCACGCTTGCGCTCACGCTCCGCCACGAAGTCCGCGCCGCTCAGAGGCAACGCGTGGATGCCGAACAGCCTGACATGCACGTAGACGTCGCTGACGCGGCGCATGCGCTTGTCCAGACGGGCGCCCAGCCTTACACGGCGGCTTCCCACCGCGCGCGCGACGCGCGTCCGCGCATCCCTGCCCCTCCGCTTCAGCCCGCGCAGCACTCTCTTGACGTGCGAGCCGAGGAAGGCGTTGGTCCAACCCGAGATCAGAAGGCGGCCTGTCGGCACCGAACTGGGCGGGTTTGCCGCTGGCAGACGCTGCCGTCCGCGGACGCCCTGCGCCAGCGATTCCACGGCGTCCGCCCATCGTTTCGCAGCGGGGGTCAGTCGGTCCCCTGGACGAATGAATTCATCGACGAAGCGCGCGTTCCCTTCCTTGTAATAACGAGTGAGTTCGGCATCCTGCCCGACAATCCTGGCGAGAGCGTCGAGGTTTTCCGCCACCGTCGGGGTTCGTATCAGGAACCGGTAGCTCAGCAACTGGCGATAATGCGGCGTGCCGAGATGGCCCTGGCCGAAGACGTCGCTTTCGAAGGCAATGATTGGCCTGCCGATGATGGCGGCCTCGACCATGGCGGAGGTGTTGACACCGATGACCGCCATGCTGTGGGCGATCGAACAGTAGAAGTCCTCCCGCGCCGTCCCGGCAAAGGGCACGGCCCCTTTTCGAGGGTGCACGCTGACGTTGCCGAACGCGCGCGCGTCCAGGCTGGCGATCGCCTGTGCGTTCTGCGGATGCGGGCGTACGAGCACCCCGAGCCTGGAGACCTGAGGGTCTGAATGCGAGCGGATCGCCTGGATCCATGCCTCGATAAAGTCAGCCTCGTGCTCTTGGGCAATCGACCCCGACGAGCAGGTGTACAGGACGAAGGGTTGGTCCGGGTCGAGCCCGACACGGCGGCAGAACGTCGCCCGATCTGTCGTCAGCTGTGTATCGAACCAGACATCGTAGCCCGGTGCTCCGGCCAGCAGGATGCGGTCTGGTTCCATGCCGTGTAGTTCGACCGCTTCTCTGCGGTGGGACTCGTTCCATACGATGGCGCCATCCGGCAGTGGCCGGAGCATGCCCTTGTTGGTCAAGTTGTCCCACGAGTACATGCTGTAGATCGCCGGAATACCCAGCGACCGGGCGGCAAGGATCCAGTTCGCCTGCTCGCTGCCGAAGGGGGTCAGCGGAGACACGACCAGGATTTCGGCACCGCTGGACCGGATCCGGGCCTTGATGTCGGGGGCCGGCTTCAGGCCGTCGAGGAGGGCCATAAGGCTGTCGTGCGCAGCCTTGTATCCCTGCTTCGCCACAATCCTCCGTGCATTCTGAAGCAGCGTCTTCGCCCCCATGAGGGGGCGGATCATCTTGTAGGCACGCCTGCGCAGGAATTCGGAGGTGTCATAGAGGTCGGTGTCGTAGCGCAGCACGTCGATGACAGTCGACACGATCTCGCAGACGCCCTCCTGAGCGCTGTTCTCTCGAACGTGATGCGACAGGGAGACGCCGGGCAATTCCAGTCCGGCCTCGGCAGTGAGGTTCTCGCCGACCCGGCCTTTGGGAGGTTCGCTGAAGACGATCTCGACCTGATGTCCCCTTGCAAGAAGGTCCTTCACCCCGGCGGTGAAGTTTTTGAGAAAGAACGGGTGCCTCAGCACCAGGAGGATCTTCACGGCCGGTCCGATCTCCGAACGATCTCGAACGCTGTGTGTTGCGTCCGCGGTTAAAACCGGACCGGATGAAATTCACCCCGCCCGGCGCGGTATTACCGTGGCCAACCATCCCGGCGACGCTGTGTGGCTGGCGTAAACGTCATTGGGCAGATAACTGAAGTCGCTTAAGGGCACAACCCGACCGAGCGCCTTCCAGGAAGTCCGGGCGCCAGACTTGACTTTCCGCTGGTTTGGAAAGATTTGCCGCTGGCGGGTCAGAGCGGACGCCTGACGGCGACGCTGACGCATTCCGGCCGAGGACAACGCATCTCAATGATTGCGCCACGTGGTCCGACAGCGCTCCCGCGCATCGAGGCGTCTGGTCTCGACAAGGTCTTCGACCTGCCGGTCAAGGTCGGCAAGCTCAAGCCGGCACAGATCGGCCGTGTTCTGCTGGGCATTGCGGGACTGGGCGGTGGGGCCCGGGACGTCACGCGGGCGATCGGCCGTGAACCGGTTGCGGCCCTGAGCGACGTGACCTTTCACGTGCCGCCTGGCGAGATTGTCTGCCTGCAAGGCCCCGCCCGCGCCGGCAAGACAACGCTCCTGCGAATTCTGTCGGGCAGCCTTCCCCCTACCGCCGGAAAGGCGGTCCTGCGCGGCCGGGTTGGAGCGCTGATCGACATCAAGGACGCCATTGAGCGTCATCTCTCGGTGCGGCAGTCCATTCGCAAGGAGCTGGCGACCGCGAGCAGGGACCGCAAAGCCGGGAGCGAGGCCGAGATCGTGGCTCTTGCCGGACTCGAGGGGTTCGAGAACGCCCCCTCCGGCAAGCTTTCGAGCGGCATGCAGATGCGGCTGTGCGTAGCGCAGCTTTTCGCTTCGCAGCCCGACATCATTTTCATGGACGACATTCTCGGAACGGGCGACGTCGCGTTCCGTCGGCACTGCATCCGGCAGCTTCGGCAACTGCGCGAAGCCGGCTCCTCGGCGCTCATCGTCCCGCCGGACGAGGCGTTTGCCGAGGAACTCGGTGCCAGGATCCTTGCCATCAGCGACGGTCGCCTGATCGATTTCGAAGGCGTGGACGACGATGATCCCTCCAGCTGCCCTGGGCTCACCCTTTCGGTTCCGGCTCCCCTCGCGGAGGGTGTCGTCGCAACGCTCGAATTCGTCCACGCCGGCCCTGCTGCGGCGGAGGAGGAGGAGGACGGCCGGGTGGATCTGTCGATCCGGCTCAAGGAAGCGCAGGTCTACCGGCCTCTCGTCGACGTGATGGCGCAGAGCGGCGTGGTCGTGATGCGTTCCGTTTCACCCTCTCCGTCCCGATGCGTGGCGCCCGAAACGGTATCGTGCAGCGTAAGTCTGCCGCTCCGGTATCTCGCAGACGGCGACTACTCCCTCAACTTCTTCCTGGTGTCCCAGGTCGGGGACCAGCAGCACGTGCTGAGGGCTCCGGGGGCGGTGCTCGTCAGGGTCGCCGGCCGCGGCAAGCGCGCAGGCCCGGTGATCAACACCGGCTTCGCGTGGCATCTCGACCAGATGCAGTCGCTCGAGTTCAGCCAATGACCGGCGTTCCGCCGCTCGTGGAGATCAGCGAGCTCGTCAAAACTTTCATCATCGGAGCGGACGGACGTGCGGCCGCGGTCGCTTCGCGCGGCGTGCCGGCGCTGATACGCCTGCTACGCGACCTGACAGGCCGGCGCGCCAAGGCGCCAGCCAACGTTCTCAAGGCGCTCGACGGCCTTTCCCTCGAAGGGCGGCCTGGCGAAGTCCTCGGCATCATCGGCCGAAACGGCGCGGGCAAAACGACGCTGCTCAAGATTCTCGCCCGCGTGCATCCGCCTACCGGCGGACAGGCGCGGCTACGCGGCCGCGTCCTGGCTCTCCTTGAGTTGGGCGCCACTTTCGCGCCCGAACTCACCGTTTCGGAAACGGTGGAAATGTTTGGTCTTGCGGCCGGCGTTACGCGGCGGCAGGCGTCCATGCTGGTGCAGGAGATCATCGAACTCGCTGACCTGCGGGACTACGACGACGTGCCCATGCGGCATTGCCCGGCGGGCAGCTTCGTGCGCCTCTGCTTCGCCGCTCTCGTCCGATTCCCTGCGGAGATTGTACTGGCGGACGAGGTTCTTGCGGTGGGGGACGCCGACTTTCGCGAGGCGTGCGAGCAGAGGATGCTGGAAGTCGCGGCATCAGGCGGCCTTGTCATGTTCGTCTCCCACGACCTGAATGCCCTTCGCCGGATTTGCACGCGAATCATATGGCTGGACAGGGGGCGCGTTCGCATGTCTGGCGAGCCGGAGGACGTCATCACGGCCTATGTCCGGGAGGTTCTGGTGGCAGATGAGGCCTCCTCTCGGTCCGGCGCTTCAATGGACGTGAAGGTGCTCGATGTGCGGCTCGCCGACTTTTCCGGAGGCCAGATCGGGGTCGCCCAGCTTACGGAGCCGTTCGCCATCGAATGCCTCCTTTCGGCGGAGCACGACTGCGAGGCGGTGATCGAGATGCGGCTGAATCGAGCCGATCGGCTGGTGACGAGGACGTCGCAGGGGCCTCTTCGCATGCGCGAGGGAGAGGTTCACACCGTGCGGATCAGCATCCCGGGCAGCTTCCTGAATGACGGCGTGTACGAAGCCCTGTTCACGGTGTCGACCGGCGAGGCCAAGGCTTCCACCAAAGCGCCCCTTTCATTTCGGGTTCTCAATGCCGATGTCGAGCGCTCCGTCTGGGCCAACTGGAAGGCGACCCGGCCAGGGCTCATCAGCCCTCCCGGAACCTGGACACTGACGCCCCAGGGGCCCGACACCGCGAGCCATACAGGGCCATGACCGACACCAACATCACAGTCATCGAGGCGCGCAGCCCCAAACTGCTGGAGCAGGTGAAGGCCGCGTTCCGGCACCGCTTTTTCTACCCGGTGCTGTTCAACGAAATCAGCATGCGCCGGTACCGGCAGACCTTGCTCGGCGTCTGGTGGCTCCTCGTCCGGCCCCTGATCCCGGCAGTGATCACCGTGATCCTCTTCACGAAGGTGGTGCCGCTCGATACTCATGGCGAGCCCTACCCCATTTTCTTCCTCTCGAGCTACATCACCTGGACGCTGTTTCAGTCCGTGGTGCAGATCATGCCGCGAGCGCTTGTCTGGAGCTCGGTGCTGATGCGGCGGACCTACTTTCCAAAGCTTCTTCTGCCTGTCGCGTCCATCGGTCCGCCGCTGGTTGAAACGCTTGTCATCTTTGGGCTGTACGCGCTGACGGTCGTCTATTTCGGGATCCGGACCGGGGACTGGTGGATCAACACGGGTCCCGCACTGCTGCTGTTTCCAGTCTGCATGGTGGCGGCTCTCGCCCTCGGACTTGCGGTCGGCATGGTGCTGACCGTAGTGGCCGCCTTCGTCCGGGATATGATCTACATGACCACCTATGTGGTTCAGGTCTTCATGCTCATGACGCCGGTGCTGTATTCCTCCAAGCTGATCCCATCCGGTCTTCGCGAAGCCGTCCTGCTGCTCAATCCCATGGCGAGCATCATCGAGACTGCGCGATATTCCCTGACGGGCGCTGGCGAGGCGGCGCCCGTGTACCTTCTGGTATCATTGCCGTTGATCGCCGTGCTGCTCGTCGTCGCGTCGTGGTTTTTCGTGAAGGCGGAGCCTTACATTGCTGACCAGCTGTAACGTGCCGGGCACGCCGGGCGGACGACACCGGGGACAACGGCCTTGAGCACGGCGAACCAGCGCAGGATCGCCGTTGTCGGGCTGGGCTATGTCGGCCTTCCCGTCGCCGTGGCGTTCGCGGAGTGCGGGTTCACAGTCGTTGCGTACGACCTCGATCGGGGTCGCATTCAGGAGCTTCAGTCGGGGCACGACAGGACGCTGGAGGTCAGAACGCCTCGTCTGGCGAACAAAGCGCTTCTCTTCACGGCCGAGCCGTCCGAAATGGCCAGTGCCGACTTTTTCGTCGTCACAGTGCCAACGCCCATCGACGCCGCGAGACGGCCGGATCTCTCGGCTCTCCTCTCGGCTTCCAAAGTCGTCGGGAGCGTCCTGAAGCGTGGCGACATCGTCGTCTACGAGTCGACCGTCTATCCCGGCGCCACCGAGGAGGACTGCCTGCCGGTGCTTGAAGCCGCGTCGGGGCTCCGGGGCGGGGCAGACTTCACGGTCGGCTACTCGCCCGAGCGCATCAATCCGGGCGATGCCGAACACCGCTTCGAGACCATCGCCAAGGTGGTGAGCGGGCAGGATGCCGCGACGCTGGACATTGTCGCGGCAGTCTATGGCGCCGTGGTGAGGGGCGGCATTCATCGCGCG
Organism: Alsobacter sp.; assembly: GCF_059501845.1. NCBI lineage: Bacteria > Pseudomonadati > Pseudomonadota > Alphaproteobacteria > Hyphomicrobiales > Alsobacteraceae > Alsobacter > Alsobacter sp. The sequence goes on along the minus strand of NZ_JCACDK010000020.1, from coordinate 99,712 downwards.
CCCTCGATCCGGGTCGCTGAAGCCGCCAAGGTGATCGAGAACGCGCAGCGCGATCTCAACATCGCCTTCATGAACGAACTCTCGATCATCTTTGGCCGGCTCGGGATCGACACGGGCGACGTCCTGGCTGCGGCCTCCACCAAGTGGAACTTCCTGCCCTTCACGCCGGGGCTGGTCGGTGGCCACTGCATCGGCGTCGACCCCTATTATCTCACCTACCGGGCCGAGAAGGCGGGGTGCCATCCCGAAGTGATCCTGGCCGGACGGCGCGTCAACGACGCTGTCGGAGAGCGGATCGCGCAGGACTGCGTGCGGTGGCTGATGGCGTCGGGTCGCGCGAGGCCGGTGGTCACGGTGCTCGGATTGACCTTCAAGGAGAATGTCCCGGACACCCGCAACTCGCGGGTTGTCGACATCCTCGCCGGGCTCCGCGCCGCCGGTGTCGACGTCCAGGTTCATGATCCCGCTGCAGACCGGAAGGCGGCGGCTGCCCAGGGCGTCGATCTGCTGGACATCCGGCAACTTTGCCCGGCCGATGCTGTCATTCTCGCCGTGTCTCACCGGACTTTCCGGGAGGGGGGCTGGCCGCTGGTGAGCGGCCTGCTCCGTGATGGCGGGCTCGTCTACGACGTCCGTGGGATTCTGCAGCGGTCGGAGACCCCGGCTGCCGTCACGCTCAGGCGGCTTTGAGGCGGCGTCGGGGCAGCCTCGTTCGTCACCCCCGTTCGAGTTCCGCCTCCAGATGCAGCGACGCCTCGACGAGGGCACGCGTGTAGGGATCTCGGGGAGCGCCGAGCACCTCTTCAGTCGGGCCGGTTTCGACGATGCGGCCGTCCTTCATGACGAGCACGCGGCCGGTGACAGCCCGGACGACCGCGAGATCGTGGGACACGAAAAGATAGGCGAGCCGGTGGCGAGCGCGCAGTCCGGCGAGGAGGTCGAGGATCTGCGCCCGGGTGACCACGTCGAGGGCGGAGACGGGCTCGTCGAGGACGACCAGGCTCGGGCGCGTGACGAGTGCCCGCGCGATGGCCAGGCGCTGGCGCTGACCTCCCGAGAACTCATGCGGATAGCGCTCCGCATCGCTGGCGGACAGGCCTACATCCTCCAGGGCTTCCACCGTGCGCCGGCGCCGTTCGGCGGCGGACAGGCCGGGCGTGAGATGCAGGGGCTCTGCGACGAGCCGGCCAGCCTTGTGACGGGGATCGAAAGAACCGTAGGGGTCCTGGAAGACCATCTGCACGCGGCGTCTCCAGGCCCGCAGGTCGCGGGCGGAGAGTTCCGCGGCCGCGACACCGCCCAGTGTGATCCGGCCCTCCTGGGGCACTTCCAGCCCCGCCACCGCCCTGGACAACGTGGATTTGCCCGACCCCGATTCTCCGACGAGGCCGACGCTCTCGCCCTCCGCGATGGTGAAGGACACGTCGTCCATCGCGACGAGGCGCCCTGCCGGCCCGAACAGCGTCTTGCGAGGCAGGCGGTGCGTGCGCGTGACCTGCTCTGCGACGAGGAGAGGCGGTCCGTGCGGCACGGCGGGTGACCGCGGCACGTGGCGCGTGGCTTCGGCCAGGCGGCGCGTCGCTGGGGCGGTGGGATGGCGCAGGAGGCGGGCCGGCGTGCCTTCCTCCACCACGCGCCCCCCGTCGAGCACGAGCACCCTGTCGGCCATGGCGGCGACGACGGCGAGGTCATGCGTGACCAGCAACAGGCCCGCCCCCTCCCCCGCCGTGCTCCGGCGCAGCAGCCGCAGGATCTGCGCCTGCGTCGTGACGTCCAGCGCCGTGGTGGGCTCGTCGGCGAGGACCAGCTTCGGCCTCAGCGCCAGCGCCATGGCGATGACGACACGCTGGCGCTGGCCGCCGGAGATCTCGTGCGGGTAACGGCCCGGCTCGGCGCGGGTCGCCGGGAGCCCGACCTGCCCGAGGATGGCGGCGGCCTCTTCGGCAGCCTCCCGTTTCGAGGCGCCGCGGTGCTGGCGGAACATCTCGGCCACCTGCTCGCCGATGGTCTTCAGCGGGTTGAGGGCCGTTCCCGGCTCCTGAAACACAAGCGACACGTCGCGGCCCCGCATGTCGCAGAGCGCAGCCTCGTCGAGCCGCGCGAGATCGACGGGCGTGCGTGACCCCGTGTCGAGCAGCACTGTGCCGCCGAGACGGGAGCCGGGCGGCAGGAGGCGCATGATCGACAGGGCCGTCAGCGACTTGCCCGAGCCCGATGCGCCGACGAGGCCGACGATCTCACCCTCGCCCACGGCAAGGTCGACGCCGCGCAGGATCGGCGTGCCGGCGATGGAGAGGTCGAGGCCGCGGACGTCGAGGATCGGCACTCAGCGCCCCCGCGACAGGCGGGGATCGACGAGGTCGCGAACGCCGTCGCCGAGCAGGTTGAGGCCGAGCACGGCGAGCACGATGGCGAGGCCGGGCACGATGGCGAGGCGCGGCGCGACCGCCATGAGGGTCTGCGCCTCGTTGAGCATCCTGCCCCAACTGGGCCGGGGTGGCTGTACACCGAGGCCGACATAGGACAGGGCGGATTCGGCGAGAATGCCGAGCGACAGCTGGATGGTCGCCTGCACGATCAGGATCGCGGCGATGTTGGGCAGGATGTGCTCCAGCGTGATCAGCGCCGGGCCCTTCCCCGCCATGCGGGCGGCGGAGACGAAATCGCGCGTCCACAGCGGCAGGGCGGCGCCATGCGCGACGCGGGCGAAAACCGGCACGTTGAAGATGCCGATGGCCAGCATCGCGTTGAAGGCGCCCGGCCCGAAGACCTCCCTCAGGAGGATCGCCACAAGCAAAGCGGGAAAGGCGAAGAGAAAATCGGACAGGCGCATCAGCGCGAGATCGGCCGTTCCGCCCGCCGCCGCCGCAGCGAGCCCGATCGGCACGCCGATCGCCATGCCGATGCCGACGGCCACGACGGAGACGGCGATGGAGGTCACGGCCCCGGCCATGATCATCGACAGGACGTCGCGGCCGAATTGATCCGTCCCCAGGGGATTGGAGAGGGAGGGAGGCCTGAGCCTCGCCGCGATGTCGATGAGCGTCGGGTCGTGCGGTGTCCAGGCGAGGGAAAGAGCGGCCAGCGCGACCAGGACGAGCGTCAGCACGAGGCCAGCGGTGAAGCTGGGGTGCAAAAGGGCGCGGCGAAGGCCGCGGGCCCGGGGGCGACCCACGAGGGCACTCACCGGCGCGTCCTCAGCCGTGGATCGACGGCGGCATAGGCGAGATCGATGCAGAAATTCACGACGACGACGGAGGCGACCAGCAGCATCACGACGCTCTGCACGACGATGAGGTCGCGCTGGTTTACGGCCTGGAACACGAGCCGGCCGAGCCCCGGCAGCACGAAGACGTTCTCGACGATGATCGTGCCGGCCAACAGGAAGGAGAATTGCAGGCCCATGATCGTCAGGACGGGAATCATCGCGTTGCGCAACGCATGACGGCGCAAGGCTTCCCCGGCCGACAAACCCTTGGCACGGGCCGTGCGGACATAGTCTTCGCCCAGCGTCTCCAGCAAAGAGGAGCGCATGACGCGGGCAAGAATGGAGGCTTGCGGGACCGCGAGCGCTATTGCGGGCAGGAGAAGCGCGCGAAGTGCGGGCCCCGGGCCCACCGACCAGCCGGGAAAGCCTCCGGCGGGCAACCAGCGCAGCGTGACGGCGAAGACGAGGACGAGGAGCATGCCGAACCAGAAGTTCGGGACGGCGATGCCGAGCTGGGTCAGACCCATCACGCCGGCGTCGACCCCCCTGCCCCGCCGGGCAGCCGCCAGCGCGCCGAGCGGAATGCCGATGGCGGCGGTGAGCACGAGGGACAGGACTGCCAGCGGCAGCGACACGGGCAGGCGCTGGGCCAGCAGTTCGGCCACCGGAACCGCATAGGTGTTGCTGGTGCCCAGATCGCCTGTGAGGAAGCCCGTCGCCCAGGCCGCATAGCGCTCCGGCGCGGGCCGGTCGAGACCGAGCTTGGTTCTCAGCGCAGCGAGCGTGTCGGGGCGAGCCTGGGTGCCAAGCATCACCTCGGCGGGATCGCCGGGCAGCACCTCCAGCGCCACGAAGACGACGGCGCTGGCCACGACGAGCGTGACGAGAAGGGCGGCGAGACGGCGCAGCGCGAAGGCGAGCATCGGGAGCCCGGCGGGACAATCGGGGATGCGTAGCGTGCCCGTGCGCCGGACGCAAAGGGCGGCCGTTGCCGCTCCCCGCCTCAGTCGGCCCAGTAGGCGCCAGTCACGTCGGTCACCGGGATCGGCGCGTTCTCCCACAGCCCCTTCAGCTTGGCGCTCCACACCCCGCTCTTGGGCAGCAGGAAGAGGAACACGTTGACGCTGTCATCGGCGAGGATCCGCTGGGCCTTCCCGTAGAGTTCGCGCCTTTTGGCGTCGTCCACGGTGCTGCCGATCTCCTGAATCAGCGCCTTGTAGGCCGGGTTGCTGTAATTGAAGTAGTAGTCGTCCCGCGCATAGATATCGAGGTCGAGCGGCTCTACGTGCGATACGATCGTCATATCGTAGTTCTTGGCCTTGAAGACGTCCGACAGCCACTGCGCCCATTCCACCGGCACGATCTCGGCGGTGATGCCGACGGCCTTCAGTTGCGAGGCGATGATCTCGCCGCTTCGCCTCGCATAGTCCACCGGCGGGAGGACGAGCCGCAGCGTCAGCCCTTCAGCGACACCCGCCTCCTTCAGCAGCGCCTTCGCCTTCTCGGGATCGTGCGGATATTGCCCGGTGAGGTCGACATACCCGGGGTCGAGCGGCGAAAAGTGCGATCCGATGGGCTGAGCCGTCCCGTACATGGCGCCGTCGATGATCGCCTTCCGGTCGATGGCGTGAGCGATGGCCCGGCGGACGCGGACGTCGTCGAACGGCTTGCGGCCGTTGTTCAGCGCCAGGATGGTCTTGCCCTCGGTCTGGCCGTCGACCACGACGAAGCGAGGATCTGCACGGAACTGGTCGAGGTTTTCCGGGGCGGGATAAATGGGGACGGCATCTACGTCGCCGGCGAGCAGCGCCGCATAGGTTGCGGACGCATCGCCGATGATGCGGAACGTCACCTTGTCCAGCCTGGCGGGCGTGCCCCAGTAGGACGGATTGCGGACGAGATCGATGCTCGCGCCCTTCGTCCAGCCGGAGAAGCGGAAGGGTCCGGTGCCCACCGGGTTGGCCTTGTTGCCCTCCGCGGAGCGAGGCGAGACGATGACCGCCGCAGGCCAGCCAAGGAAGCTCAGCAGCGTGCCCGTCGGACGCGAGAGGTTGAGGCGAACGCTGTGCGGGTCAACCACCTCGACACTCGCGATGGGCTCGAACAGGCCCTTCTGCGGGTTCACGCTGTCAGCGGCTCGGGCTCTGTCGAGGCTGAACTTCACGTCCTCGGCCGTGAACGGCGAACCGTCGTGCCAGGTCACGCCGGACCGCAGCTTGAACAGGATCGACTTGCCGTCCGGCGCGATCTCCCAGGTTTCCGCGAGGCCGGGCCTCACCGAGCCGTCCGGCCCGATGCGGGTCAGCCCCTCCATGACATTCGCATAGACAATCTCGCCGATGGCCGCGGCAGCGCCGGCGGTCGGGTCGAGGTGCGGCGGCTCGAGCCTGATGCCGATGATCGCGTCCGTCCGCGCAGCCGCGGCCGGGGTCGGGCCGAGAGCGACGCGACCTGCGGACATCACGGCCAGACCGGCGCCCGCAAGGGCGAGAAATTCCCGGCGAACCAACATGCAAGCGTCTCCCCTGGAGTTCGCGCTTATTCGTGCGATCCCATAGACACTGCGCCGCCCGGCGTCGAGAGCACCCTTCGGCCATCCCGGCGAACCGGCATGCCCGGGCCGCCGCCAGTGCACTTGCCCTGCGGGGGCGTGATCGTCACAGTGTTGCCGACCCGCAGGGACACCGGCCCGCAGAGCGCCGGACGATTCAGGGAGAGACGCGATGGGCCATCCGTATGACGACATCCTCGAGACGCCTTTCGAGGTGCGCGACAAGCGGTTCAAACCGCTGATCAACGGCGTGGCGAAGCTGGAGCGGCTCTATACGGGGTGCCGCTGGGCGGAAGGACCGGCCTGGTTCGGCTCCGGCCGGTATCTGTTGTGGTCGGACATTCCCAACAACCGCATCATGCGCTGGGACGAGACGAGCGGCGTGACCTCGGTATGGCGCCAGCCCTCCAACAACACCAACGGGCACACCGTCGATCGCCAGGGCCGCCTGATCAGCTGCGAGCATCTCGGCCGGCGCGTCTCGCGCACCGAGCATGACGGCTCGATCACGATCCTGGCCGACCGGTTCCAGGGCAAGCGCTTCAACTCGCCCAACGACGTGGTGGTGAAGACCGACAACTCGATCTGGTTCACCGACCCCGCCTACGGCATCGACTGGGACTATGAGGGCGAACGGGCCGAGAGCGAGATCGGCGCCTGCAACGTCTACCGCATCGATCCCTCCAGCGGCGAGATCAGCATCGTCGCCGACGACTTCGTGCGGCCAAACGGCCTTGCCTTCTCGCCCGACGAGTCGAAGCTCTACATCGCCGATACCGGCGCCACCCATGTCGAGGACGGCCCGCGGCATATCCGCGTTTTCAACGTGGTGGATGGCAAGACGCTTCGGGGTGGCGAGGTATTCGCCGTCTGCGAGAACGGCCTTTTCGACGGTTTCCGCGTCGACGAGGACGGCCGCATCTGGACGTCGGCGGCCGACGGCGTCCACGTCTACGAGCCTGACGGCACGCTGATCGGCAAGGTGAAGGTTCCCGAGGTCGTGGCGAACGTCTGCTTCGGCGACAAGCGCCGCAACCGCCTGTTCATCTGCGGCACGACATCGCTCTACTCGTACTACACGCTCGTTCGTGGCGTGAAGACGTACTGATCAGGGCAGCGGCGCGAGCGACATCACTCGCGCCGCAAACCGGACGTCAGACCTTCACGGTCTGTCCCGTCTGGGACGACTGCGTCGCAGCATCGGCCAGGATCTGGGCGCGCAGGCCATCCTCGCCGGAGGGCGTTGGCGCCTTACCGGACGTGATCGCGGAAACGAAGGCGTCCAGCTCAAGCCTGTAGGCGGCTTCGTAGCGCTCCAGGAAGAAGTTCTGGATCGGATCCGCAGTGAAGCCGGAGCCGTTGGCGAGCTCGACCGTCGTATTGTGGATGTTGCCGGCCCGCAGCATGCCCTTGGAGCCATGCACCTCGATGCGCTGGTCGTAGCCATAGGTGGCGCGGCGCGAGTTCGAGATCTGGCAGATCTTGCCCGACGCCGTCTTCAGCAGCACCGCCGCAGTGTCAACGTCGCCGGCCGCCTTGATCCCGGGATCGACCAGCGACGAGCCGACCGCGTGCACCTCCACCGGTTCCTCGTCGAGCAGGAAGCGCGCGAGGTCGAGGTCGTGGATCATCATGTCGCGGAAGAGGCCGCCGGAGCGTTTGATGTACTCGACCGGGGGCGGGCCGGGATCGCGGGAGATGATGGTGACGAGCTCGACGTTTCCGGCTTCTCCGGCCAGGAGGCGCTTCTTGAGCCCGGCGAAATTGGGGTCGAAGCGGCGGTTGAAGCCGATCATCAACGGCGTGCCGGCCTTCTTCACCACATCCAGGCAGGAGCGGATGCGGTCGGACGAGAGGTCGACCGGCTTTTCGCAGAACACCGCTTTTCCAGCCTTTGCACCGGCCTCGATGAGATCGGAGTGCATGTCGGTCGGCGTGCAGACGAGCAGAGCGTCGATGTCCTTGTCAGCGACGATGGCGTCGATGCTGGCCGTCCTGGCGCCATGCTCCCCGGCGATGGCCTGTGCCGCCTCGGGCACGGCGTCGGCAACCGCGACGAGCTTTGCCTGGGGGTGTGCCGCGGCGTTGGCGCCGTGGATCTTGCCGATGCGCCCTGCGCCCAGCAGCCCGATACGAATCATGCTGTCCTCCCTCGCCCCCGCTTCGCGGGATGGCACGTCCGGCCTGGCGGCTTTTCCCGCCGTGCTCACGCCCTTGTCGCGCTGGAGCGGGAGGGAGGCAAGCGGCAGTGCCATCTGCCGGCCGGAGAATACATGTTCCGAATTGACGCGCTAATGGATTTTCCGTTTCATTGACGCGGGCTGCTCTGCCGTGGACAAGGCAGCTTCGCGCCCCGGCGGGGCGAATGGAACTCACGCCCAGGCCGCCGGACTTCAACCGGCAGCTACGGTGGCTGGAAGGCAGGCCTGACCATGACCGAACCGGTGCTGGACGTCATCACGATCGGGCGCTCTTCAGTCGACCTCTATGGCCAGCAGATCGGCGGCCGGCTGGAGGACATGCAGACGCTGGTCAAGGCGGTCGGCGGCTGCCCGGCCAACATCGCCATCGGCACGGCCCGGCTGGGGCTGAAGTCCGGGCTCGTGACGCGCGTCGGCGACGAGCACATGGGCCGCTTCATCCGTGAGCAGCTCGTCCGCGAAGGGGTCGATGTCACCGGCGTGCACACCGATCCGCAGCGCCTCACGGCGCTCGTCGTGCTGGGCGTGCGTGACGAGAAGCAGTTCCCGCTGATCTTCTATCGAACCGATTGCGCCGACTCCGCGCTCGACGAGAGCGACGTCGACGAGGCCTATGTCGCCTCGGCGAAAGCCGTCGTCGTCACCGGGACGCATTTCTCGCGCGAGAACTCCGCCAGGGCGCAGAAGAAGGCGATGGACATCGCACGCCGGCACGGACGCAAGGTCGTCTTCGACGTGGATTACCGCCCGAACCTCTGGGGACTGGCCGGTCATGGCGCCGGGGAGGAGCGCTACCTGAAGTCCGACGCGGTCACCGCCCATCTGCAGGAGATCCTCCCGGATTGCGACCTGATCGTCGGCACCGAGGAAGAACTCCACATTGCCGGCGGGTCTGAGGACACGCTGGAGACGATCCGCAGGATCCGGGCGCTCAGCCCCGCAACCATCGTGTGCAAGCGCGGTCCGATGGGCTGCGTCGTCTTTCCCGGCGCCATTCCGGACGACATCGAAAAAGGGATCCGCGGGCCGGGCTTCCCGGTCGAGGTCTACAATGTGCTGGGGGCCGGGGACGCCTTCATGTCCGGCCTGCTGCGCGGCTACCTCAGGGATGAGCCCTGGGAGACGAGTTGCGCCTACGCCAACGCCTGCGGCGCCTTCGCGGTCTCGCGCCTGCTGTGCTCGCCGGAGAGCCCCACCTGGGCCGAACTCTCGCAGTTCCTGGCCAAGGGCTCGCCGCATCGCGCGCTGCGCAAGGACGCCGACCTCAACCACGTGCACTGGGCGACGACGCGCCGGCCGCTGGCGCCGACCCTCGCGGCTCTGGCGGTCGACCATCGCGCCCAGTTCGAGGAGATGGCCGACCAGGTCGGCGCGCAGCGCGAACGCATCCCGCACTTCAAGCGGCTGGCGGTCGATGCGGCGGCACGCGTCGCAGGCGGGCGGCCGGGCTTCGGCATGCTGATCGACGGAACCTACGGCCGCGAGGCGCTGTTTCGCGCCGCCGACCACGATTTCTGGATCGGACGGCCGATCGAGAAGCCCGGCTCGCGGCCGCTCGATTTCGACCACATGGATTCGCTGGGTGCTCACCTCGCGGAATGGCCGGTCGGCCACTGCGTCAAGGTGCTGTGCTTCTACCATCCCGACGATCCGCCGGAGCTCCGGACCCTGCAGGAGCGCGAACTCCTCCGCGTCTTCGACGCCGCACGCACCGTCGGCCGTGAGCTTCTCGTCGAGATCATCGCCTCCAAGCACGGACCGGTGAAGGACGACACCTCCGCGCGCGTGATGCAGCGGCTCTACGACCTCGGCATCCGGCCGGACTGGTGGAAGCTGGAGGGGCAGCCCTCGGCAGCCGCGTGGGAGGCGATCGATGCCGTCATCGAGCGCAACGATCCATGGTGCCGCGGCGTGGTGCTGCTCGGCCTCGACGCGCCGGAGGACGACCTTGCCGCCGCCTTCCGCCTCGCCGCCGCAAGCCGCACGGTCAGGGGATTCGCCGTGGGCCGCACGATCTTTGCGTCCGCCGCCCGGGCATGGCTGGCCGGCGAGATCGACGATGCCGCCGCGACCGCCGAGATGGCCGGGCGCTTCGCCCGGCTGGTTGAAGCCTGGACGAACGCCAAGGCAGAAGCCTAGGCGCGTTTACCAATACGCGTGACGAGCGGCCCGGTTCGGCTAGGATCGGGACAACGAGATCGAGGCGGCGCCGGTGGGCGCACGCCGGCAGCGGAGGATGCACCCATGCCCAAGACCGTGCGGCTGACAATGGCCCAGGCGCTGGTGCGCGCCATGGCGGCGCAGATGACCGAGGTCGACGGCAAGAGCGTGCCCTACTTCGCCGGGGTCTGGGCCATCTTCGGCCACGGCAACGTCGCTGCCATGGGAGAGGCACTGTACGGCGTCCGCAAGCAGCTTCCGACCTGGCGGGCCCACAACGAGCAGGCCATGGCGCTGACGGCCACCGCCTACGGCAAGGCCATGCGCCGGCGCCGCGCGATGGCTTGCACATCCTCCATCGGCCCCGGCGCGACCAACATGGTGACCGCTGCAGCGGTGGCCCATGTCGACCGCATCCCGCTGCTCCTGCTGCCCGGAGACATCTTCGCCACCCGGCGCCCGGACCCGGTGCTGCAGCAGGCCGAGAACTTTGGCGACGGTACCGCGAGCGTCAATGACTGCTTCCGGCCGGTATCGCGGTATTTCGACCGCATCGTGCGGCCCGAGCAGATCATTCCGGCTTTCCAGCGGGCGATGACCGTCCTGACCGACCCGGCCGAGTGCGGGCCCGTGACGCTCGCCCTGTGCCAGGACACCCAGGCCGAGGCCTATGATTTTCCCGAAAGTTTCTTCGAGGAGCGGCTCTGGGCGCCGCGCCGCATCCGGCCGGACGATTCCGAGCTGGCTGAGGCTGCCCGCGCGCTGAAGGAGGCCAAGCGTCCGCTGGTGATCGCCGGTGGCGGCGTGCTGTTTTCGCAGGCCGAGGAGCGGCTCAAGGTGTTCTGCGAGGCGCACGGCCTGCCGGTCTGCGAAACGCAGGGCGGCAAGTCCACCCTGGCCGACGCCGAGGCCCTCAACATGGGTGCGGTCGGGGTGACGGGCACCTCGGCCGCGAACCGGCTGGCCGAGGAGGCAGACGTCATCCTCGCCGTCGGGACACGGTTGCAGGATTTCACCACCGGATCCTGGGCCCTGTTCCGCAATCCGGGCCGGCGGATCATCGGGCTGAACACGCAGGTGTTCGACGCCACCAAGCATCGTGCCCTGCCCCTCGTCGCGGATGCCCGCGCCGGGCTGGAAGAGCTGGACCGCGCGCTCGGCGGCTGGAAGGCGCCGGCCTCGTGGACGTCACTGGCGATCGAAGAAAAGTCGGCCTGGCGCAAGACGGCGGCGCACTACACGGCTTCCACCAACGCCGACCTGCCTTCCGACGCGCAGGTCATCGGGGCCGTGCAGCGGACGGCCGAGCGCACCGACGTCATCGTCGGCGCGTCGGGTGGACTGCCCGGCGAGTTGCACAAGCTCTGGCAGGCCGGGGCGCCGGGCGGCTACCATTTGGAGTACGGCTACTCCTGCATGGGCTACGAGATCGCGGGCGGGATCGGCGTGAAGATGGCCGATCCGTCCCGCGACGTCACCGTGATGGTGGGCGACGGCTCCTACCTCATGATGAACTCGGAGATCGCCACGGCAGTGATGATGGGCGTGAAGCTCACCATCGTGGTGCTCGACAACCGCGGCTTCGGCTGCATCAACCGGTTGCAGCGCGCGACCGGCGGTGAGAGCTTCAACAATCTCCTCCAGCACGCGGAGCACGAGGTGCTTCCCGAGATCGACTTCGCCGCGCATGCGCGCTCACTGGGCGCCCTGGCTGAAAAGGTGGACGGGATCGGCGACCTCGAGGCTGCCCTGCGCCGCGCCCGCTCGGCCGGCCGCACGTCCGTCGTCGTCATCGACACCGACCCTCTCGCGAGCACGGATGCCGGCGGCCACTGGTGGGAGGTGGCCGTCCCCGAGGTCTCCCAGCGCGCCGAGGTTCTGGCCGCCCGGCGCAAATACGAGGAAGCCACCACGCTGCAGAGCGTGGGGGATTGAACGGAAATCGAAAGTTCCAAGCTGAAGTGTAAGACCGTCTGGATCGCCATGATCACCAGTTCCGCCAATCAGGGCTGGACCAGCGATATCCTGATTGCCGATCCCGCTGCCGCTGGCCTTTCTCATCCATCGGTGATCCGCCCGGTCAAGGTGGCCTGCATTGCCCGTGAGCGTGTGATCCGGGTAGCGGGCAAGCTTGATCCGGAGACCGCAGGAAGGCTGAGAACAGCAATCGCTGACATCCTCGCCAACTAGCCGGAGATCCCTATGCCCAACCTCCTCGTCCACCCGCATGCGCCCGAGCCCGATGGGCGCATCCTGTCGGTGACGCCGGCTTCGGCCGGCTGGGGCTATGTCGGCTTCGAGGTGTACCGGCTGAAACCTGGTCAGACGCTGTCGCGAGACACTGACGGAGACGAGGCCTGCCTGGTTCTCGTCGGCGGCAAGGCTGCGGTCGCCGGTGGCGGCCTCGAGTTCGGCGTGATCGGTGAAAGAACCTCGCCGTTCCAGGGGCTGCCCTGGTCGGTCTACGTGCCGGCCAGGTCGTCATGGACGGTCACGGCGCAGACGGAGGTCGAGCTCGCGGTATGCCTATCCCCCGCAAAGGGCGGGAAGCCGGCCCGGCTGATCCCTCCCGATGAAGTGGGGCAGGAGACGCGCGGCACGGGCACGAATGCGCGGCACGTGCGCAACATCCTGCCCGACGACAGCCCGCATGCGGAGAGCCTCCTCGTGGTGGAGGTCATCACGCCGGGCGGAAACTGGTCCAGCTATCCCCCGCACAAGCACGACACCGACGATCCGCCCAACGAGACGTATCTCGAGGAGACCTACTATCACCGGCTCGCCCGCGGGACGGGCTTCGTCTTCCAGCGTGTCTACACCGACGACCTGTCGCTCGACGAAACGATGGCGGTGTATGACGGCGACGTGGTGCTGGTGCCGAAGGGCTACCACCCTGTCGGCGCGCCGCACGGCTTTGACCTCTGGTACCTCAACGTCATGGCCGGCCCCGTGCGGAAATGGCATTTCACCATGGCGCCCGACCACGCTCATCTGAAGTACCGGTAGACACTGTGCTTTGTGCATAGGCTCAAGCAGCTTCGATGCGGTCCTCCAGCCGAAAGCGGATGATCCGGAGCACCTGCGCGAGGGCGGTGAGACGTTCTTCCAGCACGGTGCCGCTGGCGCGCGCCTCGAAGGCCTGGAGAATCTGCTGCTTGGTTGCCCCCCGCACGGCGAAGATGAAGGGGATCTCGAATCGTACGCGGTAGGCGAAGTTCAGCGCGTGGAAGCGGGTGAACTCCTCCGGGGTGAGCTTGTCCAGCCCGGCGCCCGCCTGCTCCCGGCGTGAATCCGCAGTCAGATTGCCCGCGATCGCGGCCTTTCCGGCGAGGTCGGGATGAGCCTCGAGCAGACTGAGCCGCGCGGCTTCGCCGGCATCCAGGACGGCCCGCTGGAAGGCCTCGACCATGGCGTCCCGGGAGATGAAGGGCCGTGCGCGCGCAGCCGCCTCGGCGACCCAGGGCGAATGCTCGGCGATATCCCCGAAGGCCGCGGCGAAGTCGGCAGCCGGCATGGCGTTCGCGGTGGCAAGGGACAGGCGATCTTGCGGCATCTCGGCCTCACATCCCGGCTCTCATGCCGGCTCTCATGCCGCGTTACCTGGCGGCGAGGAAGGCCCCGAGCTTGGCACGTTCCTCGTCGGTCATGTGAGTCTCGTTGCCGAGCGGCATGGCCCTGCCTTGCACGGCCTGGACCAGCACCTGCTGCGCATGCCGCTTCAGCCCCTCAGGGGTGTCCAGCATCACGCCCTTCGGAGGCTCGCCGCCCTTGAAGCCCTCGTGCGTCGGCGACTTCGCGTGGCACATCACGCAGTGCGTCTGGACGATGGTCATCGCCTCCGCCTGGCTGACGGCCGCCGTCGCGGTGCCGCCGCGCGGCGCGGTCCAGACGACGGCGCCGAGCAGTGCCACGGCGGCGACCGGAAGCGCCCAGGCCACTTTCACCGGCGCGTCGCCGGCATCCACCCTGTTGATGAAATGCCGGATGCAGCCGCCCGTGACCACGATCAAGGCCACGACCAGCCAGGAATGCGGGTGCGAGTACAGGAACGGGTAGTGGTTCGACACCATGAACAGCAGGACGGGCAGCGTCAGGTAGTTGTTGTGAAGCGAGCGCTGCTTGCCGATCTTGCCGAACCGCGCGTCCGGGGTGCGGCCCGCCAGCAGGTCCGCCGTGACGATCTTCTGGTTGGGGATGATGACCCGGAAGACATTGGCCGCCATGATCGTGCCGATCATCGCTCCGCAATGGATGAAGGCTCCCCGGCCGGAGAAGACGCTGGTGAAGAACACCGCGAAAACCAGGATCAGCGCGAACACCGCAACCGCGAGGAGTGCGGTGTTGTCGCGGATCGGAGAGCGGCAGATGGCGTCGTAGGCGAACCAGCCCGCGGCCAATGATACGAGCGAGATCAGCACCGCCTCTGGGCCGGTGATGTCGAGAATTGCGGGGTCGACGAGGAACGCGGACGCGTTCCAGTAGTACTGGACGAAGAGGAGCCCGGCGCCCGACAGGAAGGTTAGATAGGCTTCCCACTTGAACCAGTGCAGGTCGGGCGGCAACGAGGCAGGGGCCACCACGTACTTCTCGACGTGGTAGAAGCCGCCGCCGTGCACCATCCATGAGGTGCCGTAAACGCCGGGGTTCATCTTTTCGCGGGCGCGCAGGCTGAAATCGAGCCACACGAAATGGAAGCTGGCGCCGATCCAGGCGATGCCGACGATCAGGTGGAACCACCTCAACGCGAGATTGACCCAGTCGACCGCGAACGCCTGCATGTCCCCCTGCCCTCTTCCCCTGCTCCGGCGCCCGGTCAGTACGCGATCTTGTCGGCCTTGCGCATCCACGCGGCGAAAGCCTCGGCGGCCTCGGGCGACGGCACGTGCTCCATGGCGAGCGCCCGCGCATGCGGATCTTTGGGTATCTCGTCATAGATGAAGGCGTCGTCGAAGCCGATCGCTGCCGCATCGTCGCGCGTATTGCCGTAGACAATGCGTGAGATGCGGGCCCAGTAGGCCGAAGCGAGGCACATCGGGCAGGGCTCGCAGCTCGAGTAGAGCGTCGCACCGGCGAGCGAAAAGTCGCCGACGGACGTGCAGGCGCGCCGGATTGCGACGACCTCGGCATGCGCCGTCGGGTCGTTCGCGGAGGTCACCTCGTTCCAGCCCTCGGCCAGAACCTTGCCGTCCCGCACGATCACGGCGCCGAACGGACCGCCGAGATTGGCTTCCATCCGCTCGCGCGCAAGCTCGGCGGCGCGGGCGAGGTGACGCAGATCGTCGGCAGTGCTCGTCGCGGCCATATGCTTCCCCCGTTTCAGCCGGCGCGCGTCAGCCACTCGTCGAAGGCGGCGCTCGCCTCCGGCATGGGTACATGCACACAGGGCAGCGCGCGCTCCGCCGGCGCCTTGGCGTATTCGGCATAGACCGCCTCGGACACGTTGCCGATGCGGTTCGCCTCCGACACGGTGGTCGCGTAGAAGCAGCGCGCGACCCGGGCCATGTACATGGCACCGAGGCACATCGGGCAGGGCTCGCCCGAAGCGTAGAGCGTGGCACCCGACAGATCGGCCGTGCCGAGCACCTTGCAGGCCCGGCGGATTGCCATCAGCTCGGCGTGAGCGGTGGGGTCCTTGCTGGCGAAGACGCTGTTCCAGCCCTCTGCGACCAGCTTTCCGTCGAGCACCAGGACGGCGCCGAAGGGCTTGCCCTCGCCGGAGCGCATGTGGTCGTAGGAGAGATCCACGGCGCGCTTGAGGAAGGTGCGGTCGGCGGCTTCAACGGTCATCGTCTGGCTCCTGCTAGGCGTAGGGACGGCGCCGGCCGGGGCCGGCGCACCATCGCCTCGTTCTGCCATTGCAGGAGCTGCGCCGCCACCGAGGCGGCAATCACGGCGGGTTCCTTGCCGGCGATGCCGGGCACGCCGATGGGACAGACGAGCCGCTGCGCGGCGGCCTCGCCGAGCGAGGCAGCGCGCAATCTGGTCATGAATCGCGCCCGCTTGGTGGCGGAGCCGATCAGCCCGACGTGGCCGAGATCCGGACGCCGGAGCGCCGCCTCGACGATGGCGAGGTCGAGCGGGTGTGAGTGCGTCATGACCATCACATCGGCGCCGACAAGATCGGCGGCGAGTTCCGAAGGCGGGTCGGGAGAGTGGATGGCGCTCACATTGGCCGGCATGTGCGACGGAAAAGCTTCGCGACGAGGGTCGATCCAGACGACGCGAAGCGGCAGGGGCGCCAGTGCGAGCACCAGCGCGCGGCCGACATGCCCGGCCCCGAAGAGGAACAACGCCGAGCTGGAATCGCCGAAGCTCTCGAGCCAGCCGCCCGCTGGAACGACATCCGTCGCCGGCTCGCGATGGACCCGTCCGTCCGGTCCTATGCGGGCCTGCAGCGTGAATGTCTCGACCACCTCTCGTGCCGCGAGGCCTCGCAGGGAGACAAGATCCTGGCGGGTGAAAACCTCGACCACAGTAGCAACCCTGCCGCCGCAGCACTGGCCCAGATCCGGTCCGAGCGGCCAGTCACGCCGGCGCGCGACACTTTGGCCGGCTGAGATCATGTCCCGCGCCTCGGCCATCAGGCGCCATTCCAGCTCGCCGCCCCCGACCGTGCCCCAGAAACCGCCGTCGGAGCGCAGAACCATGTATGCGCCTGCGTCGCGCGGGGCCGACCCGGACACGGCAACGACGCTGACCAGGGCGGAAATCCCATCCGCCTCCACCGCATCCTGCAGACGGGACCAGACCGGGATCATCGGCCTGCCCCTCCGCAGCTGAGACTTTGATTCAAGCGCCTCATGCCGTTGTCGAATCCTCACCCGCAAGCGTCTGTAACGCCTTGAGAATGGCCTCCGGCGTCGCCGGTGCATCCAGCGGCACGTGCCGCCCTGGCGCGCAGGCGTGCACCGCATCGGCCAGGGCCGAGAAGACTGCATTCGCCAGCATCACGGGCGGCTCGCCGACCGCCTTGGAGCGGTAGATCGAGTCCTCCCGGCATGCACCGTCCCACAGCGACACGCGGAAATCGGCCGGTACATCGGAGGCGACGGGAATCTTGTAGGTCGACGGCGCATGGGTGAGCAGCCTGCCGTCGGTGGCGAAAACAAGTTCCTCGGTCGTCAGCCAGCCCATGCCCTGCACGAAGCCGCCCTCGATCTGCCCGATGTCGATGGCCGGGTTCAGCGACTTTCCGACATCGTGGAGAATATCCACGCGCAAGACCCGGTTCTCGCCGGTCATCGTGTCGATGACGACCTCGGCGCAGGCGGCGCCCCAGGCGAAGTAGAAGAATGGGCGGCCCTGCGCCTTGGCGCGGTCCCAGACCACCTTGGGCGTCTTGTAGTAGCCGGCCGCCGAAAGCTGGACGCGGGCCACGTGGCAGGCCCTGGCGAGTTCGGCGAAGCCCATGCTCTCATTGCCGGCGAAGACGCGTCCGTCACGGAACGCGACCTCCGCGGCCGGGACCCCGAGGAGATCTCCGGCCACTTCGGCCATGCGGTCGCGGATCTGCCCCGCAGCGATGCGCGCCGCCATGCCGTTGAGGTCGGAGCCCGACGAGGCGGCGGTCGGGGCCGTGTTCGGGACCTTGTCGGTCGTCGTGGCCGTGATGCGGACCCGGTCCATGCCGATGCCGAACTCCTCGGCCACGACCTGCGCCACCTTCTGGAACAGCCCCTGCCCCATTTCGGTGCCGCCATGGTTCAGGTGCACCGAACCGTCCGTGTAGACATGCACCAGCGCGCCGGCTTGGTTCAGATGTGTCAGCGTGAAGGAAATGCCGAACTTCACCGGCGTGAGCGCAAGGCCCTTCTTGAGAATCGGCGAGCCGGCGTTGAAGGCCTTCACGACCTCGCGGCGGGCGCGATAGTCCGAGGTCTCTGCGAGCCGCTCCAGCAGCGCCCGGCCTTCCGCATGATCCTCGACGGCCATGCCGTAAGGCGTGTGTTCCCGATCGGGGCCGTAGAGATTTGCGAGCCGCACGTCGAGCGGATCGAGGCCGAGCTTCCAGGCCACGGCATCGATGACCCGTTCCATGGCCAGCATGCCCTGAGGGCCGCCGAATCCACGGAATGCGGTATTGGACACCGTGTTCGTCTTCACCCGCCTCGTGCCGATGCGGACGTGGGGAAGATGATACGAGCTGTCGGCGTGGAACATGGCCCGGTCCACCACGCCCTGGCTGAGGTCGGCCGAACAGCCGCAACGCACGGCGAAGTCCACATCATAGGCCTCGATGCGACCGCTGGGGTCGAAGCCGACGCGCCAGTCGGCGCGCATGTCGTGGCGCTTGCCGGTGAGCACGAAATCGTCGTCTCGGTCCAGCCGCAGCTTGCAGGGCCGGCCGGTCACGCGCGCCGCAAGCGCGGCCATGGCCGCCCAGGCGGTCGCCTGGCTTTCCTTGCCGCCGAAGCCGCCGCCCATGCGGCGGATCTCGCACACCACCATGGCATCCGGGATGCCCAGGATGCGGGCGCAGACGTGCTGCACCTCGGTCGGGTGCTGCGTCGAGGAATGCACGTGAACGGAGCCGTCCTCGCCCGGCGCAGCCATGGCGATCTGCCCCTCGAGGTAGAAATGCTCCTGACCGCCGATATGGAAGGTCCCCGCGAGGGTCCCGGGCGCCGCCTTCAGCGCCGCTTCGACGTCGCCGCGGCCGAAGGCGTAATCGGGAAGCACCATCTCGCCGCGCGCCATGCCCTGCTCAACCGTGACGCTCGGCGCCTCCGCCTCGGCGACGATCCGACCGAGGCGCGCGGCACGGCGGGCTGCGTCCCGCGTCTCGGCGGCGACGAGGAAGACCGGCTGGCCGTGGCAGATGATCTCCCGGTCGGCGAGCAGCGGTTCGTCCGCGAGGGCCGGCGCAATGTCGTTGCGGCCGGGCACGTCCTTCGCGGTGATGACGGCAACGACGCCCGGCACGGCCCTCACCGCATCGAGGTCGATGGAGGCGATTGTGCCGCGCGCAATTGGCGCGCCGCCGATGGCGAGGTGAAGCGTGCCCCTGGGTTCCGGCAGGTCATCGATGTAGGGCGCAGCACCCTGGACGTGCTTGTAGGCGGAGTCGTGCGCCAGCGGCTGGCGAACGTGGCGCAGCGCCGTGTCGTCCTGGTCAAGGGCTCGGGCGCTCACGGCCGCGCCTCCTTCCCATGCTCATTCAGCCGCATGAGCCACCTCCCGGAAGCCCGCGACCCGGGTAATGCTGCTGGGCGCACCCGCGATCTCCACCAGGGCCTTCACCACGAGATTTCGCGCGACGGTAAGGCGGTAGGCGGCAGAGGCGCGATGGTCGTCGAGCGGGGAGAAGTCCGCGGCGACCGCGTCAGCAGCCTTGCGCCAGCTTTCGCCCGAACCCACCGACAATCCGGTGAGCGCCTGCTCGACGGAAGGAGCTCGCTTCGGCACGCCCGCCATGCCGCCGAAGGCGATCCGGGCCGCGGTGACAACGTCGTTCACCACCGTGACGCGGCAGGCCATCATCACAGCAGAGATGTCCTCGTCACGTCGCTTTGAGACCTTGAAGGCGCGGACGTGGTCATCGGGCCCGGGCTTCGGAATGATGACCCGGCGGACGAACTCGCCAGGCTCCCGGTTCTGCTTGCGGTAGGCGAGGAAGAAGTCTTCCAGCGGCAGCGTGCGGATCCGATCGCCCTTGCGGAGCTCCAGCGTCGCGCCGAGCGCGATCAGGGCCGGCGGGAGGTCGCCGATGGGCGAGCCGTTCGCGATATTGCCACCGACGGTGCCGGAAACCCTCACCTGCTCCGAGCCGAAGCGGCGCATGATCTCGCCGAGATCCGGGTCGATGGCGGCGAGCAAGGGATGGGCGCGAGAGTGGGTGACGCCGGCCCCCAATGCGATCCCTTCGGGTCCGTCCTCGATGACCTGAAGGGATCGGATCCGGCCGAGCCAGACGATCCGCTCGATCGGCGCCAGCTGCTTGGTGATCCACAACCCGACATCGGTGGCGCCGGCGAGAATGGTCGCGTCCGGAAAGCGGACGAGCAGGGAGGCCAGCGTATCCTCGGTCGCGGGCGCAGCGAAGAACGCCGTGTCTGTCCCGACGAACAGGTCGGCCTCGTCGTCGAGCGATCGAAGGACTTCCAGCGTTGCGGCCGCCCGCCGGGCGAAGGCATCGTCGACAGGGCCGGCGCAGGCGTCCAGCGCCGCATCGAGAATAGGGCGGTAACCGGTGCAGCGGCAGAGATTGCCCGCCAGCGCGTCGCTGGCCCCATCGCGCGAGGGTGCATCGACGGATCGATGAGCCAGGGCAAAAAGGCTCATCACGATGCCGGGGGTGCAGAAGCCGCACTGCGACCCGTGGTGGCGGACCATGGCGTCCTGGACGGGGTGAAGGCCGTCGGGCCCGGCAAGGTCCTCCACCGTGATGAGTTCCGCCCCGTCCGCCTGCCCCGCGAGGAGAATGCAGGAGTTGACAGGCTCGTAGACGATCCTGCCGTCCCTCTCGCGCCCGAGCACGACGGTGCAGGCGCCGCAATCGCCCTCGTTGCACCCCTCCTTCGTGCCGCAGGATCCCTCGCCCAAGCGCAGCCAGTCCAGCAGCGTCGTGCGGGGCGGCAGATTGTCGAGCTCGACGACCTGGCCCCGGCGCAGGATGCGGATGGCCTTACGCGTCATGGGTTAGCTCCCTCGATAGGTCGAGTAGCCGTAAGGCGAGACGAGGAGCGGCACATGGTAGTGCTGGTCCTCCGAAACGCCGAAGCGGACCGGCACGACGTCGAGGAAGGGCGTCCCGGGGGTGGCAACGCCGCTGGCGCGCAGATAGTCGCCGACGTGAAACTGCAGCTCGTAGGTTTGCCCCACCGCCTCGCCGCCCTCCAGAAGTGGCCGATCGGCCCGGCCGTCGGCGTTGGTTACGACGTCGGCGAGCACCGCCGCGTCCCGAAGGCGGGTCAGCACGATGCGCAGGCCTGCGGCCGGCCTGCCCTGGGCGGTGTCGAGCACATGCGTGGTGAGCTTCATGGCAAACATGATGGCGCATGCCGAGCGCTCGCCAAAGCGCATTGTTTCGTCAGGAGTGCACGCAATTTGCGAGCAGGCGCGCAAAAAGGGTGCGCCTGCGCTCATGCTTCGGGCAGGAGTGCCTTCAGCCTCTCGCGGGCATGATCGAAGAAGGCGCCCGGCGCGAGCTTCAGGCTGCGGCCGTTCGCCGTGACAAGGCTGAAGCGGTCCACGGGCAGCTTCGGTTCAAGAACCGGAACGAAGACGAGGCGACCATCCTTCAGGTCCTCCTCTATCCCGATCCGCGTCTGGAACGTGACGACGGACCCGCGCCTGGCCATCAGGGCCATGACCTTCAGCGACGTCGCTTCCAGCACGACCCTCGGCCGCCGCGCGATGGTGCCGAGGCCCGCATCCAGGATATCGCGAAGCGACAGCCCTATTGCCGGCAGGGCGAGCGGGTAGTCGACACATTCGGCGAGGGACACGCTCTCGCGCTCCGCCAGAGCATGAGTGGGCGCAACGATGGCGCCGACGGGCAGGTCGCGCCGGAACGCGACCGACAATCCGGCGCTGGGCGGCGGGTTGAAAGTAAACCCCATGTCGGCCTCTCCCGCCTCGACCATGGTGGCCACAGCAGCCGAGCCTGCCACCACGACGCCGATCTCGATGCCGGGGAACCGGGCCGCGAACGTTTCGACGAGGTCGGGCATCAGACCGACGGAAGCGCTCTCGACGGTGGCGAGTTGCACCCGGCCGCGGCGCAGCCCGCGCAGCTGGTCGATGTCGGCGAGCGTTCCCTCATGGTCGCGCTGGGTCGCCCGGACGTGCCTCAGCAGCATCTCGCCCGCGGCCGTCAGTCGCAGTCCCCGGCCCCTGCGCTCGAAGAGCGGGACGCCTATGGCATCTTCCAGAAGGAGGATCTGCCGGTTCATCGCCGACGACGCGACGTTCAACCGCCTCGCGGCGCCGCGGATCGAGCCGGCTTCGGCCACGGCGCCGAAATAGTGAAAGGCGGGAGAGTAAAGAGCACGGGACGGCTGCATGGCCGCACCGTGGCAGCGCCTTCGGCGCGCGGCAAGCTGGGCTCAGCGCAGCAGCGGCAGCCCGGCGGCCACGACGGCGAAGATCACTGTCGTGGTGCCGCACACGATGACCACCGGCTTCCAGCCCACGCGCATGATGGCGGTGACCGATGTTCCGAGCCCCAGCGCCGCGATGGCAACGAGCAGGCCCCATCGCGAGACCTCACCCGCAACGGCTTTCGCCGGCGCCGGGACGAGACCGAGGCTGTTCACCAGCGCCAGCACGAGAAACACGATCGCGAACACCGGCACCGGTACCCGCGCCCTTCCGGCGTCGCCGCCGCTGCGGGCAAACCACCAGCCGATGCCGATCACCACCGGCAGAAGCAGGAAGACGCGGAACAGCTTTACGACCACGGCCGTGTTGCCCGCCGTCTCCGAGACGCCATAGCCGGCGCCGACGACCTGTGCGACGTCGTGGATCGTGGCTCCCAGCAGGATGCCGGTATGCAGCGCGTCCATGCCCATCGCCGAGGCGAGCGGCGGATAGGCCAGCATGGCCACTGTCGAGAGGAAGTTGACCGCCACCACGGTGAAGACGGTGTCGGCGTCGCGGGTCTCGGTGCGGGGCAGCACGGAGGCCGTGGCGAGGGCCGCAGATGCTCCGCACACCGCAGTCGCCGCGCCTGCGAGGGCGCCAAACGCATCGTCGCGGCCGAACAGCCGCGCCAGCAGAACCCCGGACACGATCGTCGCCGCCATGGCGAGCACTACGAGGATGGCCGTGCCGGCACCCAGGGCGGCAATGTCCCCCAGTGCGATGCGCACTCCGAGCAGGGCGATGGCGATGCGCAGCAGCTTCTTTACGCAGAACGCCATGCCCGGCTCCCAGCGCGGGCGCGCCGCCACGGGGTTCAGCGCCATCCCTGCCACGAGGGCGAGCACGACGGCGGGAATGCCGATCGATGTCCCGGTTACGCCGCGGAGTGCAGCCACAGTGAAGGGCTCGGCGCAATACGCGAAAAGAGCCACCAGGGCCGACAGGGCGATGCCCGGCGCGAGGCGGCGCACCGCGGCCATCCGGCTTGCCGGAGGGGCGGCCGAGAAACGAGGGGCGGTGGCGGCGTCGTTCGCCATCGTCGAGCGCGAGCAGTACCCTGCACCGGCCCGGCGGGCCGACTCCATGCAGCATCATTGCTGCATGTGCAGGTGATTGTCAGGGCTTCCGGCAGTCTTGCTTGCGTCCAGCCAAGCGCCAACAGACGTGCCAGTGCGCCTCAGGCGAAGCGGTACTCCGTCACCTGCCGGTAGACATCCCCCGGCCTCAGGGTCGGATCAGGGAAGTGCGGCTTGTTGGGGCTGTCGGGGAATTTCTGCGGCTCGAGGCAGAAACCGGCATTGCCGCCGTAGGTCGCGCCCCCAAGCCCCGGAACCGGGATCGAGATCTTCGCGCCGTCGTAGAACTGCACGCCGGGCTCGGTGGTCTCGACGGCCAGCGTCATGCCGTTCCGCGGCGAGCGGACGAGCGCGGCCCGGTGCAGCGGCTCGGCGATGGACGGCCTGCGCCCGCCGAGGACGAAGTTGTGGTCGTAGTGAAAGGGCTTTCCGCCCTCGCCGCCGGGATGCCGGATCGTGCGAAGCTTTCGCAGATCGAACGGCGTCCCCTCGACTGGCCGGACCTCGCCGGTCGGGATGAGGTCGGCATCCACCGGCGTGATGAAGTCGGCCGGGATCTCGATCTCGTGGTCGAGCGTGTCCGGCGAGCCGTCGAGGTTGAAGTAGGAATGGTGGGCGAGGTTGCAGACCGTGGGCGCATCCGTCGTCGCCGAGAGTTCCACCCGCAGAGTACCGGGCTCGAGCAGACGGTAGACGCAGGTGGCCGTCAGCGTTCCCGGGAAGCCCTGGTCGCCGTCGGCGGTCACGACGGTGAAAGTGGCGTGGTCACGGCCGTGGTCAGCCAGCTGCCAGGCGCGCTTCCCGAGGCCTCGGCTTCCGCCATGCAGGGTGTGCTTGCCCGCCTGGTTGCGGTCGAGGTCGTAGACCCTGCCGTCGAGAACAAAGCGGCCATGGCCGATGCGGTTCGCGTAACGCCCCGCAATGGCGCCGAAATACGGAGAGTGCTGGCGATAGTGTTCCAGCGTCTCCAGCCCCAGCACCACGCGCTGCAGCCCGCCTTTGGGCGCGGGAACCTGCAGGTCCCGCACCGCGGCGCCCCAGCCGATGATCGCGGCTGTCGCGCCAGCGCCGTTCTGCAGCGTCACCTCATGCACCGGAATTCCGTCGACGTCTCCGAAGAGCCGCACCTGCCCGCTCATCCGACCACTCCCCTTCGCGATCCCGGCGCCCGCCTCCCCGAAGGTGCGGGCGCCCGGAGCTTCACCACGTTCCGGTGTTCTGCATGGAGGTCCAGGGCTCGGCCGGAGCCTTGGGCTCGCCCTTCTGGAGAAGTTCGATCGAGATACCATCGGGCGACTTGATGAAGGCCATGTAGCCGTCGCGCGGGGGCCGATTGATGGTCACGCCCGCCTTCTGCAGCCGGTCGCAGGTTTCGTAGATGTCGTCGACCCGGTAGGCGAGATGGCCGAAGTTCCGGCCGCCTGCATAGTCCTTCTCGTCCCAATTATGGGTGAGCTCGAGCAGCGGCGCCTTGCTGTCCCTGGCCCGCTCGACATCATCGGGAGCCGCCAGGAAAACGAGCGTGTAGCGCCCCTTCTCATTGTCCATGCGCCTCACTTCGACGAGACCGAACTTCTTGCAGTAGAAGTCGAGTGCCTTGTCGAGGTCGCCGACGCGAACCATGGTGTGGAGATATTCCATCGCTTCCGTCCCAGTCTCGTGTCTGTGGGCGTTCTGGCGGCAAGGCCGCTTTCGCCCTAGGGTCTTTATAGGGGAAGGGCCGCTGCAGGCCAGCGCCGATCGGAGCCGCTCGTGAGTGCAGACGCCGACAGTGAGGACGGGATCGAGCTCCTCGATGCGCTGCCGGCGCCATCCCTCACGACAGCCGCTCCCTTCGTAGCGCGAGACGGGACCGTCACCGCGCGGGAGCGGATTCTCGCAGCCGAAACCCCCGTCTCCATCTCCTACAACGGCCTCGCCTATGCAGTGATGATGGCGAGCCCCGTCGACCTGGAAGACTTCGTCACCGGCTTCTCGCTTACCGAGGAGGTCGTCTCGAAGGCCACCGAGATCGAGGCGATCGACATCCGGCCTGTCTCGCTCGGTGTCCTGGCACAGGTGCGGATCGCCGACGAGCGGAGCCGGGCGGTAATGAACCGCCGGCGCAACATCGTCGGCCAGACCGGCTGCGGCATCTGCGGGGTCGTCGAGCTGGAACAGGCCGTGCGGCGGTATCCCGCGAATACGACCACGCCCGTCGTTTCGGCCAAAGCGATCGCCGCGGCCTTCGACGCGCTGCCCGCGTTCCAGAGCCTCAACGCGGACACCGGCGCTGTCCATGCCGCGGCGTTCGCCTCTGCGGCCGGGGCGCTGCAGCAGGTCAGGGAAGATGTCGGCCGGCACAACGCGCTGGACAAGCTGATCGGCGCACTGGCTCGCGAGAGCAGAAGCCCCGCCGAGGGCTTCCTTCTCGTCACCAGCCGGCTCTCCTTCGAGCTGGTGCAGAAGGCACTCGCCTGCGGCGCCACCGCTCTCGTCGGCATCTCGGCGCCGACAGCATTGGCCGTCGACCTGGCCAGATCGCACGGGTTGACTTTGGCCGGCATTGCCCGGCGCGACGGATTCCAGATCTTCGCGGATCCGTACGGCGTGCTTGCCGAGACACCTCCCGGTTGATCCCCCGGCCGGGAGCCTGTACGCCCGGCCAAGGTGGAGGCCCCATGAGCGATCACGCACAGACGAAGCAGTCCGTCGCGCTCTGGTCCATTGCGGCAAGTGGACTGCTGACGCTGGGCAAGCTCGTCGCGGGTGTCATGTCGGGCTCCCTGGCCCTCATCTCCGAGGCGGGGCATGGCTTGCTCGACACCGGGGCCACCATCCTCACCTATTTCGCAGTACGCGCCGCCGACAAGCCGGCCGACGAGGAGCACCCTTACGGCCACGGCAAGATCGAAGCCGTTGCTGCCCTCATCGAGACCGGGCTCTTGATGGTGCTCGCGGTGTTCGTGCTCTGGGAGGCGACACGCCGGCTGCTCGGGCACCCGGCAGAGGTCGACGCCACGCCTCTGGCCTTTGCCGTCCTCGTGATCTCGATCGTCGTGGACTTTTTCCGCTACCGCACGCTCAAGCGCGTGGCTGAGGAGACAAGGAGCCACGCCCTGGCGGCCGATGCGCTGCATTTCTCATCGGACCTCGTCTCCTCGATCCTCGTGCTCATCGGGCTCGGCGCAACCGTCTTCGGGTTCCAGCAGGGGGACACTTTCGCCGCGATGGGTGTCGCCGTTTTCATCGCCATCGCAGGGTGGCGTCTCGGGCGCAGCACCATCGACGCGCTCGTCGACACCGCCCCCGCAGGGGTTGCGACGCGGCTGCGCGCCATCGCCGCTGCGGTGCCGGGCGTCGTCGAGGTGCAGGACGTCAGGGCCCGTCCGGTGGGGGCGAGCGTCTTCGCGGACATCCACATCGGCGTCTCGCGGACGCTGCCGCTGGAGCGGGTCACCGCCATCAAGGCCCGCATCGCCGAATCCGTCTCGGCCGAAATGCCCGAGACAACCGTTATCGTGACGACTGAGCCCCGTGCGCTCGACGAGGAGACCGTCCTGGAGCGCGTTCTCCTGATCAGCGCGCGGCGCCGCGTGCCGGTCCACCACGTCACGGTTCAGCAGCTGGAGGGACGCCTGTCGGTCAGTCTCGACGTCGAGGTGGACGGGCGCATGTCACTGGGCGCCGCCCACACCATCGCGTCGCGCCTGGAGGCGGCCATTCGCGAGGAGCTTGGACCCGACACGGAGGTGGAGACCCATATCGAGCCGCTGGTGGTGGCAAACCTGGAAGGCCGGGATCTCGAAGGGGCCCGGGCGGCACGCGTGCGCGACTCGCTTATCCGCCACGCCGCCGAAACCGGGGCGGTCGCCGATGTCCACAGTGTCCGTGTTCGCGAGACGGGACACGGGCTCGTCGTCAACTTTCACTGCCGCGTCGATCCCGCGCTCGACGTCACGACGGTGCATGACCGCGTGGACCAGCTGGAGCATCTCGTGCGTTCGGACGTTCCCGAGATCGTACGGATTGTCACGCACACCGAACCTCATCGCCCGCCGCAGGAGGGTGTCCCGAGGCTTGAGGGGCCGGTCGGCGTCTGAAATAAGGGCGTGTCCCGAATACCGGAGTGGAGCTTCCCCCGACATGCGCACCGAGTCCTCCGTTCCCGTTCGCCTGGAGGATTACCGGCCGCCGGACTACCTCGTGGAGACGGTGTCCCTCGACATCGATCTCAACCCGAACGCGACGCGCGTGGTGTCGACGCTGCGCATTGCGCCAAACCCATCGGGGATCCCCGGCTCCCCCCTCATTCTGGATGGAGACGAACTGACGCTCGAAGGCGTTTGGCTCGACAACCGC
The DNA here is from genome assembly GCF_059501845.1 of Alsobacter sp. Classification (NCBI taxonomy): domain Bacteria; kingdom Pseudomonadati; phylum Pseudomonadota; class Alphaproteobacteria; order Hyphomicrobiales; family Alsobacteraceae; genus Alsobacter; species Alsobacter sp. Next base: position 72,091 of record NZ_JCACDK010000020.1, on the reverse strand, counting down.
GAACTCAGGGACGGCCTTTACGAAGAGACCGATACGCGCCTCGTCATCCCCCATGTGCCCGAGCGGCCGTTCACGCTTCGGGTCGAGACCGTCATCGACCCATCCTCCAACACCAAGCTGATGGGGCTCTACCGTTCGTCCGGGGCCTACTGCACGCAGTGCGAGGCGGAAGGATTCCGGCGCATCACCTACTTCCCTGACCGCCCCGACGTGATGTCGGTCTTTACGACGAGGATCACGGCTGACGAGGCAGAGGCCCCCGTCCTGCTCGGCAACGGAGACCTGGTCGAGACCGGCACGCTGGAGGGCGCCCGACATTTCGCGGTCTGGCATGATCCGCATCCGAAGCCCTGCTATCTGTTCGCCCTCGTCGGTGGACGGCTCGGCCGCGTCGGCGGCACCTTCACGACGCGCTCCGGCCGCAAGGTCGAGCTCGGCATCTATGTCGAGCCGGGCAAGGAAGACCGCGCATCCTACGCGCTGGACGCGCTGATACGCTCCATGCGCTGGGACGAGGAGGCGTTCGGCTGCGAATACGATCTGTCCGTCTTCAACATCGTCGCCGTGTCCGACTTCAACATGGGTGCGATGGAGAACAAGGGCCTCAATATATTCAACGACAAGTACGTGCTGGCGAGCCCTGAAACCGCGACCGACGCGGATTATGCCAACATCGAAGCCATCATTGCGCACGAGTACTTCCATAACTGGACCGGCAACCGCATCACTTGCAGAGACTGGTTCCAGCTCTGCCTCAAGGAGGGCCTGACGGTCTTCCGCGACCAGGAATTCACATCCGACCAGCGGTCGCGGCCGGTGAAGCGCATCGCTGACGTACGCAACCTGCGCGCGCAGCAGTTCAGTGAGGATTCAGGCCCCCTCGCCCACCCCGTCAGGCCAAGCCTCTACCGTGAGATCAACAACTTCTACACGGCGACGGTGTACGAGAAGGGCGCCGAGCTGGTGCGGATGCTGAAGACCCTCGTCGGGGACAGCGCCTTCCGTGCCGGCATGGATCTCTTTCTATCCCGCTGCGATGGTACCGCCGCGACGGTAGAGGACTTCCTGGCCTGCTTCGCCGAGACCAGCGGAATGGATCTCGGCCGCTTCGCGACCTGGTACCGGCAGGCCGGTACCCCGACGCTCGTCGTGCAGTCGGAGTACGATCCGGCTGCCCGCACGCTGAAGCTGGACTTCGCCCAGACGACGCCGCCCACCCCCGGCCAGTCCACCAAGGAACCCGTCGTCATCCCCATCCGCCTCGGGCTCGTCGGAGAAGACGGCACGGCTATTCCGTTGCGGACGGACGCGCCCTTCGCGGAGACCTCCGAGGGGGGCACCGGCGTCTATGCCCTCACCCAGGCAAGCGGGTCGATCGTCTTCAGTGATGTCCAAGTCCGGCCCATCCCGTCCATCCTGCGCGGGTTTTCTGCTCCGGTCAGGCTGACCCTCGACCTGACGCCGGAGGACCTGCTGGTTCTGTTCCAGCACGACTCGGATCCTTACAATCGTTGGCAGGCAGCACAGACCTTTGCGTTGCGGCTTCTTATCGCCGGCGTGGACTCTGCGAAGGCGCTCGGCGCGCCCCGCCCCGATCCCCGGTTCGCCGAGGCACTGGGCGAACTGCTTGCGTCCACCAGCGACGACGCCTTTGCGGCGCAGGTGATGGCCCTGCCCAGCGAGACCGACATCGCCCGGGAAATTGGATCGGACATCGATCCCGATGCCGTTCTCGCAGCACGCAGAACGCTTCGCGCTTCGCTGGGCCGGCGCATCGCCGACACGCTCGAAGCGGTCTACGCCGCGCGCGCATCGTCCGACAGCTACAGTCCGGATGCACAGAGCGCCGGACGCCGCGCCCTGCGCAATGCTGCCCTCGACCTCCTCGCGGCTTGTGACCCGGAGCGCGGAGCAGTCCTGGCAACCCGTCAGTTTGAAACCGCCGACAACATGACGGACCGTTTCGCGGCCCTGGCGACATTGTCTGTGATCCCCGGGGAGGCGCGGGAGAACGCCCTTGCCGAATTCGCGCGCCGCTATTCGGGCGATCCACTGGTGCTCGACAAATGGTTCGCGCTCCAGGCTGCCATTCCGGAGGGTGGAACGCTCGACCGCGTTCGCGGCCTGATGGGTCACGAGGCATTCTCGCTCGCCAATCCCAACCGCACCCGGTCGCTGATCGGCAGCTTCGCCATGGGCAACCTGTCGCAGTTTCATCGCGCCGATGGAGCCGGATACGCGTTCCTGGCCGATATCGTCCTCACCCTCGACGGCACCAACCCGCAGGTCGCAGCACGGCTGCTGGGTTCGTTCAGGACATGGCGATCGCTTGAACCCGTCCGGCGAGGGCTCGCCGAGGCCCAGTTGCGGCGTATTGCGGACCGGAATTCCCTGTCCCCGGATGTCTCGGACATCGTCGTCCGCTCGCTGGCCTGACTCGCAGAAGAACAACGTCATTCATCTTTGCGCAGCTATACCTCTTTCGGGGTAGGATTGCTTCGCCACATGGGGCACTCGGTAGCGTCAACCTCGCATTAACCTCTGGACAAATCAGCGGCTCCGGATTCAGATCAGACCGATTCGGAAAGATGCGGCACGTCTCTCCGGTCGGGGCGTTTGAGAGATTCCGAGGGGGTTAACGGATGGCGCGAAGCTTCGCGGCCAGCGCGCCTGCGCATGCGGGTGCGATTACGGGAATGGCGAGATCGATCGCTACCCCCACTTACCTCAAGCTCGTCAATGCTGAGCCCTGGCTTCGCAGGATCGTCCCGGCCATGATGGCCGTCTTCATCCTATCGCTCGGGACCATGGCCTACGTGCAGTCGACCGCCGGCCGTCAAGAGACGCTCGGAGACGCCATCGGCAATGTCGACCTGCTCGCTGCCTACCTGACCTCGGAATTCTCCCGCCGCAGCGAAGCGCTGGAGGCTGGCGCGCCGCCCCCGCCGGCCGTCCTCGGCGATATCCTTCCTCCCCGCCTGCGTGCCCCCGGCCTCAGCGTCGTGCTGACCGACCCGGCGGGCGCCATCATCGCCGTCACGGGAATGGTCGCCACCGGCAATGGAACGCTGGTGGATCTGTTCGGTCCGGCCCAGCCGCTCACTACCTTTGCCGAGAAGGCAGGGGTCATGATGGTGAGCCTTCCCGGCAGCGGCTCGGCACTTGCGACCGTCCGTAGCCTTCCCGCCCCGTTCGGTCAGGTCGCGGTCATCCAGCCGCTCAGCGGTGCGCTGGAGCGCTGGCGCAGCCGCACGACATCGTTTTTCCTTCTTGTCGGCGCCGCTGTTCTGGTTCTGACCGGCATCAGCACCGCGTATTTCTGGCAGGCCTGGCGTGCGCGGCATGCCGATGCGATCTGCGACAGTGTCCGCCGCCGACTCGATACCGCCCTCTCCCGCGGCCGATGCGGCCTTTGGGATTGGGACATCGCCCGCGGTACGATCTACTGGTCGGACTCCATGTACGAGATGCTCGGCTACGACCGGCAGAGCGAGTTCATCTCCTTTGGCGACGTCAATCGGCTCGTGCACCCCGACGACGGCGACCTCTACGCTCTGGCCGACCAGCTCGCCAGCCAGGAGGCCACGACGGTTGACCACGCCTTCCGCATCCGCGCCGCCACGGGTGACTGGGTATGGTTGCGGGCGCGCGCCGAGCTGGTCCGGGACGGAGAGAGCCGCGACCCCCACCTCATCGGCATCACCATCGACATCACGGAGCAGCGCCGCCTCGCCCAGGAAACCGCAACGGCGGATGCCCGGCTGCGCGATGCCATCGAGACGATCTCCGAAGCCTTCGTGCTGTGGGACGACGAGAACCGGCTGGTGATGTGCAATTCCAAGTTCCAGAAGCTGCACAACCTTGCCCCGGACCAGGTTGCTCCTGGCGCGGCCTACGAGGCTCTCGCGGCGACCCTCACGCCCCCCGTGATCCAGAGCCGGCTCGGGGAAATCCACGACGACGGCGCCCGTAGCTACGAGGCGCAACTTCCCGACGCACGCTGGCTGCAGATCAACGAGCGCCGTACCAAGGACGGGGGATATGTCTCCGTCGGCACGGACATCACGATGCTGAAGCGCCAGGAGGAGAACCTCCTCGACAGTGAGCGGCGCCTTACGGCCATGATCTCCGACCTGAAGCGCTCACGTCAGACGCTGGAGCTGCAGGCCCAGCAGCTCGCCGATCTCGCCGAACGCTATCTCGAGCAGAAGGCCGAAGCGGAAAGCGCCAACCACGCAAAGTCCGAATTCCTGGCCAAAATGAGCCACGAGCTCCGGACGCCGCTGAATGCCATCCTCGGCTTCTCCGAAATCATGGAGGCTGGGATCTTCGGCTCGCTCGGCTGCGACAAGTATACCGAGTACTGCCGGGACATCCGCCGTAGCGGCCAGTACCTCCTGGGCCTCATCGCCGACATTCTCGACATGGCCGAATTGGAAGCGGGCCGCGTCCGCATGGACCGGCAGCCGCTCGACCTCGCTCGCACCATCCAGGAAACCGTCAGGGAGTTCGAGGGCCAAGCAGCAGAGCGCAAGGTCGTGATCGACACTGACGCCCCGTCGGACCTCACCCTGCACGCCGACAAGCGGGCGATGAAGAAAATCCTGCGCCACCTGCTGTCCAACGCCGTGAAGTTCACGCCGGAAGGTGGACAGGTGGCCGTGCGGGTTCGTGGAGCCGCGGGCGCCGTCAACATCTACGTCGAGGACACCGGCGTCGGCATTCCGAAAGAGGCGCTTCCGCACCTCGCGCGGCCCTTCGAATGGGTCTCGATGGACGCGTCCAAGCCCACGGAGGGCTCCGGCCTGGGTCTCGCCATCGCCCGGTCGCTGGCCGAGCTCCACGGCGGCGCGCTGCGGATCCGCTCGTGCCTCGGCACCGGCACGGTCGTGCTCGTGCATCTGCCCCTGATGCCGCCGAGCGGCCTGAGCATCGCAACGTCCGGCAGGGCGGCCTGATCAGGCCCCGGCCATGAACCGGTCGAAAGCCGCGCGCACCTGAACGCGAAGGGCACGGAGCTCGCGGTCCAGCATCGGGAAATCCGGCATCCCCGCGACGGCTGCCATCCGGCGGCGAAGACCTGGCCCGCACGCTTCCGGATCGAAGCGTCCGGCCACGCTCATGCGCTGCCAGTGGAAGACATCCCGCATCAGCGCAAAGCCTCGGCGCATCAGGTCTGCATCCGCCGGCTGGAGCAACCCGAGAGCGGATGCGCGCTCCAGCACGGCAGCGGTTTCAGTCGTCAGAAGGTCTGAATGCCGGCACGCATGAACCAGGACGAGCGTCTGCGCGACGAATTCGATGTCGAGCAGGCCTCCAGCCGCGAGCTTGAGATCCCAGGGGTCGTCCTCGCCCTTCTCCTGCGCGATCAGCTGGCGCATGTCCCGCGCGTCCTTGAGGATCGTCGCTGGATCGAAACTCCGGGTGAGCACCTCCCTTATCGCGCTCGCGACGTCGGCCTGCAGGCTGTGGTCGCCGGCGACGCAGCGGGCACGGGTCAGCGCCAGCCGCTCCCAGGTCTCCGCCTCGCCCGCATGGTAGGAAACGAAGCCCTTGAACTGGGTGGCGGCGGGTCCCTTGTTCCCGGACGGGCGCAGCCGCATGTCCACCTGGTAGAGCGTGCCGCGGCGCGTGGGAACCGTGAGGGCGCTGATCAGGCGCTGGGTCAGGCGTGTGTAGTAGACGACGGCGTGGAGCGGACGGGGGCCACTGCTTTCGGGTTGATCCTCTTCGAAGTCGTACAACACGACGAGGTCGAGGTCGGACGTCGCCGTCATCTCGCGCGAGCCGAGGCGCCCCATCCCGAGCACGGCAATCCTGCCGCCCGGCACCGTTCCATGATCGGCGGCAAAGCGGCGCTGCACCTCGCGGAGGGTCACTACAATAATGGCCTCGGCCACTGCGGCGTAGGCTCGACCGGCCATCTCCAGCGACAGCGCGCCTGAAAGGACGCGCGCTCCGACGACGAACAGCTCGTGCTGGCCCACCTCGCGGAGCCGGTCCAGCACCTCCTCCAACTGCTCCGGCTGGCCCACCACGTCGGACACGCGGCGGATGATCGCGTCCACGCCGATGTCGGCACCGGCGAAGGCCGGGTCGATCACGGCATCGAGGAGATGCGGCCGGGACGAGACGATGTCGGCCAGCCGCGGCGCGGATCCCAGGAGATCGGCGAAAAGGCGCAGCACCGGCCCATGCGCCTTGAGGATCGAGAACAGCTCCACCGCCGCCGGCATGCGTCCCAGAGCATTGTCAAACGCGGTGAGCGCCCCGTCCGGGTCCGCACTTCCTCCGAAGGCACTGAGGAGCGCGGGAACGAGCTCCGTCAGGACTTCCCGCGCGCGCGGACTTGTCACCGCCTGCCGGCGGCCGAAATGCCAGCCCCGGACCGTCTCGGCCACAAGCGCGGGATTGGAGAAACCCATGCGCTGCAGCGTCTCGAGGGTCTCCGGGTCGTCCGTCGTACCGGTGAAGACGAGGCTTCCTTCCTCGTTGGCGAGTTCCGGCCCTTCCTCGAAGAGCCGTGCATAGTGCTTCTCCACCTTGGCGGCGTGGCCCGTCAGTGCAGCGGAGAAGCGCCGGGCGTCCGGGTACCCGCAGAAGCGCGCAAAGCGTTGCAGGGCGTCGGGCTCGACGGGGAGGCGCTGGGTCTGCTCGTCCGCCACCATCTGCAGGCGGTGCTCGACCGTACGCAGGAATCTGTACGCTGCAGCGAGTTCGTCCCGTGCCTTCTGCGAGATCCAGCCCTCCGCGTGGAGCGCCGTCAGCATGTCGAGAGTACGCCGCCCTCGCAAGGTCGGGCGGCGGCCGCCGAACACCAGCTGCTGCGTCTGGACGAAGAACTCGATCTCTCGGATGCCGCCCCGGCCGAGCTTAATGTCGTGGCCGGCGACCGTGATCGTCTCATGCCCGCGCACGGCGTGGATTTGCCGCTTCATGGCGTGGATGTCGGCGATCGCGGCGAAGTCGAAGTACTTGCGCCAGATGAACGGCGACAGGTCGCTGATGAAAGTGTCTCCGATCGGCAGGTCGCCCGCTACCGGCCGGGCCTTGATCAGCGCAGCACGCTCCCAGTTCTGGCCGACGGTCTCGTAATAGGCGAAGGCGGACGGCAGCGAGATGGCAGTCGGCGTCGATGCCGGGTCAGGCCTCAGCCTCAGGTCCGTGCGGAAGACATAGCCGTCCGCGGTGCGCTCCTGGAGAAGCCGGACGAGACCCTTCACGATACGGACGAAGAACGGTGTTGCCTCCACACCGGGAGCGAGGGGCGCCTTCTCGGGATCGAAGAAGACCACAACGTCTATGTCGGAGGAGTAGTTGAGCTCTTCCGCGCCGTGCTTGCCGAGCGCAACCACGACGACCCCGCTGTCGCGGGCGGGATCGCCGGGATCCGGCGCGAGGTAGCGCCCGCTCTCGGCAGCCTGCGCCAACAGGAACCGGAGGGCCGAAGAAGCGGCTGCGTCGGCGAACCCTGCCAGCGCGGCCGTGACCTGCTCCAGTGTCCACGCCCATCCGACGTCGGCGAGCGCGACGAGAAGTGCCAGTTCCTGCTTGGCGAGACGCAGCTCGCGCATGAGGTCGTCGATATCGTCCCGACCGCGCCACGACCCGGCGGTTTCCGTGATCAGGAACGCGACCCGCTGGTCGGGATCACTCGCCAGAAGGGACGCGCAGCGTTCCGGATCCTGCTCCACGAGGCGCCACAGGAAGGACGAGTGATCGGCCAGCCCGAGCAGGAGGTCGCGCACGGCCGGAATATCCGACACGAGTTGCCGGAGGGCATCGGCCGACCTGTCCGCACCGTCCCCGCCAGCGAGCGCCTCATCGAGCCGCCGCTTCGCGTCTTCGGGACTAGCGAGAACGGGTGCCGCATTCACACGGGCCGCGAGCGACTGCGGAGCTGCCGTCATTCGGCGGCCCTCTTCATCACCTGCGTTTCGGCCGGAAGTTCCACGACCACCCGAAGGCCCGGTGCATTGTCTTCCAGCCGGAGCCTGCCGCCGTGCAGCCTGGCCACGGCCGCTGCCAGCGAGAGGCCGAGGCCGGAGCCGGGGCGCGAGCGCGAGCCCTCGAGGCGCACGAACCGCTCGAGGACGCGCCCCCGGTCGGAATCGGGAATACCCGGGCCGCGGTCAGCAACCGAGAGCACCACGCCACCGTTTGCCCGGCCGGCGCTGACGATGACCTCGGGTTCGGCGCTCGCCGGGCCTCCTCCTGAAGGAGCGGCGTACTTGATGGCGTTGTCGACGAGGTTTGCGATCATCTGGCCGACCAGCTCGCGCGAGCCGAAGAGCGTCAGGCCGTCCTCGACCTTGACCACCACGGGCACCCCCGCCTCCTCGCCGACCGGCTCATAGAGCTCGCCTACGTCGCGCGCCACGTCCGCCAGGTCGAACTCGGCCATGCCGTCGCGTGCTCCGCCCGCCTCCGCCCGCGCGATCATCAGCAGCGCATTGAAGACACGGATGAGTCCGTCAGCCTCGTCGATCGTGGACTCCAGAGTCGTGCGGTACTCCTCGGGTGTCCTCGCCGTGCGCAAGGCCTCCTCGGCGCCGTTCCGGAGGCGCGTGAGCGGCGTCTTGAGATCGTGGGCGATGTTGTCCGACACCTCCTTCAACCCCGTCATCAGCTCCTCGATCCGGTCGAGCATGGCATTGAGGTTGCCGGCGAGACGGTCGAGTTCGTCATTGGCGCCGGTGACGGCAAGGCGTCCGGAGAGATCCCCCAGCATGATCCCGCGCGTCGTCGCCGTCATCGCATCGATGCGCCCCAGCACGCGCCTGGTGACGAACCAGCCGCCTATCAGGGCGAGCACCACGACGAAAGCCAGCGACCATCCGAATGCGCGGCGGATAACCTGGCGGAGCCGGTCGGCCTCGCCGAGGTCCCGGCCCACCAGCAGCATGTGGCCGCTGGGCAGCCGCGTCGTCCAGACGAGCGCGCTGCGGCCCGGGCTCTCGGCGTCCTCGCCCGGGAAATACTGGATCTGCTGCTCGCCGAGATGCTCGAACAGGTTCTCCGGGTAACGGCTGACATTGCCGGTGATCCGGTCGCCGGCGGGCGTCATCAGGAGGTAGAGCGATGACCCCGGCTGGCTGGACCGGCGGTCGATGGTGGTGATCAGACGCCGCAGCCCACCGGAATTGTACTGCTCCGCAAGGCCCTGGATCTCGGCCTGCACGGTGGCCGTCGCCTGTTCGGCAATCAGTACACGCGCGTTCCATGCCACGTAGCCGAGCAGGAAGGTCGCGAACAGCACGAAGATCACGAGGTAGGCGGCCGACAGCTTGAAGGCCGTCGTGCGGAAGAGCTTACCGAGCGCCGTCACGGACCATGTATCCCGCGCCCCGCACCGTGTGGATCAAAGGCCTGTCGAACCCCTTGTCGATCTTGCCCCGGAGTCTCGAAAGGTGAACGTCGATGACGTTCGTCTGCGGGTCGAAATGATAGTCCCAGACATGCTCCAGCAGCATGGTGCGGGTGACCACCTGCCCGGCATGCTTCATCAGGTACTCCAGCAGCCTGAACTCGCGGGGCTGCAAGTCGATCACCTTCTCCCCTCGCGAGACCTTGTGCGAGAGCCGGTCGAGTTCGAGGTCGCCGACGCGGTAGCGGGTCTCTTCAGCAGGCCCGGAGCCGCGGCGGCGTGAGAGCACTTCCGTGCGCGCGAGGAGCTCGGAGAACGCGTAAGGCTTGGCGAGATAGTCGTCTCCCCCCGCCCGGAGGCCTTTCACGCGGTCGTCGACCTGTCCCAGCGCGGACAGGATGAGGACGGGCGTTTCCACCTTCTGCTCCCGCAGGCCGTGGATGAGGGACAGGCCGTCGAGCTTCGGCAGCATTCTGTCGACGATGAGGACGTCGTACTGGCCCTCCCGTGCCATGGCGTATCCGTCCAGCCCGTCCGCCGCATGGTCCGCCACGTGGCCAGCTTCCCGGAACGCCTTGACGAGGTAGGCGGCGGCCTCGCGGTCATCCTCGACGATCAAAAGCTTCATGGTCTATCCGCAGGTCTCCGGCCGGTCACCCGCGGCCTTGCCACGGCGGGGCAGCGCTCGCCGTGGTGCAATATAGGCGTGCGCGTGCCCGAGTGCCGCTCTTTTCCGGCGAACCCCATGCGATACTCGCGCCGGGTTCAGGCGTTCGTCGCGCCGCGGGCGAGGCGTTCGACCACGGCGTTTCGCAACCAGCCTGCGAAGGTGACGGCGTGGGGCGGCCGCGTCGGCGCGACGACCACGTAGTAGCCCCGCGACTCGTTGCCCGCGACGTCCGAGAGGACGACCAGCCTGCCCGACCGCAGCTCCTCGCCGATCATTGACACCGGGCAGAGAGCCACACCATGACCGGCCGCCGCCGCGACGCTCAGAAGGTGAAAGTCCTCGAAGATCGTCCCGGCCTCCGCCAGCATCGGGTCCAGGCCCGCCGCCTCCATCCATGTGCGCCAAGAGAGCCTGTCGGCGTCATGCAGCAGCGGCACCCGCGCAATATCTGTTAGCGACAGGAAGGGGCCGCGCTTCTGGATGAGTTCCGGGCTGCACACCGGCGCCGTCCAGCCGGGAAGCAGGAGTTCGGCACCCGAATCGCGCGCCTTGTCGGCATCCAGACGCCGGATCACGACCTCCGCACGGTCGAACCCGCTGAGCTCGGCGAGCGGCTCGTAGATGACCCTGATGTCGACGCCCGGGTACTCGCGCTGGTACTCGGGAAGGAGCGGAACCAGCCAGCGCGTCGCGAAGGACGGGATGGACGCCACCGTCAGCACGGGGGTGTCGCGGCTCTGGCGAAGAGCGGCCGCGGCCGTCTCGATCGCGCCGAAGGCGTTTCCGAGAGTGATCGCGAATATCCGGCCGGCGGGGGTGGGCGTGACACCCCGCCCCTCCTTCTTCAGCAGTTGTATCCCGAGCCAATCCTCCAGGTAACGCAGCTGGTGGCTGACGGCGGATGTCGACACGTTCAGCTCGGCGGCCGCCTTGGACACGCTGCCCAGCCGGACAACGGCCTCGAAGGCCCTCACGGCGACGAGCGGCACGCGCGGCATGGTCTTCGATCTCCACTGGCCTCGACGCGGAGAACAAACGCAATGCTGACCGCGCAAGCTTAACCTGATCAATCCGCGCCTGAGGATGCGAAACATTGTCTCGGGGGCACGCCGCGCGGGCTTCTCCTGCGGCCGAACTGTGAGTTCAGCTCAAGCGTCAACGCACGATCTTTCACTTGTCCGTACGGAGAACGGTGGGATCATTCATGGGCGGGGAGGTGCATCCCGCGCCTGAAGATCCGCTCCCGAGTGCGGTTCAGGCACCAAACAGACCGAGTTCCTGCAGCAACGCCCGAGGCCCACGACGCCTGCGCCGAACATCCGGCCAGGCGCGATGGAGGAGTTGTCGCCATGATGGTTCAGGGAACGTCCTTCGCCGCCGCTTCGGCTGGTTTTCTTCTGGGGTTCAGCCTGATCTTCTCGATCGGGCCACAGAACCTCCATCTGCTCAGGGCCGGGCTCAGTCGCCGCCACGCTCTCACGACAGCCACCACCGGGTATTTCTCGGAAATCGTCCTCGTCGGCGTCGGACTGGCGGGACTTGGCCTCGCTGCCGCCAGCTACCCATCTGCAGTCGATGCGATGCGCTGGCTGGGCGTCGCCTTCCTCATCACATGCGGCATCAGGGCCATCCTGCGACGGGCCGACGCATCGTGCGACCTGGAGAGCACGTCCGCTTTAGGCAGCCGGGGCAAGGCCGTGCTGGCGATGCTCGCGGTCACATGGCTCAACCCGCTCGTCTATGTCGAGGTCGTGCTCCTCGTCGGCTTGCTCTCGTCGGGGTACTCCGGGACGAGCGGCTGGTTCGGCGCGGGTTTCCTGATCGCGTCGTCCTTGAAGTTCTACGGCTGGAGCCTCGCCGGGCAGCTGCTGTCTCCCGCTTTCCAGCACCAGCGGGTGCGGACGGCCTTCTCCGTGATGTCCGGTGCCCTGCTGCTTGCAGCGGCGGCGGTTCTCGCCGGCACGACCTCGAGCCTGCTCGCCTGAGCAGGGCGAGCCGGCTCCCAGCATCGGCTCATTCGCCGTCCTCGGGGTCCTGAGGCTGTTGCTGCTGCTGCGCATGCGACGCCGGCTGTCCGGTGCGCAGGACGGGTGGATGCCGCCGCGCCGCAGACCTGTCGAGCGGACTGAACTGCACCGGAAACTGGCCCAGTGCCCAATCCTCGAACTTGTCCCAGAATTCGTCGTCGCTCAGCGGCTCCGCTTCAGCCGCAACCTGGGATGCGTTGCACCTCGTCCACGCTGCTCCTGGACGTTCGACGACAAAGGCCAGCGTGGGAAACATCAGCGCCGGCCGACCGCGCCAGTTGAAAAACATGAGGTACGTCTTGTTGTTATCTGAGGTCCCGATACGCGACAGAACAGCGGCTGGATCAGTTGTATCACGTGCTGGACACGAACGCGGCCCAAAAGGCCGGATTGACGACACCGCGACAGTTTTCCACACATTGGCGGCGGGGAAGACCGCCGGATCGGCCCAGGCACAAAAACGGCAGGCGGACGGGGGCGCGTCCACCTGCCGCCTGACAACCGCGGCTCCCCGATGCGGTGGGGACTGGTTTGCAGCCGGAGAGCCGGGCTTCAGAACGGGCGGGAGCAACGGATCGCTCCCGCCTGTCTGCGTCCTCAGCCAGCCTTGTTGGGGAAGGCCAGCGCCACGAAGCGGCTCTGGTCGCCAGTCTTGACCCGCATCAGCACCGCCTTGCGGCCATCCTTGCGGGCGGCGTCGAGCGCGGACTTGACCTCGGACGGCTCGGAGACGTCCTTGCCGGCCACCTGGAGGATGACGTCACCCTCCTTGATGCCCTGTGCGGCGCCGGGGCCGTCGGGGTTCACGTCGGTCACGACGACGCCCTTGCTTCCGGCTCCGGCGACGGAACCCGCCGGGGCGAGCTTCAGGCCGAAGCTGGTGCCCTTGGCGGCGCCATCTTCCTGCTGCGTGTCGGCCTTCGCCGTCTTCTGGTTCGGCAACTCGCCGAGCTTCATCGACAACGTCTTTTCCTTGCCGTCACGCATCACGCCGACCTCGACGGTGCTGCCGGGCTTCTTCATCGCGATCTCTCGCGAGAGTTCCTTCGGACCGGCGACGGACTTGCCGTCGACGCTGACGATGGTGTCGCCCGACTTGATGCCGGCGTCGGCCGCGGGGCCGTCATCGGTCGTCTCGGCGACGAGGGCGCCCTTGGTGTCCTTCAGTCCCAGGCTGTCGGCGATCTCCTGCGAGACCGGCTGGATCTGCACGCCGATATAGCCGCGGGAGACCTTGCCGGTGTCCTTGATCGACTCGACGACTCCGTCGGCGACTTCGCTGGGAATGGCGAAGGCAATGCCGACATTGCCGCCTGACGGCGAGTAGATCGCTGTGTTCACGCCCACGACCTCGCCCTTCAGGTTGAAGGTCGGGCCGCCGGAATTGCCGCGGTTCACCGCCGCGTCGATCTGCAGGTAGTCGTCATAGGGGCCGGAGCCGATGTCGCGGCCGCGGGCCGAGACGATGCCGGCCGTCACCGTTCCACCGAGGCCGAACGGATTGCCGACCGCCATCACCCAGTCGCCGACACGGGGTTCCGCCCCGGCGAACTTGACGAAGGGGTACTTGCCGTCCTGCTTCACCTTCAGCAGCGCGAGGTCGGTGCGCGGATCCGTGCCGACGACCTTGGCGTCGACGGTGCGGCCGTCATCCATGGTCACCTGAACCTCGACGCCGTGGTCGACGACGTGGTTGTTGGTGACGATGTAGCCGTCCTCGGAGATGAAGAAGCCGGAACCCTGCGCCTGGGCGAACTGGTGCCCACCACGCGGATGCATGTTGGGCATGCCGCCCTGGCCGCGCTGGCCCTTCTGGCCGAACTGGCGGAAGAACTCCTCGATGCCCGGCGGCAGGCCGCGCATGCCGTTGCCGTCCTCGTCACCGCCGTCGGCAATGCCGGCACCGGTATCGGACGCTGTCTCGACCTTCACCTTCACCGAGACGACGGCGGGGCGGACCTTCTCGACGATGTCGGCGAAGGTGCCGGGCGCGTTCGGCGGCAGGACGGACTGGGTGATTTCGGCGCGGGCGGGGGTCGGGACGCCATACATGGCGCCGACGCCGGTGCCGACGATGGCTGCGGCGCAGGCTCCGGCCATCAGCGTGGCGCGGACCGAGAGGCGCCGGGAGGCGGGCTTGTCAGCGGTGGTCATGGATCTGATCTCCTTTCGAAGGCGGGCCTCGGCCCTGCTTCGAAGAAGACAATTGGCTAAGCGGGCTTACAGCCGCATCGCGGGAAGATGAAACTTTGGAAAGGTGGGCGGAGGTACGGCCGTCAGCCCTGCGTCATCCGCTCCAGCGCCGCCCTTTCCTCGGCCGTCAGCGGCGCCGGGGCCGCCGGCCTTCTGCGCCGCGCATTCGCCCAGACCACGGCCGCTCCCAGAGCCAAGACAGCGAACGGACCCACCCAGAGCAGCAGGTTGTGCCCGGTGAACGATGGCTTCAACAGCACGAACTCGCCATAGCGGTCGACAAGGTAGTCGCGGATCTCCGAATCGCTCTTGCCCTCCTTCAGCTTCTCGCGGACGAGGAGCCGAAGGTCGCGTGCCAGGGGTGCGTCCGAATCGTCGATCGACTGGTTCTGGCAGACGAGGCAGCGAAGGCCGGAGGAGATGCCGCGGGCGCGCTGCTCCATGGCCTTGTCCGGCAGCACCTCGTCCGGCTGCACCGCGAGCACCGGGGCGGCCATGGCTGACCACAACACAGCGACCGCGACGAACGAACGGAGAGCCCGGTGCACCGCCCTACTCCGCCGGCACTGCGCCGGCGGGCGCCCGTGCCTTCACCGGCGCGCCGATCCGTGCCCTGCGATCGAGAAGCGAGAGGCAGCCGCCGAGAGCCATGACGACGGCCCCCAGCCAGATCAGAAGCACGAGCGGCTTCCAGTAGAGCCGCAGTCCGACCGTTCCATCCGTCCCGAACTCGCCGACGCTGCCATAGACCTGCCCAAGGCCGACTGTGAGCAGGCCCGCCTCGCTGGTCGGCATCTGCCGCGCCTCGAAGATGCGCTTGGCGGGGTCTATCTCGCCGACCCGGGTCTCGCCCCGGAACACGCCGATCTCAGCCACTGTTTCCCGGTAGTCCGGGCCCTGGCGCGGGGCGACCTTCTCGAGCACCAGCGTGTAGCCGCCGAGTTCGACCCTGTCTCCGGCCTTCATCGTCACGATTTGCTCGACCCCCCATGCCGTCGCAGCGATCCCGATCACGGTCACGCCGACGCCTGCGTGCGAGATCGCCGTTCCCCAAGCCGAACGCGGCAGGCCGGCCGCGCGGGCCAGGACGATCGAGACGGTCGCGCCGGGCCGCCAGGAGCGGGTCACGATTTCCGTCAGGGATCCCATGATGAGCCATGCGCCGAGACCGATCGCCACTGGCGCCAGCACCGGCCCGCCCCAGGTCAGTGCGACCGTGATGAGCGCGATCACGATCGCGATCGCACCCGCCGCAACCAAGCGCTGCGCCACCGCAAGCAGGTCGCCACGCTTCCAGGCAAGGGACTGGCCGAAGGGCATCAGCAGGAACAGCGGGATCACGAGCGGCAGGAAGGTGGCATTGAAGAAGGGCGCACCAACCGAGATCTTCGCCGGATTGGCCGGATCCCACCACCCGGTGACCGCCTCCAGCGCGAGCGGGTACAGCGTGCCGATGAAGACGGCGGCGCAGGACGCCGCGAGGAAGAGGTTGTTGAGAACCAGCGCCCCTTCTCGCGAAACGGGCGCGAAGATCCCGCCCTGCCGCAGCATCGGCGCACGCCATGCGAAGAGCGCGAGGCTGCCGCCGATGAACACCACCAGGATAGCGAGGATGACGACGCCGCGCGTCGGGTCGGTGGCGAAGGCATGCACCGACGTCAGCACGCCAGAGCGGACCAGGAAGGTGCCGACGAGGGAAAGCGAAAAGGTGAGGATGGACAGGAGAATGGTCCACACCTTCAACGCGTCCCGCTTCTCCATGACGACGGTGGAGTGCAGCAGGGCGGTCCCCGCGAGCCACGGCATCAAGGAGGCGTTCTCGACCGGATCCCAGAACCACCAACCGCCCCAGCCGAGTTCGTAATAGGCCCAGTAGGAGCCCATCGCGATGCCGAGCGTCAGGAAGATCCAGGCGGTCAGCGTCCAGGGCCGGACGAATCGGGCCCACAACGCGTCGATGCGGCCCTCCACCAGCGCGCCCACCGCGAAGGAGAAGGCGACGGAGAAGCCGACATAGCCGAGGTAGAGCAACGGCGGGTGGATCGCGAGGCCGGGGTCCTGAAGGATCGGGTTGAGCCCCTGCCCCTCGAACGGTGCCGGTGAGAGACGGGCGAATGGGTTCGATGTGCCGAGAATAAAGAGCAGGAAGGCGGCGGCGACGGCACCCTGCGCGGCCAGCACCGTGGCGAGCAGGCGCACAGGCATGCGCCCGCCCCTCAGCGCGATGAGCCCGGCGAAAACGGCCAGGATCAGCACCCAGAGCAGCATCGATCCTTCATGGTTCGACCAGACGCCGGAGATCTTGTAGGCGAGCGGCTTCGCCGAGTGGGAGTTCTGGACGACGTTGACGACGGAAAAGTCCGAGGTGACGTAGGCGGCCGTCAGCGCAACGTAGGACAGCGCCACGAAGCCCGCGAGCGCCAGGGCGACCGGGCGCGCGACCGCCATCAGCGCCGCGTCCCGTGTGACGGCGCCCCAGACGGGGACGGTGCAGAGCACAAGCGAGAGCGCGAGCCCGAGAACGAGCGCGTAGTGGCCGATTTCGACGATCATGGCGTCGCGCTCCCCGCCTGCCCTGCCGGTGCGGCGCCCGAGGCCTGGGCCGCTGCCGGGGGCGTGCCGTCCTTGCCCGATGATTCGTGCCAGACGCCCCGCTTCTTCAGCGCGTCCGCCACCTCCTTCGGCATGTAGTTCTCATCGTGCTTGGCAAGCACGCTGTCTGCGCGGAACCGGCCGGTCGCCTCGAGCACCCCTTCGGCAACGACGCCCTGCCCCTCGCGGAACAGGTCGGGAAGCAGGCCCTGGTAGGTGACCGGCACCGACTTTATAGTATCCGTCACCTCGAAGGATATGACCTGATTGTCGCCCCGCTGGACGCTGCCTTCCTTGACGAGGCCGCCGAGCCGGAAGCGCGTCCCCGGCTGGATGTTCTTCTCGACCACGTCCGTCGGGCCGTGAAAGAACACGATGCTGTCGGACAGCGCGTAGAGGACCAGCCCCGCGGCGATGCCGAGCACGGCGAGTGCGGATCCGATCAGGGTGAGGCGACGCTGCTTGCGGGTCATTCCAGCGGTCCGTCAGGACCCTCCGATGTTGAGATCGCGCGCCAGGGCGTCGAGTTTGGCCAACCCACCGGCGTCGGAAGCCAGTGCGGCCCGCCCCCTCGCCACCGCATCCCTGGCCTTCTCCGGTTCGTTCAGGACGGCATAGGACCGCACCAGACGCAGCCAGCCCTCCACGTCACCGCCGTTTTCGGCCAGCTTCTGCGACAGTCCGTCGACCATGCTGCGGATCATCTTCATCCGCTCGTCCGGCGGAAGCGATGCGACGGCCTGTCCCGCCTCGGTGCCGGTCGGATCGGCGGGGGTGGCCTCCTGCGGTGCCGCGGGCGCGGCCTCGGCCAGGGTACCCTCGGGCGGCGTGCCGCCCATCGCCTTGATGCGCTCGGCCAGGCTGGCAGAGAGCGGCGTTCCCTTCAGCTCCGTCGCGATGTCGCCGAAGACGGCGAGGGCGGTGGCTCTGTCCCCATCCTGCTCGGCCGCGACCGCCTTGTAGAACCTGGCCTTCACCCGCTTGGGATCGCCAGCGAGCGCCTTGTCGAACAGCGCCTTAGCATCGGCCGTCACGACGCCGTCGGCGGCTGCCACGGTCGCCTCGCCCCAGTTCTCGAGACGCACGGGGGTCTCGCCGAGAAACCGCGCCGCGCTGGCGAAAGCCCGCACGGCATCGTCGTAGCGTCCGACGCTCATGTAGACGGGACCGACGACCTCGTAGCCCCTGCCGTCATTCGGCTCCTTCGCCAGATGCGCCTCGATCCGCCCGATGGCCTCGGCCATGGAGAGATCGGAGGCGGGCTTGTCCGTGCGCGCGGCGAGCGGCTGATCCGGCAGATCGGGTTGACCGAAGGCGAGATACAGGCCCAGGCTGAGGACGGGCACGCCCACCAGTGCGGCGGCCGCAACCACGCGTCGCCGCCACGGACCGCTCGCGCCGCCGGTCTTCGCCTCTCCCCTTCGTGTCGCGGCAAGAAGCCGACGCGCGGCTTCAACCCGCGCCACTTCCGCCTCGGCGGGGTCGATCAGCCCGCGTTCGGCATCGCGCGCCAGTTCGTCGAGCTGGGCCTGGTAGAAGGCAGCGTCGGTCGCCTTCTCGGCCGAGGCGTCGCCGCCTCCGGCGCGCGCCAACGGCCAGAGCACGGCAAGGACGGCCGCGCCTGTCAGCAGCGCCATGGCGAACCAGACGATCATGCCGTTGAATTAGCCGCCCTTTGCGGCAACGTCACGCCCGATTTGGGCACTACCCCCTCCGGACCATCCCGGAGGGAGCGGCTCAACGTCTCAGCTGACGATCTGCCACGTGCCATCCGGGTTCCTGCAGGCCGTCCCCGTGCCGTTCCTCGGCCGCCCGTCGATGTAGATCGTGTGCGAGTAGGTTCGGCAGGTTCCGCTGGAGTCGGTATAGGCGGGTCCCGGCTCGATATAGCCATAGGAACCGCTCTGTCCGCGCCATTCCGAGCGGCGGCCGGAGGCGATCGCGGCAGCCTGCGCTTCCGCCGCGCGCGCCTGCGCCTCGTCGTCGAACGACCGCCCGACCTGGTTGCCGAGGAAGCCGCCGATCATCGTTCCGGCCATGACGGCCGCGACCTTCCCTGCCCCGCCGCCGAAGCGGCTTCCAATCAAACCGCCCGCGACGGCGCCGAGCACCGTCCCGCCGGCTTCGTTGGGGCCTGTGGTTTGCGAGCAACCGGCCGCGCCCAGCGCGATCGCAATGGCGGTGCCCGCCGCAATCAATGTCCTGAATGTCATGTCAGAAAAATCTCCGCTCGAAGCGGGACCGGCAGCGGGCCGCCCCCACGGTCGCGGGGTCTCTGACAGGACCCGGGCGAAAGCATGGCAGTTCAGAGCGCCGGCAGTCTCAGCTCCGCCCTGAGGCCGCCGAGCGGCGATCCGTCGAGCACGAGCCCGCCGCCATAGAGTTGCGCGAGGTCGGCGACGATTGAGAGCCCCAACCCCGAGCCGGGCTTTGTCTCGTCGAGGCGCGCGCCCCGGCGCAGCACCTCGGCCCGCGATTCGGGGGGCAGGCCTGGTCCATCGTCGTCGACGCAGACCCGCAAGTAGGATCGCCCATCCCGGTCCGGTTCCGGCGCGACCGAGACGAGGACACGCCCCCGGGCCCACTTGCCTGCGTTGTCGACGAGGTTGCCGACCATCTCCTCGAGATCCTGCCTCTCACCGCGAAAGCGCAGGCCAGTGGCCAATTGCGTGTCAAACGCCACGGCCCGGTCGCGGTGGATCTTGGCCAGGGTCCGCGCGATGCTCTCGATGACCGGGTCGACCTCGGTGGCGGCCCCCAGCAAGCCTGCGCGTGCGGCTGCCCTGGCCCGCTCCAGGTACCAGTTCACCTGGTCGCGCATGACGTCGGCCTGCTCGCGGATCTTCGATGCCAGCGGCGCGGGATCGCTTCCGGCCTCGTTGACGAGAACGCTGAGCGGCGTCTTCAACGCATGCGCGAGGTTGCCGACCTGCGTCCTTGCACGGTCAAGTATTTCCTGGTTGTGGGCCAGCAGCAGGTTGACCTCTCCAGCCAGAGGCGCGAGGTCGTCCGCGTACTCGCCTTCGATCCGCGCCGCGTCGCCACGCCGGATCGCGCTGACTGCCGCCTGGAGCCTTGCGAGCGGCATCAGGCCGAAGCGCAACTGGATGACGGTGGTGGTGACGAGCGCCAGCCCGAGCAGTCCGAAGGTGAGGCCGAGCGCCCACCGGAAAGACACGATAGCGGCCTCGATCTCCCCGGAGTCTGCGCCGACCTGGATCAGGAAGCGCCCGTCGTCGCCGAGGTCGATGACCCGCTCGACGATGCGCAGTGTCCGCTCGTCCGGCCCCTTGGCATAGCCCTCGCGCAACTCCCCCGGCCCGGCGACGACGCCGGAGTCCTTCAGGAGAGGCAGCCGGTCCCCGAACAGCGAGGTCGATCCCCGGATTTCGGGTGGCGTCCGGTCGATGCGCGAGACCTGCCAGTACCACCCCGAGAGCGGCAGGTCGAAGCGCGGCTCCCCGAGGCTGGGCGAGACCGGCCCCTCTGTCTCGGCCGGCGAGGCGACCTCCGCCACGATCGACTTGAGATAGACGTGGAGGCGCTCGTCGAACGAATCTTCGGTGGTCCGCCGGTAGATGGCCGAGAGGATGAACCCTGCGACCAGCAGGATGACGAGGCTGAGAACCGCGGAGGACAGGAACAGGCGGGTGGCGATGGACGGCGTGCGCGCGAGGCCCCCCGCACGCGTGCGCTTCACTTGTCCTGCTCCGGAGGCTGCATGATGTAGCCGAGGCCGCGCACCGTGTGCAGCACGTCGACTCCGAGCTTCTTCCTCAGGCGGCCGACGAACACCTCGATCGTGTTCGAATCGCGATCGAAATCCTGCTCGTAGAGGTGGTCGATGATCTCGGCCCGCGACACGACACGGCCGACATGGTGCATCAGGTAGGAGATCAGCCGGTACTCGTGCGAGGTCAGCTTCACAGGGTTGCCGTCCACCGTCACGCGGCCGGACCGCGTGTCGAGAACCACCGGCCCGCAGGTCAGCTCGCTTGTCGCATGGCCGGCCGCCCGGCGCAGGACGGCGCGGACGCGGGCGAGGATCTCCTCCATGTGGAATGGCTTGACCACATAGTCGTCGGCGCCGGCATCGAAGCCCTGCACCTTGTCGCTCCACCGGTCTCGTGCGGTCAGAATGATAACGGGCATCGCCCGGCTGGCCCGCCGCCAAGCCTGCAGGACCGCGACGCCGTCCATCTTGGGAAGGCCGAGGTCCAGGATGACGGCATCGTACGGCTCGGTGTCTCCGAGGTAATGCCCTTCCTCGCCGTCGAGCGCGCGGTCGACGGCGTAGCCGGCCTGTTCCAGCGCTGCAACGATCTGACGGTTGAGGTCCTTGTCGTCCTCGACGACGAGCAGGCGCACGGAACAGCTCTCCCGTTCAGTCCCCGATCACCTTGCCGGAGGACGCGTCGATCACGACGTGGACGACCTTGCCGTCCTTCTTCAGCGAGGTGATGGCATAAACAAGGCCCGATTCGCTCCGGCATAGGCGAGCCCGCACGGGCTCCCCGCCCTTGGCGGCGCGTGCGGCCCGCAGCGCCGCAACCTGCGACACCACGCGGCGCGAGCCGACCTCGGCATGGATCTCCGCCTCGTCGAGGCACGCGGATTTCGACGCGCGGGCCGGCTCCTCCGCCGCCGCGGGAGCGGCGACGAAGGCGGACAGTGCTAGAAGGGCGAGCGCCTCTATCCCTCGCATGTCCCAATCCTGACCGGCGCAGGTGAACCTTGCCTGAACGCCGGCCGCCTCACGCCCCGGCGGCAAGCTTGCGGGTGGCGAGCACGCGGAAAAGTGTCGAGGCCACGAAGCTCGCGCCCGCGACGACCTGCAATCCGGCGTCGACGAGCGGGCCGCTGTCAAAGCCCGCGACGTCGAACCCGCCGAGTGAAAGCCCGATGGCGGCGAGTCCCACGAGATTGGACCACACGGTGCGGCTGGAGAGAATGGACTTTGTGTCGCTCATGGCGGCTTCCTTCTGCGGTGATGGAGGGGTGTTGGCGCGGGCCATTGCACGGGCGGCCCGGTGAACGGTGGTGACGCGACTGCGCCAGCCCCGGATGAACACCGGTGCGCCCGGCAGCCGTCCGAGAAATGTCCGCCGGCTCGCCTCGAGCTTGCCGAGCAGAACCAGCGCGTCGCAGCGCCGGGCGGCGCCGGCGGTCAGCGGACCGCACACGCCGTCCGTCGTGACGCCGAGTTGCTCCTGCAGCATCAGAACGGCCCGGCGCGGTCCGCTGTGGACGGCGCAGTCGAAGACGGCGAGGTCGATCCCGGCCGGCAGCGCATCGGCGCCGGCCGCATCCCAATAAAGCCGCCGGTAGATCTGCGTGGCTTCGTCCCGGCGCAGGGCCCGGACGTCGGCCGCGGTGACGGCTGCGCCGCGAGCCCTGGCCAGCGTCGCGAGTGTGATGCCGAAATTGGTCGGACCGCCGGGATCGGCGGCGTTGTCCACGTACCCGCCCTCTAGCGAGAGGACGAGGGCCACCGACTGCGGGAAGCTATCGCGCATGGGCGTCACAGCTCCGCCGAATAGAAGAAAGCCGGCGCCGCCCCGCTCTGGACCGGGGAAGCCCGCATGTCCGGCGCGAGATCACCGGCCTGCTGAACCGTGGCCGATCGGCGAAGGAAACGGCGTGCCAGCATCGTCTCGACGGCAGGCGGCCGTCGCTCGAAGGCCGTGACGACCGGCCCCTCCTCGAGCTGCACGTCGGCGAGGTCGAATGACACGCCCGCGCTGTTTCCGCCCGGGAGAACGAAGCGCAAAGCCGTGTAGGATCCGACGCCGACGGTCTGCCCGGCGACTGCAGGCATCACGAAGGTGGCGCTCCGCCTCGTCCAGCCCGCGGCGGCGGTGAGCGCAAGGATCGGGATCGTCACGGAGGCGCTGCCGCCCGTTCCGAACACCTGGACGGCTTGCACGGCGACGGCTGCCGATGTCCGGTAGCTGCAGGAAAGCGTGACCCTGAGGCCGGCAAGACGCGCCACATCTTCCAGACGGGTCTGCAGGTCCGCAGAGCTGTTGGATGCCGCGATGGTCGCCGTCAGCGTCGCGTAGAAGCGGCCGCCCGGAACGGCAGCCTGCCCGGGCGCGAAAGCCGTGCGGGTCAGCGCACCGGACCCGGCGCCCGTGAGCGCGCCGCGCCAGAGATCGAAGCCGTAGCTCCCTCCCACGGAAACTGCGAAAGGCCCTTCGCCCCTCTGCGCAACCTGGAAGTCGCCATTGACGACATGGTTGCGGAACGCCGCCATGGCCTGGCCGCCGCAGGCCGCTATGCCGCCCGGCAGCTTCACGGAGCCGGTGACGGGATCGGCCGTCAGCGCATCGTTCCAGAGATTACCGTCAGCTGAGGTCCGGATCCGCAGCAGGTCGTCGCCGGCGAGCCCGAGCTCTGCGCGCCCGGACCATGCGTTCTGGAACAGGAATGAGGCGGTCCTGCCGGTGGCTGTCCGGTTCAAGGTCACGCGCACGTCGCCTGTTCCGCCGTCGGCGGGCGCGCGGGCGGCGAACAGCGCTGCGTTCAGCGACGCCGAGAAGGCGTTGGTGGAATCAGGCTGCGTGCCGATGCCGAGCCCGGTCAGGTCGCCGAGGCGACGAATGACTGTCGCGACGTCGCGCCACGCGGCCCCATCGAAGAGCAGGAGCCTGTCGCCGGCCACCGTGAAGGCGATCCACCCCGCACGCGGCGCGGTGAACCGCCAGGCGCCGTCGTCGAAGGCAGCGAGCTGCCCCCTCTTGCCGGCAAAGGCTCCGGTCGGAGCTTCTCCGACGATGTACCGGTCGCCTTCCGAGGGCACGGCTGGGGGAGCTGCCGCGTCGGCGGCGACCACGCCGACCTGGACCAGCGCGTCGAGCGCGCGCAGGCTTTCATTGAGCGTGACATGCTTCTGCGATTGGGCAGCTGCCAGATAAGGCAGCCCCAGCCGGTTCGTCGTATCCATGGGAGTGTCTCCGCTCCGGCCTCAGCCGATGGTGAGAGTTGCCATTGCCGGCCGGCCGGCGCCGACGAGAGAGCTGACCTGCGAGATGCGAACGACGAGCGTCTCCTGCGGCGACCCGAAGTCGGCCGCCTCGGAGCCGGCCGCGTAGAGCAGCGACGGGCGATCCGCCGCCAGCACGCGCTTCACGACCGTGCCCGCCAGTATCTCGACGGTGTAGCTCTCCGAGGCCTCGTCCAGCGGAACCTCGGCGAGGTTCCACGTGTCGGAATGCAGGCGGCCCCGTCTCGTCCAGGCCAGGGTGATGCCGTCCGGTCCCCGCGTCGCCCGAACCTCCACTGGAGCGAGGGGGCGAAGCGCTTCCGGTTCGGGCGTGGCGGTGAAGCCGGCCATGGTGGGATCGCCGACGCTTCGGTCTGCCGGGCCGACGCGGTAGATCCAGGCCGACCCCAGCGCCGACAACCCGGACCCCACCGGAACGACGCTGCCGTCGATCACGACGGCAGTGCTTCCCGCCGGAATTTCCGCGGCGCAAAGGTGCTCGCGCCCGCCGCATCCGCGAACGAGGCGCGTCAGGCGCCAGCGGCGCGGTCCGATGAGCTCGCTGCGGCTGAAGCCGACGACCTCCCAGAGGCCGGATGCGTGCCGGATCGCGAGACTGCTCGACAGGTCGAGTGCGCCGGCATCTCCGCTGGCCGAGAGCATTCCGGAGTCGAGCTCGACCTCGAGAACCGCCGCGTCGTCGAAGCGCCATGCGGGTCCCGCGGGAAGGGTGGCGAGCGTGCGGCCGATCCGCGACGGAGACTGCGCCACCGTGAAAAGGTCGAAGGACGCTCCGTCGACGGAGCGCCAGACGGCCACCGGGCCCGGCCACGGGTCGGCCGCGACAGCCAGCGACTGAAGCAAGGGCGGGTCGGCATCGGCCGTGGGCCAGTCGATCACGACCACCTGCGCCGGGCCGGACAGTGCCGGCGAGGCAGCACGGCGCAGGGTTCCAGCACCCGCTGCGGCCTCGGAAAGTCCCGGCTGCACGGCACGGGCGGCGATCTTGCGCGCTGCACCGTCCGTGATCCGCTCGACCCGGAACAGGCCGGAGCCACGGGCCTCAGGCAGCCTGACGGTATCGCCCGGCTCTATGGCGAGCAGCCCCGGACGGACCGTGAACTCCGCCGCCTCACGCCCCGCCCACGTCTCGTGAAGCGCGATGTCCGCCAGTCGGGCCGCCTGCTCGGCCGGGAGCGCCGCGGGCAAGGAGAGAGATGCTTCGCGCCGGCCCGAACCCGAGAGGCGACGGGACGAGGCCGTCGCGCTTGAAAAGTCGGCCTCGCCGTCGATGTAGGTCACGGTCAGGGCGTGGGGAAGCTCGCTTTCCTCCGCCCGCGCGAGATGCACCGTTGCACCTTCATCGTCGGGCACGAGGTCGCCGATCGCGAGGTCGACGATTGGCGTGACCGAGCGCCCGACGAAACGCAGGCCATCCGCCGAGACGGCGAGGTCGAAGCCGTAGAGGTCCGCCAGCGGCTCGATGGCTGCCCGAAGAGACATGGGCCGGTCGACGACGTAGCCGTCGCAGAAGCCGTCCACGCCCTCGAAGCTCGCGGTCAGGCCCGCATCGGCCAGCATGGCTGCGACGAGCCGGTCCACCGGCGCGCCCTCCAGCCGGCCTGTCAGCCAGTGCCCGGTGCGCCACGCGCCGGCATCGCTCCAAGTGTCGCTTTGAGCCGGGAATGAAGGGAAAGGCCGCGCATCCCAGCACCAGGCATACATGCGGCCTGCAGGCACCATGGCCGTCGCATCGGGGGCGCCCGGGGCCGTCGGCTGCGGCACATGGCCCGGAAATCCCGGGTCGAACCGCTTCAGCGTCGCCTCCAGGACGCGATGCTGGACGAGATCGTCGCGGCCGCCAGACGAAAAGGGCGGCAGGCGGCCTTCCGAGGATTTCGGGTCGGGGAAGGCGTTTGGACCGTTGCCTCCCTTGTCGACGGCCGGGCAACCGAACTCCGTCAGCCAGACCGGCTTCTGGCCCGGTTTCCACGCGGTTGTCCGCACCGGTTTGCCTGCAACGCGCTCCACGTGCGTGCTCGACCACCATCCGGCGACGTCTTTCTGGCGAAACACCCAGTCGTCGGCCCCGCCGCTGCCGATGGCGCTGCGCTCCTGGGCCGTCCTGGCGGCATCGTCGCCGTAGTACCAGTCATAGGCCTCGCCGGCTGCGGTTCGCGCGAAGAGGTAGTCGGGGTCGGCCGCATCGCGTGCGAGGGCGCGGTCGCGATGCAAAGGTCCGTCGCGCCAGTCCGTCAGCGGCCACCACGCGTCAATGCCGATGGCGTCGATGGAAGAAGAGGACCAGAGCGGATCGAGCGGGAACCGGACCTCGCCCGGCGCGGGAACATGGGCGCCATACTCGGTCCAGTCGGCAGCATAGACGATCTTCGTCGCCGGTCCCAGCATGCCGCGGACGTCGGCGGCAAGCTGGGCGAAGCGGGCTGCGGCCGGGTAGGTGCCCGGCGCCGACCGAAGCCGGGTCAGCCCCACGAATTCCGAGCCGATGATGAAGGCGTCCACGCCGCCGGCGATCGCCGCAAGCCTGGCGTAGTGCAGCACCTGCCGCCGGAGGCTCCACTCCGCCGGCCCGGTATAGACGACCGCGTCGCCGGCAGTGCCGAAGTGGCCGGGCAGTGCCGTCCCGAAGAAGCGCGCGACGGCCGCATTGATCGCGGTGGTGGCGTCGGGGGACCCGGTCTGGCCGGGCGCCGGGGTGCAGGTGATTCGGCCGCGCCAGGGATAGGCGGGCTGGGCGTTCGCACCGGTCCACGGATCAGGGCGTGCGTTCCCGGGCGGCACGTCCATCATGAGGAACGGGTAGAGGGTCACGGCGAGGCCGCGCGCCTTCAGGTCCCGGATGGCCGCCACGACGCCCGCGTCGGTCGGCGTGCCGCCATAGGCTGACCTGCCGTCCACGCTGGAGGTCTCCCGTGCCTCCCAGCGCTGCTGGCCGCACACCTGCCAGCGCCCGCCGGAATTGCTGCGCTGCTGGCTGACGACGCGCGGCGCGACGGTGCACGCTTCCAGACGCAGGTCGTCCCCGAACCAGGACACCAGCAGCGAAACGTTGCGCAGGTTTGGGCAGAGGCCCTGCAATGCGTCGATCGAGGCACGCCAGTCGCTGTCATGGGTCAGGACATGCGTGTTCTCACGCGCCCAGGACGATCCCGCCGTGCGCAGCACCGGGCCGGGGTTCAGCGCGAACTCCCCCGCCCCCGGGATCACCGTCACCGCCGTCAGGTGCTCGCAGAGGCCGCCGACGGGGCGCAACACTTCGAAGGACAGCTGCGGCACCCGGTTGCCGAAATCGGCCAGCGGGAAGCGCTCGAACACGACATAGGCCACGCCGCGATAGGCCGGGGCGTTCGCCTCCCCCTCCTTCGCCACGATCAGCGGGTCAGGCTGCTGATCCTCCGTTCCGCGGTAGAGGCGCAATCCCAGCGTGGTGAGGTCGAGCTCCCTGCCGTCCGCCCAGATCCGGCGAATGAGGGCAATCCGCCCCCGGCAAAGGCCCACGGCGATGTTGGCGTAGTAGGAATAGGTGGTCGTGACGGTCTTCTGCCCGCCTCCTCCCTTGCCGCCGGACTTCGTGCGCTGGACGGAAACGTCCTCGACGAACCGCGTCGCCCAGATCACCTGCCCGCCGACACGGGCCCGCCCGTAAACGCTCGGAATCGGGGCACCCTCGGCCGAGCCGATGCCGGGCAGCGTGGCGAGGCGCGGCCCCTGAACCTTGCGCGCTTTTCCCCACCGTCCGATGAGCGCCGTATCCACGAGGCTGCCGAGGCCCGCGCCGAGGGCGCCTCCCACGAGGGCGCCCGCCGGACCCGCGATCGCGCCGCCGGCAATCGTGCCCGCGGCCTGAAAGATCAGCGTGCTCATCGGCGCTCCTCTCCGTTCCCGGGTTGCAGCGGCAGAGGCGGGAACCGGAACACATGCGCCACCCGGGTCCGCCACACGCCGACGGCGACCTCGGCGACGCAGGCACCGTCATGGGCGTGAACCATGGTGTCGGCCCCGGTGGCGATGCCGAGATGCTTGGCGGGGAACCCCTCGCGCCAGCGCAGGATCAGGAGATCGCCGGCTTCCCATGTCCTCCCCGGAACCGGCGCGAGGTGGCGCGTGGCCGCGTCGGCCAGACGCTCCTCCCCGCTCGCCTCGGCCCAGTCGGCGGTGTAGGGACCGGGATCCTCCGGCTCGGAGCCGTAGAGGGCGCGCCACACTCCCCGCACCAGGCCCAGGCAGTCGCACCCGACGCCCCGCAGGGAGCCGGCGTGCAGGTAGGGCGTCCCGATCCACAGGCGGGTCTCCGCGACGACGGCGGAGGCGGCGGATCGCCCGTCGTGCGTCTCGAGCAGGGCGGTCATCGGAACAGGCTCCCGCCGTCCATCCCCGCCTCGCCCTGCCTTGCGCCGCGCATCACGAAGTCATTGCCGGGCATGTGCGGGAAGCCGCGGAACCGCGCGACATTGGCGAAGCGGTCCCGGCAGGTCTCGAAGCGACGGTCGCATCCGGCTGCCACGGTGAAGGCGTCGCCGGGGGACAGCGCCAGCGCCGCCTCCCGCCACAGGTCCAACTCGGCCCCGCCCGGCGCCGCCCTGTGCCGGCGCACCTCGATGCTCCAGCCCGTATTGGCACCCGACGTGAAGGTGATCCTGCCGCCGGTGAAGAGGCCGTCCGCCTGCCCCGCAAGAGCGGAACAGGTGAGGTAACCGCGCCCGTCAGTGGCAGAAACGGTGCCCTGGCCTCGGAGCGCGGACGTCGTGAGGTCGATGCCGCAGCGCCCGTCGCCGAGGTCGGCGTCGCATGTCGAGCCGAAGATGCGCCCCCGCTCCTCGTCGAGCGCCACCGCGGGTCCGCGGATCTCCGCGGTGAAGGCCGTGCCCGCCCGGCGGATCTCGCCGACGGTGCCGGACTGCAGCCTGATCCGCACCGAAGGTTGCGACCAGTCGACCAGCCAGACTATGACGCGAGCGGCATCCCACCGGCCGGCGGACAGGTCGTCCTCGTCGAGCCCCGGCGAGACGAGCGCACCCTGGACCTCTCCCCCGCCGGCAGCGAAGCCGAGCTCCGCCTGGGCTTCGGCCGCGGCGAGCCCCGATGCCGCGGCACAGGTGATCCCGTCGACGACGAGGTCGCGGTCATGGTCCGTGAAGCCCATGACGATGCCGTCGGCACGGGTCAGGATCCAGCAGCGGGCCAGCGTCGTCGCACCTCCGGCAAGGCTCGCGGCCAGCGTTTCGGGAAGATTGCGCACGATTGATCTCCGACTTGCCCCGTCAGGGGACGATTTCGACGAGCGGGATGCTGGGAATGGCGCCGGCGGTGAAGGCATCGAGATCGACGATGATCTCGTCGGCGTCGAACCGGACCGGCACGTCGAACCGAAAGCCCGCGGTGACTGCAGCTCCGGCGGCAGGGATCGCCCCGGCCCGGAACGTCACCAGGCCGCGCGCCGTGTCGACGTCGAAGCGGGTGCCCTGAACAGGTGTCCCGCCCACCGCCACCGTGACGCTTCCCGCAACTGGCTTGGCGATCGGGCGCGAATAGGGAGCGAAATTGGCCCCGTACTTCTTGGCGAGGGCAAACGTCGCCGTGGTGCCGTCCCCCGTGCCGATCTTCTGGTCGACGGGCGACGGCTCCCGCCCAGGCGCGCAGGAGCGGTCGTCCAGCCGGTCGCGCCAGCGGAAGCCGTAGAGCCGGCCCCGCCGTTCCTCGAAAAACGCGAGCACCTCGTGCAGGGCGGCGAGGCCGCGCACGCCGTATCCTGCCTCGTACCGGCGCCTGGCATGGGCCCAGCGCTGGTTGCGTTCCTCGCGGCCTGAACCGGTGACGACGATTTCGGTGCGCCTTTGCGGGCCGCCGCGTCCGCGCAGGGCGACGTCGAGCGGAAACAGCACCTCGTGAAAGGCGGCGGGCATGCATCCTCCTTTACTGTTGACTCACATCAAGGCGTTGGCTTGGCTCACGGGGTTGCATCTCGGCATTGGAGGATTCCGATGACGCATGTTCCGCACGGCCTGCACGAAGAGTTCCCCGGCTCCGCCGCAGCCATCAGCCGGCTCAAGATCGGGGATGCGCATTTCGCGCGCCTCGCCGACACCTACGAGCACCTGAACCGGGAGATCCACCGCATCGAATCCGAGGTGGAGCCGACTGGTGATGCCGCGCTCGAGGATCTCAAGAAGCGGCGCCTGAAGCTGAAGGACGAGATCGCAGCGATGCTGCGAGCCGCGGCCTGAGGTCAGACCGGACGGGTGCGCCCATAGCGGGTCTTCGCCGTTTCGTGAGTCATCGCAGCGTGTTGAAAAGCGAAACTCAACCTCTGCATGTACTTTGCGGAGAGCGCCCGGATTGCGTGAAGTCGCCTAGAGGCCCCGCTGACCGCGGGCGACGGCGCGCGCCAGCGCAGCTGTCACCTGTGCTTCCGACCGGCGGAAGCTGTCGGCATCCGGCGTCGTGACGTTCACCGTCACCTGCACCGTGCCGCCAGACGCCCGGACGCCCAGCCTGCCGTCGGTGCCACGGGCCAGCGGCATGATCGCTTCGGGACCGGCCTCGCCCGCGAGGCCGGCACCTCCCTGCATCGGGAACATGGCCGGACCATCCAGCACGCCGCCGCGCGCATAGACCGACAGATGCCCGGTCTTTGCAGCCGAGCCGAGCTGAGCGGCCCCGCCCAACCCGGACAGGAGCGAGCCTATGCCTCCCGCCGCGGCGCCTGCGAGGCTCTCCGTCAGCGCGCCGGCGGCTTTGCCGAGCAACGCTTCGAGCGGTCCGAGCGCTGCCGACGTGCCGATCGACTGAAGCCGGCTGCCGACGGACTTGAGCACGTCCTCGAAGCGCTTGCCCTGCACGGCCGATTTGACGAACGCGTCGGACATGGTGCGCTCGAAGCTGCGCGACATGTCGCCGAGCGTCTTGAGGGCCTCGGACGCGGCTGCTGCCTGGCGAGTGGGCTGCGTGGCCATGAGTTCTCCTGCTGCAAGGGGTGTTCAGGCAGCCTCGTCAGGGAAGGCGGCCAGGAGATCTTCGAAGTCACCCAGCGACGGCACGGCGTCGGCTTCCGCGGCGAAGCGCCCGATTGCGCCGCGCAGGGCCGCATCGAGCTCGCGCGGCGTGAGGGCCCAGAAATCCCGTGAGGACAGCCGCAGGACGCCGAGCCCGAAGGCCAGAGCCGCATCCCAGCCGCGCGGGCGGGAGGGGATTCCCGCGGGCGGAACGGACCGGCGTCCTGCGGCGCTCAGGGGCGGCCGACAGGACCGTCCCCGGAGCTGAACGTAACCTCGAGCAGATCGAGAACCGTCGCGAGTGCTCCCGGGATCCCTCCGGGAATCGGCAACGCACCGACCTCGGAATCGGTGAGCGGCGTCCCCCCTCCGCGCGCCGCCGCACCCAGGATGCGGGTGACGTCCCGGGCCGAAAAGCGGCCGGCGCCGAAGCGCTCGCCCAGCCCGGACAGGTCTTCCACGCCGAAGCCGGCCTCGAGTTCCGCGAGCGCCCCGAGTGTCAGGCACAGGGTCAGCCGGCGGTCACCCAGTTGGGCCTCGATCTCGCCACGCGCGCGATTGGCCATCCCCTCACCCCGTGATCGCTGTGAAGGAGAGGGATCCCGCGCTCTCCAGAGCGAGGTCGAAGGTCACCTCCGCCGCGTATTCCCCGCGGTATTCCAGGCTCGCGACGAGGAACGGGCCCTGCACGGTGCCGAAGTCCGGAATGATGACTTGCCAGTCGCGGACGGCCTGGTCGAACAGCAACTGCCGGACCAGCATGTCCGACTGCTCGTCGCGGAAAACGCCCGTCCCGGAGAGCGAAGCACGCCGCACGCCGGCGCCGGACAGGAGCTCGCGCCAGCGCCCGACGGAATCGGCGTTGGTGACGTCGATCGCTTCGGCGTTGAAGGTGAGCCTGCGGGAGCGCAGGCCGGCGACGGTGACGAACGCACCCGATCCGCCATCGAGCTTGAGAAGCAGGTCCTTGCCTTTCTGGGCAGCCATGTCTCGTCCTTTCCGGAATGGAGTGCGCCGATCAGGCCGGCTCGGTGAGTGCCTCGAGCCGAAGGGTTGCCCGCCGCCGGCCCTCCGCATCGGGCCGCGCCGTTTCCTGGGCCGTGACGCGGATCAACACGAGGCGGTGCCCCGTCGGCGCCAATGGTGCGTCGTCGAGCAGCACGGCCATGGTGTCGACGATGGTGAGCGCCTCGGTATCGCCGCCCTGGTCCGACCACGCGACCAGCGCGAAGTCGTGGGCATGGCCGGGACTGCCACCATCCGGCCAGGCACGCGCGGAGGCCTCGGTGAAGGTCACGTAGGGCGGCGTCGCGCCGCGCGGCGCCTCGTCATAGACCCTCTCGCCGCCGAGGAGCGCCGTAAGGCCGGCATCGGCGACAAGACGGGCGCGCACGGCCGTCCGCAGGGCAATCAGGGGGCCCGCGCTCATGGACGCACCTCCTCGCAAAGGCACAGAAGCGTGCGCCGCCTCTCATCCGGGTCGAAAACCGTGCGGACGGTGAAGATGCGCGCGGATCCCAGCCGGAACCGGCAGGACGCGTCGGCGAGGGACGTCCAGCGCAGTGTGATGCGGTGGGTCAGGGTCTGGCCGGCGCTTTCGGCGGCAATCCGTTCCTGCGCCTGCAACGGCTCGACACGGCCCCACAGCGTCGCTGCCGCGATGAAGGTCCTGCGCACGCCGCCCGCGGCGTCCGGGGTTTCCTGCGGCTTCTCCAGCACGAGCCGCCTGCGCATGGCACCGACGGGGGTCACGACAGCCTCCGGGCCCGATAAGGCTCGATGAGCGCCGCCGCGGCGGGCGGGAGCGTCACCATGCCGGGATTTTCCCCCCGGTTCTCGTAAAGCGCGGCCAGCATCAGCCGTGCCGCATGGCGCAGCGGCTCGGGCACGCCGGGGGGCGACGCCGCATATCCAAAGACGGCCTCGACCGCGATGGAGGATGCGGCAAGCCCCGGCGCCGGCACATCCGAGAGGACGATCCGCGGCGGATCCGAGGTGTTATCCACCGTGAGCGAGCTTAAGGGGAGCGTGACCGTCTGGGTTGCCGAGGTCGAGACACGCAGGGCGATCACCGACAGCAGCGGCGAAAGCGGCAGCCTTATCACCCGGCCGGGGGGCCAGGCGTCGAGCGTCCAGATCCATTGCTGGGCCACGAGCTTGCGCGCGCAAGCGCCTTCCACGGCGAGCCTCGCAGCGGTGACAAGGGCGGTCACCAGCGCGTCGTCGTCAGCCGTCTCCAGCTTCAGCCAGGACTTTGCCTCCTGCAGCGAGAGGATGTCGGCCGCGGGTGGCGTGACGAGCTTGAGACCCATTGCGGCCTCCCCTGTTGGCGTGGACGTGGTATGGGCTCGCCGGGTTTCGCCGGGAGGGAACTGGCATGCATCTCAGGAGCATCGTGGGCGCCGTGGCCGTGCTGGCGGCCTTTGCCGCGCCGGCCCTTGCCATCGTCGGCGGCCGGGAGGATCCGGCCCTGTCCCGCCATGCCGTGATGATCCTCAACGATCGCGGGGGCTTCTGCTCCGCCTCGGTCATCGCGCCAGACGTGCTGCTCACGGCGGCGCATTGCGTCGCAAGCTCCGCCGGCCACAGGGTCCATTGGCGCGATGCCGGTGGCGAACCGGTGATGGTCGAGCCGGCGGCCGTCGCCGTTCACCCCGGTTATGTCGCTGATGCCGTGAAGGCCCGGAAGAAGTCGGTCGACCTCGCTCTCGTGCGCCTCGCGGAGCCGCTGCCCGCTTCGTTCCAGCCGGTCGCGCTGTCGGCCGCGCCGGCGCCCCGGCCGGGCGAAACCGTGACGGTAGCCGGATGGGGCGTCGTGTCGGACGCCGGCGCCGACACCGGCGGCCATTTCCGCAGCGTCAGCGTCGGTATCGTCGAGCCCTATGGGCCGTCGAGCCTGCTGCTCTGGCTGTCCTCAGGCCGGGCCGCCGGGGCCGGTGCGTGCGCCGGCGATTCCGGTGGGCCGGTTTTCGCAGACGACGGTGGCATCGTCGCGGTGACCGCGTTTGCGGAAGGCGCCTCCGGCCGCGGCTGCGGCGCCCTCACCCAGGCCGTCCTCGTCGGCCCGCAGCGCGGCTGGATCGATAAGACCCTGCAGCGCTGGGGCCGCTCGCTGGATTGAGCCTGTTCAGGTGGTGCCGAACTTCAGCAGCTTGATGGCATCGAAGTCCTGGATGCCGCCGCCGACGCGCTTGGTCGTGTAGAACAGGACGTAGGGCTTCACCGAATAGGGGTCGCGCAGGACGCGCACGCCCATCCTGTCCACGACGAGATAGCCTCTGCGAAAATCCCCGAGCGCGATCGAGAAGCTGTCGGCCGCGATCTCCGGCATGTCCTCAGCTTCCGCGACGGGAAAGTTCATCAGCGTTGCCGGCTGGCCGATGGCCGCGGGCGGATGCCACAGATACTCGCCAGTCGTCGCCTTCAGCTTGCGGACCGCCGCCTGGGCCCGTCGCGTCATCACGAAGGTGGCGTTCTGCCGGTAGCCGGGCTTGAGAGCGTAGATGAGGTCGACCAACGCATCGGAGGCGTTGGCAGCTGCGAAGTTTCCGGCCGCGCCTGACACGACGTAGCCCAGCTTGCCCCATGTCCAGGTGGCCTGTGTCGATTTGGGTGCCGTCATGAAGCCCGTGGGCTTGCCGACGCCGTCGCCATTGACGAAGGCGGTCGCCTCCTGCTCGGCAAAAACGGTGTCGACCTCCTCTGCGATCCACTGCTCGATGTCGACTGCCGCATCGTCGAGCAGCGTCTGCGTCGCCGAC
This sequence comes from Alsobacter sp., assembly GCF_059501845.1. Lineage (NCBI taxonomy): Bacteria > Pseudomonadati > Pseudomonadota > Alphaproteobacteria > Hyphomicrobiales > Alsobacteraceae > Alsobacter > Alsobacter sp. Next base: position 37,483 of record NZ_JCACDK010000020.1, on the reverse strand, counting down.
GGCATGGCGTAGATCTCCATGGCCGGGAAGTTCATCTCGGCGAGGACCTGGCTGGAGAGCTGCGGACGTGCCGCGGTTTCCGCGACCCAGCCTGCCCCCGGACCGGTGGTGGAGTAGGCCTTCTTGAACGTGCTCGTCGAAATCTCGCGCACTGAGGCGAGAGCCCGGATCGGCGAGATCGTCGACATGCGCCGCAGCAGCTCGCGCTCCACGGGAGGCGGCACGAGGAAGCCGCCATCCGGTCCAGAGCCGGCCGACAGGGAGGTCGCCTTCGCCTCCAGCGTCTTCAGGCCGGCCGCCTCGCCGCTGCGGATGTAGCGAGAGAAGGCTGCCTTGTGCTCGCGCAGCATCGGGTCGGACTTCTCCTCCTCCGAGCCGGCGAGAGCCGGGCGCTGGCGAGCCAAAGCGTACCGGTCCATGCGGCGCTTCTGCTCGTCGAGCTCGCGGTCGATGCGGGCGAGGCGGTCCTCGAGCAGTGGATCGGCCGCGCCGCGCAGCTGCAGTTCGCCGTAGGCTTCGTCCTGCGTCTGGCGATGAGCGCCCGCCGCGCGCTGCATCTCGTCGAAAGCGAGGTCGGGGGCGACCTTGGTCTCGAGTGCCGGACGCGTGGTTTCGGAAATGATCATGGAAACATCCTCGTTCTGAAATGAGCGTCCGGCGGACGCGGGATCAGGCGGCGGCCGCGCGACCGCCCTCGACGGCGAGCACCCGTGCCTGAGGCAGCAGCGGAAAGGTGACGAGCGAGATCTCCCAGAGGTCGATCCGGCTCAGGCGGCGGATGCCGCTGCGCGGATCGGTGCGGGCGCCGACGGCCTTGAAGCCGATGGACAGCCCATCGAGGGCGCCCTGGCGCAGGAGGGAGAAAACCTCCCTACCCCGGGCCACCCCGAGGTTGAGCGCACCGCGGACGAAGAGCCCGCGCGCGTCCTCGCGCAGCACGTGCCAGGCACCGATCGGCTGCGCCGGATCGTGCTGCCAGAGCATGCGCACGCCCGACGTGCCGCGGCGCGCGAGGCTCTCGGCGAAGGCGCCGCGCAGGACCATGTCGCGGCCGAGATCGACGACGTCGAACACGCTGGCATAGCCCTGGAACAAGGCGGCCCCGGCCTGCGTCCGCTCGAGCGGCGCTGCCGAGTCCTTGGTCTCCGCGGCACGCGGCGGCGCCCTCGGGATGGGGGCGAGCGGCACGCTGCGGCACGGCCCCGCGGGCCAGGACGGGGCGCTTCGCGCCGAGGGAAAGGGGTGGACGTGATCCTGCAAGCCGGCCTCCTCAGCCCTTTCTGAGGACACGCCGTCCCCGGGGCGGAGCCGGGGCGGGAGCCGCGACCGGCGAGGCGGCGGCCAGCCGACCGAGCACGTCGACGAAAGTGCTGATGACGGCGCCGGGGGCGGGACGCGCCTCCCCGCCGCCGGCCGCGATGGCTTGGCGCATGGTTCTTCTCCGCAATGACATGGTGCTGAAACAGAAAGGGCCGGCAGGACCGACCCCGGACCGCGGGTCTCCAGACCCGCTTCTTTGCCGGGACCGCGGGTCTTCAGACCCGCTTTTGTGTTGGACCGCGGGTCTTCAGACCCGCTCTTTCCCCTGAAGCCGAGGTCCGCCCCGGGCTTAGCCTAATTCCGATCGTCGAACCGGCTGTTGAAGCGCGCGAGTTCCCGGACGAAGTCATCGAAGCGCCGGTTGGCCCGGGAAAGCTCCTTGAGCAGCATCACCACCGCGCCGGACGAGGCTGCCGCCCACAGCAGCAGCGCGATGTCGGCGAGGTCGCCGCGCGTGACGAAGGCCTCGATGACCGAGTCCATGGTGTCCTCCCTGACTGTTCGTATCAGTACAATTGTTGCGGTCGCGCCTCGATACTGCGTTGTTTCGTCTGGCTGAAGAACAATGTTAAGTTGTTTTCTTATTTCGCCCAGTATGGCATCGGTTTTGACACCGGCCGCGGCGCTTAGAGCTCTTGGCGGCTACAGCTTCGGTCTTACGTAAAGGGCGTCGCCGGGAGTGCAAAGCGCACCGTCGAGGCACACACCGTGTAGTCCCACGCGGGCGGCCAGCCGTCGGCGCCGGGTACCACGCGCATCCGGTCCGGCCGCAGCGCGTAAAGCTCGCGCGGCACGCCCTCCAGCGTCACCGCCTCGGCGTAGGCGTTGCCGGAGAGTACGAGGTGTCCGTAGAGCGTCTCCAGGAAGGCGGCGGCGCCATCGCGCGGGTTGGGGCGTGCCAGCAGGGCGAGCACCGGATGGTCCGGTCGCTCCTCCTCGCCATCCGTGGCGTAGAGCGGCACCCTGGCTGCAGGCCGGAGGGTTCGTGGGGACCGAGCCAGCCGGGTCCTCTTGCAGGCTTATCCTGAACTGATAATCTGCGTCCGGCTTCACGTTATTCTTGTGAGATCGCCATGTCGTTCTTCTTATCCTTTGCGAAACGCTGCATATTGTTTTCGATGCTGACTTGCATCATGGTTGCATACACCTCGGCGGGCACCCCAGTACGTTTGGCGGAAGGCTTCACCTCGCCGCCATGGCCGCCGACCCGCAAGGGCTGCACGGTGCGCGGGCTTGGCCGCAATCCCGATCCGGCCTATCTGTCGGCGTGCTTCTATGCCTGGGAAAAGCTCATCGGGAACGACTGGGGCTTCGACCCATGGCCGCGCCAGCTGCTCGAACTCTATTCCACGCCATCGTTCCGCACGGCCCTCGCTGCAGACGAGGCAACATATCGCGCATCGCGCACCAGGATAGGCGTGGGCGGATTTATGGTGTTCTACTTTTTTGACGAGTTCCAAGGGCAACTGACCGATTTTGAGGTCTTGGGGGCACGATTTGACCCAGAAATAGGTGTCGCAGAAGTCCGCACGACGTTGCGGGGTTTCGAGCAGAACCTCTATGTGCAATTTGCCCGTCAAGGTCCGGCATGGCGGGTGAACGACATCCTTCCACATTACGACCGGGACAAGAACGGTAAAACGCTGCGGGACTACCTGTCTGTCGAAAAGAATTACTGACGTATCCCAAACTGCTTTAACCTATACATGCGGTAGCTTGGTCCATAAGTCTTGGCTCTGGACTGGCTGGGCCGCCGATCTCACTTTTATCATGATCGCCACTCCTCACTGGCCCCAAACGGTCACGACTCGACCTGCTGGATTGAGTACAATTGTTGCGGTTGCGCCTCGATACTGCATTGTTCCGTTTAGCTCTTATTTAGTCCAGTATGGCATCGGTTTTGACACCGGCCGCGGCGCTTAGAGCTCTCGGCGGCTACAGCTTCGGTCTTACGTAAAGGGCGTCGCCCGGAGTGCAAAGCGCACCGTCGAGGCACACACTGTGTAGTCCCACGCGAGCGGCCAGCCGTCGGCGCCGGGCACAAGCCGCATCCTGTCCGGCCACAGCGCGCAATGCAGCCGGGACGCGAAATCAAGTCACTGCGAGCATGTTATCCTTTCCGAGGTCGATCGTTTCTCCTATGATGTCGGAAGCGTTGTTTTCGGGTACTCGGATTACGTATTCCAGCCTTCCCGCCAAAAATATTGCCTTCGCTGGAATAAGCTTTCGTTCAATCATTCCCATGTCAAAACCAGGCGGAAGCTCTTGCCACGGGCTGGTAGGCGACATTCGCACCGCCCTCGACAAAGCCCAATCAAATATCAGGATCCATTTTGATTTGCCGCCGACACTCGAAGCGAAAGCCTCACCCAACTCAATAACTTTATTAGATAAATTAATCTCGCTCGGATTTAAGAATCTATACTTTACGTCCATTTGATCGCTCATTTCATCCTCCCTTCAGTATTGAAATGGATCTCGGATGATGCCTGGCGCGCTACCTACACCTGTTCGCTTGATTATGCGCCCATTACCGCAATCATACCATGCCGAATACGTACCCTCCCCCGCTTGAGAACGACCACTGATGACGCGAATGTTGATAACAGCAGAAGCGAGTTGAACATTGGTTATAATACGTTCGTCCTCGTTACCTCCGACAAGGATACCATGCGACTATTAGCCTCCGACACCACTCCCACGCCGAAGGCAAGCGCGATCTCGCGCGCCGCGGCGTGCTTGGCCTCGACGAAATCCATGACCCAAAGGGTCCCCGGCAGGGTGCCCGTCCAATCAGAGACTCACGAGAGGGAGAGGGGCCGCCAGTCCAGCCCGCCTTCCAGCAGCAGCGGGCGCCCGGCGTTGAGCGCGCCCTGGAAACTCTGCTCAAGCTCCGCCTTCAGCCGCTCGAACTGCTCCTCGGCCAGCGGCATGACGGGCCGGCTCTCATTGATCAGGGCACCTCGGGCCGGGCGGATTTATTCATTCAAGAAAATCGTCACAGATCGTACAAATCCCATTTTGTCCTCGGCACGCCATGTTGAAGTAGCCAAATCTTCCGCTCAGCTTTGTCCGATGGTATGAGATTCAAGGTGACCATTATACCGAACCATTCTCGCCTTCTGAATGAGATACGTCCGGGCATGCCTGGCGTTATTACGAGACGGTCAGCGCTTGGCCAATTCAACTTAGTATCTGCTTGTTCAAGATCAGGCATAACGAGAACGGTTTCCGGGCTTTCTCCAATTCGGCTGAGTTCGACAATTCGATCGACGTACGTAACGAATCCCCCATCGGCGCAGATCCGAATACCAGTTACCGCGAACGTCGTGCCGTCTGGGGACGCCGTTTGCGATTCCCGACGCATCTCACATTGGGGCGGCCTCCAGAACAAAATGTCTGGCAGCGCGAACCACCCCGCGATTGCAGCCGTTGTGAGTACTGCGACCAGCAATACCCGCATCGAAGTCATCTTAAGACGTTCCTTTTCTATTTTCATGGAAGCAGATTGTATCCAATGACTGTGTTCAAGACATTTCTCTTAAGCGAATTTGTATATGTTTGGTCCATTTATTCGGCCCTAAACTTTGAAAACAACTTTGCGTAAGCATCCTCGATCGTCAGGCACGTTGCTAGATCAATCGCAGCTGCCTTACAGTAAATCCCGATGGCGACTGTGCTGTAGTCACGGAATTTTTTGTCGAAGGCTCCAGACTGTCTTTGCACGTCTCATTCGCCACCTGTTCTGAAATGTGCCAGTCCCATGAACTTGTACAGCTCACCCGAAGCTTCAGCGCCAAAATTTCTATTGTATTCAGCAAACACCTTTCCTTTTTCTCTGAAATAGTGTGGCGGTTTGCCTTCTGGGTACAATATCTCCGAGCCATCGATATTCTTCGCTTTTGATCCACTCGCGTCAATTAGTACTTTGGCGGCTTTAGAAAGGATGTCTGCATCACCGCCCTCGCTGCCTCCGGTGAGCGTGATTTTCGGCGTGCCGCCGGGAACGACCCCGCCTTCGTCCGCCCTCCAGCAGCAGCGGACGCACGGCGTTGAGCGCGCCCTGGAAACTCTGCTCCAGCTCCGCCTTCAGCCGCTCGAATGACGATACGGCCAGCGGCCGACCGTACGGCCGAAAACGCCGCGGTCGCTACAGTTCTTTATACCCTTTTGCTTTATCTCTGATGTACGCAGTCACCGGAAAACCGAAGTTCCCTGGCTTTCCTTCGCAAAATAACTGTCCGGCTTTGTTATAATCACTGAAATACAGGTCTGCTCCAACCATATATATTGCCAACACGAGTGCTTGGGCAGAATCGGAGCCTCCGATCTCCATAGAACGCGTCTTCTCTGGCCAATCTATTTCATACCGGCAGGTCCATGATTTCTCCCTCTTTATAGGAACATAGATCCTCACTTCTACTTCAGCCGTTGTTCCGCTTAACGAAAGTTCATAGCTGGTTTTTGCTGCAATCATTTTTTCACTCAGTAGCTAAGTGGTGGGATTGGCTTGCCAGAAATGCACGCTCCATACCGTTCCATTGCTTGCGCTCGGCAAGATCTCAACCCCACCATATCACAATGAAACATGTCTCGCGCTAGTTGTTCGTCACATTTGTCGGCGAATGCTCGGCTCAACCAGGATCTTGGGCCGCCGCCGGCTTCATTCCCAAGAGACCATGGTTCACTTTGAACCCCTTCTGCCAGACGGTCCTCCCCGTTGCCTCCGAAGATGACGTCTTGCGAAGACCCGCCTCCGATCTTGCCATCTCCCCCACCCCCGCTCGTCCACTGCCCGCCGTCGGAGTTCCCAGCCGAGACCCGCGGTTGATCCGGCGAATACTTGACGGCCGGCTCCACCGCCGCCCCATACCCCACCGCCGCGCGCTTTTCGTCGTTGGTCAGAAAGCTGGCGGCGCCGATGCGGGACCAGAGTTCGCCGCGCTCGGCGGAAAGCGCGTCGATGCGGTCGAGGTCGGGCAGCAGGCGCAGGCCGGGCTCGTCCGGGGCGAGCCAGGCTGCCAGGCTCTGCGCCGTGCGGCCCACCAGAGGCAGCACCGTCTGGCGCCAGAAGCCGCGATTGGCCTCGGCATAGTTGGCGAAGGTGTTGTCGCCGGGCAGGCCCAGCAGCATCGGCGGCACGCCGAAGGCCAGTGCGATCTCGCGCGCCGCGGCGTGCTTGGCCTCGACGAAATCCATGTCCTTCGGCGAGAGCGACAAGGGCCGCCAGTCGAGCCCGCCTTCCAGCAGCAGCGGCCGGCCTGCATTGAGCGCGCCCTGGAAACTCTGCTCCAGCTCCGCCTTCAGCCGCTCGAACTGCTCCTCGGCCAGCGGCAGGCCCTGCCGGCTCTCGTAGACCAGTGCGCCCGAGGGCCGGGCGGAATTGTCGAGCAGCGCCTTGTTCCAAGCGCCCGCGGCGTTGTGGACGTCCACCGCGTTGGCGGCGGCCTCGATCGGCGAGAGGCCGTAATGGTCGTCCACCGGGTTGAACAAAGTGAGATGCAGGATCGGCTGCACCCCCGCCTCCCGGCGTGCGAAGCGCACCGTTGAGGCACCCACAGTGTAGTCCCACGCGAGCGGCCAGCCGTCGGCGCCGGGCACGACGCGCATCCGGTCCGGCCGTAGCGCGTAAAGCTCGCGCGGCACGCCCTCCAGCGTCACCGCCTCGGCGTAGGCGTTGCCGGAGAGTACGAGGTGTCCGTAGAGCGTCTCCAGGAAGGCGGCGGCGCCATCGCGCGGGTTGGGGCGTGCCAGCAGGGCGAGCACCGGATGGTCCGGTCGCTCCTCCTCGCCATCCGTGGCGTAGAGCGGCACGCTGGCTGCGGCCTCCGCCACCATGCGGACGGCGCGGTGCACCACCGGGTTGCGCTGGTAGCCCTCGCGGGCGAGGTCGACGAGGTTGCGCGGCGTCCACACCGGCCGCCCCACCTGGTGGAGCGCCAGCAGCGGGCCCACGCGCGAAGTCTTGGCTTCGGGCGGACGCGCGGGTGCGGCCCGCCCGAGCAGGCGGTCGATCAGGCTCGGCATCGGAAACTCCGGAGGAAAATACGTCGCGGGGCTGCTTCGCATCGTCATTGCGAGCGAGGCGAAGCAAACCGGGCCTGTTCGCCCGTTCCGGCGCCGGCACGTCGATTGCCTCGTCGCTGTGCTCCTCGCAAGGACGAGCGGGCCGGGCTGGGTTGGGCCGGCTACACGCGCCTCACGCGCGGGCGGCCCTGGGGCGAGAGGGCGAGCGCGGTCACCGCCCAGACCAGCGCATCGAGCCGGTCTGGCGAGCGGCCGCTGGAGAGGCCGTAGCCGTCCGGCCCCGGGCCGAAGTCGCAGAGTTCGTCCTCCAGTGCCGGGAAGCTGCCGGCATGGCGCACGCGACCCTGCTCGTAGAGGAGCGCCACCGGCTCGGCCCGCACGGCCTTGCCGCGCGTCGCCCGCACCGGCGTCACGGGAACGCCGGGGTCCGCCTCGTTCAGCACCGCCAGGGCCATCTCGCCGCCCTGGTTGGTTTCCACAACCAGCGCGTCGGCCTCCAGCCTGCGGTAAAGGCCCATGGCGGCGGCGGCCCAGCCGGCGGGCCTTACGGAGCCGAGCGTAACGTCGGCGAGCACGTAGACGACACCGTCCGCGGCGATCCCCGCCCCGACGATCCCGCACGCATCGGCGCGCTTGCCGGAGGAGGCCGGCGGATCGACCCCGACCACGATGCGCGTCAGCGCGGGGGCGGCGTCGACCCGGCAGGCTTCGAGCAGGGCGCGGCTCCACAGCGCGTCGGCCCGTTCCTCGATCAGCTCGCCTTCGAGCTCCTGGCGCCCCAGCCGCGTGCCGGCATAGCGGCCGACGACCGTATCGAGGAAGCTCGGGGCGAGATTGTAGGCGTTGGCCCGCGTCGCGGCGCGCGTCACCGCCGTCAGCGGGTCGGCGACGAGCCTGCGCAGCAGCGGGATGGGCCGCGGGGTCGTGGTCACGACCTGCCGCGGCCGGTCGCCCAGCCTCAGTCCGAACTGCAGCATGTCCCAGGTCTCCTCGGCGTGCCGCCACTTGCCGACCTCGTCGAGCCAGGCAGCGTCGAATTGCGGGCCGCGCAGGCTCTCCGGATCTTCAGCGGAGAAGACATGCGCCACCGCTCCGCTCGGCCACACCAGACGGCGCCTTGTCGGCTCCCAGCGCGGCCTTTCGTCGCGCGAGTGCACGGCGAGCAGGCCCGAGGGCCCTTCCACCATCACCTCGCGCGCCGCGGCGAAATCCTCGGCGACCAGGGCAAGCCGCCCGGCGGGGCTGGTCGCGAAAAGGGGGTGGCCACAGGCCACCCCCCTCACCCATTCGGCACCGGCGCGGGTTTTCCCCGCCCCGCGGCCGCCCAGCACGAGCCATGCCGTCCACGGCCTTCCGTCCGCGGTCGCGTCAGGCGGCAGTTGGTCGGGCCTGGCGTAGAGCGGCCAGAGATCCTTCCAGAAGACGGTCTCGGCCGGGCTCAGCGTCGCCAGCAGCTCATTCTGCAGCCCTAGCCTGACGCAGTCGCTCCAGACGGCGAGCAAGCTCCTCGCGGAAAGCATCGATGTCGCGTGGGGGAGCATCATCGTCGGCCTCCTTCACAGGCCTGCGGCGGGGGGCGGCCCGCCGCGGCTTGGTCTCGGCGGCGCTGAGTTCCCTCACCATGCGCGCCAGCATGGCGAGCGTGCGGGCATCGCGCTCCATCGTTTCGGGCTCCGCGTCGAGAGCGGGCAGCCGGGCCTCGATTCCGGCGACGTGCCGTTCGGCCGCACTCCACAGCCGGCGGACGAGGGCCTTTCGCGCGACGGCCCGGGAACGGGCAGCCACCTGATCGGAACCCTCCGTGGTGCCCTTCTTTCCGGGGCAGGCCTTTGCAGGGGCGGTGGCGGGGTCTTGGCCGGGGACGTCACCATCAAACGTGTTGGTCATGGCAATCTCCTTCGGAACGCAGACGCGTGCCCGGCGGCCTTCTGGCGATCCGGGCGGCTCGCGTCCGGCTGCAACTGTGGAGAATGCCTGCACCCTAACGGAACAGCGTCACGCTGTCAATGACTATTTTCCTAATTCTTGATTTCTGTCTCAGGGCCCGAGCCGTGCGCCCAGCGCAAGGCGTCGCATCACGAAAGCCGGGCTTGGTCCGTTGCCAAATGGCATTCCTCGTACCTAAACTCAGGCGCGCAAGACGACGAAGACTCGCGCCAAAGCTGCAGCTCCGCCGGACATCCCGGACGGAACGCATCATTCCACGTGGGAGAAAGCAATGTCCAAGGACGAGGTGACGCCGCAGACGCGGCGCGATTTCATTCGGGCCGCCACCGTCTCGGCCGGCGCGGCCGCGGCCATCTTCGGCGGACTCGGCATCGATCCCGCGATGGCGGCCGAAACCGCTGCCGCAGTGGGCCGCTCCGAAAAGCCGCTCAAGGCCGCGTTCTCCAATGCCGGCCTGCAGGCCACCTGGTGCGCCCAGGGCAAGCAGGCGGCCGAGTACTGGGGCAAGCTGTTCAACGTCGAGGTCACCTGGTTCGACGGCCAGCTCGACGCGGTCAAGCAGCGCGCCGCCATCGACAACATGGCCTCGCAGAAGTGGGACTTCGTCGCCATTCAGGCCTTCGGCATTGGCACGCTGACCCAGCCCGTCCAGAAGATGATCGACGCCGGAATCCCGGTGATCGACATGGACACGCTGATCGCCCCGCTGGACAAGATCAATGTCCACTCCTTCCTCGCTCCCGACAACGAGTTCATGGGCGCGGCGGTGACGCAGGCGCTCGTGGCCGCGCTCGGCGGCAAGGGCAAGATCATCATGACCCAGGGCGCGCTTGGCCATACCGGCGCCCAGGGCCGCGCCAAGGGCTTCGAGTCCGTGGTCAAGAACAACCCGGGCATCGAGGTGCTGGACACCCAGCCCGCCGACTGGGACGTCACCAAGGCCTCCCGCCTGTGGGAGACCTACCTGACGAAGTACCCGCAGATCGACGCGGCCTTCTTCCACAATGACGACATGGCGCTGGCGGCGGCCCAGGTGATGAAGGCCCGCAACCGGACCAACATCCTGATCGGCGGCGTCGACGCCATGCCCCCGGCCATCAATGCGGTCGCCGACGGGCGCATGTACGCCACGGTCCGCAACCCGTCCTGCCGCATCCATGGCGGTGCCATCGTGGCCGGCGTGGCGGCCGTCATGGGCGGCGAGAAGACCGGGGCCGGCATTCCCAAGAGCATCGTGACGGACGGGCCGGTGGTTACCAAGTCCAATGCTGCCGGCATGCTCTGGATGCAGGATCACTTCCTGATCTGATCCGCGCGACGACGGGAGCCGGGCAACCGGCTCCCGTCCGCCACTGTCCCGCGTCCCGGCCACGCGCCGGGCGCTTCCCTCGCCAGCGAGTCCGATGAGCGAAGCCGCGTCCCCTGCCCCGCCGCGCCTCGAAATGCGCGGCATCTCCAAGTCGTTCGGCGGGGTCACCGCGCTGCGCGACGTCGATTTCGTGCTGAAGGCCGGCGAGATCCACGGCCTTGTCGGCGAGAACGGCGCCGGCAAGTCGACGCTGATGAAGATCATCGCCGGCGTGCACACCGAGTTCCAGGGCGAGATGCTGATCGATGGCCGCCCGGTCCGCTTTCACTCGGCGCGGGATGCGCTGGTGGCGGGCATCGGCATGGTCCACCAGGAGCTTTCCATCGTCCCGGACCTCTCCGTCGCCGAGAACGTCTATCTCGGCCACCAGCCGGTGAAGAACGGCGTGGTCGACTGGGGCGCCATGACCAGGGGCGCCCGCGAGCAGCTGAAAAGCCTCGGGATCGACGTCGACCCGAGCGAGCGGATCGGCTCACTTCCCATCGGGCTGCAGCAGCTGATCGAGCTCGCCCGGGTGCTGTTCTCCGGCGCACGCATCGTTATCCTGGACGAGCCGACCTCGGCCCTGTCTCCGCCCGAGGTGCAGATCCTCTTCGAGGTCCTGCGCAAGCTGCGCGAGAGCGGGCGCAGCATCATCTTTATCTCGCACTTCCTCGACGACATCCTCGCCATCTCCGACACCGTCACCGTGTTCCGCAACAGCCGGAAGGTGGCGAGCAGTCCCGTGCCGGCGATCGACAAGAGCTGGGTCATCGAGCAGATGATCGGGCTCGGCCACGAGGACCTCGAGGAAAGCTATACCGGGGCCATCCCGCTCGATTCCCGCCCCAATGCCCCCGTCGTGCTGTCGGCCCGCAACATCGGCTTCGGCCGTGCCTATGCCGACGTTTCGCTGGACGTGCGGGCGGGCGAGGTGCTGGGCATCTACGGCTTCATGGGATGCGGCCAATTGGAGCTGGCGCGCACGCTGTTCGGCAAGCTGAAGGCACAGTCCGGCCGGATCGAGATGGACGGCAAGCCCGTCGACCTCACCAACACCACCGCCGCCAAGCGCGCGGGCATAGCCTTCGTGCCGGAGAGCCGGCGCTCGATGCTGTTCTACGACGAGCCGCTCTACAAGAACGCATCGATCACGCTGCTGGAGCGCATCTCGAAGCTCTGGCTCAAGCCGGCAGTCGAACGCGACCTGATGAAGAAGCACATCGAGAGCCTCAACATACGCCCGCCCCGGGTGGACGCGCTGCTGGGGTCGCTCTCGGGCGGCAACCAGCAGAAGGTGGCGCTCGCCAAGTGGCTCACCTACCCGCCCCGGGTGCTCGTGCTCAGCGAACCGACGCGCGGCATGGACGTGGGGGCCAAGGACGACGTGGTCAAGATCGTGCGCAGCCTGCGCGACCAGGGCATCGGCATCGTCGTCGTCTCGGCCGAGCCGGAGACGGTGCTGTCGCTGGCCGACAGGATCCTGGTCATGAAGCGCGGGCGGATCGTGCGCGAATTCGCCAGCGAAACGATCAGCAAGGACAAGCTGCTGGAAGCGGCATGAAGGGATCTGCAGCATGACGTCACCCGCAACCGATGTCGCCGCCGCGAGGAGGCCGGGAGGGCTGGGCGCCTTACTGCGCAACCAGATGCGCAACATCGCTCCCTTCGCGACGCTGCTCGCCCTCATCATCTTCTTCAGCGCGGCGAGCCCGTCCTTCTCGACGGCCGACAACGTCTCCAACATCCTCACGCAAATCTCGGTCACCGGCATCATGGCGGTGGGCCTGACCTTCGTGATCCTGTGCGCAGAGATCGACCTGTCCGTGGCGGCCATTGCCAACGCCACCGGCATCGTCGTGGCCTACTTCACGCTGCAGGAAAGCTACGTCAACATCCCCAACATCCCGCTGCCCGGCTTCGCGGCGATCATCATCGCGCTGCTGTCCTGTGCGGCTCTGGGGCTGGTCAACGCTTTCGGGGTGACCCGGATCGGCATCCCGTCCTTCATCATGACGCTGGCCATGATGCAGATCGGCGCTGGCATCTGCGCGCTGCTCGTGCGTGGCCAGATCGCCTATGCCGTGCCCGACCTCATCACCACGCTCGGGTCTGGCCGCACCGGCCCGGTGCCCAACATCGTCATCGTGCTGGCCGTGTTCCTGCTCGTCGGCCACCTCGTGCTCACCTACACGCGGTTTGGGCGGTACGTATACATGGTCGGCGGCAACCGCGAGGCGGCTGAGTTCTCCGGCGTCAACGTCAAGATGATCATCGGCGCGGTGCTGGTGATCTCCGGCGTCTGCTCCGGCGTCGCCGGCATGCTCGGCGTGGCGCATTTCGGCAGCGCCCAGCAGAACGAGTTCGACGGCTACCTGCTCGACGCCATCGCCGCGGTCGTGGTGGGCGGCACCAGCCTCTTCGGCGGGCGTGGCGGCATCGGCAACACCATCGTCGGCCTTTGCGTGCTGGGCGTGCTCAACAACGGCCTCGACCACATCCAGATCGACAGCTTCCTGAAGATCCTGATCCGCGGCCTGATCCTGCTCGCGGCCTTGATCATCAACGTCTACGCGCAGAAGCTCCGGGAAAGCGGCGCCTCCACGCTGGGCTGAGGCGGCGCGGAGGACAGAGCTTGGCCGACACGTCCCTGACGCGGCTCTCCGCATGCGAGGTGGTCGATCTCCTGCGCAGGCGCGAGATCACCCCGGTCGACTGCCTCGATGCGCTGGAGGCGCGCATCGCCGCGACGGAACCGCACGTCAACGCGCTGCCGACGCTCTGCCTCGACCGGGCCCGCGACCATGCCCTGGCCCTGAAGGACCGCCCGGCGGAGGAGCGTGGCGTGCTCCAGGGGCTGCCGGTGCCGATCAAAGACCTCACGGACGTAGCAGGCGTCCGGACCACCTACGGGTCGCCGATCTTCGCCGGCCATGTGCCGGAGCGCTCGGACATCATGGTCGAGCGGATCGAGGCGGAGGGCGGCATCGTCTACGCCAAGTCGAACACGCCCGAGTTCGGCGCCGGCGGCAACACCTTCAACGAGGTGTTCGGCGCCACCCGCAATCCGTGGAACACGGCGCTTTCCGCGGCCGGATCGTCCGGCGGCGCGGCCGCGGCCCTGGCCTGCGGGACCGCGTGGGTCGCGCAGGGCTCCGACCTCGGCGGCAGCCTGCGCAATCCCGCCAGCTTCTGCGGCGTCGTCGGCCTGCGTCCCAGCCCGGGCCGGGTCGCCTGCAATCCCGGCGCGGTGATCGACCGCATCACGAGCGTCTGCGGCCCCATGGCGCGCTCCGTGGAGGATGCGGCGCTGCTGCTCGATGCCATGACCGGCGAGCATCCCGCCGACCCCGTGTCCCTCCCCCGCACCGAAAGCTACCTCGCCGCCGCGCGGTCCGGCTGGAAGCCTCGCCGCGTCGCGTTTTCGGCCGATCTCGGCATCACGCCGGTCGATCCCGAGGTCGCCTCGATCTGCCGGAGCGCCGCCTTGCGGCTGTCCGGCGAGGGCATCGCCGTCGAGGAGGCGCACCCCGACTTCTCCGGCGTCCACGACATGTTCCAGGTTCTGCGCGGCATGCAGTTCGCGGCCGCCTACTCCCGCCTGCTCCCGGCCGAGCGGGACCGCCTCAAGCCCGAGGTGGTCTGGAACATCGAGCGGGGCTTGTCCTTCACCATGCAGGACATGGTGCGCGCGGAAAACGCCCGCGCGGCCCTGCTGCAGCGGACGCTCGCCTTCTTCGAGAGCTACGACCTGCTGCTCTGCCCCGCCACGATCGTCGCCGCCTATCCGGTAGAAGAGCGCTACGTCGCCGAGTGTGCCGGCCACCGCTTCGAGAACTATGTCGAGTGGCTTGCCATCGCCTACGCCATCACACTCACCACCTGCCCCGCGCTGAGCCTGCCCTGCGGCCTGACCTCGGATGGCCGCCCCGTCGGGCTCCAGGTCATCGCCCGGCCGCGCGGAGATGGCCGGGTGCTGGCCGGCGCACGGTTGCTCGAGGAGATGCTGGACTGGGCGGGAAAGACACAGCGCGACCCGTTCCGGAACCACTAGCCGCCATCCCTGTCATCCCCGGCCCGAGCCGCGCAGCGGCGGAGGGGAAGTGGACCCAGGGGCGGGGAAATGAGCCTCTCCAGTTGGCGATGGCGAACAAGCCTGGATCCCCTTCCCGGCCCTACGGGCCGCCGGGGATGACAGGCAACTTATCCGCCGGCCTTCCGCCTTGCTGCCTTCGGCCAGGCGAGTGGCCAGCGCCTGACGCGGCCGACGAGTTCGGCGAGGCCGACATCGTCCTCCCCGGCGTGGACCCGGCCTTTCACTGAGACGCCTGCCTCGACGACCGTTTCAGGTGTGCCCGAGACGAGCGGGTGCCACCAGGGCAGGTCCTTGCCCTCGGCGACCAGCCGGTAGCCGCAGGTAGGCGGCAGCCATTTGAGCTCGCGCACCGCCTGGGGCGTCAGTCCGACGCAGTCGGGCACGGCGGTGGTCCGGTTCTCGTAGTTCCGGCAACGGCAGGTGCCAGCGTCGAACAACCGGCAGGCCACGTCGGTGGCGTGGATCTTCCCGGTGTCCTCGTCCTCGAGCTTGACGAGGCAGCAGCGCCCGCAGCCGTCGCAGAGGCTTTCCCACTGGGCAGTGCTCATCTCTTCCAGCGGCACGGTGCGCCAGAACTTTGCATCGCGGATATCGTCGGCCATCGCGGTTCCTTAACGCATTCGGGGGCACACGCGATAGGATCGATGCGCACAGGGCGAACGCGTCCGGCGTTCCGCCGCAATTCGCCCTTCAACTGATGAGCTGCAGTACGTCAATGACTCTTTAAGGGCCCATGTTAACCAATGGGCTCATTGAATTGGACCAAGCCTCGCGCCCAAACGCGATGGTTGATAAACTCTGAACGCTACTGCTTCGCTTAGAGGTGCGCGTGAATTTCGGCGGCAGGCTCTCACTCTGGCAGCGCTTCGTGCGCGCCTTCGAGGCCTTCGACTCCTATACGGCGTTTTCGCTGTCGCAGGGCGGCCGCTCCATGGCGGCTGCCTGGGAGCGCTATTCCATGGCGCTCGACAAGCTTTACGTCCGCCGCGGCAAGCGCGTCGCCGTCGAGCTGGCGTGCGAGGCGCTGACGCTCGGCACGGGCGCACTGCTCATCCTGCTCGCCCTCGGCATCCCCGCTTTCCGCGAGGTGGAGGGCGACGATTGGCTGAAGAAGCAGGACCTCGCCGTCGTCTTTCTCGACCGCTACGGCAACGAGGTCGGCCGGCGCGGCATCCGCCATGACGATTCCGTTCGGCTCGAGGAGTTTCCCGACCATCTGATCAAGGCCGTGCTGGCCACGGAGGACCGGCGCTTCTACGAGCATTTCGGCATCGACGTCATCGGAACAGCCCGCGCGCTCATGGCCAATGCGCGCGCCTCGGGCGTCGTGCAGGGTGGCTCCTCCATCACCCAGCAGCTCGCCAAGAACCTGTTCCTCTCCAACGAGCGGTCGCTGGAGCGCA
Organism: Alsobacter sp.; assembly: GCF_059501845.1. NCBI lineage: Bacteria > Pseudomonadati > Pseudomonadota > Alphaproteobacteria > Hyphomicrobiales > Alsobacteraceae > Alsobacter > Alsobacter sp. The sequence continues at coordinate 21,342 of NZ_JCACDK010000020.1, read as the reverse complement.
AGATCAAGGAAGCCTATCTCGCGCTCTGGCTGGAGTTCCACCTGTCCAAGACAGAGATCCTGAAGCTCTACCTCGACCGAGCCTACATGGGCGGCGGGTCGTTCGGAGCGACTGCGGCGGCAGAGTTCTACTTCGGCAAGTCCGTGAAGGACGTCACGCTGGCCGAGGCCGCCATGCTGGCGGGCCTCTTCAAGGCGCCGACCAAATACGCGCCGCACAACAACCTTCCCGCAGCCCGTGCCCGTGCCGCGGACGTGCTGTCCTTCATGGTCGACGCAGGCTTCCTGACGGAGGGGCAGGTCTACGCCGCCCGCAAGAACCCGGCGACCCCGATCGACCGCAAGCAGGAGATCGTCCCGGACTACTATCTCGACTGGGCCTTCAACGAGGTCCGGCGTCTCGCAGACGACAACCGGCTCGCAAACGACCGCGTGCTCACGGTCAAGACGGCCCTAGACCCCGGCATCCAGAAGCAGGCAGAAGCTTCGCTGGAGTCTATCCTGCGGCAGTATGGCGACCAGTACGACGCCAAGCAGGGCGCAACCGTCGTGATGGAGCCCGACGGCGGCGTGCGGGCCATGGTCGGCGGCCGCGACTACGGCGCCAGCCAGTTCAACCGCGCCATCGACGCCCTGCGCCAGCCGGGTTCGTCCTTCAAGCCGTTCGTCTACACGACGGCCCTGCTTACCGGAAAGTTCAAGCCGACCACCATTGTCACCGACCGGCCCGTCTGCGTCGGCAACTGGTGCCCGAACAACTATGCGCGGTCCTATTCGGGCTCGATGCCGCTGGCCACCGCGCTGGCGAAGTCGATCAACACGATCCCGGTGCAGCTCGCCACGGCGATCGGCGAGGGCAACAACAAGGCCGGCCGCGCCAAAATCGTCGAGATCTGCCGCCTGATGGGCCTCACCACGCCGCTGACCGACACCGTCTCGCTGCCCATCGGCGCGGCGGAAGTGACGGTGATGGACATGACGGCGTCCTACGCCGTCTTCGCGAATGGCGGCTACAAGGCCGATCCCTATGCCGCCGTGGAGATCCGGAACTCCCGCGGCGACGTGATCTACCGGCACGACCGCGACGCCGGGCCGCGCAAGCGCATCATCCCCGAGGGGGTGATCGCCGACATGAACTTCATGCTCAACAAGGTGGTCGAGGAAGGGACGGGCAAGAAGGCTGCCATCGAGGGCATCAAGGTCGCCGGCAAGACGGGCACGACGAATGCCTACCGCGACGCCTGGTTCATCGGCTTCACCGGCAATTTCGTCGCCGGCGTGTGGTTCGGCAATGACGACTACCAGTCGACCAACAAGATGACAGGCGGCTCCCTGCCTGCGATGGCCTGGCACGAGATGATGGCGCCCGCCCACCAGGGCGTGGAGATCGTGCCCATCCCCGGCCTGGATCAGGCGTCCAACGCGGCCGTCGCGGCGGCCCAGCCCGGGACACCCGGCATCGAGGTCGTGTCCGCGCCACAGCGTCCCGCCGTTCTGAACCGCCGGTCCCTGGAGGCGTTGGGCGGTCTCGACACCATGATCCGTTCCGTGGCGCCCAAGCCGCTCACGGCTCCCGACAAGGCTGCGCCGCTGACGACGGGCAGCACCGGGCGCGTCGACGAGCCGTTCCGCGCGGCCGAGCAGCAGGTGCGCGCCGTCGGCGGCCGAATCGCAGTACCCTGAGCCATGACCCTCGCTCTGCCCGGCAGTCCCGCACAGCGGCGGCGCCTGCCGCGCACCGGCATCGCCACCGCGCTTCAGGTGCTGATCGTCTTCGCCATCGCTCTCACCACGGGGCTCGGCGCGACGTGGCTGTGCGTGGCCAACGGCGTCGGCTTCGGCGAGGTGAGGTCCGGGCCGTGGCTCGCCCGGCCGCGCCTCGGCTCGATGGAGGCCGACCCCTATTCGCGTGCGCTGGTGGCGCGCTCGGGCGACCTGCCGCTCGGCCTCGGCGAAGGGCTCAGCTTCGTGGCGCGGCGTGACAGCACGAACATCCCGTTGGTCGGGTCCTGCACCTACCGCCTCGTCGGCCGGGTGCCGCCCACCCGCTACTGGACCATGACTGTCCATGCTCTCGACGGGTCGATACCGCCCAACAAGGCCGGCCGCTTCGGCTTCACGTCCGGCGAGATCGTGCGGGTCGAGAACGGCACGTTCGACATCGTCGTCTCCCAGGATGCCAGAGCCGGCAACTGGTTGCCCCTGGGCGGCCCGGGGCGCTTCGAGGTGGCGTTGCGCCTCTACGATACCCCTGCGAGTGCCACCATCTCGGTGATCGACCCCGCACTGCTGCCGCGCATCGAGCGGGAGGCCTGCCAGTGAGGAAGGTGATCGGCCGGACCGTCTATCTGCTCCTGGCGGGGTTGATCCTCGGCGGCATCGTCCACCTCGTCTCGATGCTCGCGCTGCCGTCGCTGGCGGCGCAGAACGCCGACACCCGGCTGGCACGTTTCGCGCCGCGGCATGTCGTGACCCTTCTTCCCGCCGCCGGGCCGGGCACGGGCGATCTGCTTTTCCGTGACCCGGCGATGGCTCTCGCGGTCTGCCGCTTCGACCTGTCGGACGGGCCCGTGCGCGTGGCGGGCTCCACCCCCGACGGGTTCATGTCGGTGGCCTTCCACACGACGAGCGGTGGCGTGTTTTACGCCGTGACCGACCGCAGCGCGACGCGCGGCGTGCTCGATATCCTGCTCCTCACGCCCGAACAGCTGGAGGAGGTCCAGTCAGAGGACCCCGAAGACGAGCCCGTGCGCGAGCTACGCATCGTCTCGCCCGAGGCGACGGGGATCGTCAGCCTGCGCGCGCTCGCCATGGAACCGAGCCAGATGGCCGACGCCGAGGAGGCTCTGAAGCGCGTGCGCTGCGGCCCCGAGGACCGGGACGAGAAGGCCCTCGCCCCCTGATCGGGCACCGCCTTCCCTACTTGGGCGGGAGCTCGGGCTTGTCGGCGTGCGGCAGATACCGCGGCCCGGCATCGCCTTTTCCGAACTGGACAGAGACGGACCTGCGTCCGACGCAGCGCTCCAGCCCGGCCCGGTCCGACTCCACCGCGATCAGCGTGCGCTCCACCTTCACCGCGTCCCTGTCCGGCGAATCCACGACCAGGTGCTCCAACGCGTAGCGGTAGCCCGTCACGCGCGTCTTCATCTCGCCGAAGACCCAGCCCGTCAGCATTTCGTTCTCGCCCACCCGGCCTTCGGCCAAGGACCGGGATACGTCGTCGGGCGGCAGCCGCTCGGCCGCTTTCAGGCGGATCCTGTCGGCTTCCTTCACCCGGCATGCCACCGCCACGAAGGGGCCCATGAGCAGGCGGTCGGCTTCCAGGTCCTCGCGCAGGGCCTGGTAGCGCGGGCGCGGCGAGCGATCGGTGCGCGAGGTGAGCGTCTGGTAGTACTCGCTCTCCGCCTGCTCGGTCAGGTCGGGAGAGAGCACGCGACGGGCCGAGAGGTCGGCGAGGACCCGATCGAAGTAGCTGCGCTCCTTGGCTGGCATCAGATAGTGATAGGCCCGGTTGCGCAGTTCCTGCTCGTCGTCGGTCAGCATGGCCACGGAGACGGGTTCGCTGCGGAGTGCCGCGGCGACTGTGCCGGTGTAGGGGGCGATCGTTTCGGTGAACAGGCCTGGCTTGGGCCGGCCGAAATCGCCGGTCTCGGTACAGGCGGCGAGGCCGAGGCCCGCCGCGAGGCACAGTGCGGGGCGCAGGACCACGTCGCTCTCCGGAATGTCAGTATCGCGCCGACCCGTGGGCCGGCACAGGCTGTTCGCTCAGGTCCGCCGCTTGCGGCCGCGACCCTCCCGCGCGGGGCGCGGAGGAATCTCTTCGTGGCGCTCGTAACGCACCCCGGTGAAGAGGAGCACGACGCCGGTGGTGGTGCCGCCTTCGGGTGGATCTCGTCTCACCCGCTCGGCGGGAAACGGCAGAACGCGTGTCATGGCGATCTCCTGTCCCGTTGCTTCGCAAGACGCTACTGTTGACGCTACAAAGCCCTGTCAAGGTTAACGGACCGCTAACGGATGCACCTTAGCTTTACCGGTGATGTTTTTCCGCTCCTCCACGGTGTTTCGATGTCCCCGGTTTCCCAGTCTCATCTTCACGGTCTCGTAGCTGTCGCGACCGAGCAGGGGCTCGACATGAAGCCCGTGCTCTTCCGCGTGCTGACCGATCTGTACATTGCCACAGAAAACCATTCGACGGACGAGATTGCCCAGTTCCGGGACATCGCCTCGGCGCTGGCCGAGCAGGTTGATCCCGACACGGCCATGGTCGTCGCCCACAAGCTCTGCAGCTACCTGCACACGCCCCCCGAAGTCGGCCGCGCACTCATCGGACGCGGCGACGACGCGTCGCGCCTGGTGCTCGCCGACGCTGTATGGCTGCCCCGGCGCATGGCGGTCGACATTGCGGCCGGCGGTGACCGGCTGCTTGCCGCCGCGGTCGCGGCCCGCAACGATGCGGATGCCGCGCTGGTGCGCCTGCTTTTGTCGCGCAACGACCCGATCATCGACGTCACCCTCGCCGCGAACGACGCGGTGGAGCTCCCCCCGGACGCCAAGGACGAACTTCTCGCGCGCGGCAGGGACGAGGAGGCGATCGCGGTCGCCCTGCTCTCGCGCAACGACCTCACCCTCGCCGACCAGGCGGTCCTGTTCCAGTGGGCGGACAAGACGCTGCGCCGCGCCATCGTCGAGGATGCCGTGCGCCTCGCCACCCTGTCAGGGCGCCTCCGCCATCACCGCCGGGCCACGGACGACGTGCTGGCGGCCGTCGAGGCAGCCGCGAATGCCGGCGACCCCGACGCGATGGCGAGCGTTCTTGCCGGCGCGGCAGGAGCGCCCGCCGGACGGGTCAGGCGGCTCCTGGAGGATCGCAGCGGGGAGTGCCTCGCCATCCTTCTCGTTGCGGCCGGGATCGACGACGAGACCGCGACGCGCGTCTTCATGTTCCTCGACCCGGCCATCGGCCATTCCAGCCAGCGCGTGTTCGCGCTCGTCGATCTCGCGCGGCGCGTGCCTTTCGCGGCGGCGGAGCGCATCGGCGGCGCCATGCTGGGCGTCGAAGGCCCGCGCCGGGCCGCCGGGCCGCGCCAGCCGGAACCGCGGCAGGAGCAGGCCCGCCCGGGACCCGCCACGATCGTCTCCGCCCAGGTCGCGCAGCAGCAGGCGTCGCTCCGCCGCGGCCAGGGCTGAGATCCTCAGCCCTCGGCGAGATCGAGCCGGGGCTTACCGGAGCGGTCCTCCGCCTCGACGATCCAGACATCGGGATCGAATGACACCTGGCGCGCGAGTTTCGCCTCGGCATCAGGCACGGGGAGCGTTTCGGAATCATGCAGGCGGACGAAGCGGCGCACGCCGCTGTCCTCCGCTTCGAACGCGGTCTGCGGCGCAGGCCCGTAGAGCACGCAGGTGCCGTCGAGCCGGTCGATCTTGACGAAGATGGCTCCAGCCTCAGCCGATCCGCGACGGCGCAACACGGCCGGCGCGCCTTCTATGCCGCACCGCCGGATGTAGGCTGAAACCCAGATATCGCTGCGCAGTCGCATCGCCATTTCCCCGCCCCCAGTCTGGAGCAGGCCGGGCGCCGGGGCCAGCGTGGCGTCAGTCGGCCAGGCCGGATGCCGTGGCGAGTTCCTTCGCCGTGCGCGGATTGACCTCCCCGGTCACCGGGAGCTTGCGGTCGCGCTCGAACTTCTCAATCGCCTGCCGCGTGCCGGCGCCGAAGATCCCGTCCGGCTTGATCGGGCCGTAGCCGAGGCGGTTCAGGGCGCGCTGGGCGGCGAGGACGGCCTTGTCCCCGGCCACCGTCGCCTGCGGGGTGCGCAGCATCTCGCCGATGGCGTCGCGGGAAACGGGCATCGGCGGGCTTGCCGGCTGGGCGGCGGACGTCGTCGGCGCAGCGGGTTGAGGAGCGGCGGGACGGGACTTGATGACCGGTGCGGTTTCCTCGGCGGCGGCGACCGACTCGGCGGGCCGCAAGGGCGGCAGGGGCGCAGCAACCGGCGCCTGCGGCTCCGCGGCATGATGGAAGAAGGGCGCAGGGTGCGGGCCGCCTTGCAGCGCCAGTGCATTCACGAAAATGCCGACGACGATGGCGGCGGCAGCCGCCCCGCTGACCGTCCTCACGGGGCTGCGCACGAGTGCAAGCGCCATGGAGGGCCTCACCTGGGCGCGGCCGTTGCGGCGGGGCCGCTTCTGGGTCGTGACGAAGTCATGGTCCGTCCGAGCGAGCATCTCACGCACGTTTTTTCACCGTCGTCCTGTCGAGGGCCTCGAGGGAAGCGACCGAGGCCGGAGCGGCCTGGCGCAGCGGAATGGGCGTGACGGGCGCCTGCTGCACAGGCCCCTTCGCATCGATGGAAAGGCGCACCGTCACGCGGGTGCCCTCCCCCACCGTGGAGTCGATGCCGACGGTCCCGCCATGCAGCGCCACCAGACCACGGACGACGGAGAAGCCGAGTCCGGTTCCCTCGAAGGGCCGGTCATAGCTGCCGCGCGCCTGGAAGAAGGGCTCTCCGATGCGGGGCAGGTCGTCCGCCGGGATGCCGACGCCGGTGTCCTCGATGGCGAGCACGAGCGTGCCGCCTTCGCGGATCACCCCGATGGACACACGGCCGCCCCGCGGAGTGAACTTGACCGCATTCGACAGAAGATTGATCAGGATCTGCTTGCAGGCGCGGCGGTCGGCGACGATTTCCGGCAGTCCGGGCTCGATATTGGCGTGCACGGCGACCCCGGCCTCCTCGGCCTTCAGGCGCATCATGCCGACAGTGTCGGTAACCCACTCCTCGACACAGACCGGCTCGGGATCGAGCTGGAAGGTGCCCGAGTCGATCTTCGAGATGTCGAGCAGCGTGTTGACCACCTCCAGCAGGTGCTGGCCGGAGATGTTGATCATCCGTGCGTAGTCGCGCCGGCGGGCGTCGTCGGCGGGGACGAGCTTGTCGTTGGCCAGCATCTCGGAGAAGCCGATGATGGCGTTGAGCGGCGTACGCAGCTCGTGGCTAACCGTCGCCAGGAAGCGGCTCTTCATCTCGTTGGCGGATTCGGCCTGCTTGCGCGCTTCGTCCAGGGCGCTCTCGTGCAGCCGCTGGGCCGAGACGTCGCGGAACACGCAGATCGCCTCGATCTCCGGCTGGGCCTCGTCGCCGCCGACGCCCTGCGCCCGCATCTCGAACCACTTGAAGTGAGGCGGCTGGCTGCTGCGCCCGTCTTCGAGGATGGTCCCGCAGCGCACGCGCACACGGCAGTTGGTCAGGCTGCGCTCGCGCACCGCTTCCGAGATGGCGCCGAGGAAGGCGGGACGGTCGGCGACATGAACACGCTCGAACAGCCCCCGGCCCATCAGGTCGGAGGGAGGAGCCGACAGCATGGCGAGCGTCGATTCGGCGGCAAAGGTCACCGAGCCCTGCGCGTCGTGCCGGGTGACGAGATCTCCGAAGCCGTCCGCGATGAGCCGGTTCTGGCCGGCGATCTGGCGCTCGCGGACGAAGCGGATCCCGATCTCGCGCAGTGCGAACAGTCCGAGGCCCAGGCACGCGGCGAGCAACGCGCCGTTCTGCAGCAGGCCCATGGCCTGCCCGGCGAGCTCGCGCCCGGGCGGCGGGCCGGCAAGCCCGGCGACGGCGGCGAGCGCCACCAGCGTCGCGGCGGCGAGGCCGGCCGCGGTACCCACCATGGAACGGCCGCCGAGGACAGAAGCCTCGACGACGAGGAAGCCGAGCGCCGACAGGACGGGCGCTTCGAGGCCGCCGTTCTTCCAGGCGAGAAGGCCGATGAACGCGCAGAAGCCGCCCACGGAAAGGGCGTGCAGCGGATCGAGGCGGGCTGCCCTCGGCACGGCCAGGGCGATGAGCGCCTGTCCGGAGAGCAGCGCAATGGCGAGGCCAGCCTGGGGCGACATGCCGCCGGTGACCAGAAGCACGGGAACGCAGGCGAGGCCGATGGCGCCGAGCGCCATGCGCGTGAGCACGAACCACAACTGCCGGGCGCGCGGCCTGCCCTCGGTTTCGGCCGCATGCGGAACGAGGCCGGGTACGATGTCGCCAATGAGAGGCATCCTACGCCACACGCTCTCGCTTCCAGATCCGGGGGGCTGCAAAGGCGGCCATCCCGTCCGCGGGCAACAGACCCGCTTCGATGCCGGAGGATGGCGCAGCGGCCTTAAGCGAAACCTAAGTTCGGCGGCCCGCGGCTGATTTGTCTTCATCATGACGCCGGGCCGGTCGGGCGGCTGGTCTAAAACAACGCGTAAGGTTAACGCCGCGTCACCGTGACCACGCGTCTTGCGGATACCGCCCCTTAAGCCCGACCGCCTAGGGTCGCCGTTACTGTCCGGGAGACATCATGGGTTTCCTCCTCCGCGCCGGCCTGGTGATCGGCTTCGTTTACGTTCTGTCGCCGCTGAGCGACGGCGCTCCGCCCAGCCCTGCCCACCTTGCCGCGGAGACGGAGGCGGCTGTCCGCCGCGAGGCCCAGGCTATGGCAGCGGCGGCCCTGGACAGATGCCGGCGCGAGCCGGCCAAGTGCCTGGACACCTTCACGCGAACCGGCTCGCTGCCGCTGCCCAGTCCCGTCCCGGGACGCTGAGCCGCAGGTTTTTTTCGCAATCCCGCAGCCGCTTGGCGTTTTGGCCGCTATATGTGCTCCCAACGCACATCAGTCCGGCGGCAGACCACGCATGAGCGCCACGCTCCAAGACATCCTGGACAACTTCTCGTTCCTCGACGACTGGGATGACCGCTACCGCTATCTGATCGAACTCGGCCGCACCCTGGAGCCGCTTTCGCCGGAGGCGCATTCGGACGCCAACAAGGTGCGCGGCTGCGCGAGCCAGGTCTGGCTGGAGACGAACGTCGAGCGGGACGGCGGCGAGCCTCGGCTGATGCTGCGGGGCGACAGCGACGCGCATATCGTCCGCGGGCTCGTGGCCCTGACGCTTGCCGTCTATTCCGGTCACACCGCGCGCGAGGTGCTCGAGACGGACGCGACGGCGATATTCCGGGACCTCGGCCTGTCGGAGCATCTCACGCCGCAGAGGTCAAACGGCGTGAGATCGATGGTTGAGCGCATCAAGTCCGACGCGCGGGCTGCGCTGCAGCAGGTCTAGGCGCGCTCACGGCATCCGCGGCCTGTTCTCGTGCGGGAGCCACGACCGGACACCGCGCGAACGGTCGGGACCTCGCACCTCTCGCGCGTAGCCGTAATGGTCGGCGAGGCGGGCGAGCGCCAGTCCGAGCACCACCTTGGCCGACCGCGCCGGCCAGCCCCGCTCCTTTTCCACCTGCTCCATTCCCTTGAGGAACCCGCAGACGTCCAGAAGAAGGCCAGCGAGGTCGGATCCGACGGCGTCGAGCGCCTTCGTGACGCGCTGGCGTGCCGCGAGCATGGCGTCGGTGGCCTCGGCCGGGCCGCGCGCCCCGCCCGTGCCGGAGGCACCCGACCAGTCGGCCGTGACCCGCGGCAGCATGGCCGCGCGGGTGAGGTCCGCCCGCAGCCGCTCGCCCGCCATGTAGGACGCGTCGTCAATGAGGGCGGTGCCCGACGGGCTCTTCCGCCCCCTGAGCCAGGCCAGGGGGTTTTCGGCCGCGTTGCGCAGCACCGGCGCGCCGCTTCCCGCCAATGCCAAATCGGGTTCGATCTCGAGGTGCTGCGCCCGAAAGCCTCGATCGTGCAGAACTTCGCCTGCCACCCCGGACGACCCCGCCTCTCGCCTCAGACGCGCCCGGCCGGCAGAGGTGATCGATAGCTGGCGATGTCCATCGCGGATGTCCCACTCGGCCAGCCCGGCGCTCACGAGAGCCTCCGCAACGTCGGCCGGCGCGGCGCCTTCGCTTGCCGCATCTGCCGAGAGGGCGGCGAGCATCCGCAGCTCACGCCGGGACGCAGCCTTGCGCCCCGCCTCGCTGGACGCCCTGGGACGCGGCCTGCCCGTTCCCGATGCCGTGGACGTACCCATCTCATATCTCCCTTGATGTAGGATTATTATCCTAGTATCTGAGATGGGTGCCGTCAAACGCGCGATCCCTCCAGCGAGGTTGTGAGGACCATCCATGTTAGGATTTTTTTCATTACCAGTGTCAAGCAAGGCCGAGGCCGCAGTCCGAAGCACCGTTCGGGCAGGTGCGTGCGGTTATGACCGTGGCCGCATGCTTCACCGGCTCCTGAGAGAATGGCCCATCGGCTTTCCCGAGACGGAACCGGATCGGTCCCGGGCCATCGTCAGGCGGCTCGCGGCTGCGTTGCGGGCCGAGCGGACGCTGGGCCGCGCCGGCCATTGGACCTACGACCTCAACCGGCACATCGCTTTGCGGCAAGCCCACCTCTCGGAGGCGTCAACTCTCAGGCGTCTGCGTCGGTCCGGGCCGGCGCGGACAAACCCGGATACGAAAAAGGCGCCGGAGTGATCCGGCGCCGTGTTCTCTCGTCGCGTTGCGTGCGGACGAAGTTGATTACTTGCGTTTACGCCGCTGCTGGCCGAGGCCCATCTGCTTGGCGAGGGCGGAGCGCGCCTCGGCGTAGCGGGGCGCGACCATCGGATAGTCGGCCGGCAGGCCCCACTTCTCGCGGTATTCCTCGGGAGACATGTTGTACTGCGTGCGAAGATGCCGCTTCAGCGACTTGAACTTCTTTCCATCTTCAAGACAGATGATGTAATCCGGCGTGATCGACTTCTTCACCGGGATGGCGGGCTTCGGGGCTTCTACGGGGGCCTCGACAGCGCCGTTGGACACGCGCACGAGGGCCTGGTGAATGTCTCCGATAAGGGCCGGCAGCTCAGTCACCGACACAGAGTTGTTGCTCACATAAGCGGACACGATATCCGCCGCGAGCTCCACGTAATTCGGGGCGCCTGCGCTGTCAGCCATGTCTTTTCATTCCCTTGTATGGCTGCCGCGACCTCTTTGGGTGCGATGCAGCTTCGTCTCTTCTGTTAGGTCCCGTGCATCGGGGCGAATCGGCGTCCACGGCTTATTGTACGTGAAGCTCATTGCGCTGCGACCATTTCGCGCTGCGAATTGGTCAACCTCGCTATCGGCGCGATCACTTCCACACGACTGACGGTCTATGTCATCGCCCACAGACTTGCAATAACAAACTCGAATTTGCTGGACGCATTTCTAGCTTCCGCTGTGCATCCACAGTGGACCGTGCGTTACCATCGATCAACGTCCAGCTCACGCGAGGCTTGCAGCCGCAGGGGTGCGCAACGGATCTTGCCGTCACATCACCTCGGGACCATATCCGGCGCTCACCAATGCGACACAACTCGCAAGGCCAGGGAGCGCGACGCATGAGCCAGCAGGGCCGGCCGAAAATCACCCGTACGGATGTGGAATGGAAGGCGATCCTCACCCCTGAACAGTATCGGGTGACCCGCCAGCACGGCACCGAGCGCGCCTTCACCGGGCCACACAGGGACGAGAAGCGCCGGGGCATCTATGCCTGCGTCTGCTGCGGCGAAGCCTTGTTCGACGCTGCCACAAAATTCGAATCGGGAACCGGGTGGCCGAGCTTCTGGGCTCCCCTCGGGTCAGGGGCGGTCAGCGAGCATGAGGACCGCTCCTTCTTCATGCGCCGCACCGAGGTGCGCTGCTCGCGCTGCGACGCGCATCTCGGGCATGTTTTCCCGGACGGGCCGAGGCCGACCGGATTACGCTACTGCATGAACGGGACGGCGCTCGGCTTCACGCCGGCGCTGGAAGAGGAGACAGCCGCCTGATGACCGTGACCCTGCCCCCGGCCGCCGAGCCGCGCCCAAGCGAAACCGTCGTCCACGGCCGGCCGCTGCGTGACGATTTCGCCTGGCTCAAGGCCGAGAACTGGCAGGAGGTCCTGAAGAACCCCGCCACCCTTCCGGCGGACATCCGCACCTATCTGGAGGCGGAGAACGCCTACGCCGCCGGATTGACCGGGCATCTCTCGGGCCTGGAGGATGCCCTCTTCTCCGAGATGCGCGGGCGCATCAAGGAGGATGACAGCACAGTCCCCATGCCGGACGGCGCCTTCGCCTACTACACGCGTCACCGCACCGGAGGTCAGCACCCCCTCGCCTGCCGCCGGCCCCGCGCCGGAGGCGACGAAACGCTGCTCATCGACGGCGACGAACTCGCCGCGGGAAAGCCGTTCTACCAGCTCGGCCCGCGAACCCACACGGACGACCATCGCCTGCTTGCGTGGAGCTGCGACGAGAAAGGCTCCGAGTACTTCACCATCCGGGTGCGCGACACCGCCGGCCTCACGGACATGGCAGACGTGGTCCCCGACACCACCGGTCATGCCGTGTGGGACGACGCGGGCACGAGCTTCCTCTATGTGGCGGTGGACGAGAACCACCGGCCGCGGACCGTCCGCCGGCATGTGCTGGGGACCCCCGTCGAGCAGGACGTCGTCGTTTACGACGAGCCAGATCCCGGCTGGTTCGTCGGCCTGGATACTGTCCGCTCGCCCCGCTTCGCCTTCATCACCACGGGAGACCACGAGACGAGCGAGACGCGGGTGCTGGAGCGTGCCGACCTCGGTGCCCCGCCCCGGCTGCTCGCGCCGCGGGAGACGGGCGTCCGCTACGAGGTCGACCACCAGGGCGACCGCTTCGTGATCCTCACCAATGCCGACGGCGCCGAGGACTTCAAGATCGTCACCGCGCCCTTGGGGTCAACGTCGCGAGCCGAATGGCGCGATCTCGTTCCGCACCGGCCCGGCGTGCTCATCCTCTCACTGCAGGCCTTCGCCGGTCATCTCGCGCGCCTGGAGCGCGAGGACGCGCGACCGCGCATCATCGTCACCCGGACACCGGACGGGGCCGAGCACGCCATCTCCTTCGACGAGGAGGCCTACAGCCTCGGCATGCCGGGCGGCTTCGAATTCGACACCCCCACGCTGCGCTTCGTCTATTCGTCGATGACGACGCCGTCGGAGACGTGGGACTACGACATGGAAGCCCGCACCCGCGAGCTTCTGAAGCGTCAGCAAGTGCCGTCAGGGCACGATCCCGCCGCCTACCGGACGCGGCGCATCATGGCCCGTTCACATGACGGCGCGCTCGTGCCGGTATCGCTCCTGCACAGGGCCGGGCTGGAACCCGACGGCAGCCATCCGCTCCTGCTCTACGGCTACGGCGCCTATGGATTCGCCATGCCGGCCGGCTTCGACACCAAGGCGCTGTCACTGGTCGACCGCGGCTTTGTCTACGCGATCGCGCATGTCCGGGGCGGCACGGAGAAGGGCTGGGGCTGGTACACCGGCGGCAAGCGCGAGAAGAAGCAGAACACCTTCAAGGACTTCATCGCAGTAGCTCAGAAGTTGTGCGAATCCGGATACACCAGTCCAGGTCGTATCGTGGCGCAGGGCCGCAGCGCCGGAGGCATGCTGATGGGCGCAGTCGCCAACATGGCGCCGGACCTGTTCGCAGCTGTCATCGCGGAGGTCCCCTTCGTCGACGTGCTCAACACGATGCTCGACGGCAGTTTGCCCCTGACCCCGCCCGAATGGCCGGAATGGGGCAATCCAGGCGCCAGCGCCACCGACTTCGACACGATCCTCGCCTATTCCCCATACGACCGCATCGAGCCGAAGCGCTACCCCGCGATCCTCGCCGTCGGCGGGCTGACCGATCCGCGCGTCACCTACTGGGAACCGGCGAAGTGGATCGCCCGCCTGCGCGCGACATCGAGCGGCGGGCCGTTCCTGCTGCGCACCGAGATGGAAGCAGGTCACGGCGGCGCCAGCGGCCGTTTCGACCGGCTGCGAGAAGTGGCGAGGTCCTACGCGTTCGCGGTGGCCGTCGCGGAAGGGCGGATCGGCGCCTGAGCCGGGGCCGGCTCAGATGGTGATGGTGCCCTCGCGGGATGTGGGCTTGCCAAGACCGTCTCCTGGCATGTCGGAGGCGTTCAGAAGGAGCCCGCCCTCTCCCGTCTCGGCGTAGTGCCGCAGCTCCGCCATCGTCTCGAACCGGTAGCGGCCCTTCGGCGTCTCGGCTTCGATCGTCCCGTCGCCATACATGAAGTAGGTGTTCGCGCCGGACGTGTAGGTGGCGACGGGCTCCCCTCGCTCCTTGGGGGGCGCAACGGGAGCCGGCGGCTCGGGCGCTGCTGCCGGCGCATGGCCTTCCTCCGCTTCCAGGAGATCGGTGTCGAGGGCTGCCTCAACCGAAGAGCCTCTGCCCGGCGCGTGCTCTTCGTCCTTTCGCGCGTAAGGCTCAGGGGTGATCGTCTTGTCGCTGTCCTCGCGGGTATCGCCGTCCGGCTTTCCGAGGGTGGCCTCCTTGGCATCGGCCGCGGCGGCCGCTGTTGCCGCCGCGAGTGTCGGCACCGGCGGCAACGCCGGCACTGCCGCCCGCGCAGGCACTTCGAGGTCGTCCTGTTCCTCGACGGCCCGCCTCAGCCGGCGAATTTCCACGCTCACCTGAACCAGACCGAGCAGCAGGAACCCCGCACAGGCGATGCTCACCCCGGCAATGGCGATCGTGGCGCCAGTTTCGCTGCGGATCGTGTCGGCTCCGTACAGCGCCGCCGCGCCACCGACGAGGATGAGCACCACGGAGATGCAACTGAGGAAAAACACCATAGTGCGGCAGCGCTCCGGCCCGTCATGTTCATGCAACACTAGATCAATTCGCTGCAAGTGGAAGATATCCCGCTCTTCAACCGGCTGTGGACAAGCCGCGGAAGCGAAAGAACAGCGGATCCGTATCTTTACCGACACGGCCTGTTGAAGCCGGAAGCGTCGCGGCCTAATTTCCCGGCGGACCGGTTTCCGGAGGCGCCGCCTCCGCCCATTCCCACCGAGGAGAGTTCGATGTCGTTCTCGCTGCCCGACCTGCCCTACGCCTATGAGGCGCTCCAGCCCTACATGTCCCGCGAGACGCTGGAATACCACCACGACAAGCACCACCTCGCCTATGTCAACAACGGCAACAACCTGCTGAAGGGCACGGAGTGGGAGGGCAAGTCGCTCGAGGACATCGTACGCGGCTCCTACGGCAAGAACCCCGGCCTCTTCAACAATGCCGGCCAGCACTACAACCATCTCCACTTCTGGCACTGGATGAAGCCGAATGGCGGCGGATCCATTCCCGGAGAGCTGGAGAAGGCGATCGTCGATGCCTTCGGCTCCGTCGATAAGGCGAAGGAAGAGTTCGTCCAGGCCGGTGTCACGCAGTTCGGCTCGGGCTGGGCCTGGCTGGCGGTGAAGGACGGCAAGGTGATGGTGGCCAAGACGCCGAACGGCGAGAGCCCGCTGGTGCACGGCGCAACCCCGATCCTGGGCGTCGACGTGTGGGAACACTCCTACTACATCGACTACCGCAATCGCCGTCCGGACTATCTCAAGGCGTTCGTCGACAATCTCGTGAACTGGGAATACGTCGCCGAGCTCTACAGCAAGGCGAAGTGATCGACGCCACCGCGAATGAAAACGGGGCCCATCCGGGCCCCGTTTTCATGTGGTCCGGGGACCGTTGTCAGGCGGCCGAGACGGCCTCGAGGAAGCGATCGACCGTTGCGTGCAGGCGCTTGGCCTGCTCGGCGACGTCGATGGCGGACTGGTTGACCTGCGCCGCCGACTGGTCGGTCTCGCCGACGACGGTGTCGAGTTCACGCATCTCGGCGGCGGCGCTCTCGGTGCCGTGGGTGGCGCGGGAGACGCCGTCGGCGATGCGGCTCGTGGCGGAGGCCTGCTGCTCGACCGCTCCGGCGATCACGGCGGTGAACCCCTCCACCTCCTGCATGTGACCTGCGATCGCCTCGATCGCGTCCACCGCCGACGCGGTCGCGCCCTGGATGGCGCTGACCTGCTCGGCGATGCGCTCGGTCGCGCGGGCCGTCTGTCCGGCGAGGTTCTTCACCTCGGAGGCGACGACGGCGAAGCCCTTGCCCGACTCGCCCGCGCGTGCGGCTTCGATGGTGGCATTCAGGGCCAGGAGGTTGGTCTGGGCGGCAATGGCCTGGATGAGGCTCACGACCTCGCCGATGTCCTGCGCCTTGCCGGCGAGGCTCTGCACCGTGGCCGTCGTCGCGCGGGTGGTGGCGGATGCATCGGCTGCGACCGTCCGGGCGCGGTTCACCTTGGACTCGATCGCGCCGATCGAGTCCGACAGAGCGTCCGACGCCAGGGCCACGTTGCGCACGTTTTCCGACGCATCCCGGGTCGCGCGGGTGGCGGCCTTGGCACGCTTCGCCGACTCGGCGGCGATGCCGCTCAGCGTGCGCGCCGCAAACGTCATCTGCTCGCTGTTGGCCGCGACGCTCGCCAGCGACTCGCGGACGGTCGAGCGGAAGTCGGAGACGAGCCCGTCGATGCGGGCCTGGCGCGCACTCTGCTCGGCGCGGTGTACCTCGCCGCGGCTCTGCAGGGACGAGCGCTCGATGAGACGGTCCTTGAACACCTGCACGGCCCTCGCCATCGAGCCAAGCTCGTCATGCCTGGCGACGGCCGGTACTTCGACGGAGAGGTCGCCGTCGGCGAGCCTGCGGGTGGTGTCGGCCAGGGCGCGCACGGGCTCGGTGAGACGGCGCACGATGAATTGAACAATGGCTGCCAGGATGAGCACGGCGAGGACGCCGATGCCGGCCGCCAGCAGGCTCTCCCGCAGCAGCACGGTGTTCATCGCCTCGGTGGAGAACCGCATTCCGATAGTGCCGACAGGGCTGGAGCCGGGTTGTTCCGCGAGCGGCAGGGTCATCACGACCCCCGTCTCGGTCGGCTGGCCGTCGAGACCCTTATTGCCGGACGCGGCCTCGAGTTCGCTCGGCTGCATGGGCTTGCCGCCCGAGATGCTCGCCTGCGCAAAGACGGCGCCTGTGGCGTCGACGACGATCACCGCCTCGAAGTCGCGGTCCCGGAGCAGGCCTTCGAACACCCGCTGCGCATCGTGCATGTCGCCGTCGGAGACGGCGTGGGCCAGCAGCGGGCGGGCCAGTTCCATCAACGCCTCGTTCTTGGCGTGAAGTTCGGAGACCGCCTTGTGCCGGACATAGACGGTCGCCCCGCCGATGACGCCCCCCAGCACCAGCGTGAAGACGGCGGCGATGGTCAGGACGACTGCACGGCGTATCGAATGATTTGGAACTGGGGACACGTGCTCGATCCGTAAGGACGGCGATGCGTCAACATAGGCCTGTGCCGTAAAGGGTGGGTTAAGCCACAGCCGCCAGCTTCATTGCCGTAAACCGCCGCAAAGCAAGCCCGGATTCTGCAAGGATGCCCGGCAGGTGCGGGCCAGCGAGAACCGAGAACTCCTGCGGGCGCGTGGCGACGACAGGATCGAGGCCGGCAAGCTCGTCGTCGATGTGACCGGGGTGGCACATCACGAGGTGCAGCGGGCCTGGAACAGACAGGAATCGCGCAAGGTCGCGGGCGAAGTCGCGCCGGGGATCGAAGGCGCTCACTCCGGCAAAGCCGCGATTGGCGTCGAGGCCGCTGTGCCGGAGGCGGCGGCTCCACCCGGCCGACAGCCCGGCAAGCACGAGCGCTTTTCCCACCGCAACCCCGCGGGCGAGAATCGTCCCCGGCGAGTCGAACGTGTCGCGGAGCCAGGGCCGCGTCTCGCCCCAGTGCGAGGCGAGTGCGCCGAGCAGCGGCCCCGAGACGCCGGGCAGCGCCTGGACGTGCTGGTGACCGTCGAGGTAATCCGGCAGCCTGCCGAAGGCCCGGGCGAAAGCGTCGATCTGGCGACCGATCTCCGACCCGATCTCAGCCGCTGCATCCCCCGCCAGACCGCCCGTGAACGCCAGCCGCAGCAGCCGTCCGAGTGCGGGAAACCGCCCGTCAGGACAGAGGCGAGGCATGGCGCCAAGCGGCGCCCCCAGCGTGAGGTTGAGGTGAAGGCCCACGTCGACCACATTGCCGAGGTCGGCGAGGCGGGGCGCGAAAAGCGGCCACGCCGGCCGCGTCACGAGCGCACCAGTGCCGCTGATCCGCCCGGCGGCGGCGAGTTCGAGGATGGCGCGGCTCACGCCGGCGGTCAGTCCGAAGTCGTCGGCCACGATCATGACACCACGAGAAGCCGGCGACGCACTCCTCATTCCGGCTGCCCTGTTTTCCCGCCCATTCTGCTGGTCCGTGTCGAAATGCTGTCGCATCGGCGCGCGGCGACCATGCGCGCGCTTGCGCGCAGGCGCAATGTCGGCTCACATCTGCCGTCCGGGCCGCAAGGCTTGCGGACGCCGGCAGGTGGATCGTGTCGCCAGCAGTCCCCGAACTCTCGATCGTGATCCCCGTCAAGGACGAAGGCGGCAACGTGCCGGTCCTGGTCGAGCGCCTGCGCCCTGTGCTCGACAGCGTCACCGGAGCCTGGGAGGTCGTGTTCGTCGACGACGGCTCCCGGGAGGACACGCAGGCCGCGATTCGCAGGGCGCACGAGAGCGAGCCTCGCTGCCACGCCGTGTTCCTCAGCCGCAACTTCGGCAAGGAGATCGCCATCGCGGCGGGTTTCGACCATGCGCGCGGCAAGGCCGTGATCGTCATGGACGCGGATCTGCAGCATCCGCCCGAGCTTATCCCAGACTTCGTCCGGCTCTGGCGCGAGGGCTACGCCATGGTCTACGGCCAGCGCGTCGACCGCGGGACAGACGGGCCGCTGCGCCGGACCTTCACGCGCGTGTTCTACAGGCTGTTCGACGCTTTCGGCGAGACGCCGCTCCCCGACGGGGCCGGCGACTTCCGGCTGCTCGACCGCAAGGCCGTCGACGCTCTACGGGCCATGGGCGAGCGGGCGCGCTTCTCCAAGGGCCTGTATGCCTGGATCGGCTTCCGCCAGATCGGCATCCCGTTCTCTCCCGCGCCGAGGGCGGAGGGCGCGAGCAAGTTCACGACGCGCAAGCTCTTCCGCTTCGCGGCGGACGGGATCACCTCGTTCTCCACCGTGCCCCTGCGTCTGTGGACCTATGTCGGCGCGGTCGTGTCGCTCTGCGCGTTCCTGTTCACGGTGTACCTGATCCTCAGCATCCTCATCTACGGCGTGGACATTCCCGGCTATGCCTCGCTGATGGTCTCGGTGATGTTCTTTTCCGGCGTGCAGCTGATATCGCTTGGCGTCATCGGCGAGTATATCGGGCGCATCTTCGCCGAGGTGAAGCGCCGCCCCCTCTACATCGTCGGCGACCGGCTCGGCGTGGAGGAGAGCGGCCGCAGCACCGCGCGGCCCCAGGGGCAGGACCGGCGCATCGCCTGAGGCCGCATGTTCAAGCACATCCTTTCCGTCGGCGGGTTCACGCTCCTCTCCCGCCTGACCGGCTTCGTCCGCGACGTGGTGATGGCGGCGGTGATGGGCACCGGCCTCGTCGCCGACGCCTTCGTCGTGGCACAGCGACTGCCCAATCATTTCCGCGCCATCTTCGGCGAAGGCGCCTTCAACACCGCCTTCGTGCCGAGCTACTCGGCGGCGCTGGAGCAGCGCGGGCCGCTGGCGGCCAACCTGCTGGCCGGGCGCCTGCTGACGGTGATGACGGTGATCCTGACGCTGTTCAGCGCCGCCTGCATGCTCTTCATGCCGCAGGTCGTGTCGCTGCTGGCGCCGGGCTTTCCCGACGAGCCGGAGAAGTTCGCGCTCTCCGTGGCTCTGACGCGCATCACCTTTCCCTACCTCCTCTTCATCACGCTGGTCACCCTCCTCTCGGGCGTGCTGAACGCGCATGAGCGCTTCGCCGTGGCGGCGTTCGCGCCCGTCCTGCTCAACGTGGCGATGGTTGCGGCCCTGGCGGTGTCGTTCCTGTTTCCGTCGGCCGGATATGCGGCGGCGTGGGGCCTGACAGCGTCCGGCGTCCTGCAGCTCATCCTGGTGGCGTGGGATGCGAAGCGGCACGGCATCCTCCCCGGCTTTCGCCGCCCGGTGAAGGACCGTGACCTCACCGTCTTCTGGAAGGCGCTCGGGCCGGCCGTGGTGGGCTCCGCCGGCGTGCAGATCGCCATGTTCGCCGACACGGTCATCGCCTCGCTGCTGCCGACCGGTGCCGTCTCGTCGCTCTATTATGCGGACCGGCTCTACCAGCTGCCCGTCGGCGTCATCGGCATCGCGGCGGGGACGGTGGTGCTGCCGACGATGAGCCGCAGGCTGGCGGCCGGCGACGAGGCCGGTGCGCACGCGGCACAGAACCGCGCCGCCTCCTTCGCGCTGGTGCTGTCGGCGCCCTTCGCCGTCGCGTTCATCCTCGTGCCCGACCTCGTCATGCGCGGGCTCTTCATGCGCGGCGCCTTCGACGAGCAGTCGGCGGCGGCATCGGGCGCGGTGCTCGCCGCCTATGCGGTCGGCCTGCCGGCTGTGGTGCTGATCCGCTCGACCGTTGCCGCCTTCTTCGCGCGGCACGACACGGCGACGCCGCTGATCGCCTCCTTCTCCGGCATCGGCGTGAACCTCCTGCTCAAGCTCGCCCTGTTCTCCAGCATGGGAGCGGCCGGGCTGGCGTTCGCCACGGCGGTGGGGGCATGGGTCAACGTCACGCTGCTTTTCATCCTCGCCTGGAGACGGCACTGGATCGCGCCCGACAAGGCCCTCGGCGGCGCCGCGACGGCAGCCTGCGCGGGCTCGGTGGCATTGGCCTTGGCGGTGTTGCTGCTGGACGGCTCGATCGGACGGTCCGCCGCAACGCTGCCCGCCTTCCGCACCGAGGCGCATCTCGTGGCGCTCGGGCTGGCCGGGGCGGTGGTCTACGGGGCGGTGACTCTCGCCGGCCTCAGGGTTTTACGGGTCCCCTTCCGCCGGATCTGACGCCGCCGTCGCCCTCCGCCAGCCAGCGGCAATAGGCGTAGCCCGGCGTCATCGGCCAGCCGCGCCGGACGCCGTCCAGCCAGCGCAGGCAGGTCGGCTCGTCGAAGAAGCAGGACTGCGCGGTCCGCCAGTCGACGAAGTCGCGCTCGGCCGACGTGTCGAGCTGGCGGCCACCGGCAAAGCGGCCGATCCACAGGCGTTGCGGGCCGTAGTAGGGGATCATCACGGTGCAGTCGCCGCCCCGGTCCGGGGAGTAGCGCATCTGGTGGTTCGGCGCGACGGGCGGCTGGGTGAACGCCGCCAGCGGCACGGCGATCAGGACCGCGGCCAGTGCGGCCAGAAGGGGGCGCATCGTCGTTCCTCGCGCGATTCGAACGTCATCTTCGCGGGACAGGGTTGACGGAACCTTGCCGTTTGCCACCCACAGGGCCTGCACGCCGCCGAGAACGGCCAAGCTCGCGCCGCCCGGCCCATCATTTCTTAAACTGCAGCGGCTAGGCTTGCTGCCCAAGACGGAGGACTTGGGTGTGGTTGAGCTTGTCGTGGCGGAGCAGCCTGGTCGTGGGGACGTTGTGTCCTTGCATGGCGGTCTGAAGGAGGCCCTGGCGCTTGGGGCGGGGGTGCGGCTGGACGTGTCGGCGACGG
>NZ_JCACDK010000019.1:0-24875 GCF_059501845.1 Alsobacter sp. | reverse complement strand
GTCCGCGGCCAGCGCACGCACACCAATGCGCGCACCCGCAAGGGCAAGTCGAAGCCGATCGCCGGCAAGAAGAAGTGATCTGGGGGCGCTTGGCGCCCCTTTCCGGAGCGCGGGTCACCAGACCCGCTTCCGTTTCGTTCTGGACTGCGGGTCTGAAGGCCCGCGCTCCGTAGACCACCTCAATCCCCAGCGCCTGGCATCACGGGCGCGCCAGAAGGATCAAAAGCATGGCCAAGGACTCAACCCGCGTGAAGCGGCGCGAACGCAAGAACATCGTGTCGGGCGTCGCGCATGTCGCCGCGAGCTTCAACAACACGATGATCACCATCACGGACGCGCAGGGCAACACGATTGCCTGGTCGTCGGCCGGCATGATGGGCTTCAAGGGCTCGCGCAAGTCGACCCCCTACGCCGCGCAGGTGGCGGCCGAGGACGCGGCCCGCAAGGCCTCCGAGCACGGCATGCGCACCCTCGAGGTTGAAGTGTCCGGCCCCGGTTCGGGCCGCGAGTCTGCGCTGCGCGCGCTGCAGGCGGCGGGCTTTACCGTCACCTCCATCCGCGACGTGACGCCGATCCCGCACAATGGTTGCCGCCCGCGCAAGCGCCGGCGGGTCTGAGTACCCATATACGCTGTGCGTCTCCTGCGCCGACGGGCGCGGGGGGCGTTTTCCTTTGCCGTCGTGGACGCCGGGCCAGGGTCGACGGACCGATATGCCCGACGCTCTTTCATGAAGGATATTCGCCGTGATTCAGAAGAACTGGCAGGACCTGATCAAGCCCAACAAGCTCGAGGTGACGGGCGGCGACGATCCGCGCCGCGTCGCGACCCTCGTGGCCGAGCCGCTCGAGCGCGGCTTCGGCGTGACGCTCGGCAACGCGCTGCGCCGCGTGCTGCTGTCGTCGCTCCAGGGCGCCGCCATCACATCGGTGCAGATCGACGGCGTGCTGCACGAGTTCTCGTCGATCCCGGGCGTGCGTGAGGACGTCACCGACATCGTCCTCAACATCAAGGCGATCTCGATCAAGATGCAGGCCGACGGCGTGAAGCGTATGACGCTTCGCAAGCAGGGCCCCGGCGTCGTCAAGGCCGGCGACATCCAGACGACCGGCGACATCCAGATCCTGAACCCCGAGCTCGCCATCTGCACCCTCGACGAGGGCGCCGAGATCCGCATGGAGTTCACGGTCAAGATGGGCAAGGGCTACGTCCCGGCCGACCGCAACCGGCCCGAGGATGCTCCGATCGGCCTCATCCCGGTCGACAGCCTGTATTCGCCCGTCAAGAAGGTCAGCTACCGCGTCGAGAACACCCGCGAGGGCCAGATCCTCGACTACGACAAGCTGATCATGACGGTCGAGACCAATGGCGGCGTGTCGCCCGAGGATTCGGTGGCCTATGCCGGCCGCATCCTGCAGGACCAGCTCGACGTCTTCATCAACTTCGAGGAGCCGCGCCGCGAGGACGAGAAGCCGGCCATGCCGGAGCTCGCCTTCAACCCGGCGCTCCTCAAGAAGGTGGACGAGCTCGAGCTCTCGGTGCGCTCGGCGAACTGCCTGAAGAACGACAACATCGTCTATATCGGCGACCTCATCCAGAAGACCGAGGCGGAGATGCTCCGCACTCCGAACTTCGGCCGCAAGTCGCTGAACGAGATCAAGGAAGTGCTCGCCGGCATGGGCCTGCACCTCGGCATGGAAATCGCCGGCTGGCCGCCGGAGAACATCGAGGAGCTCGCAAAGCGCTTCGAGGAGCACTACTGAGACCGACGCGGCGGGCCGGCCAACCTCCCGCCGCGCGACTTCGCCTGCAAAAATCAATGACGCCCCGTTCCTTGGCACGGCGGGGCGAGAACGAAGGAGAGAGCCGATGAGACACGGATTCAGGGGGCGCCGGTTCAACCGGTCTGCCGAGCACCGCAAGGCGATGTTCGCCAACATGTGCCAGGCGCTGATCAAGCACGAGCAGATCGTGACGACGTTGCCGAAGGCGAAGGATCTTCGCCCGGTGGTGGAGAAGCTGATCACGCTGGGCAAGCGTGGCGACCTGCATGCCCGCCGCCAGGCGATCTCGCAGATCAAGGACATCGAGCTCGTCAAGAAGCTCTTCGACGTCCTCGGCCCGCGCTACAAGGATCGCAACGGTGGCTACACCCGCGTCCTCAAGGCCGGCTTCCGCTTTGGCGACAACGCGGCCATGGCCGTGATCGAATTCGTCGACCGCGATGTCGACGCGCGCGGCCAGGATTCCGGCCCGACGCAGAAGGACGAGATCGTCGAAGCCGCCTGAGCGGTTCCTGCGACAGACAGTTTCGAGGGCGGCCCGCGGGCCGCCCTTTTTCGTTGGGAGCGCGGGTCTTTAGACCCGCACGTGCTAAACCGTTCCGGTTTGGAACCCCGGTGGGGACGCCTTTGCCACCCACCGCCGGGCTCTTGCCTGCGCCGCGGCAGAGGTTCCGTGCGTCGTGCTTTCCGATGGTACGGAATCGGCGCAGGGTACCGGGGGACGCTGCCGCCAGCGCAGCGGGAACGTTCCTGCCCCGGCCCGCATTCCAGCGCGGCCTCGCGTCTCGTCCGCCGGGGCGCGTGACACTCCCAGGAGGACGTTCATGGACCTGACCGGCCAGACCATCGTCGTCCTCGGCGGAACCTCGGGCATCGGGCTCGCAACGGCGCTGGCGGCACAGGAGGCCGGCGGGCGTGCCGTCATCATCGGCCGGGATCCCGAACGGCTGGCTGCTGCGCTAGATACGCTGGGCCGATCCGCGAAGGGAGACGTCATCGATTCCGGCAACCGCGCCGTGCTCGATGCGTATCTGGGCGGGATAGGAACGATCGACCACCTCGTCCTCGCGGCGTCCGGCGGACGCGGGGCGGGCCTTTTCGCGCACGTGCCGATCGACGAGCTGCGGGCCGGCTTCGACGGCAAGTTCTGGCTGCACATATCGGCCCTGCAGGCGGCCCTTCCGTCTCTTGCGCCTACGGGCTCGGTCACCTTCGTCACGGCGGCATCGGCCCGCAGCGCCAATCCGGGCACTTCCGGCCTTGCCGCCGTCAACGGCGCGCTGAATTCGATGGTGGGGCCGCTCGCCCGCGAACTTGCGCCGCTGCGCGTCAACGCCGTGTCGCCGGGCGTCATCGACACGCCCTGGTGGGACGGCCGCACGCCCGAGCAGCGGGCGGCGCTGTTCGAAACCGTCGGCGAGACGACACCGGCAGGCCGCGTGGGCCGTGCCCGCGAGGTGGCGGACGCCATCCTGTTCCTGATGGGCAACGGCTACACCACCGGGATCATCCTGGATGTCGATGGCGGGCTCAGGCTGGGCACATCACAGCAGCGCGGCTGAGGCGCGTGTGTCCGCCGCACTTTCGCCCCGGACAACGGCTGGCTATACGTCACGGCCCATCGATGCGGAGAACGACATGCGCGCCTTGACCCCGGTGCTCGCCGCCCTCGCGGCGCTGACCCTGGCCTTCATCGGTCCGGCCGAGGCGCAGTCGCAGGCCACGGTTCCGCAGACCGGGGCGCAGGTGAAGATGTCCTTCGCCCCCGTCGTGCACCGGGTGACGCCGGGCGTCGTCAACGTCTACGCGTCCCATGTCGAGAAGCAGCAGCGCAACCCGTTCCTCGACGACCCGGTGTTCCGCCGTTTCTTTGGTGGCGACAACGGCCAGCCGCGGGAGCGCGTGCAGCGCTCGCTGGGCTCGGGCGTCATCATCGATCCCGCCGGTTTCGTGGTGACCAACCAGCACGTCATCGAGGGTGCCACGGAGGTGAAGGTTTCGCTCTCCGACAAGCGGGAGTTCGAGGCGGAGATCGTGCTGCGTGACCCGCGCACCGACTTGGCCGTCCTCAAGATCAAGGGCGGCGACAAGTTCGCGGCCCTGGACATCGGCGATTCCGACGCGCTGGAAGTGGGCGACATCGTGCTGGCCATCGGCAACCCGTTCGGCGTGGGGCAGACGGTGACGACGGGCATCGTCTCGGCGCTGGCGCGCACGCAGGTCGGCGTGTCCGACTACCAGTTCTTCATCCAGACCGACGCCGCCATCAACCCCGGCAATTCCGGCGGCGCGCTGGTCGACAGCGCCGGCCGCCTGATCGGCATCAACACCGCCATTTTCTCGCAATCCGGCGGCAGCCACGGCATCGGCTTCGCGATCCCGGTCAACATGGTGAAGGTGGTCGTCGCTTCCGCCAAGATGGGTGGAAAGCAGGTGCGCCGCCCCTGGTTCGGCGGAAGGCTGCAGGTGGTATCTTCGGAGATCGCCGAGAGCCTTGGTCTCGACCGGCCCGTGGGCGCGCTCGTCGCCTCCACGGTCCCGAAGGGGCCGGCGGCGGAGGCGGGGCTGAAGCCCGGCGACGTCATCATGTCCGTCGACGGCCAGGCGGTGGACGATCCCGACGGATTCGGCTTCCGGATCGGGACCAAGCCGGTCGGTGGAACCGCGACGCTCTCCGTCCGGCGCTCGGGCAAGACGATCTCGGTTCCCGTCGCGCTGGTGCAGGCGCCGGAGACCCGTCCGCGTGACGTGCGCACCCTCAAGGGCCGCTGGCCGCTCGCCGGTGCCGTCATCGCCAACATGTCGCCGGCGGTGGCCGAGGAACTCTCCATGGACACGGCCACGGAGGGCGTGGTGGTGACCGAGGTGCAGGACAACACACCCGCCGCCGAACTCGGCCTGAAGAAGGGCGACCTCATCGTCTCCATAGACGAGGAGACCGTGTCGTCGACCAAGGATGTCGAGGCACTCGGCAAGACGCGCAATTACTACTGGAAGCTCAGCGTCGGCCGGGACGGACAGGTGGTGACGACCGTCGTCGGCGGCTGATGCGCTGGCGCGAAGGCGCGCCGGTCGCTATCTCTGCCTCATGTCCAACCTCTTCGAAGCCGCCGGGCTGGAGAAAGGCGCGCCGCGCCCGCTCGCCGACCGGCTGCGCCCCACACGCCTCGACGAGGTCGTCGGGCAGGACCACCTCGTCGGACCCGCCGGGGCCCTGACGCGCCTCATCGAGTCGGGGTCGCTCGGCTCGCTGATCTTCTGGGGCCCGCCCGGCACGGGGAAGACCACCGTCGCGCGCCTGCTGGCCAACGAGACGGCGCTGCACTTCGAGCAGATCTCGGCGATCTTCACCGGCGTCGCCGACCTCAAGAAGGTGTTCGAGGCAGCGCGCGGCCGGCGCTCGACAGGCAGGGGCACGCTGCTCTTCGTCGACGAGATCCACCGGTTCAACCGCTCGCAGCAGGATGCCTTCCTGCCCGTGATGGAGGACGGCACGATCACGCTGGTCGGCGCCACGACGGAGAACCCGTCCTTCGAGCTCAACGCCGCGCTGCTCTCCCGGGCCCGCGTGCTCACCTTCCGGTCCCTCGACGAGGCGGCCATCGCCAAGTTGCTGGATCGGGCGGAAGCTACCGAGGGGAGGCCGCTGCCGCTCGACGCGGATGCGCGCGTTTCTCTGGTTGGCATGGCGGACGGGGACGGCCGCGCCTCCCTGACGCTGGCCGAGGAAATCTGGCGCGCCGCCAAGCCGGGAGAGGTTTTTGATCCCGCCGGGCTGTCGGAGGTGGTCCAGCGTCGCGCGCCGCTCTACGACAAGTCGCAGGACGGCCACTACAACCTCATCAGCGCCCTGCACAAGACGATCCGCGGCTCGGACCCGGACGCCGCGCTGTACTACCTGGCCCGCATGCTGGACGCGGGCGAGGACCCGCTCTTCCTGGCGCGACGCCTGGTGCGCATGGCGGTGGAGGACATCGGCCTCGCCGATCCGCAGGCTCTCGTCGTCTGCAGTGCCGCCAAGGATGCCTACGACTTCCTCGGCTCGCCGGAGGGCGAGTTGGCGCTGGCGCAGGCCGCCGTCTACCTCGCCACCGCGCCGAAATCGAACGCCGTCTACACGGCCTTCAAGGCCGCCACGAAAGCCGCCAAGGAGGGCGGCAGCGCCACCCCGCCCAAGACCATTCTCAACGCGCCGACGAAGCTCATGGCCAGCGAGGGGTACGGCGGAGGCTACCGCTACGACCATGACGAGCCCGACGCCTTCTCCGGCCAGAACTACTGGCCCGACGCCATCGGCCGCCGCCGCTTCTACGACCCGCCCGAGCGCGGCTTCGAGCGGGAGATCAACAAGCGCCTGGAATGGTGGCGCAAGCTGAGAGAGGAGCGGGGGGAGTAGGGCGGTCGAACGGGATCGTGAGTGCGCTCCGCGGTGTTCTTTGAGGCGCCGTGATGTTAAACGCGGCCATTGTCACTTCCGCGAGCCGCCGGTCCCCATGCAGTCCACCCTTCTCGTCTTCATCGGCGGCGGCATCGGCGCGGCGATGCGGCATGGGATGAACATGCTGGTCGGGCGGCTGGCGGGGATCGAGTTCCCCTGGCATACGCTCGCCATCAACGTCACCGGGTCCTTCGTCATGGGGCTGTTCACGGCGTGGCTGGCGCTCAAGGCGGGGGAGGGGTGGTCGCAGCCCGTGCGGCTGTTCCTCACCACCGGGATCTGCGGCGGCTACACGACGTTCTCCGCCTTCTCCCTCGACGCGGCGCTCCTGTGGGAGCGTGGCGCGACGGGACATGCCGCGGCCTATGTCGCGGCGTCCGTGACGTTGTCTCTGCTCGGCCTTTTTGCCGGGCTCATCCTAGTCAGGAGCTTCGCATGAGCGGAAAGGGACCGCGCAAGCCGGCCGGCGGCCGGGCAGGGCGCCCGCCCTCGCGCAGTGCCGGCCCCGGCGGCCGTGCGCCGAAGCCCGGCAACGGGCCGAAGCGCGGGGCTGCGCCGTCGAAGGGGCGTCCGACCGAGGCGCGGCCTTCGCGCCCGAGGCCGCCCGGCAAGCCAGCTGCACGACCGGCGCAATTCTCGGCAGAGGCCGGGCCTGTGCGGGCTGCCCGGCCTCCGCGCATGGAGGTGGCGCCTCAGCCCGACGAGGCCGCGCCCGCGCCGGCGCCCACCATGGGCGTCCAGACCGTCACAGTGACCCCGGACGAGACGGGCATGCGCGTCGACCGGTTTCTCGAGGCGCGCTTTCCCGGGCTGTCCTTCAGCCACATCCAGCGCATCGTCCGCAAGGGCGAGCTGCGGGTGAACGGAAAGCGCGTCGAGACGAAGGACCGGCTGGAGCCGGGACAGGCGGTCCGCATTCCGCCTCTCGCCGTCGACAAGCCGCAGGAGGGCCCGCGGGCCTCCAAGGGCGACGCGGAGGACCGTGCATTCCTGAAGAGCATCGTCCTCTATGAGGACGACGACATGATGGTTTTGAACAAGCCGATGGGGCTCGCCGTGCAGGGCGGCTCCGGAACCAAGCGTCATGTCGATGGGATGCTGGCCTCGCTGATCGGAAAGGATGGCCAGCGGCCGCGGCTCGTGCATAGGCTGGACAAGGACACGTCCGGCTGCCTTGTCATCGCCAAGACGCGTTTCGCGGCGTCGGCGCTGGCCAAGAGCTTCCGGTCGCGCGACGCCCGAAAGACCTACTGGGCGCTCGTCGCCGGCGTGCCGCGGGTGAAGCAGGGGCGCATCTCCACCTATCTCGCCAGGGGCGAGGACGAGGAGGGCGATTCGCGGATGCATGTCGCCCGCCACGGCGACGAGGGGGCGAGCCACGCGGTCACCTACTATGCCGTGGTCGAGACCGCCGCGCAGAAGCTCGCCTGGCTCTCCCTGAAGCCGGTGACCGGGCGCACGCACCAGTTGCGCGCCCACACGGCGCATATCGGGCACCCCATCGTCGGGGATCCCAAGTATTTCGACATCGAGAACTGGGAGCTGCCGGGCGGCATCCAGAACCGCCTGCACCTCCTGGCGCGCCGCATCGTCGTTCCGCATCCCCGCACGGGGAAGCCCGTCGACGTCACGGCGAAGCTGCCGCCGCACATGCAGCAGACCTGGAACCTGCTGGGCCTGGATACCGCCCGCTACGATCCCATCGAGGAGGCTCCGGAGGAGTGAGCCGGACACTGGTGCTCTTCGACGTCGACGGCACGCTGGTCGACAGCCAGCACCTGCTCTACGCCGTCCACCTCGACACCTTTGCAGCGCTCGGCTTGAGACCGCCGGCGCGGGAGGAGGTTCTCTCGCTGGTGGGCCTGTCGCTCCCCGTCCTGTTCGCGTCCCTCGTCGGGCCAGACGGGCCGTTGGCGCAACTCGAGGCGGAGTACCGCGCCCGATACGTGGCGCGGGTCTCCGCGCCGGGCTACCAGGAAACACTGTTCCCGGGCGCGGACGAAACGCTGCGGCGGCTGGCATCGCGCGAGGGCTTCGTCCTCGGCCTCGCCACCGGCAAGTCCCGGCGTGGCGTGGCACGCATTCTCGACGGCCAGGGCTGGGCGCCGCTGCTGGAGACGATCCAGACCGCCGACGACGCTCCCTCCAAGCCGCATCCCGGCATGGTGCTCCAGGCGATGGCGGATGCCGGCGTGGCGCCGGAAGCGACCTTCGTGATCGGCGACACCACCTTCGACCTCGAGATGGCCCGCGCCGCAGGGGTCACCGGCATCGGCGTCAGCTGGGGCCACCATTCGACGGAAGCGCTGGTCGCGGCGGGCGCCTCGCGGATTATCGAGAGCTTCGACGAGCTCTGGCCATGAGCTGCATGCGGCCGAGACGCTGCTGGACAGCGGCGCGATGGCGCGCCACATCAGCGCCATGACGGAACCACCCCTCGACTGGTTCGGCGACCCCGAGCCCCGTGATCCCTCGCGCGCCATCCGCGCGGACATGAAGCAGGTTCTCCCGCGCCGGTTCTACAAGGATGCCGGCGTTCGCGAGGAGAACGGAGCCTTCGCGCTCGTCCTCGACGGTCGGCCTGCGCGAACACCTGCGAAGAACTCCCTGAGCGTCGCTGATCTAAAGACCGCGGAGGCGCTGGCCGCCGAGTGGCGAGCGCAGGCCGAGGTCATAGACCCCGCCGGCATGCCGCTCACCCGCCTCGTCAACTCGGCCATCGACGGCGTTGCGAGCCGCATGGCGGACGTGGCGGAAGAGGTTTCGCGCTACGCCGGCTCGGACCTGCTCTGCTATCGCGCCGGCGATCCCGAGCGCCTCGTCGCGCGGCAGGCGGAACTGTGGGACCCCGTCCTCGACTGGGCCCGCGATGAACTCGGTGCGCGCTTCGTGCTGGTCGAGGGCATCATGTTCGCCGAGCAGCCGCTGGGCGCGCTTGCGGCCGTTCGGTCGTCCGTGGGAGCCGTCGAGGATCCGCTCGCGCTGGCCGCGCTCAGCACCATCACATCGCTCACCGGATCGGTCCTGCTGGCGCTCGCAGTCGCGCACGGCAGGATGACGGCCGAGGAGGCCTGGGCTGCCGCCCACCTCGACGAGGACTTCCAGATGGAAGTCTGGGGTGGGGACGAGGAAGCACTGGAGCGCCGCCTGCGCCGGTGGAGCGAGATGGAGGCGGCCGCCATGGTCGTCGCGGGAGCGTTGCGCGACTGAGCCGCCAGCCGACGTGCGATCCGCAGCCTCCGCCATCCGTCTGAGTCGCCGGGCGGCGCGGCGGCGTGCTATGGCCAGCCGGATCATTGCCGCGCGGCCGGCGCTCCACCGGGAAGGCTGACATGAAGCATATCCTCGAGAAGCTCGACGAGCGCCGCGCCAATGCGCGGCTCGGCGGTGGCGAGAAGCGCATCGCCGCCCAGCACGGGCGCGGCAAGCTCTCCGCCCGCGAGCGGGTCGAGCTCCTCCTGGACAAGGACTCCTTCGAAGAGTTCGACATGTTCGTGCAGCACCGCTGCGTCGACTTCGGCATGGACCAGCAGGCCAAGATCCCCGGC
This sequence comes from Alsobacter sp., assembly GCF_059501845.1. Classification (NCBI taxonomy): domain Bacteria; kingdom Pseudomonadati; phylum Pseudomonadota; class Alphaproteobacteria; order Hyphomicrobiales; family Alsobacteraceae; genus Alsobacter; species Alsobacter sp. The sequence goes on along the minus strand of NZ_JCACDK010000019.1, from coordinate 15,107 downwards.
GACGGCGTCGTCACGGGCTGGGGCACGGTGAACGGGCGCACCGTGTTCGTGTTCGCCAAGGACTTCACGGTGCTGGGCGGGTCGCTGTCGGAGACGCACGCAGCCAAGATCACCAAGATCCAGGACATGGCGCTCAAGGTCCGCGCGCCGATCATCGGCCTGTTCGATGCAGGCGGCGCGCGCATCCAGGAGGGCGTTGCGGCGCTCGGCGGCTATGGCGAGGTGTTCAAGCGCAACGTCCTGTCGTCGGGCGTGATCCCGCAGATCTCGGTCATCATGGGTCCTTGCGCGGGCGGCGACGTCTACTCGCCAGCCATGACCGACTTCATCTTCATGGTCCGAGACACGAGCTACATGTTCGTGACCGGCCCGGAGGTGGTGAAGACGGTCACGAACGAGACTGTGACGTCCGAGGAGCTTGGCGGCGCAAAGGTTCACACGACGAAGTCCTCCGTCGCGGACGGGGCCTGGGACAACGATGTCGAGGCTTTGCTGCAGGTGCGCCGGCTGCTGGACTACCTGCCGGCCAACAACATCGCCGGCCCGCCGGTCTGGCCAAGCTTCGACGTGCCGGACCGGATCGACATGTCTCTGGATACCCTGGTCCCCGATAACCCGAACAAGCCCTACGACATGAAGGAGCTGATCCTGAAGGTCGTGGACGAGGCAGACTTCTTCGAGATCCAGGAAGGCTACGCCAAGAACATCATCACCGGCTTTGGCCGCATGGAAGGCCGCACCATCGGCCTGGTCGCCAACCAGCCCATGGTGCTCGCCGGCGTGCTCGACGCGGACGCCTCGCGCAAGGCTGCGCGCTTCGTTCGCTTCTGTGATGCCTTCAACATCCCGATCGTCACCTTCGTCGACGTGCCGGGCTTCCTGCCGGGAACGGCCCAGGAATATGGCGGTCTCATCAAGCACGGCGCCAAGCTGCTCTTCGCCTACAGCCAGGCAACCGTGCCTCTGGTCACCGTGATCACGCGCAAGGCCTTCGGCGGTGCCTACGACGTCATGGCGTCGAAGCATATCGGGGCGGACGTCAACTACGCCTGGCCGACCGCGCAGATCGCCGTCATGGGCGCCAAGGGTGCGGTCGAGATCATCTTCCGCGCCGACAATGGCGACCCCGAGAAGATCGCAGCGCGCACCAAGGAGTATGAGGACCGCTTCCTCTCTCCGTTCGTTGCGGCCGAGCGCGGCTACATCGACGAGGTCATCATGCCCCACGGCACCCGCCGGCGCGTGGCGAGAGCCCTCGACATGCTCGCCGCGAAAAAGGCCGAGCAGCCGTGGAAGAAGCACGACAACCTGCCTTTGTGATTCAGTGGTAAACGAGTGGTTCGAGGACGGTCGCACGAGCAGCGGAACCGGGTCACCGCAGCTTAACCGCGAGCGCGGTCACTTGCGGTTCACGCGGTTGATTTAAGTCTTCGCTCAGCCCTGCCCAGACATGGTCTCGCCGCTGCGCCCCGGCGCAAGGGAGCCACCGCCATGTCCGACACCGTCCCGCCCCGCTCGATCCTCGCTGCCGCCGTCGCTTCCGGCATGCAGCCGGACGATGTCCTCGCGCTGCGCCGCGCGGTCTACACCGATGGCGGCCTGCAGCAGTCTGACGCCAACCTGCTCTGCGACGCGCTGAATGCGGTCGGAGACGGGCAGTGCGAAGAGTGGCCGGCCTTTTTCGTCGAGGCGATGACCGACTGGCTCGTCCTCTCGGCAGCGCCGCGCGGCTATATCGGCGATGATCGCGCTGCATGGTTCGCGGGCCGAATCGGGGTGGATGGCACCGTTGCCACGCGAACCGGCTTCGATGCGCTTCTCTACGTCATGGAGCGGGCCCGCCGCGTGCCGGGCATACTGTCTGCCCTGGCCATTGCCACCATCCGTGCAGGCTTTGTCGACAACCGCGGACCGCTCGCCCATGGTGGCGAGGCCCCGTCGCTGACCGCGGCCGACGTGGCTCTGATCCGCCGGGCTCTGTTTGCGGCCGCCGGTGAGGGTACCGCCTTCGTGTCGCGTGCCGAGGCCGAAGCGCTCTTCGACATTGCGGAGGCGACCAGCGGGCGCATCCGTGGCTCGGGCTTCGAGGACCTGTTTGCCCGCTCGGTCGGCAACCATCTCCTCGCATCCGGCGGCATCGTGGCGCCCGATGCTGCGGACGCCCTTCGTCGTGAGCGCTGGCTCGATGAGCGGCAGCCGCTCGGACGCGGCATCGGCGATTTCTTCGCCCGCGCGCTGTCGGCCGCCGTGGGCGGCGATACCTTCTCCACCGGCGGCTGGGTGGCAGGGTCCGCCGCCGAGCACGTCCTCGGTGAGCAGGTGGACGGTTCGGAGGCCGCCTGGCTCGTCGCCCGCCTCAACCGCGACGGCGTCCTGAGTGATGCGGAAAAGCGGCTCCTGCAGTTCCTGAAGACCGAATCACCGGCGCGGATCCCGGCCTCCCTGCAGCCGCTCCTCGCCGTGGCGTGAACGCCGGGGACTTGCCTGCGTTCTCCCTGTGTTCCAGCATGCCGCATCGAGCGGAGGAATGCATGGCCAGTCAGGATCTCGTCTTCTTTCACGCACCGCAGTCGCGCTCCGGCGGTGTCCGCGTCCTGTTCGAGGAACTCGGCGTCCCCTACGAGATGCGGGTCCTGAACCTGCGTGCAGGGGATTCGCGCAAGCCGGAGTTCCTGGCGGTGAACCCGATGGGGAAGGTGCCAGCCATCCTGCACAAGGGCGTCCTCGTGACGGAGCAGAGCGCCGTCTATCTCTACCTTGCCGACCTGTTCCCGGAGGCCGGGCTGGGTCCCCGTATCGGTGATCCGCAGCGCGGACCGTTCCTGCGCTGGCTCGCCTTCTACGGATCGAGCTTCGAGCCGGCCGTGATGGACAAAGCATTGAAGCGCGAGCCGGCTCCCGCATCGATGGCCGGATACGGCAACTACGACACCATGCTAGCGACGGTAAAGGCGCAGCTGCGGCAGGGCCCGTGGATCCTGGGCGACAGCTTCAGCGCCGCCGACGTGCTCTGGGCGTCCGCGCTGAACTGGACCACGAAGTTCGGCATCGTGGAGCCCGACGACACGATCGCAGCTTACATCGAGCGCTTCCGCGCCCGGCCTTCCGTTGCACGGGCAGAGGAGGCGGACGCGGAGTTGCTGGCGACGTTTCCGCAGCCTGCTCAGACGTGAACATCGCCTTCGCCGAATTCCGGGCTCCCCGGCAGGGGCCTGAACGCCGACCAGCCCAGCCAACCATAGAACAGGGCCATCGCCAGGATCACCAGCCAGCCCGGCAGGGGGCCCAGCGCCGCGTTGGCGAAGATCGCCTCGATGGAACTCATGGCGTCGACACCGTGCGGTGCGGCGTCCTGTGCCTGCGGCAGGCGGGCGGGTTCCTGCAGGCGGGGCGAGGTGACCTTCAGCACCCAGGCGGTCAGCAGGATCATGAACATCCAGCCGTAGTTGCGCCTGAGGCGGCGCGACATGGCGGCCCGATGGCCGATCAGGAAGCGGGGCCGGCGAAGATCGTCGCCGAGAGCCTGCGCCCAGCCCGGGTCTCGCTCCGGCGTCGGGGCGAACACCTGCGCGAAGTAGTGGCGCTCCATGCGCCGCACCCGTGCGCGATAGACGTCGAAGAAGCGGTAGCGGCGGGCCTCGATCCACAGCAGCAGCAGCACCAGCACCATGGCGAAGATAAGCACGCCGTGATGGGCGGACGGTGTGGACAAAGACACCGACAACATGGCCGCGACGACGGTGATGGCCCAGTTCGTCGTCCGGTCGATGCGGTCGCGCCAGCCCGCCATGCGGGCGATCTCGGCCCGGTGGTAGTGGGCGAGCGTGTTGATGTACTCGGCTGGGGAGGAGGGCAGGGGGGGTGGGCGCGGCCCTGGGGCGTCGTCGCTCATGTCAGGCTCCGGCAGGCGCAACCGTCACCCCGAAATTGGACGGAACGGGCTGCGCACTCCGTATCCTAGCCTGAAAGACGAACAGCGCAGCCTGCAGCGCTATTGCAGCGTGACTCTGGGCTGATCCGGCGGCGGGCTCTCCGCGCGGGTGGAGGCAGCCAGCTCCCGAACCGTCTCCACGAGCCGGCCCGGCAGCGGTTCCGCCCTCAGAGCCTGATAATAAACATGGAGCAGCGTCGTCAGTGCGACATCCACACGCTTCTCCCCACCGCCGGCGCGTTCATTGTCCGCCATGGTCGCCTCCCGCATCCGCGGTGCAATGCGCCCCGTTCACCATCGTTCTACTTGCCCTGCGGCTTTAGCCTGCAGACAATCCGCGCGCCCCGGGCACGAGCCCGGCGGTCTTTCGGGAGGACCTCTTGACCCTGTCCATGCACCAGGCCAGCGCGCCCGTGTTCCGCCTCAGTCTCGGCAATCTGTCGGCCATCCTCGACAAGGCAGTCGCGCATTGCGAGGAGCGCAAGATCGACCCTGCCTTCCTGCTTTTCGACCGCCTCTCTCCCGACATGCTGCCTTTCACGCGGCAGGTGCAGATCGCAGCCGATTTCGCCAAGAACACGATGACCCGTCTCGCCGGCCGCGAGCCGCCCCGCTTCGAGGACACCGAGAAGACCTTCGCCGAATTGCAGGACCGGATCGCCCGTGCACTCGCCGTCGTCGATGGCGTACCCGCCGGCGAGGTCGATGGGTCCGAGGAGCGCGTGATCGCCCTGCAGGTGGCCGGGCAGGAGCGGCGCTTTCGCGGGCAGGACTACCTGCTGCACTTCGCGATGCCGAACTTCTACTTCCACCTGACGGCCGCCTACGCGATTTTGCGACACGACGGCGTGCCGCTGGGCAAGCGCGACTTCATCGGCGCTGCCCCGCAAATCTGACGTTCCGGGCGCGCCAGAACGCGGTTGCGCCGGCGCGCTCGCTTCCGTATAAGCCGCCTCGTCGGAGTGTAGCGCAGCCCGGTTAGCGCACTAGTCTGGGGGACTAGGGGTCGTGGGTTCGAATCCCGCCACTCCGACCATTTTTCCTAGAAAAATCAACGGTTTGTGAGACCCGGCCTGGGTCGGGCTCTCCGCCGTTGTGCCGATTGGGTCCATATTGGGTGCGCCCAATGCGCCAGGCGTGACCCAATGGGTCAGGGTGAACCCAATCGGTGGACCCAATCGTGGACCCAATGGGGCTGGGCATGCGGTTCGCCCCGGTTCTGAAACGCCTTGCTGTCGAATGAATTCGCCTACATATATCCCCGCGAGGGGGAGCGCATGAACGAGCCAACGCCGCAACGGGTTGTGTCGAGTTTGCCTCCACTGCCAATCAAGGCTCGCGCTTTCAAGACGATCGAGAGGATGCGGGCCAATCCTAGGGATTGGCGGATCGGCGATGTTGAAGCGCTCGCAAATCAGGTGGGCCTCACGTGTAAGAAGCCCACCAACGGCTCACATTATACCGTGTCGAGTCCTCATCTTAACGGCGTTCTGACTATCCCGGCGAAACGGCCCATTAAGCCCGTCTACATCAATGATTTCGTCGATTTGATCGATGCCCACATCAAGCAGATGGCGATCCGGAGCGTGACGAAATGAGCATCAATCCCAATCTGTATGCCATCATCGTTCGCCCTCTCTCCGAGGAGGACGGAGGTGGATTCCTCGCTTTTGTCCCGGACCTGCCACACTGCCTTGGCGACGGAGCCACTCCAGAGGAGGCCGTGGCAGACGTTCGGAGCGCTATGATTGAGTGGGCTGCTCACACGGTGGAAATCGGTAGAGACGTTCCATTGCCGGGGACGGCTGTAGAAGTTGCTCGGCAGCATCACGAACAGCTCCTGAAGATTATCGATGACCAGCGAGAGCTTCTGAACGTCCAGGCCCGGGAGATCGGTGAAGCGAAGGAAAGCGTTGAACAGCTAGGTACGAAGATCGCTGATGTGAGCCGCCGAGTCTCCGCATTGCGAGACCGGCAGGAGACACCTTCAGATGCGGATCAATGGAGCCCGACGGTCGCATTGATGGCCGCAGAGGGTCGCTCTCTCGTCCACTAGCCTCCGCGCCGCCCCAGAGATCCGATTCTAGCGGGGTCGAAGCCTCCGCCGCTGTCAGACACCGGACAGGCCCTCGCGGCCGTCCTGGGGCTTCTGTGGGGCGGGGCGGAATTTGCCCCGCCGTGGGGCAAAATCAGGGGGCGGGGGAATTGTCTCCACCGTGGAGAAAAATCACCAGGCGGGGTTTGCGTTACGGTAACGCAAACCTCCGGGGTTCTCTCCACCGTGGAGAAAACCCTATTCCCGAACGAGGGTTTTCAAACTTTCCCTCGGGGAAGTTTGATCCGGCATGGTCCCCAGATTTGGGGACCTTCACCCCAGCGCCGCAGCCGACACCGGCACCTCGCCGCGCTCGACAGCGGCGACGAGCTCGGGTGCGCCGCTGTCGCGGATCGTTCTTGCTGTGCGGACACTTCGCTCCGACACATTCAGCATGTCGGCCGCTTGGCCCAGACTTACCGGACGGGTCGGCAGATTTGCCGACCCTCCTGCATGCTGATTGGCTCCCAGGCGAAGGTTCGCCAGCTTCGCCGCGATCATGGCCCGCTGACTCTCGCTCAGGTGGCGGTCCACATGCCTTCAATCGTCTCAGGTTGAGACGATTGACCCACCTCATCCCTGGGCCGCCACCGCCGCGCCGAGCATGCCGAGAAAGGCGAGGAGCGTGAAGACGATCACCCTCACCATAGCTCAACTCCGATAGTGGATCCGGAACCCGAGCGTGCGCCGGAAGGCGTTCTGCCCTTCGACGTACTCGCTGGAGTCCACGTCCTCCCGGACGATCTGGACCTGCTGCCCGAGGAGCGTCTTCCTGCCGCTCAGGGCCGCCACCACGGCGTCCCCGAGGGTGATCACGTCCAGGGCCTTCGGCGAGCGGCACACCACCGCCAGGCGTGCCTCCGGCAGGTTGTCCGCCTCGCCGGTCAGCACGTTGCCGTCCGACTCCGAGAGCGGCACCACCACTAGGTGCGGTGCTTCTCCTCCCTGCACAGTGCGGATCGGATGGATCCTGCCCTGCACAAGAGCGGTGATCTGCGATGAGGCGGACAGGGCCGCACCCCGAGCGGCCGGTTCGGCATTATATTGAGCCGAACCGACGCAAGTTCGTGCCTATGGGCGGGCTTCCAAAACCATGTTGAACGGTGTCGCGATGGCCAGGCGGACCTTGTTGAAGCCACCCCTCGCCAGAACCTCTCTCAATCGCGCTTCGCCAGCCTGTGCCCCGAGCGCCGTTCCGACCTCCTGCGCCAACGATGCAGGCGTACAGATCATGGTCGAGGCTCCATAATAAAGCCGGCCCACTGGGTTGAAATTGTCTTCGGTAGCGTCCTTTGCCGTCGGCTCGACGATCATCCAAGTCCCATCTTTTGCGAGGCTTTGCCGTACATGAGCCGCAGCGCCTGTGGGGTCGCCCATGTCGTGCAGGCAGTCGAAGAAGGTCACAAGGCCGTATCCTGAGCCTGGAAACTCCTTGGCGGACGCAACCTGAAACGACACTCGATCGGCGACCCCTGCGCGGTCCGCCGCGGTACGAGCATTTTCGATCGAAGCAGGGTGATAATCGAAGCCAAAGAACTGAGAGCGTGGGAATGCCCGCGCCATGACAATCGTGGACGCGCCATGGCCGCAACCGACATCGGCCACGGTTGCGCCGATACTCAGTCGCTCGACGACGCCGTCCAATGCAGGAAGCCACTCGGGGACAAGATGGTGGTTGTAGCTCGTCCTGAAGAAGCGCTCAGTGCCGGAGAAGAGGCACTGATGGTGTTCGTGCCAGCCCATTCCCTTGCCAGACCGGAACGCCGCCTCGATCTTTGGAGCCGCGAGATACATGGCAGCTATGGCTTCGACAAAGCCTGCGAGGAAGACCGGGCTGTCTTCCCTGGAGAAGACCATCGCCTGCTCGGGCTCAATGGCGTACTTCCGGGACAGGGGATCGTAAGTCAGGTAGCCGCTCGCTCCCATGGCAGCCAACCATTCGCGGACCATGCGCTCGCTAGTGCCGGTTCGTTGAGCAAGATCCCAGGAGCTGGCCGATCCCTGTTCCGCAAGGGAGCGGAAAAGCCCAAGGTGATCCCCCACCAGGATCAGTGCTCCGGATACGGCACCTCCTAGATCATCAAGCATGCGCCCCATGAAGGCGTTGAGCTTGGCTTCGTCCGGCTGGTTCAATTGGATTGCTTGTGCGGACATGACGAACTCTCCCAAGGCTGGAGGTTGCAGTCGCAGTCCGGGCGGGGTTCGGTGACCCGTACCCGTTGACCAGAAACTAAGCCGATTGTCTTTGAACGTCGTGCTGTGGCGCACATCGGGGGTGCCCCTGCCGTTCGCACGCGGAGGCCGTCGATCCGCGAAAATCTCTCGCCGTCCTTGAGTCCATCTTGTGAGATGCCGCATGCCAGCGACGACGCCCACTTGGATCGAACTCGCCTCTTGACCAGGGAACGGATCGCCATCAACGGCGTCGACTCGCACTTGGCAGGAGGTGCGGCATGGGCACGGTGACGGTCGAGACACCACTGGACGCCATCACAGCGCGTGCTCTGCTTTACCGGGCCCTGAAGGCGCTCATCATCGCCAGTGGCCAAGGCGCTCGTGAACCCCTGCGCTCACAATCGCTCCGGGCAGAGCTCGCGCGGGAGGCGACGGCCGCGGCGGAGATCGCGATGGCTCTCTACCCAGGCGACGAGGGCACGTGCCACGAGATAGCGATTTTGCTGCAAGAGCGCCTGCGCGGAGATCATTTCCCCGAGAGATTCAGAGCCGCTCTGCCCGGTATCGAACCAAAGCCGTCGGCCGCCTCGGTCAAACGCAACCCAGCTTCTTCCGACAAAAGCAGGCGAAGCCTATGATGTTTGCCGGCCGGCATGGACCGCCATGCGGCACAGCTGGGCGGAGCGTCTCGCACGCAAGGCGTCTTGCCGGTCGCCATCCAGAGACGTGAGTTGGTCCCAGAACGGAAGCGCCTCTTCATATCGCTCTGCGCGGGTCAGTAGGAGCGCCAGATTGAACATGGCGGCGACGTGCCCCGGTTCAATGCCGAGGGTCGCGCGATAGCAGCGTTCCGCCTCCGGGATTTGGCCCCGCTGCCCCCGGAGGATCGCCATGTTGTAGAATGCGTCGGCGCAGGCAGGATCGCGCTTGATGGCGGCGAGGAAGGCCGAGATGGCCTCCTCAGGACGCCCCAACCGCTGCAGAACGTTACCAAGGTTGAACGGGATCGCCGGATCCTGCCTGTCGGCCTGCATCGCCTGCCGATAGAGGCTTTCGGCCTGCTCCAATTCGTCGTTCTCTTCGGCTAGTTCGGCTTCGGCGAACAGTCCATCTGCCCAGGCCGGCGCCTCGTCCAAGTCGAGCCAGAGCTGGCCGTCAAGGCCGCCCGCCCGCTCGGCGTCGCGCACGGCAAGTGCGCCCCAGGACGTGCCGCAGAGCCGTCCCTCGGTGAGCCGGAGACCTCTGTCTCGAAGCCTTGCGCCGGCCGAACAGACCTCATCGATCGAGATGCCGCCCGAGAGGAGACGACGTGCTTCGCGAGCGCATGCAAGGTCGCTGAAGCTGAACCGCTCGTCGACGGGATCCAGAAGGTCGAACAGTGTGAGGTCCCTGACGCTGCCTGCGTCCAGCTTGGCGAGCGCGGCAACATCGGCAGTCGTGAACGGACGGTCCAGCAGGGGGGGCGGTGCGAGCAGGCCGAGGGCGCGTTTGAAGGAAACTTCGCTGACCAGTTCGCCGGCCATCCGTCGCCTGCGCCAAGTGTCGGCGGCGCCGTGGGCGACGACGGTATGCGTCGGTGACGACCCCATGCGGGTGACGAGTGAGGCGCCGGAACGCTCGACCAGCGCCTGCACGTTCGCCGCCGGCTCTGTCAGCTTGCCCAGTACAAAGATGCGCGCGCCAGCGCAGAGCCGCATGTCCATCTCCGTCCTCTCGCACGCTGAATCGGCGAAGGACACCGAGGTTCCATTGTTCTCCCCGCGATCCACAGCACCGCGAACGGAACGATTCGGACAAGTTGAGATTGATTCGCGAAGCTTGCGCTGCGCGGGGGAGATCATCATGGCGCCGAGGGCCAACTGGAAGGGCTATCTGAAGCTGTCGCTCGTCTCGTGCGCGGTCTCGCTCTATCCCGCCTCCAGCACGTCTTCGCGCGTTGCGTTCAACACCCTCTCCCGCAAGACCGGAAATCGCGTAAAGCGGCTCTATGTCGACCCGGACACCGGCGAGGAGGTTGGTCCAGACGACCAGGTGAAAGGCTACGCAGTAGCCAAGAACAGCTATGTGACGGTTGACGACGAGGAACTGGACGCGATCCGCATCGAGAGCACCCACACGGTCGAGATCGAGAAATTCGTGCCGCGCTCGGAGATCGACGAGCGCTACATGGACGCGCCCTACTATCTGGCGCCGGACGACCGCGTGGCACAGGAGCCATTTGCCGTCATCCGCGACGCCATGCGCGAGAGCGGCATGGTGGGAATCGGCCGGGTCGTGATTTCCCGGCGTGAGCGCATCGTCATGATCGAGCCCTTCGAGAAGGGGCTGCTCGCAACGGTTCTTCGCTACGCATCAGAGGTGAGAGACGCGGGATCCTACTTCGAGGAAATTCCGGATCTGAAGATCCCGGCCGAGATGAAGGATCTCGCAACGGTCATCATCGAGCGCAAGGCTGGGCACTTCGACCCCGCCGAATTCGAAGATCGCTACGAGACCGCCGTGGTCACCCTGGTCAGGTCCAAGCAGGCGGGGCAGCCGACACCGACCTTTGAAACGCCGCGCACGACCAACGTCGTCAACCTCATGGACGCCCTGCGGCGAAGCCTTGCGGCGGAGCAGGGGAAACCGGAGGTCACGGCCCCCGGAAGGTCAAAGGCAGCGGCGGGCAAGCTGGCGGAAGATATGGCTCCGAAAAAGCCGGCCGCGAGCAAGGCGAGGAGCGGCAAGTCCAAGCCGGCGACTGCCGCTCCTTCTCCAGCCAAGACCGCGACGTCCCGCAAGCGCTCTTAGGACGAAGCGGCGCCATGACGGTATGCATGCGCGACGCGCGTTGGTCCGACCTCTCGGAAATCCTCCGGTGGCGCAACGAGCCGGGCACCTATGCGAACTTTCACAACCGGTACCCGCTATCCCTGCCGGCCATGCAGCGATGGCTTTCGGATGCTCTCGCTGATCCGCGTACCACTTTGTGGATGGCGGAGCGTGAGGACAAGCTCGTCGGAGTTCTCAGGGTCGACCCGGACGGCGCGGTCATGATCATCGTCGCCCCGGAGGCTCGGGGGCAGGGAGTCGCCGGATCAATGCTGGCCCATCTCCCGGATCGTCCGCTCTTTGCCGAAATTCGCGAGACGAACACCGCTTCCCACGCCGCTTTTGCCACCGCTGGCTTTTGCCGCGCGGGCAGCCGCTGCGGGATGCTCGTGTACCGCCGTGAGAAGGCAGATGAGGAGCGAGCCCGCGATCTGGCCACGAGGGTGATGCCCGCCAGGGCGGTGAAAGCCCGCTCGTGATCGTTGTTGAGGCGCTCGCCAATATCGGCTCATTGTCCACCAACACGTAGGGATTGGACACGGAACGCGACGATGCTCTGCAGCGGATCAACGAGATCGCACTCGGAGCGTGGGCGCAAATGCGGGGGTGGTGAAGCAGTGAATGACAATGACGCCTTGACGGGCACCCGGTTTGCCCTGGTCTCAGTTCAGGACGGCGATTTGGTCGACGACATCTCCATCAAGAACACGTTCGCCACGAACGACGAGGCCGCGGCCTTTGCCGATGATCTTTGCACATCGATGGCCGGCAGCGAGCACGCTTTGCAGCCGGGCGAAGGTTACTGGATATTCGAGATCAGGCCGGTGCGGTTTGTCGGGAGAACCTGAATGCGCCACTGTGGGACACAATACAAGGGTCGCATGGATGATAGCCTGCACGGGAAGGACGGATCTGAATGAAGATCAGAGTCGGCTACAAGATTGGGTACGATTGCCCGCAACCCACTCCCATGCTCCTGATGCTGCGCGTTCATCCGTCGCGCGAGAACGATCTTCTCGGACCCGACGAGCTCCGGACTATCCCCCAACTGCCTGTTCAGACCTACATCGACGGGTTCGGCAATCTGTGCAGCCGGCTGGCGGCTCCGGCGGGACCGCTGACGCTAACTACAGATGCCGTTGTGGAGAGTTCGCCGGTTCAAGATCTGACTATGCCAGATGCACGCCAGATCGCGGTCGAACTGCTGCCGTCCGAACTTCTCGTGTTCTTGCTCGGCAGTCGCTACTGCGAGACAGACAAGCTATCGAATATCGCTTGGTCCCTTTTTGGCTCAATGCCGCTGGGCTGGCAGCGCGTCCAAGCAGTTTGCGATTACGTCCATTCCCATATCCGCTTCGACTATATGACAGCGCGCTCGACCAAGTCCGCGTTCGAAGTCTATCACGAGCGTGAAGGCGTCTGTCGGGACTTCGCCCACCTTGCCGTCGCATTTTGCCGTTGCCTCAATATTCCGGCGCGTTACTGCACTGGGTATCTCGGAGACATCGGCGTGCCGAAGGACCCTTCTCCCATGGATTTCAGCGCGTGGTTCGAGGCGTATCTCGACCATCGCTGGTATACGTTCGACGCTCGGCACAACCGCCCGAGGATCGGCCGGGTGCTCATGGCCCGGGGCCGCGACGCCGCCGACGTGCCGTTGTCCAACAGCTTTGGCATGACAGGGCTTAGCCACTTTGAGGTCTGGTCCGACGAGGTGGCATAACATTGTCGTTTCGACCGCGAGGCGATCACTGACGACCCGTCGGCTGCCCGGACTTCCACGACCTGCGGTCCGTCTCGGGCTTACGCAATGCAATTTACGCGGTCTGGGTCGTGCTCGAGCTGGACGGCATCGACATGCGGACGCTGCCTCTGCAGGCCCAGCGCCTGGTCAGGCTGATGGCAAAGGCGCCGAACGGCCAGGTGCTGGCCGAGATGTCCGACTACTGCCGAGCGCTGTTCAGGCCTGTCTGCGCCATGGGGCTGGGCGGTGCCGTCTCCAAACGGCTCGATAGCCCTTACCGCTCCGGCCGTGCCCCGACGTCGCTGAATAGCGCGCACGCGATCTCGCGGCAGGGTTACAGCAGGAGCCTGGCGAGCCCAATCCTCTCGAAATGGCGATGGACGCACTGACGACCGCTGCTTTCATAGCCGCCCATGCCTGGGGCACGGACCGGGAGAAAAGCGACGCGCTAAGGCAGATCAACGAGATTGCGCTTAGGGCGTGGGCACAGTTGCAACGCAGTTGTTGTCCCTAATCAATTTCGCCGACGGCCCTCTGGCGGATGCGCCCCCATTTCCAGTGCTCCCCGGATGGCCGGTGACCTCGCTTCAATGATGGCCTCCGTCATGGTGGAGGCTGCGAGCAGCGCTGTCGAGCGACCATAAACGGCGAAGTAACGAGCACTTCCCCTTCGACAATATTGAACAATTTCTACTTGCAGATTGATAATTCTTTGCATGACTTAGTTCCGCATTCCAACTGCATCAGGCTAGTCAGCGCTGGTAGATAGGTGCCGATTAAGCTCACTCTTCGGAGCGAGAACAAGCTGGCGCGGGATGTACTCGGTACGGTGCCTCGACGGCTTTTGGACAGGCTCACCCGCGGTCCACTGCGCCGAGCCTTCACCATTAAGCTTGCATTTTGCCGCAGTATGAACACAACCTTCAAGCGTGCAAAGCGGCTGGGATCTGGCCCGCCCCGCAAGCTAGTTCGCCTGAGTGCTTTGCCGAGCTTGAGCGCGCAGGACGGCGAGCGATGCACGATTCACAAAATCGCAAAACCATCGAAGGCATTCAGTATCTACGTGGATTTGCAGCTCTTGCTGTGTTGATCCATCACACGCTCGAGGAAACATCAGCAATAGAGCGTTTCGATCCCGCTGACTGGGTGGTGCGTTATGGCGCAGCGGGAGTCGACGTCTTCTTCGTAATCAGTGGATTTGTGATACTCTCTTCGATCCTGGCGAGAGAGGTTACCGGACCAAGCACGTCGGCATCCTTCATTCTCGATCGAGTGAGGCGAATATTTCCATTCTACTGGGTGTGTGCTGCTGCCGTGTTGCTCATCTGGCTGTCCGGAGCAGGGTATAGGAATCTGTCGCCAACTTTGGACATGGTCTTCTCGGCCTTACTGCTGCTCCCGGGCTCAAGAATGATCATAGGTGTGTCCTGGACCCTGACCTTCGAGATGTACTTCTACACTCTCGTGGCAGTGTTGATGCTCACCGGCTTGTCGCTGCGGCAGTTGCCCTCCGCAATAACGGTGCTCATTGGATCCATACTCTTGGCAACGAGCTACATGGACACAGAAGGGCCGACAGCGGAGTTCTTCTCGAACCCAATAGTGCTTGAGTTCCTGTTCGGCGTGGCCCTTGCGCCACTTCTAAGGCTGTATGCGCCGTCCTTGGCGGTTGCCATGATTCTGCTGATCGCGGGCGTTGTGCTCATTGGCGCCGGATCGGCATACACTGATAATGCTACCACGGCTGGAGTCTCCCGGAACACTCGCTACATTGTATGGGGCATTCCTGCTGTGCTGGTCTTCAACGGCTTTTACGCGATCCGGCTCTCGGAAGGTCGTGTCCGCAGCACTATCTTGCTACTCGGAAATGCTTCGTATGCCATCTACCTGACCCATCCTCTTGTGATGGTCGCCTATGCGAGAGCGCTTAAGACCGGCCGGTTCTCTTCGATGCCCTTGGCCGATCTCCTCGTGGTTGTCCTGTTGGCCACGGTGCTTGGCGTCGCAGCACACCTCTATGTAGAGAAGCCCGTGACTCAGGCGTTTCGACGGATCACGCTCGGCTATCGGTTCGCAAGCAGTTGAGCGATCGGCGGAGGGATTGCCGATCAACGCAGTCTCAAACGTTCTCGAAAGCTTGAAAGGCCCTGCGCGATGACCAGCATGCTCCTGATCGTCGGCACCTTCCGGCTCCCGACCGACCGACTGCTACCGGCTCGCGCCGCGATGGCGCGGATGATTGAGACCAGCCGGGCCGAGGATGGCTGCAATGAGTACGTCTATGCGGAGGACGTGTTGGAGCCTGGCCTCGTGCACGTGAAGGAGCTCTGGCGTGATCAGGCTGCCCTCGA
>NZ_JCACDK010000018.1:1912535-1989272 GCF_059501845.1 Alsobacter sp. | reverse complement strand
TCGTCGCTCTCATCCTCGACGTCGACGCCCTCCCGGGACTGTCACAGCAGAGGAAGGCCGGCGATCTCGATCTCTTTCCGCTAGCACAAGGAGCTGCGTCGTGAGCGCCGCACTGTCGCAACCCGTCGCCCATTCCCACGGGCTCCCCCCGGGACTTGCCACCCGCATCGGCAACCAGGTCGTCACCTTTCGCGTCGACGGCCGCGCCTTCGGCGTCGATGTCGGAGCGGTGCGCGAGATCAAGGGCTGGCAGCCCACGACGCCCCTGCCGAACTCGGCCCACCACGTGCTCGGGGTGATCAACCTGCGCGGCGCGATCATCGCGGTCTACGATTTGCGCCAGCGGCTCGGCCTCGGCCCGGCGTCGATCTCCCGCGCCTCGGTCGTCATCGTCGTCGACCTCGGCGAGCGCTTCGCCGGGATCCTGGTCGATGCGGTGTCCGACATCGTCGACGTCGCCCCCGATGACCTGCGCCCGGCGCCCGACGTGGACCAGGCCTTCGGCCCGGCCCTGCTGGACGCGATCCTAGTGAAGGGCGAGGCGGTGATCTCGATCCTCAACCTGCAGGCCGTGGTGAGCGAGACGTACTGACCGCCGCCCCTTCTGCCCGCTCCGACCCCGAAGCAACCTGGTGAAAGATGGCCCTGTTCCGAACCTCGATCCGGCGATACCTGACCGCGACGGTGCTCGCGGTCTGCGCTCCGACGGCCGTGGTGTCCGCATGGCTCGCCGCGAACGCCGCGCTGGAGTACCGGGATGCCGTGCGGATCGAGCGCTCGGTCGCCGCTGACAGGGCTCTGCTGGAACTTGCCGCCGATGTCGACGGCCAGCGCATCGCGGTCGGCGCGGCCATCGCCCAGGACGACAAGCCCGCTCCCCGCATCGAGGAGTGGAAGAGCCGCGTCGAGGCCTCCGTGGCACGCGCCGCCGTGGCCATCGCCGCCACGGACGTCGCCACGGCCGGCGAGACGGCGAAGGCGCTTCGCGAGCAGTGGGACACGGCCGCGCCGCTCTACCAGCAGGTGATGGACGAGGCAGGCAAGGACAAGGCCGAGCGCAGCATGGCCATGGCCATCGACTGGACCGACGCCCTGACTGCCGTGGCCGGGACCGCGGCCGCAGGCTCGGCGGACGCGGCCCAGGCCGCCCGCCTGCATGACGGACCGCTGGCCGAGATGCAGCGCCTGAAGGATGCCGCCCGCGGCGTCCAGCGCACCTATGCCGAGCAGTGCCCGTTGCTGCGCCCGAATGTCGGCACCTCCCGCGCGCTGTGGCCGGGCCTTGCCGTCAAGCTCGGCACCGCGCGCGGCGCCACGGCCGCAGGCCTCGACACGATCGCCGCCGTGACCTCGCGCGCCGGTGCCCCCGCCGCCATCGCAGCCGCCGGTTCCGCAGCCATCGCCGCCGTCAAGGATGCGACGGCCAAGGCAGACGAAGTCGTCGCCAAGTTCGACGACAGCGGCACCAAGATCATGAGCGGCGAGGAGTGGATGGCGCAGTGCTCCGCGCCCGCGCCGACGCTCGCCGCACTCGTCTCGGCCTCCCTCGACACCATGACCGGCCACGCTGCCGCGCTGTCCCGGGAGGCGTTCATCCGGCTGGCCGGAATGGGTGCGCTCTTTCTGGTGACGCTTGCGCTGGCCGCCGCGACGTGGCGCGGCATCCAGAGCCGCCTGGGCCAGCCGCTCGCGGCGCTGAAGCAGTCGCTCGATCGCTTCCGGGCCAATGATTTCGAGCAGAAGGCGCCCGAGCCGGCCAACCCGGACGAACTCGGCGCGCTGGCCCTCGCCCTCGAGGACTACCGGGCCAATGCGCTCGCCCTTGCCCGCGAGCAGCAGGCTGAGGAGGGCCGCCGCCGGGAGGAGCAGCGCGCGGCACAGGCCATGCGCGCGGCCGTCGAGCAGGTCGCCGCCGTGGTGGCGTCGGCGCGCCAGGGCGATTTCTCGCAGCGCGCCAATGCCGCGGGCATCGACGGGTCGGTGCGCGACGTCATCGAGAGCGTGAACGCCATCAACGCCGTTTTCGACAGCGCGACGCGCGAGTTCTCCTCGGTGCTGCAGTGCATCGCCGCGGGAGACCTCACCCGTCAGGTCGCCACCGCACACCAGGGCCGCCTCGGCGAGCTCCGCGACGCCATCAACGACACCGTCGGGCGACTCAGCGAGACCGTGCGCGGGATCAAGGCGACCGCGTCCGACGTGGCCTCCGCGGCCCGCGAGATCAGTGCCGGCGCCGAGGACCTCTCGCGCCGCACCGAAAACCAGGCCTCCTCGCTCGAGGAGACGTCTGCGACGACCGAAGAGATTGCCGCGTCCGTGAAGGCCTCCACCCAGGCCTCGCGCCAGGCGGCCTCGCTGGCCGACGAGGCGAAGGGCGTGGCCGAGAGCGGCGGCAGCATCGTCAGCCAAGCCGTCGAGGCGATGGCCCGCATCGAGGAGGAGAGCAAGCGCATCTCCGACATCACCTCGGTCATCGACGAGATCGCCTTCCAGACCAACCTGCTGGCCCTGAACGCCGCCGTCGAGGCCGCAAGGGCGGGAGACGCCGGCAAGGGCTTCGCCGTCGTGGCGGCCGAGGTGCGCACGCTTGCGCAACGCTCCTCGCAGGCCGCAAAGGACATCACGCAGCGCATCGCCTCATCTTCGACCCAGGTTTCGGAAGGCGTGCGGCTGGTCCGCGAGGCCGGCGAGGCCCTGGCCAGCATCGTCGACGCGTCGCGCCGCGTGTCCTCGACCGTGACGCAGATCTCGACCGCTTCCGCAGAGCAGACCAGCGGCATCGACGAGATGACCCAGGCCATCGCGCACATGGACGAGATGACGCAGCAGAACGCCGCGCTGGCGGAGGAGAGCGCCGCCTCGGCGGCCGCCCTCACGCGCCAGATCACCACGCTGGAACAGATCCTTTCGTCCTTCCGGACCGCGGCCTCCGACGCGGCGGGACGGGACAGCCGTCTGGCCGCCCTCGCCTTCGACGCCTTCGCGCCCGAGCCCGCGGCCACGGGAACCTACGGAAGACACGCATGAGTCGGAGCAACTACACGGCCGCGGCTCGCCCGTCCGCCGACAGGAGCGACAGCAACGCCTTCGGGCTCTCGCTCGACGAGGACGACATTGCCCTGTCGCCGCGCGACTTCGAGCTGATTGCCTCGATCGCAAAGGAACAGGCCGGGATCGTCATCCGCGCCCACAAGACGGCCATGATCCGCGGCCGCCTGATGCGCCGGCTGCGCGCGCTGGGGCTGCGCTCCGTGGCCGAGTATTGCGAGATGCTGCGCGGCCCAGACGCCGGCCGCGAGCTGCCGCAGCTGCTGAACGTCCTGACGACCAACCACACCGCGTTCTTCCGCGAGAGGCACCATTTCGACCATCTGGCGAGCGATGCCCTGCCTGAGTCCGTCCTCAATGCGCGCGGTTCCAGCCGCATCCGCATCTGGTGCGCGGCGTCCTCGACAGGCGAGGAGCCCTACTCCATCGCCGCCACCGTGAATGCGGCCAACGTGCCCCGCGGGATCGACCTGAAGATTCTGGCGACGGACATCGACACTGACGTGCTCGACCGCGCCCAGCGCGCCGAATACTCGCGGGAGGTCGTCGAACGCGCACCTGCCGACCTGCGCCGCAGCCTGATGGCCGAGAACATCGGTCCCGACACAGTGCGCATCGGCGAACCGCTGCGCAGGCTTCTCACCTTCCGGCAGCTCAACCTGGTTACGCCCTGGCCGATGAAGGGCCCGTTCGACGCCATCTTCTGCCGGAACGTCATGATCTATTTCGATGCGCCCACCAAGAAGAGCATCGTCGACCGCTCCGTCGACCTGCTGAGGCCGGGTGGGTGGCTCTATCTCGGCCACTCAGAATCCTTGTCGCCGCCGCATCCGGCCTTCGACCTGATCGGCCGCACGATCTACAGGAGGCGCTGATGGCCATCGGCACGATGCCTCCCAACCCGCCGCGCGCCGCCGCTCCGGCCTCCACCCGCAGGTCGTTCCAGGATGCGTCCGGGCAGACCTTCGTCTCGGTCGCGCCCGGCGACCAGTACGTCACCGACAACCCCAACGAGGTGATCGTGACGCTGCTCGGATCCTGCGTCTCGGCCTGCGCGCGAGACACCATCACCGGCGTCGGCGGCATGAACCATTTCCTCCTGCCCTCCTCCGACTCGCACGACCTGTCGCGCGGCACGGACGAGGCCATGCGCTTCGGCGACTACGCCATGGAAAGCCTGCTCAACGCGATCTACCGCAAGGGCGGCCAGCGCGGCCGGATCGAGTTCAAGATCTTCGGGGGCGCCCGCGTGCTGGGCGGCTCCACCATGCTCAAGATCGGCGAGCAGAATATCGGCTTCGTCGAGAAGTTTCTGAAGACGGAGGGCTTCCCGATCGTGGCGCGCTCCGTCGGCGGCACGGCCCCGCGCCGGCTGCGGTTCCACCCTGCGACCGGACGGGCGTTCGTGCAGGAACTCGACCGCAGCAGCGCGCAGACGGTCACCCGCGAGGAAGAGGATTACCGGAACAGGATCGCGCGCGTGGCGCCTGCCGGAGATGTGGAGTTCTTCTGATGTCGCGCACCGCACCCTATCGCGTCTTCGTCATCGACGATTCCCGGACGATCCGGCGGCTGATCGGCGCCATCGTGGAAGAGACGGAAGGCCTCGTGCTCGCCGGCTCGGCCGAAAGCGCCGAGGATGCCTGGGACATCCTCCGCCAGCCCGAGGTGGCGGTCGACGTCGTGTCGCTCGACATCGAGCTGCCCGGCATGAACGGCATCGACTTCCTCAAGAAGCTGATGGTGTCGCGGCCGCTGCCGGTCCTCGTGGTCTCCGGCCACACGCCGGCGTCCGGCGACCTCGCCATCACGGCGCTCGAGAATGGCGCGATCGACGTCATTCAGAAGCCGGACGCGCAGCCCACCGAGATCGACCGGTTCATCGCGGATACCGCGGCGGGCCTGCTGCGCGCGGCGCAGAGCAACCACCGGCGCTTCCAGCCGGCCGCTCCCGCGGCGCCGAGGCTGACGCCCATTCCGTCGTCCGTACCCGGCCCGGCCACGGCGCCCGTCGGCGAGGCGCACGGGCTCATCTGCATCGGCGCCTCGACGGGCGGCGTGCCGGCCGTCTGCAAGGTGGTCGAGGGACTGCGCCACGCCGGCGCCCCCATCGTCGTGGTCCAGCACATGCCGCCGAGCTTCACGGCACGCCTCGCGGCGCGCCTGCAGGCGACGACCGGCATCCCCTCGCGGGAAGCCGACGACGGTGACCGTCTCACGGCCGGCACGGTCTGGGTCGCTCCCGGCGGATTCCATCTCCGCGTCGTGCAGAAGGGCGGCTACTATGTGGCGAGCCTTTCGGAGGAAAGTCCGGTCTCCGGCCACAAGCCCTCCATCGACGTGCTCTTCCATTCGGCGGCGCGACAGGCCGGCCCGGCCGCCTGCGGCGTTCTGCTGACCGGCATGGGCCGCGACGGCGCGGACGGGCTTCTCGCCATGCGCCGCGCCGGGGCTAGGACGATCGGGCAGGACGAGGCAACCTGCGTGGTGTATGGCATGCCCAAAGTTGCGGCGCAGATCGGGGCCGTGGAGCAGGTTCTTCCGCTCGACCGGATCGCCGACGCCGTCCTGGCCCAGCAACCGCGCCGCCGCGCGCTGCGCACTGCATCGGGGACGAACAATGGCTGACATCAAGTCCAAGAAGGTGCTCGTGGTCGACGACCAGAAGAGCATGCGTGGTCTTGTCCGCTTTGCCCTGCTGCAGATGGGCATGGAAACCGTCGACGGTGCGGAAAGCGGAGAGGAAGCCATCAAGAAGCTCACGCAGGTGCGCTATGACCTCGTCATCACCGACCTGCACATGGGCGGCATCTCGGGCCTCGGCCTGCTGAAGGCGATCCGCTCGCACCCCGTGCTGCGCGGCACGCCCGTGATCATGGCGACCAGCGAAACGTCCTCGGATACGGTGCGCCAGGCCAAGAATGCCGGGGTGGACGCTTTCCTGCTCAAGCCGGTTGAGCCCAATGCGCTGCAGGCGCGCGTCAAGAGCGTGCTGAAGGTGGCCTGACCGCGCTTTAGGTCTGGACGTTTTGCGAAAGGCCCTGCTTCGGCGGGGCCTTTTGTCATCTGGAGGCGCGTCGGAGGGGTTATCCGATGGTGAGGCTGTCGGCGACCTTGTCCATCTCCGCCACCAGTCCGACCGCGGTGAAGGGCTTCAGGATGACGTGGCGCAGATTGGCCCGCTCGAACTTGCTGCGGTCGAACGTCTCTTCCCGCGTCGTCATCAGCAGGAACGGGATCATGGCCCAGGCATCGCGCCGGTCCATGATGAGCTTCAGGTCGACGCCGTTCATCGGCATCATGAAGTAGTCTGAGATCACGAAGCCGAACTCGCGCTGGCTCAGCTTGCGGATGGCCTCGGGCCCGCTGCCGGCGCCCTCGACGTCCGACACGCCCTGGGCGTTGAGCAGCGACGTCACGATCCGGATGATCGCAAAGTTGTCGTCGACGACCAGGACCGGCTTGATGCGATCAAAAGGCAACGGCTTGTTCCGTAAGGGCCAAGCTCCGGTTGTGCCTCAAGCAGCCCTTGTCGGCAATGTCCGGCCCTTTGCGGACCCCCGTCACGCGCCGGCGCGTTGCGGCGCGGCACGGGCCTTAAACTCGGCCGAGACTGCGCTCAGCTCGCGGGCCAGCGCCAGGGCGAGCTCGTTGCCGTCATCGCGGACACCCGAGCGGACGATCGAGCTGATGGCCTCGACGTAGCGGCGCAGCACGATCATGGGCACGTCGCGCATGCCCTCCTGAAGGAGATCGCACAAGCCCGCGGCGAGCTGGCTGGCGATGGGGTAGCCGAACTGCAGGGCCTGACCCCTGATGTCGTGCGCGACCATGAACATGGTCTTCACGTCCTCGGCTTCGCGCGGGCCGGTCTCGAAAATGGCGAAGCTGTCCACGAGGCGCTTGGTCTCGCTCTGCATCCATTCGGTGAAGTTCGGGGCGAGCGCTGCAAGCGCCCTGTCGGCCCTGGCCACCATCTGCGCGACATCCGCCGGCGACTGGCGGACATGGCTCAACGCCTTCGCCCGCAATGTGTTGGGCGGGACGATCACGGTGTGGTCCGCGTGGACCGTCTTCTCGGGTTCCGGTGGTTCGATCTTCTTCATGGCTAAAGCTCTCTGAAATGAACGGCCGGCTCGGCCGAAACCGGGCCTCTATCTCTCTTGCAGAATACCCGCGGCCAGTTTCCTGGGCGCGATCAGCTCGCCGGCCTGCTTGCGGCGCTCCGGACCGTTGTATTCCGCGCTCTTGGTGCGGCGGCGGTCCGGTCCGAAGAAGGTCGGCGTGCGGATGAAGGGACGCGGCGTCGCGATGACGCCGAGAATTCGCTGGTGGATGACCTGCGCGGAGAGCGGCTTGACGAGAAATTCCGTCACGCCGGCGTCGCGCGCCTCGATCACGCGGTGACGCTCGGAATGCACGCTCACCATGATGACGGGGACGTAGGGGTTCACGCTGTTGTCGGAACAGCGCATCAGCTTCGTCATGTCGATGCCGTTGATCAGCGGCATCTCCCAGTCAGTGAAGACGATGTCGGGATAGTGCGATGCGAACGCGTCGAGCGCGGCTGCGCCGTCCTCGGCCTCGAACACCTCGCGCGCGCCAAAGCCGTGAAGCAGCGTCTTGATGATGCGCCGCATGTAGGTGTTGTCGTCGACGACGAGGAACCGAAGCCGGTGGTACTCGACCCTGTAGCTTGACATCGATTGGTTGCTTTGTTCGCGATAGGCAACCTTAGGTCGCGGGCCGTTAATTTTTTGTTCGTCCTACAAGGACACGCCCTGCTGCCGCGCGCTTGCAGTAATCGCTTCGTTTTTAGTAAAATCCGGTCATCACGCTGCGGAGATCGCCACTATTTCGGGATGCCTGCAGCCGGGCCGCCTAGTAACGCGGCACATTAACGTAATCGCAAGCGCCCGGCCGTAGCGTCCAATTCGGATTTGGCTGTCGCAGGGGAGGCGGCGGCCTCGGGAAGACGAAGGCGGCTGGGCCGTCACGGACCGGAGTGAATGATGGGGCTCGAACCTTCGACGCCGATTCTCGTGGTCGACGACTACCAGACGATGATCCGCATCATCCGCAATCTCCTCAAGCAGCTCGGGTTCGAGAACGTCGACGATGCCACCGACGGCACGCAGGCCATGTCGAAGCTGCGCAGCCGCAAATACGGCCTGGTGATCTCCGACTGGAACATGGAACCCATGACCGGCTACGAGTTGCTGAAGCATGTCCGGTCCGACGACCAGCTGAAGGACACGCCCTTCATCATGATCACGGCAGAGTCGAAGACCGACAACGTCATTGCCGCCAAGAAGGCGGGCGTGAACAGTTACATCGTCAAGCCCTTCAACGCTCAGACGCTGAAGTCGAAGATCGAGTCGGTCTTCGGCGAGCCGGGCTGAACGTCATGTCGGCGAACCCGGTCCCTTCCCGCGAACCGGCCCGCCTGACGCCGTCCACTCCGTTTGCCGACCACGGCCTGCAGCGCGCGCCCCTGATGCGCGAGATCGGGGCGGCTGCAGACTACCTCCGTTTCGTCCGGCGCGAGATTGCGACGCTCGGGTGCAACGAGCTCGCCAAGGACCAGATCCCGGCGGCGCTGCGCGAGATCGACTACATCATCACCACTTCCGAAGACTTCTCGAACGGCATCATGTCCGCGGCGGAGGATGTGATGGCGGCGCAGATCGCCGATCCCCAGGCCTACCGGGCCTATGTCGCGGAGAAGATGACCGCCATCATCGTGCAGTGCGCGTTCCAGGATCTCACGGCCCAGCGCGCCACCCGCGTGCGGAACACGCTGTCCACGCTGGAGCGCCGGCTGTCTAGAATCGCCAGCATGATCGCATCACGCGACGTGCCGTCGATCGTGGATTTCGAACCCGGCCTGGAGACCGGCGTGATCGGCCCCGCCCCTCCCGGAGAGGGCAACGACCAGGACCGGATCGACGCGCTGCTGGCGTCGCATCCCACCGGGCCCGAACCCGACGTGGATCCTTGATCTTCCTGGACCCGTGATCTTCCTGGCGCCCTGATCTACCACGCCAGCTTGTCGATGGCGGCCGTCGGCTTCACCGTGGCGGTTGCCAGCAGCCTGTCGAGGCGCGGCTGGTCGAGAGGTTCTTCGGCGATGCCGAGCTCGTGCGTGTGGATCCCGCGTGCGACGAAGAGAGAGGCGACCCCGAGCCCGTTGGCACCCGCGACATCCGTGCGCAGGGCATCGCCCAGCGCGAAGACCCGCTGGAGGTCGATCTCCCGGCCACGCTTCGAGGCGGCAAGCTCCAGCGCCGCGACATAGATCGGCCGGTGCGGCTTGCCGGCGTAGGCGACCTCGCCGCCCATCGTGGAATAGAACTCGGCCACCGCACCGGCGCAGTAGATCAGCTTGTCGCCGCGCTCGACGACGATGTCGGGGTTGGCGCAGATCATCGGCAGACGGCGCGCCAGCGAACGCTCGAGAATGTCGCGATAGTCGTCCGGCGTCTCGACCTCGTCATCGTAGAGACCGGTGCAGACGACCATCTCGGCGTCCTCGAAGGGGACCGACGGTGCTTCCAGCCCCTCGAACAGCGGGGCATCGCGCTCGGGGCCGAGCCAGTAGTAGGGCTTGCCTCCCTGCTGCTCGATCAGCGCCCGCGTGACATCGCCGGACGTGACGAACGCGTCCCACACCTCGCGCGATACGTTCATGTGGTCGAGATGCGGCATCACGTGGATGGCCGGACGCGGCGCGTTGGAGACGAGCACCACCGTGCCGCCCCGGCGGCGAAAGTTGATCAGGGCCTCTGCCGCCGCGGGATGGGGATGAACTCCGTCATGCAGCACGCCCCACACATCGCACAGCGCCACGTCGTAAGCCTCCGACCAGTCACGAATTCCGGAGATCACGGGCGCGGCTGCTTTTTCTTGCGGCATGTCTCA
The DNA here is from genome assembly GCF_059501845.1 of Alsobacter sp. NCBI lineage: Bacteria > Pseudomonadati > Pseudomonadota > Alphaproteobacteria > Hyphomicrobiales > Alsobacteraceae > Alsobacter > Alsobacter sp. The sequence continues at coordinate 1,979,303 of NZ_JCACDK010000018.1, read as the reverse complement.
GTCCTGGTCGGGCGGCGGGGGATGGCGGCGAAGGACGGCGGCATGCGCCGGCACAGGCGGGACGCTCGGTCCGCCGAAGGCCGCGAAAGACAATGCGGGCCGTGTTCTGTCAAGCGCCGCTGCGGCGCAGCACCGAGCGGAACGACGACTTCGCTGCCGGGGCTTCCGGCTTTTCGACCACCGTCTCCGTAACCGCGGGAACCTCGCCGGGCGCAGCAGCTGCCGGCGCCGGCTCGGCGGCGCGCTCGGTGGCGTCGGCCAGCACGTCCGGGCGGACCGCCCTCGGAACGGAGAACAGGTCGCCCTGGCCGAATTGCAGGCCGAACTCGAAGAGTTCGACGAGCGTGCGCTCCTGCTCGACGCCGGTGACGATCATGTCCACGCCGTGCCTCGACAGAAGCCCTGGTACGTCATGCGGATGGATGTCGCTCGGCACGCTGCCCTCGGCGGCGGCGAGCAGAACGCCCGCGTTTGCCCTGACATAGCGCGCCCCGTGGCGCACCAGCTCACCGACGTCGAGCCGGAGATCGCGAACATCGTCCACGGCGAAGCGGGCGCCGAGCCGGCGTATGGCCGCTACCGCTTCCTCCTCCAGCCCCCCGAGCTGGTCCCACTGCTCCTGCCTGATCTGCAGGGCGATGCCGCCGGCGAGTTGCGGATCGCCGCGCAGCCCCTCTTCCAGGATCTCGTAGAGTGCCGGGTCGGCCAGCGTCGGCAGGCTGACTGGCACCAGCACCGGGACGTCCCGCCCACGCGAGCGCAGGTGGCGTGCGACCCTCAGCGCATCACGAACGAGCAGGGTTTCCAACCGGCCCAGCAGACCGTGCCGGACGGCGACCGACACGACGTCACGGGCCTGGACATGCCCGGACGAGCCGGGCCGCGAGACCCGGCCCAGAATTTCGTAGAGCTGCACCTTGCGGCTCGCCAGTCCCACCGCGGGCTGCAGAAAGAGCGACAACCGGTCGCCGACGATGGCGCGCACCACGACATCGGACGGAATGGGCGGCTCGTCCCTGACCACCGGCCCTGGCGGCGTGCCGGGTGCCGGCTGTTCACCCTCGGAGGCCGGAGGTTCGGCTGCAACCGGCTCCGGGGGGCGCGGCCCGCGCTCGGCCACCACCCGCGTCTGCGCCGGCAGGGGGCGCTCCATATCGGGGGAAGGCCTCGCGTTGGTGATCTCGGCATCGTGCTGGGCGACGGTTTCCGCCAGGTCGCGCACGACACGGGCGATGCTGTCCAGCTCTGCCGAGACGGCGCGGGCGGTGGCGCGTCCGGTCTCGCCAGCCTTCTGGTCGATCTCGGCGATGCGCGCCGAGAGCTCTACGAAGCGGGCATCGACCCGCTTGATCGCCCGCTCGACATTCGACAGACGGCGCTGCGTCTCTGCCTCGCCCGTCGTGCGGCGGGTGCGTGCGGCAATGAGAACGAGAGCTACAGCGCAGGCTATGGCGGCGAGCCCCGCATAGGAGCGGTTCACGTCCAGCCCCGTCCAGAGGATCAGCCAAACGGCCGCCGCGACGGCGACGATGGCTGCTCCCACCGTGATCGATTCGATGCGTCTCGACACGCGCCCTGTGCCTGTTGCCCGCTGGCGCAGCCGCCTGCGCGGCTGATTCGCCGTGTCTCCGACATTGCCGCAAGAGACCTCGATACAACAGGCTCGCGCGGCCCATGCCCTTGAGAGCCGTGGAAAACACGCCCATATACCCCGAAAGAGAGCGACGCCCGCATCCAACAGCTCGCCCGCTCGCCCACAGCCAAGCGGACCTCCCGACATGCCCGACCATGCCAGCCCCGTCGTCCTCGAAGTCACCGGCATGACATGCCAGGGCTGCGTCAACGCAGTCACGCGCATCGTGCGCAAGGCCGATCCCGAGGCCGAGGTCAGCGTCGACCTCCCCAACGGGCGGGTCAATGCGCGGACGGTGGTCGACCCGCACAGCCTCGCCGAGGCCGTGACGAGGGGCGGCTACGAGGCCGTGCCCCTCGCCTGAGCCTAGCCTGACGCCATTGCCGCCTTGAGCCGCCGCACCAATTCCTCGGCAGCTTGCGGCTGAAGCGCGAAGCGACCCGCGAAGTCGACGGGATCCGTGGCCGCGGCAGGGATGCGCCGCCTGACGTCGAGCGCCGCCGCCGGTGTCGCCGGATCGGCCCCTCCCCCCGCGACCAGCAGGGCCAGCGATCCCGACGGATGCTGATCCGCCTGGCCCGGACTCCGCGACCTCAGCTGCCACTCGCCCGAGAAATTGGCGATCGCCTCGTAGAAGTTCTGCCATGGCGCAGGCGGCGCACCCGCCTCCTGCAGTTCCGTCATCAGGCGCTGGCCTTCGGCATAGCGGCCAGCCTCGATGTCCCGCGCCGCGGCTGCGGCGAGGACCTCGGACGAATAGGGATTGAGCTCGAGCGCCCGTGTGATCGCCTCCTCCGCGGCTGCGCGGTCACCGCGGGCGGCAAGCACTTCGGACAAGGCCAGGTAGTTGCGGGCGCCCTGCGGCGCGATCTTGACCGCGGCGCGGGCGTCGTCGAGCGCCGTGTCGAGGAGGGCCGGTTCGGGCGCCGCGACGGTCCGCCAGGTCTCGACGGCCAGCCGAGCCTGCATGGCGCGCGGCGCAGCGAAACGCGGGTTGTCCCGCGCCGCCTCGGCGAGGCAGCCGCGGGCCTCGCGCATCGTCGCGTCCTCGCCCTGGGCCAGCGCGGACGCGGACAGGACGATGCAGGCCGCCGGGACGACGCGCGGGTCGGCGGCGGCCTTGGCGGAGCCTGAGTCGCGGGCGATGACGCCACCGGGGGAGACAAGGGTGACGGCGATCTCGCGCATCAGCCGCATCTCCTCGCCCTCGGCGCGCCTGGCGTCGGGAACGACGAATTCCGCGGACCACACGATCTGACGGGAAACCTCGTGCCGCAACCTGAGCGCGATCCTGTGCTCGTTGCCCGTCCGCGCAACCCTTCCGAGCAAGGAATACGTGTCCTCGGAGGATCCCCTGCCGCCCGGCTGCTCGGCCGGGCTCTCCACCACCGCCACGTCGTCGAAGCGGGCAAGGCCGCTGCGCAGCAGGTCGGTGAGCAGAATGGCATAGGCGCGCGCACCGGTCGTGCCCTCGGCGAGCGGCGGGACGAGAAGCGTCGCGAAGGTGGTGAGTGCCGTGCCGTCGCGAGCCCGCGGCGGTGCCGCCGCGTCGCGAGCCAGCGCGATGACGGGTGTCGCCGGCTCCTGCCGGGCCGGAGCGCCGGCCCGCAGGACGAAGCCCGCCCCGGCCGCCGTGGCCGCCACCATAACCGACGCCGCAATGCCGAAGGCCAGCCTGCGGCTCCCGCGGTCCCGCATCCGTTCGTCGTGGCCGCCGCTCGGCGGGTCGATGAGTTCCTCGGCGCCGGCGCTGCCGTCCGGCTCCGGGCGCCACCCGATCACCGGCACGTAGGTGCCGCGCGGGATGGAGATGCGGATTTGCTCGCCGCTTCCGGCGTGTCCGTAGTAGCGGTCGAGCGCCCGCCGCAGACGCGTCGCTTCCACCCTGACGATGGGATCGGCCTGCGGATCGAAGCTGACCGGCCGGCCGAGAACCTGCGTGGCCACCGTATAGGCCTTGATCGTGTCCGCGCGTCCCTCCAGCGCCCGCTCGACGATAAAGGCGAGGAAGGCGGACAGGTTGGGTGAGTTGCGGAACTCGTCGCTGACGAGGATCCGCGCGAGGCTAGCGCGAACCTCGGTCCCGGCGGGATCCCGAGAATCGGTAGGCAGCATGGAAAAGACCTTTATAGCAATCTAGGGTTGTAAACTGACGCGAATATCTACACGCTCTGGCTACGGTTGCGTACAATACTACTATTGGCTGCAACTTACCGCATCTCTCTTCTCAGTTTCTTACGCGGATCGCGGAATTCACCTCCATTGTCCGATCCGTCTTTCGTGCGACTCGCCGCGCTGGCCCCGAGCGTCGTTCGCGGCACAAGGCGGGGCCACCCTTTCAAGCCATCTGGCGGGCTGATAAGGTCCGGCACCTTTTCACCAATCGAACCGGGGAAGACGGGCATGTCGCTCGCACATGATCAAAGCTCCATCCGCGATGCGGCGCCGAACGACCTCGAGGCCTTCTGGCTGCCCTTCACGGCGAACCGCTCCTTCAAGAAGAACCCGCGCATCATCGCGGGGGCGAAGGACATGCACTACATCACGCCCGAAGGCCGGAAGGTCATGGACGGCACCGCCGGGCTGTGGTGCTGCAACGCCGGCCACTCGCGCCAGCCGGTGGTCGAGGCCATCCAGAAGCAGGCGGCCGAGCTCGACTTCGCGCCGACCTTCCAGTTCGGCCACCCCAAGGCCTTCCAGCTCGCGTCTCGCATTGCCGCCATGGCTCCCGGCGATCTCGACCACGTGTTCTTCTGCAACTCGGGATCCGAGGCCGTCGACACCGCGCTGAAGATTGCGCTCGCCTACTGGAACGCGCGTGGCCAGGGCCAGAAGACGCGCCTGATCGGCCGCGAACGCGGCTATCACGGCGTCGGCTTCGGCGGCATCTCGGTGGGCGGCATCGTCAACAACCGCAAGTTCTTCGGCGGGCTGCTGACCGGCGTCGACCACCTGCCCCACACCTACAACCGCGCCGAGCAGGCCTTCACCAAGGGCCAGCCGGAGTGGGGCGCGCACTTGGCCGACGAGCTGGAGCGCATCGTGCAATTGCATGACGCGTCGACCATCGCGGCCGTGATCGTCGAGCCCATGGCGGGATCGACCGGCGTTCTGCCGCCGCCGAAGGGCTATCTCGAGCGGCTGCGGGCCATCTGTGACAAGTACGGCTTCCTGCTCATCTTCGACGAGGTCATCTCGGGCTTCGGCCGCCTGGGCACGCCCTTTGCCGCCGAGCGCTTCGGCGTCACGCCGGACATGATCTGCTTTGCCAAGGCGGTGAACTCGGGAACCGTGCCGATGGGCGGCGTCGTGGCGCGCAAGGGCATCTACGACACCTTCATGAAGGGGCCGGAGCACGTCATCGAGCTGTTCCACGGCTATACCTATTCGGGCCACCCGCTCGCCGCCGCGGCGGGTGTCGCCACGCTCGACCTCTACCGTGACGAGGACCTCTTCGCCCGCGCCGCCGCTATGGAAGAGAAGTGGGCGGATGGGGCCATGACCGCCTTCAAGGGGCTGCCGAACGTGCTCGACGTGCGCACCATGGGAATCGTCTGCGCCATCGACCTTGCGTCACGGCCCGACGCCGTCGGCCAGCGCGCCTTCGAGGTGATGGACAAGGGCTTCCGCGACCATGACGTGATGATCCGCATCACTGGCGACACGCTGGCCCTGTCGCCGCCGCTGATGATCAGCGACGACCAGATCGGGGAGCTTTTCGACAAGGTGGCCAAGACGATCCGGGCCGTACACTAGGCAGCCTGGGCGGCGCCCGGACGGGCGCCGCCTTGCCCGCTCCGTGCGCCTGCGCTACCACGCCCGGGTCCTTCCGCACGGCGTGAACACATGGCCCAGAACCCGCAAGACACCTCTCCGCGCGTGAAGCCACGCCTGCCGCGTGGATTTGCCGATCGCGGGCCGTCCGACATGGCCGCGACCGAGCGGATGATGGCCGCCATCCGGGAGGTCTACGCGCTCTACGGGTTCGAGGCGGTCGAGACGCCCTTCGTCGAGTACACGGAGACGCTCGGCAAGTTCCTGCCGGACCAGGACAGGCCGAACGAGGGCGTGTTCTCATTCCAGGACGACGACGATCAGTGGTTGTCGCTGCGCTACGACCTGACGGCACCCCTCGCCCGCTACGTCGCCGAGAACTACGACGCGCTGCCCAAGCCTTATCGCAGCTACCGGGCGGGCTGGGTCTTCCGCAACGAAAAGCCCGGTCCCGGCCGCTTCCGCCAGTTCATGCAGTTCGATGCCGACACGGTGGGCGCCGCCTCCGTCGCGGCCGACGCCGAGATGGCGATGATGATGGCCGACACGCTGGAAAAGGTCGGCATCGGCCGCGGCGACTATGTGGTCAAGGTGAACAACCGCAAGGTGCTGGACGGCGTCCTCGAGGCCATCGGGCTTTCCGGCGACGACAACGCCGGACGGCGGCTGACCGTGCTGCGCGCCATCGACAAGCTCGACAAGGTGGGGCCGGAAGGCGTTCGCGACCTGCTGGGGCCCGGCCGCATGGACCCCTCGGGCGACTTCACCAAGGGAGCGGGGCTGGACGCGCCCGCGATCACGCGCGTCCTCGCCTTCACGGACTCCCGCCGCGACAGTGCCAGCGCCACGCTGATGGCGCTGTCCGACGTGGTGGCGGGGTCCGCCCGAGGCGAGGAGGGCGTCGCGGAGCTTCGGATCATTGCCGAGTTGCTCGCCGCTGCCAGTTATGACGACGGCCGCGTCGTCATCGACCCCTCGGTGGTCCGCGGCCTCGAATACTACACCGGCCCGGTCTACGAGGGTGAACTCACCTTCGAGGTGACGGGCGACGACGGCAAGCCGGTCCGCTTCGGCTCCGTCGCCGGCGGCGGGCGCTATGACGGGCTGGTCGGCCGCTTCCGCAGCGAGCCGGTTCCCGGGACGGGCTTCTCCATCGGCGTGTCGCGCCTGCTCGCGGCACTGAAGGTGCTGGGCAAGGCCGAGGCGGCCTCCCAGCGCGGGCCGGTCGTCGTCCTGGTCATGGACCGTGACCAGGTCGCACACTACCAAGGGATGGTCTCGCGGCTTCGCCAGGGCGGCATTCCGGCCGAGCTCTATCTCGGCGGCTCCGGCATGAAGGCGCAGATGAAGTATGCCGACCGCCGCAACAGCGTCTGCGCCGTCATCCAGGGCTCGGACGAACGGGCGCGCGGCGAGGTGCAGGTGAAGGACCTCGTCCTCGGGGCCGAGCTCGCCGGGGCGTCCGCGGACAGGGCGGCCTATCTGAAGGAGCAGGGCGGCGCTCAGCTCTCCGTGGCCGAGGCCGACCTCGTCGACGCCGTGCGAAAGGTTCTCGCCCGACACGCGTGAGCAAGGGAAGCTTCATGCAAGGGTGGCAATCTGACCGGATTTCAACGATCCGGTTGCGATTGCCATGACTTTGCGCCTCCCTGCCCTCCTCTGCCTGCTCGTGTGCATCGCGGCACCAGCCGTTGCGCAAGATGCGATCGCCCTGCAGCTCCCGCTGGACTGCGTTCCCGGCATATCCTGCGCGATCCAGAACTATGTCGACCACGATGCCGGTCCCGGCATGCGCGACTATGCCTGCGGCGAAGCCACCTATGACGGCCATGAAGGCACGGATTTCCGGCTGGCCACGGCGACTGCGTTGAACGCGGGGGTGGCTGTCCGCGCGGCGGCGCGCGGGCACGTGCTCGCAGCGCGCGACGGCATGCCGGACGACGGCATGCGGCAGCCCGGTGACCCCGGCACGAAAGGGCGCGAGTGCGGCAATGGCGTGCTCGTCGACGATGGCGGCGGCTGGGAGACACAGTACTGCCACCTGCAGCTCGGCTCCGTGCGCGTGCGCAAAGGCGACATGGTGCTGGCGGGTCAGCAACTCGGGCTGGTCGGGCTGTCCGGGCGCACGGACTTCCCGCATCTCCATCTCACCGTCCGCAAAGACGGGCTGGCCGTAGACCCGTTCGCCTTCGGCGCCGACCCCAGAAGCTGCGAAGGCGGCTCCAGCCTGTGGGGCGGGTCCGCCGCGGCCGCCATGCCCTACGTGCCCCGGTTGGTGCTCAACTCCGGCTTCTCCACGCGCATTCCGTCCATGGAGGCCATCGAGAACGGCGAGCTGAAGGATGCTCCGCCGGTGCCCGGCGCGACGGTCCTCGCCTTTTACGCCCGTACGCTGCACCTGCGGGAGGGAGACACCCAGCAACTCCGCATCGACGGCCCCGACGGCAAGGTTCTCGCCGAGAGCACGATCCCGCCGCTGGAGCGCAGCAAGGCACAGTACCTGGCCTATGCCGGGCTCAAACTCGAGGCGAAGCCGCTGCAACCCGGGCTCTATCGCGGGCTGTACCGCGTCGTCAGCAAGGGCAAGACCGTGCTGGAGCACGCGGAAACCTTCAGCCAGTGAAACTCCAGGCAGTGCCGGAACCTGTTCACTCTCGGCCATGATTCAGGTCGCGCCGGGCAGACCGCTTTGCTAAGGGAGGCGCGGGACGGAAAGGGATGACCGTGGGACGCACGCCTCTCGACGTGGCCGATGCGCTGCTGGCGCTGTTCGCCGATGCCGGCTATGCGCGCATCGAGCCGCCGGTGCTGCAGCCGGTCGACGTATTCCTGGAGCTCGGCGGCGAGGATATCCGCCGGCGCATGTTCGTGACTTCGGACGGAGACGGGCGCGAATGGGCGCTGCGGCCGGAGTACACGATCCCCGTGGCGCGGGCCTGGCTTGCCGGCCGGCGCGACGCCGCGCCCGCGGCGCTGACCTATAGCGGTCCCGTGTTCCGCCTGCGCCGGGGCGCCGAGAGCGCCGAGTTCGTGCAGACCGGCATCGAATCCTTCGGACGCGAAGACCGGGAAGCGGCGGATGCGGAGATCCTCGCTTTGTCGCTGGAAGCCGTGGCAAGAGCGGGGATGGAGCAGCCCCAGGTTCGCCTCGGCGACGTCGCGCTCTTCACGGCGCTCGTCGATGCGCTCCAACTGCCGCCTGCCCGCGCGCGCCAGCTGCGGCGCGCCTTCGCGCAGGGGGCGCTCGACGCGGCGACGCTCGACCTGATCCCGGACACGACGCCCGGCGGCGAGCACGCAGGCCTGTTGCGGGCCCTGGAGGGCCAGGATCCGCGCGCCGCGCGTGCCTTCGTCGAGGACATCCTCAAGATCGCGGGCATCTCGTCGGTGGGTGGCCGCACGGCGCACGAGATCGCCGAGAGGTTCCTGTCCCAGGCCGCCGCGGAAGCCGAGGGCGGGATCGGCGCCGAGGCGCGCGAGGTGCTGGGCCGCTTCATCCGCGTCACCGGAGATCCCGACGCGGCATCGGCGCAATTGAGAGCCTTGGCGGCGGAAGCGCGGCTCGACCTCGGTGCGGTGCTCGACACCTTCGATGCGCGCACGGGCTTCATCGCGGCGCGGGGCGTCGACGTGACCGCCCTCACCTTCCAGGCCTCCTTCGGCCGCAACCTCGACTACTACACCGGCGCGGTGTTCGAGATCGTCGATGCGAGGCGTCCGGAGCGGCGGCCCGTCGTCGGCGGTGGCCGCTATGACAGGTTGCTGCAGACGCTGGGCGCGCCTACCCCGGTTCCCGCCGTGGGCTGCTCGATCTGGCTCGACCGGCTGCCCGCCGACGAGGAAGGAACAGCGCCATGAGCGCGTCGGATCCCAAGCTCGTCCTCGCCGTGCCGTCGAAGGGCCGGCTGCAGGAAAACGCGACCGCCTTTTTCTCGCGCGCCGGGCTCTCCCTCGTTCAGGGGCGCGGTGCCCGCGACTATCGCGGCGCCATCGCGGGCGTCCCCGAGGCGGAGGTGCTGTTTCTCTCGGCCTCCGAGATCGCCGGCGAGCTCGCCCAGGGCGGCGCGCATCTCGGCATCACAGGCGAGGACCTGATCCGCGAGTCCATTCCGGACGCGGAGCGGAAGGTCGAGCTCCTCACGGGGCTGGGCTTCGGGCACGCCAACGTCGTCGTGGCGGTGCCGCAGGCCTGGATCGACGTGAAGACGATGTCGGACCTGGAGGACGTCGCCTCGGGCTTCCGCGCGCGTCATGGCCAGAAGCTCAGGGTCGCGACCAAGTTCGTGAACCTGACGAGGCAGTTCTTCGCGCAGCACGGCATCACCGACTATCGCATCGTCGAGAGCCTCGGCGCGACCGAGGGTGCGCCGGGATCCGGCGCCGCGGAGCTGGTCGTCGACATCACGACGACTGGCGCGACGCTGGTCGCCAATGCGCTGAAGATCATCGAGGACGGCATCATCCTGCGCAGCGAGGCGAACCTCGTGGCGGGCGTGGGAGCGGCGTGGGGGCCGACCGCGCGCCGTGCGGCGGCCACCATCCTGTCGCGCATCGCGGCCGAGGAGGAGGCACGTACGACGCGGGAAGTGCGCGTCACTCTCGCACCCGGCGCCCAGCTGGGACTACCGGAGATCGAGGAGCGATTCTCCGCGCGACTTCTCGGGCCGGTCGTGGACGGGGGAGCCGTCTTCCAGTGCCCGCAGGTGACGATCCTGCCCTTTGCGGAGTGGCTGGTGTCATCGGGCGCACTGCGCGTCGCGGTCACGCGGTCCGACTATGTCTTCACCGCCTCCAACGCCCTGGCCGAACGCCTCGAGCGCCGCATCGGCTGAAAAGGGCGAGGCCGCTCCGGGGGGTGGAGCGGCCTCGGGGAAGGGACCCGTGCGGGGGGAGGAAGACGGATCCTGCAAGAGTACGTGGACGGCGCCACGCTGGATCACGTCGGCCTGCCTGCCCTGTTGCGGCTCGGGTTCCGCATCCCTATGCTCCGCGCGCTTCTGTCGGGAGGTCGCCGCCCCATGCGTTCACGCGCGCTTTTGCTTGCCGTTGCCGTCATCCTCTTCACGCCGGATGCGTATGCCGCCACCCAGCGCAAGGCCCAGCAGCAGGGCGAACAGGGCAAGACGGGTTCCGAGGACCAGGTTCAGGCCGGCAAAGAAAAGACATTCCCGACCGGAGCGCAGTTCACCCTGATCTCCATGGGCGGCAGGGAAGTCTCCGGCACGAATCGCCCGACCATGCAGCTCGACGGGAACTTCCGCATCAAGGGCTTCGCCGGCTGCAACACGTTCTCGGCCACCGCATACCCGCAGGCCAGGCAGGGCTTCGCGGTCAGCGCCATCGCGCAGACCCGCAGGTCCTGCGAGCCCGGCATCATGGCGGGCGAGAAGGAGTTCCTCCTCGCCCTGCGCACCTCCGTGTTCTGGGACCTCCGGGGCGGCTTCCTGATCATCAAGAGCCAGCGCGGCGAACTGAAGTTCGACCGGGCCCTCTGACGCCCGCCCCTGCGATGTGACGAAGCCGGCCCGGCTATGCCGTCGCCGGCTCCGCCGTGTCCTTTGGCGAGAACTGTCCGGCCGCCGAGGGGCGCATGTCGAGCCGGCGCTCGTGCATGTCGATCAGCGTCGAGCGGTGGCCGATGGAGACGATCGTCGTAGCCGGAAGCCGCTCGGCCAGCATGGCGTAGAGCGACCGTTCGAGCGGTTCATCCAGCGCCGAGGTGGCTTCGTCCAGGAACAGCCAGTCGGGCCGCGCCAGCAGCGCGCGGGCGACGGCGAGGCGTTGCTGCTCGCCGCCCGAGAGGCGAGCCCCCCATGCCTCGTCCTGATCGAGCCGCTCGACGAGGTCGGGCAGACGGGCCAGCCTGAGAGCCTCGGCGACATCCCCGTCGGTGTAGGTGCCATTCGTCGAGGGATAGGTGATGGCGTTGCGGAGCGTGCCCATGGGAATGTAGGGGCGCTGCGGCAGCAGCATCACGCTGGCACCGGCTGGGACGGAGATGCTCCCCTGGCCGTACGGCCAGATGCCGGAGAGTGCCCGCAGCAGCGTCGACTTGCCCGATCCCGAAGGCCCGGTCAGCAAGGTCGACTCTCCCGCCCGCAGTTCGAGCCCGTCCACCGTGACGATGGCGCGGCCGTCGGGCAGTCGCAGTGTCAGGCCTCTGATGTCGACGTCCGCTCCCGGCCGCTGCACGACGTCGATGCGCGGCGGCACCGTCCCGAGCGTGTTCGCGGCGTGGATGTTCTCGTCGAAGGTGGTGAGACGGTCGACGACCGAGCGGTACTCGGCAAGGCTGGTGTAATAGTTGATGAAGAAGGTCAGAGCGCCCTCGACATTGCTGAAGGCGCCAGCCGTCTGCGACATCGTGCCGAGCTGGACCTTCCCCGCGAAGTAGAACGGCGCAACGATGATGTAGGGGATGATCGGGCTGATCTGGCCGTAGAAGGCCGTGAATGCCATCAGCCGCTTCCGAATGCCGACAATCTCCCAGAAGTTGCGAATGACGCGCCGGAAGCGGCCCATCGCGTGCTCACGCTCCGCCGGCTCGCCGCGCAGCAGCGCGATCTGCTCGGCATATTCGCGTAGGCGCGCCAGCGAGAAGCGGAAGTCGGCCTCGTAGCGCTGCTGGTCGTAGTTGAGCGGCACCAGCGTTCGGCCAATCCAGTGCGTCACCGCCGTGCCGATGCCCGCATAGATCAGCGCGGTCCAGAACAGGAAGCCGGGGATGACGATGTTCGTGCCCGGAATCGGGAACGCCGACGAGATGGTCCACAGCACGACGGAGAAGCTGACCAGCGAGCTCAGCGTCGCCAGCAGCGTGATCGAGATATCGTAGAGGCCGAAATCGCTGCCGCCGATGAAGCGGCGGACGTCGTCGGCGATGCGCTGGTCGGGGTTGTCGGCCTGCCCGCCGATCAGGGCCATCCGGTAGTGCACGCCGTCGCTTTGCCACTCGCGGATGTAGTGGTCGGTGAGGAACTGGCGCCAGCGGATCGTCAGGCCGGATTTGATGACGTACTCGATGACGGCGGAGGCGATGTAGATGATCGCCCAGAAGAAGAAAACCGTGAACAGGAGCGACCAGAACAGGTCCTGGTTCTTGTCCTGGATGGCGTTGAACCAGTCGCGGTTGAAGAAGGACAGGCGCACCGAGATCGCCACCTGCGCCTGGTTGATCAGAACCAGCGTGACGATGGCGGCCGCCGCGAGGCGGCTTTCGCGCACGCGCACGTCGCCGAAGGGCCAGATGCGGGCCGTGCCCACAACGTCGTGGCGGAAATAGAGGTCGGCGATGCCCATGATCGTGCGCACGACCGGGATGTGCCACGCCCCCCAGGCGAGCATGCCGAAGACCGCGACGGTCGCAGGCAGGCTGCCGGGAAGCGTGTACTCCTCGAACCCCTCCGGCCACAGCCCCAGCGCGTCGATGGCGACCAGCGCTCCGAATACGATGTACTCGGCCGCGAAGATGGCCACGAAAATGCGGATGAAGGCGGAGATCGACGCCGAGCGAAAGGTGACGCCCGCCAGCAGGACGCCGGCCACGCCGACGCCGATCAGCATGCCTGCGCCCTTGCCGATGCCGATGGCGCCGAAGGCGATGGCGCACACGAGCACCGCGGCTGCGAGCGGGATCATCGCGCGGCCTTCGCCGGGGGACGGGCCGCGGGCACGCGCGATCGCCGCGGGGACAGTGTCCGAACTCATGGGGGCGTCCTCTCCGGATCGACGCCGGCTCACGGCGGCGCGCGTGTCGATTCTGTGAAAGGCCGCGATACCACAACCCTGCCGTCACGTTAAATCGCGGAAAGGCGAGCGGAGTGAGGCTCGTCCATGCAGCTGCGGAGCGCGCGTCTTCAGACGCGCTTTTTTGGAGTCCGTACGGAAGAGCGCGTCTGAAGACGCGCGCTCCGAAAAGAAAAGGGCGCCGTCGCCGGCGCCCTTTCCCGTAACCTGAGTGCTGGATGGACTCAGAAGTCCATCCCGCCGCCCATGCCGCCGCCGCCCGGCATCGCGGGCGAGTCCTTCTTCGGCAGCTCGGCGACCAGCGCTTCGGTGGTGATCAGCAGGCCGGCCACGGAAGCGGCGTCCTGCAGGGCCGTGCGCACGACCTTGGTGGGGTCGATGATGCCGGTCTTCACCAGGTCGGCGTACTCGCCGGTCTGGGCATTGTAGCCCCAGCCGTATTCCTTGGCCTCGAGCAGCTTGCCGACCACGACCGCGCCGTCATCGCCGGCATTGTCGACGATCTGGCGGGCCGGGGTGACCAGGGCACGACGGACGATGTCGATGCCGGTCTTCTGGTCCTCGTTCTCGACCTTGAGCTTGGTGATGGCGTTGACAGCGCGCAGCAGAGCCACGCCACCGCCCGGCAGGACACCCTCTTCCACCGCGGCGCGGGTGGCGTTGAGCGCGTCGTCCACGCGATCCTTCTTCTCCTTCACCTCGACCTCGGTCGCGCCGCCGACGCGGATCACCGCGACGCCGCCGGCGAGCTTGGCCAGGCGCTCCTGCAGCTTCTCGCGGTCGTAGTCCGAGGTGGTCTCCTCGATCTGCGCCTTGATCTGCGCGACGCGGCCCTCGATGTCCTTCTTCTTGCCGGCGCCGTCGATGATCGTGGTGTTCTCCTTCTCGATGCGCACCTTCTTGGCGCGGCCGAGCATGTTGAGCGTCACGTTCTCGAGCTTGATGCCGAGGTCCTCGGCGATCATCTGGCCGGAGGTGAGGATCGCGATGTCCTCGAGCATCGCCTTGCGGCGATCACCGAAGCCCGGAGCCTTCACGGCCGCGACCTTCAGGCCGCCGCGCAGCTTGTTGACGACGAGCGTGGCCAGGGCCTCGCCCTCGACGTCCTCGGCGATGATGAGCAGGGGCTTGCCCGTCTGCACCACGGCCTCGAGGATCGGCAGCATCGCCTGCAGCGAGGACAGCTTCTTCTCGTGAATGAGGATGTAGGGATCCTCGAGCTCGGCGACCATCTTGTCCGCATTCGTGATGAAGTACGGGGAGAGGTAGCCGCGGTCGAACTGCATGCCCTCGACGACGTCGAGCTCGGTCTCGGCCGTCTTGGCCTCCTCGACCGTGATCACGCCCTCGTTGCCGACCTTCTGCATCGCCTCGGCGATCATGCGGCCGACGGAGACGTCGCCGTTCGCGGAGATCGTGCCGACCTGCGCGACCTCGGCGTTGGAGGTCACCTTCTTCGAGTTCTTCTTGAGGTCCGCCACGACGGCCTCGACGGCGAGGTCGATGCCGCGCTTCAGGTCCATCGGGTTGAGGCCGGCGGCCACAGCCTTGGCGCCCTCGCGGACGATGGAGGCGGCGAGGACCGTCGCGGTCGTCGTGCCGTCACCAGCCACGTCGTTCTGCTTCGAGGCGACTTCGCGCACCATCTGGGCGCCGAGGTTCTCGAACTTGTCGGCGAGCTCGATCTCCTTGGCGACGGTGACGCCGTCCTTGGTGATGCGGGGAGCGCCGAAGGACTTCTCGATGACGACGTTGCGGCCCTTGGGACCGAGCGTCACCTTCACGGCATTGGCGAGGATGTCTACGCCGCGCAGCAGGCGGTCGCGGGCATCGGTAGAGAACTTGACGTCTTTGGCAGCCATCATCAGCTCCTTGAGGATCGTAGGTCACCGGGCCGGACCGCTGGCCCAGCCGGAACCCTGTTTCGGTACCGCCCGGAGGCGGCGATGATCACGGAATGGACCGGGGAGCTCTTGCCCGCGCCGGTCCGGACCGACAGGCGATCAGGCGGCCTTCTTGGCCTTGCCGCTCGTGGTCACGATGCCGAGGATGTCGCTCTCCTTCATGATGAGGAGATCCTGGCCGTCGATCTTGACCTCGGTGCCCGACCACTTGCCGAACAGCACGCGGTCCCCCTCCTTCACGTCGAGGGGAACGAGCTTGCCGCTCTCGTCACGGGCGCCAGGGCCGACCGCGACCACCTCGCCCTCCTGGGGCTTTTCCTTGGCGCTGTCGGGGATGATGATGCCGCCCTTCGTCTTCTCCTCGGACTCGAGGCGGCGGACCACCACGCGGTCATGCAGCGGACGGAAGCTCATGTGGGTTTCCCTCTTGTCATGCACGCCTAAATCGGCGCTTGGACACTCTCTGGCCCTGTTAGCACTCACTTCCAACGAGTGCTAGCAGGTTGACGGTGGAGATAATGAGGGGCTTTCCGGCTGTCAAGAGCAGGCTGTAGCCTTTCGTCGCAGGACCGGAACCAAACGACTGGCATAGCGCGAGGTTTATCGCTGGCGCATGGCGCGATGATGGCGCCTAGAGCAGGCGTTCGAAGCCGAACTCCAGCGACCGGGCCGTATCGTGCAGCGCCCTAACACCCGGCAACAGCCGGAAGCCATGGCGGCGGTAGAACCGATGCCCGTCGAGGAACCGTGTATCGGACCACAGCACCAGGCGTCTCGCGCCCGCCTGGCGCGCCTGGCTCATGGCGAGCGAGAGTAGATGGGCCGCAAGGCCCCGGCCGCGCCATGAGCGCGCCAGATAGACCTTGAACAGCTCGAAGTCGCCGGCCCTGTAGCCAGGCGCCACGGCGAGCGAGCCGACGAGATTGCCGTCCGCGTCGCGCGCCACGAAAAGCGCTCCTCCGCCGGTGCCGTAACGGGTCGCCGGCGCGGCGAGCTCGGGAAATTCAGCGGCGACGAACGGGCAGTTCTCGTATTCCGCGAACACGGCCGCGATCAGGGCCGCCATGGCCGCGCCGTCGGCGTCCGTGCCGGGACCGATGCTGATTCCGGCCGGTGAAGGGGGAGGCATCGGTGTGGCGCTCGCTGTCATGGCGCGCTCTGTCGCACGCCGGGCGGCAACCTGGAAGCCCCGGCATGCGGAGTGGCCATCCGAAGCGACGGAAGCGGTCAGAACGAGCGGACCGCCCGGAGCGGGAGGGCCGCCGCGGGAAGGCCGCCGCCGAGCACGCGGTCTACCTGCTCCTGTGTCAGATGACCGCCATCCGACGGCAGCTTCGGGCCGTTCTCGAGCACGGGCTCACGCGCGGAGGCTGCCTGAGGCTCTTCCTCGATGCCCGGGCCGGTGGCCGAGAACACCTCGCGCAGGGCTGCCAGGCGGCTTTCCATGTCGTGCAGGATGGCGACGACGTTGGCGATGCGCTGGCCGGTAAGGTCCTGGAAGCCGCAGGCCTGCATGACCGATGCGGCCTGCTCGCTGATCTCGTCGGCGACGGGGAGGATGGGCCCGCGACCCGCGAGCATGCGAAGCCGATCGACGGAGAGATCGATCTCCTCGGACGCGCCGAGCACGGCATTCGCAGCCGCCGCGGTATCGGCAACGACTTCCCCGAGTTCGCGGGCGGCGCGGCGAAGGGCTTCCCCAGACGCGATGGCGGCGCGCAAGGCGGTCCGTTCGCGGTGGCCCAGGGTGCGTGCGGGGCCGGCCGGGTTCAGTCCGGTGCGCTCCGCGGGGTCTGCCTGCGCGGTTCCGAAATGCTCGATGCGGAAGGGCTTGCGTGGAGCCAGCATCTTCGGGTCTTTCGGGCCGCCTTTCGGCCGTCCCACCTGCTTGCCATCGCAGGGTGAAGGCCCGCTTACCCGGTTACGCGAAATGCGATGGATCGCGCGCCGTGGTTAACGGCCGGCAAGTGGAAACGCCGGCGCGATACGGCGCATCAACCACGCGAAACGATAAGAATGCCGCCGAACCTCGAAAGCGCGTGGACACCCGTTTTCTTTACGGCGCGCTCACCGTGGCGCGCACGATTCTCGCCTGTGCTTGCAGAAGCGGGGACCATGATGATCGCAGTACGGCATTGGCTCGTTCTGATCGCGGCAGGAGCCGCCCTCGTCTCTCCCGCCATGGCCGGGTCCTCGCGGCCGGGCTCCCTCGGCGGCGGCTTCATCGAGCTGATCATGACGGGGCGCGACCCTACACCTGACCGCGGCAGGGCAGAGCCGTCGCCAGCCGCGGTTCCCGACCAGCCCCAGCCCGACGGTCAGCGCGGCTGGCGCACGGCGTCGCTGCCTGAGCCCGAACCGGGCCCCGTCACCCCGCTCGAGGGCGCCTTCGACCCGCGCTTCGAGCGGCAGGAGGTGGCGTATGAGAGCTCATACGCGCCGGGGACGGTCGTCATCGACACGCCCGCCAAGTTCCTCTACCTCGTGCAGCCCGGCGGCAAGGCCCTGCGCTATGGCATCGGCGTCGGCCGCCCCGGCTTCACCTGGTCTGGCGTCAAGACGATCACTCGCAAGGCCGAGTGGCCGGACTGGATCCCGCCCGCGGAGATGCTCATGCGGCGTCCCGACCTGCCCCGCCATCTGGCAGGCGGGCCGCAGAACCCGCTGGGCGCGCGGGCCATGTATCTCGGGTCCTCACTCTACCGCATTCACGGTACGAATGAGCCGGAGACGATCGGGCGGAACGTCTCCTCGGGCTGTATTCGCCTGCTCAACGAGGACGTGACGGACCTTTACGGACGCGTGAAGGTGGGCACTACCGTCATCGTGCTCTGAAGGCCAGCCGGGCAGCCTCAGGCCGCCGGGCCGTCGTCTCGCGGCGCGCTGCCGTTTCGCAGGATCCTGATGCCGCGTTTGACCAGGCACTCCCAGATCGCCTCTGCATCGTCCGCGAAGGTGAAGAGCTCCAGGTCTTCCCGGCGGACCATGCCGTGCTGCACGAGCGCGTCGAAGTTGATCACGCTTCGCCAATAGCCCTCGTCGGCAAGGACCACGGGTACAGGCATCGCCTTGCCGGTCTGCGACAGGGTGAGCACCTCGAACATCTCGTCGAAAGTGCCGAAGCCGCCCGGGAACACCACCAGCGCGTTGGCGCGCATGGCGAGGTGCATCTTGCGCATGGCAAAGTAGTGGAAGGCGAAGGTGAGGTCGGGGGTCGAGAACGCGTTCGGCTCCTGCTCGTGCGGGAGCGTAATGTTGAAGCCGATCGACGGTGCCCCGACGTCCGCGGCGCCGCGGTTGGCCGCTTCCATGATGCCCGGCCCGCCGCCGGTCGCGATGACGTTGTCGCGGCGTCCGCCGTTGGTCTCGAGCGCCCCTCCCCGCTGCGAGGCAATGGCGCCGAAGCGGCGGGCTTCCTCGTACCAGCGCGCGCCCGCCTCGCCGAGCGGCGACGGGATGCCGGCCGGGCGAGCCCGGGCCGAGCCGAAGACGACGATCGTGGTGCGGATGCCCCACGCCCGAAGATGCTCCTCGGCCTTCTGGTACTCCAGCAGGAAGCGCACGCCGCGGGTGGAGTCGCCGAGCAAGAAATCGGGGTCGTGGAGAGGCAGGCGGTAGGTGGCGGACGCCTTCTGCGCTGCGTTGTCGGGTGTCAGTGGCTGCGAGGGCGCCCCCCGCGGCGGTGCCCCGCCCGGACGCTGGCCCGGGTGGGGCGTCTTGGTATCCTTGTCGCTCATGAGGCGAGATTAGGCCCAGTCGCCTCCGTCGTCTCCGCCCGAATCGAACCCGCCGCCATCGTCGAAACCGCCATCGTCGTCGTAGCCGGCATCGTCGACCGCCGGGCCGTCATCCCCGGCATCATTTGCGGAAGCGTCCTGCGCGGCCGCATCGGCTTTGGCGCCGTCGGCCCCCGGCATGGCGTTGAAGACGTCGTTGACGCCGGACGCCCCGCCCAGCGCAGCCGGGTCTGCCATGCTCTGCGCAACGGGACCGGCCGCGTGGGCGCTGCCGAACAGGCTGGAGATGCCCTGGAACAGAAGCGCTCCGCCCGCGACACCCGCCGCCGTGCTCAGCGCACCGCTCAGGAAACCGCCGCGGCCGCCGCCGAAGGCCTGTCCACCGCCGAACCCGGGGCCGCCCGCCCCGAAGCCGGGTTGGCCGCCGCCGAACCCGGGCGTCGGCGCGGGGCCGCGGCCCCACGGGCCGCCTGGCTGCGGCGCGGCAGGGGGAGCATTGACGGAAGAAGCGCCGACGCGCGGCACCGAGGTGGGCCTTGCCGGCTCGGACGAGCCGAAGATGGTCTTGCCGATGCCGCCGAGGAAGCTTCCACCCTCCTCCTGCCTGGCGTCGCGATCGGCGAGCTGGGCCTCGAGTTCCTGGATACGGCTGGCCGCCGCACGCAGGCCTTCCTCTTGCACGAGGACGGTCTGGGCCAGCAGATAGGGAGCATAGGGCTGGGCGCGGACGGCCTCCGCGATCATCTCCTCGGCCTCGCGGTCGCGCGGCGCTGTTGCGGCGCCCCGGGTCCGGTCGAACAGGTCCGAGAGAAGTTTGCGTTCATCGGGGGTCATCGTGTCCTCCTCGTAGGCCGGGATCCTGTTGCGTCTGACGTCGCGGTCCCGCCCGCGTCCCTGGCATGTGGGATCGCCGCACGCGCCCTCCAAGGGGAGCGGCAGCAGGCCCCGCCGCACATCCTGCGAAGGGCGGATCACGCTGTCGCGACGCCCTGGCGCCTCCAAGGTTCCGCAGCCGTCCCGCCGCGCCGGTCTGTGCGGCCCGGCGCCGTCTGGCGCGGGCGGACGGAACCGGCTACATCAGGCCGGATCGCGACCGCAGCGGACCGGAAAACAAGACCGCAGCACAGGGGAGACCAGCGATGACAGGGATCGCCTTTCCCACGCCGGATCCAGGCATTCTCGCGCGGCGCGACGATATCGTGAACGGCCTGTCGCGCCTGCTTCCACCCGAGGCGCTCGTGGTGTCCGAGGACGAGCGTCGCGCCTTCGAGACTGATGCCTTCACGGCCTATCGCAGGGTTCCGCTCGCCGTGGCGCTGCCGTCGACGACGGAGCAGGTCTCCGCCGTGCTGCGCTTCTGCCACGAGCAGGGCGTCAAGGTGGTGCCGCGCGGCGCTGGCACCTCGCTGGCCGGCGGGGCAATCCCGCAGGAGGACTCCATCGTCCTCGGCATCGCCAAGATGAACCGCGTCCTCGACGTCAATTTCGGCGACCGCACCATGCGCGTCCAGGCCGGCATCACCAATCTCGGGATCTCGGCCGCGGTCGGCGCCGATGGCTTTTTCTACGCGCCGGATCCCTCGTCGCAGCTGGCCTGCACCATCGCCGGAAACATCGCGATGAATTCGGGCGGCGCCCACTGCCTGAAGTACGGGGTGACCACCAACAATATCCTGGGCGTGCGCATGGTGCTCATCGACGGCACGGTCGTCGAGATCGGCAGCGACGCCATGGACAGCGCGGGCTACGACCTGCTGGCGCTGGTCGTGGGATCGGAAGGCCAACTCGGCGTCGTGACGGAAGCCGTCGTCCGCATCCTGCCGATCGCCGAGGGTGCGCGGCCCGTCCTGTTCGGCTTCAGGACGAGCGAAGAGGCCGGATCCGCGGTCGCCGCCATCATCGGGGCGGGCATCATCCCGGTCGCCATGGAGTTCATGGACAGCCCCGCCGTGGCGATCTGCGAGGCCTTCGCCAAGGCCGGGTATCCGCTGGACTGCGGCGCGCTGCTCATCATCGAAGTGGAGGGCTCCGACGAGGAGATGGACACGACGCTGCGCCGCATCGTCGCCATCGCGCGCGACCACGGCGTCTCGACGATCCGTGAGTCGAAGTCGGCGATGGAGACCGCCGCAATCTGGAAGGGCCGCAAGTCGGCCTTCGGTGCGACCGGCCGCATCGCGGACTACATTTGCATGGATGGCACCATCCCGACCGGACAGCTGCCCTTCGTGCTGCGCCGGATCGACGAGATCGTGAAAGGCTACGGCCTGCGCGTCGCAAACGTGTTCCACGCGGGCGACGGCAACCTGCATCCGCTCGTGATGTACGACGTCAACGATCCCGAGCAGGCCCGCAAGGCCGAGGACGCCGGCAACGACATCCTGAAGCTCTGCGTCGAGGTCGGCGGCTGCCTGACGGGCGAGCACGGCGTCGGGATCGAGAAGCGCGACCTGATGCGCTGCCAGTTCACCGAGGCGGACCTCGCCCAGCAGATGCGCGTGCGCGCCGCCTTCGACCCGCAATGGCTCCTGAACCCCGCGAAGGTGTTCCCGCTCGACGGGCGGACGGCGGCATGACCGACATCGTGCGCCCGGCCGATGAGAAGGACCTCGCCGAGGCCGTCGCGACCGCGGCGGCGGAACGCACGCCGATGCTGGTCGAGGGCTCGGGCAGCAAGTCCGGGATCGGCCGGCCGGTGCAGGCCGGGCGCACGATCTCGACCGCGGCCCTCACCGGGATCACGCTCTACGAACCGACCGAACTCGTCATCGGCGCGCGCGCCGGAACGCCTCTTCGCGAGGTTGTCGACACGCTGGCCGGCAAGGGGCAGGCGCTGACCTTCGAGCCGCTGGACTATCGCACGCTGCTCGGCAGCACCGGCGAACCGACGGTCGGCGGCATGGTGGCCGGCAACCTCTCCGGCCCGCGCCGGGTCGCCGCCGGCGCCTGTCGGGACAGCCTGCTCGGCGTCCGCTTCGCCAATGGCAGGGGCGAGATGGTGAAGTCGGGCGGTCGCGTGATGAAGAACGTCACAGGCCTCGATCTGGCGCGGCTGATGGCGGGATCCTGGGGTACGCTGGGCGTCTTCAGCGAGATCGTCCTAAAGGTCCAGCCCGCCCCCGAAACGACCGTCACCGTGGTGGTGCACGGGCTGCAGGACCCGCAGGCGATCGCTGCCATGGCCGCTGCGCTGGGCTCCCCCTACGAAGTGAGCGGAGCCGCCCACCTGCCCGGCTCCATCGAGCGGGTGCCGAAAACGCTCCTCCGCCTGGAGGGCTTTCGCCAGTCGGTCGACTACCGGGCCGGGGAACTCCGCCGTGTGCTGGCGCCGCACGGACCCACGGACACGATGCCGGGCGAAACCGCGGCGCCGCTTTGGACCGCGATCCGCGACGGCGGCTTCCTGGCCGAGCCTCGCGCCGACGCGGTGTGGCGGGTTTCGGTCGCCGCTTCCCGGGCTCCGGCCGTGATGACCCGGCTCCCGGAGGGCCTCGTCCGCCGGCATCTCTTCGACTGGGGCGGCGGGCTGGTGTGGCTCTCCACTGCGGCGTCAGGGGACGCTGGAGCCGCGGCGCTGCGCACCGCCCTGCGGGGCAGCGGCGGGCACGCCACGCTGGTCCGGGCCCCTGCGGAACTGCGCGCCGCCGTCGACGTCTTCCAGCCGCCGGAGCCCGCATTGGCGGCCCTGCAGGCCGGCGTCAAGGCGAGCCTCGATCCGCACGGCCTGTTCAATCCCGGCCGCATGTACGCCGGACACTGACCTCGAACCGACAGGGATGGCGCCGCCGCGCCACCGGGACCACCCATGCAGACCAACTTCACCGCGGAGCAGCTCAAGGATCCGGCGACAGCGGCGTCGGAGAAGATCCTGCGCACCTGCGTGCATTGCGGCTTCTGCACGGCGACCTGCCCGACCTACCTGCTGCTCGGCGACGAGCTCGACAGCCCGCGTGGGCGCATTTACCTCATCAAGGACATGCTCGAGCATGGCCGCCCGGCGACGCCGCAGGTCGTCAAGCACATCGACCGCTGCCTCTCCTGCCTGTCCTGCATGACGACGTGCCCGTCCGGCGTGCACTACATGCACCTCGTCGATCACGCGCGCAGCTACATCGAGCAGACCTATGACCGGCCGGTCGCGGACAAGGCGATCCGCGCCGTGCTGCGGAACGTCCTGCCCTATCCCAACCGGTTCCGGTTCGCCCTGCTGGGAGCGCTGGCTGGCAAGCCGCTGCGGCCGCTGCTGGCGCGACTTCCCGTCGTGGGCGCGCGCCTCGCGGCGATGCTGTCGCTGGCGCCGGCCCGCCTCCCGGCGCGATCGCACCAGGAGGGCCCACGCGTACTCCCGGCCGAAGGGAAGCGGAAGGCGCGGGTCGCCATGCTGTCGGGCTGCGCGCAGCCCGTGCTCAAGCCGTCGATCAACGAGGCCGCCATCCGCCTGCTCAATCGCCACGGCGTCGAGGTCGTGCTGCCGAAGGGAGAGGGCTGCTGCGGCGCGCTCGTCCATCACATGGGGGCCGAGCACGAGGCCCACGGCCATGCGAAGCGCCTGATCGATGCCTGGATCCGCGAGATCGACGGGGACGGGCTCGACGCCATACTGATCACCGCCTCGGGCTGCGGGACGACGATCAAGGACTACGGCTTCATGTTCCGCGACGATCCCGCCTATGCGGAGAAGGCGAAGCGGGTGTCGGCGCTGGCAAAGGACGTGACAGAGTACCTTTCGGGTCTGGAGCCTCTTCCGGCGATGCGCCGGACGGGCGACGTCGTCGCATACCACTCGGCCTGCTCCATGCAGCACGGGCAACAGATCCGGGAGGAGCCGAAGCGGCTCCTGAAGGGGTCGGGCTTCGTGGTGAAGGACGTGCCGGAGGGCCACATCTGCTGCGGGTCGGCGGGCGTCTACAACATCCTGCAGCCCGAGATCGCCGGGCAGCTGCGCGATCGCAAGGTCGACAACGTCCTGCGCACGCGCCCCGACATCATCGCGACCGGCAATATCGGCTGCATCACCCAGATCGGCCATGGCCTCTCGGGGCGAGGCCAGGCCGTCCCCATCCTGCACACGGTGGAACTGCTCGATTGGGTCACCGGCGGGCCGATGCCAGAGGCACTGTCGGATGCCGGGTTTGCCGAAAGGCCGCTGGAGGCGCAGCCCGCCATCGCTGCGCGGCAGGCGGTTTTCTAGAGAGAAATGGTGGCGACGACGTTGCCCCAGAGCCGGCTGTTCACGGTCACCGGGGCAGCGACCATCTGGCAGGGCTCGATCGCCGCGCCGGCGGGATCGCGCGTCGTCACGAAGACCTGCACGGGCGCCTGGTTTCGGGCAGCGGCGAGCAGCGTCGCCTGGTCGTAGATTCGCCTGTCGCGGGAATGGAGCGCGTTCCAAGCCGCGTCGCGCGGACGCTGGGCCCTGGACAGTTCCGGGAGATGCACGGGCGCATAGGCGTTGCGATCGTAGGCGACGGTTTCGCGGCAGCCCGGTACGGAAAGGCGCAATTCGGCGAGGATGGGCGGCAGGACCGACGCGTACGCCGCTGCCGCCGGCGTTTCGTACTGGAACGGGTCGGTGCCGGGGATCCGGCGATACACGCCGCCGACGAGTTCGTGCAAGGCGACTGCCCCGCTCCCGACGCTTGCCTCGAACCCGGCCGAAATCCGCCGTGCCGCGTCCATCACCGCGTCGATGACGGGGCGGTTGCGAGCATCGGCAGCCGCCATCGCGGCCTCCACGCCAGCAACGAATTCCGCATCGGGTTCGACAAAGGAGAGGTGGTAGCCATTCTCGCCCACCTCCCGCAGGCGGGCGCGGGACACGCCGAGCCCGGTGAGATCCAGGGTGCAGACCGTGCCTTCGGCGAGCTGCCGGTTGGTCGACCATGCGAGGGCACCGCCGCGCGAGATGTCGAGCACGACGACGTCGATCGGCCCGATATTGCCGCCCGGGGTCGGCAGGATCGTGCCGGGTATCCGCACCGGTAGACGGGACTGCACGCGCCGATTGCGGGCTTCGGCGTAGCGCAGCGACGCCGTCGAACGGTCGCCCAGCCGCCGCAGCGCCGGCACCATGGCGCCTGCCGCATGACCCGCAGTGGCGCAGGTTTCCGTTGCCTGGGCGGTCATGTCCGCCATCGACTCGCTCTTCTTCGAGACGACGCTCACGAACTGCAGGCTTTCGAGTGCGCGGGACGCGACATCGCGCGTACCGGCCACCTGCGCGCCCATGGCGTCGCGGACGGAGCCGAGGACCGGCCCGACCCGGTCGAGCAGCTTGGCGATGGCATCCACCGAGGCCGTGCCGTCGCGTGCCAACGACTGCAACTGCACGATCTGCGTGGAGATGTCGCCGGTTGCAGCCTGAACCTGCCCGGCCAGGGCCTTCACTTCTGTGGCGACGACGGCGAAGCCGCGCCCGGAAGCACCCGCACGGGCCGCCTCGATGCTGGCGTTCAGCGCCAGCAGGTTGGTCTGCCGGGCGATGGCACCGATGACCGCGACGACGCCGGCAATGCGGTCCACCGCCCCGCCCAACTCGGAGATGCGCAGGGTGACGTCGCGCGCGAGTTGCTGGGCGTCGTGGACGAAGGCGTCGGTGCCGGAGATATGCTCCTCGATCGCTCCGGTCGTCTGCTGAAGGTTGCGCGTGGTGTCGGCGAGGCCGTTTGCCACCTCGAAAGCATCGCCGGACAGCCGCGACAGTTCGAGGCTGGCGTCGCGGATGGCGTCGACGATCGAGATGGTGGAGGAGACGCTGGCCTGGACGTCGGCCGCGCTATGGCCGACCACCTGCATGGCCAGGGTGAGGTCGTCCTCCAGCTGGGTGATGATCGGCGTCAGGCCGTCCTGCTGCGCCGCCGGCGCAGCGACATCGGCCGGGGCGAGCGCAGTGGGCTGTGGCAACAGTTCGCCGACCGGGGACGAGCCCCGGCCCAGAACCTTCAGCATCCGCGTCAACAGCACCCGGGCCGCCCCCGCACACTACAGGCTTCTGCCGCAAAACGGGCTCTTTGCGTGCCCGCCCGGACAGTTCTACGCTGATCATCGTTAAACCTGTCTTGAAATTGCTTTGCTTAAGCTGAATTTCGCGGACTGAGTTTTTGGTGACGGCAAACGGGAGGATTGCATGACCAACGAGGCTATCACGGCGGCGCGGGCCGCCGAGCTGCTGCACAGGCTTCGCCAGAAGCGCCCGCTTGTCCACAACATCACCAACTATGTCGCCATGGACGTGTCCGCGAACCTGCTGCTGGCGCTCGGCGCCTCTCCGGCCATGGTGCATGCGCTGGACGAGGTCGAGGATTTCCTCGCCATCTCGGATGCGCTGGTCGTCAACGTCGGAACGCTCTCCTCTCCCTGGGTCGGCGCGATGCGGCTGGCTGCCCTGCAGGCGGGTGCGAGTGGCAAGCCCTGGGTGCTGGACCCTGTCGGCTGCGGGGCCACACGCTACCGGACGCAGGCGAGCGTCGATCTCGCCGCGCTGAGGCCGGCGGTGGTTCGCGGCAATGGGAGCGAGATCGCGGCACTGGCGGGCGCAGGCGCGGCCCGCGTGAAGGGTGTCGATTCCTCGGCCGACTCCGGCGATGCGCTCGCACCGGCGCGCAGCCTCGCCGCGGCAACGGGTGCTGCCGTGGCCATCACCGGCGCGACGGACTACGCGACGGACGGCACGCGGACTGTCGCCGTCGAGGGCGGCCACGAGTTGATGCCGCTCGTCACGGCGCTGGGCTGCTCGCTAAGCGCGGTGACCGCTGCTTTCGCCGCGGTTTCCGACGACCGGCTCGAAGCAGCCGTCGCCGCTCTCTCGACCTTCGCCGTGGCCGGCCGCCGGGCCGGCGAGACAGCCGCAGGACCGGCGAGTTTCCGCACGATGTTCCTCGACGCGCTGCACGCCCTGACGCCGGAGGACCTGGCTCGAGACGCGATCATCCGCAGCGTCGCCTGAGCAATATTTCCGTCGTCGCAGAAACGGATTCGACAATTTTTGCTGGTACATCCTGCCTTCCGATACGGAGGGTTTTCATGCAGGACGCGACTGGCACGGCGCAGGTGGACCTCGCCCGCGGGGCTCCGCCCGAAGGGGAACTCCTCACGCCCAGGGCTCTGTCCTTTCTCGACGGCCTTCAGACCGTGCATAATCCGATCCGCCGGATCCTCCTTTCGGCCCGACGGTCGCGGCAGGACCTGATCGACGCCGGAGCCTTCCCGGACTTCTCCGAGGAGACCGCGCATGTGCGCGCCGGCGACTGGACTGTCGCACCTGCGCCCGCAGGACTCCGGCGACGCGTCGTCGAGCTGGCTGCTCCGGCCCGGGCAAGGACGATCCTGGACGGGCTCGGCTCGGGCGCCGACGTTCTCGTCGCCGATTTCGACGACATGCTGTCGCCCACCTGGGACAACCTCGTCGAGGCGCAGCTGGCGCTGTGCGACCGCTGGAGCGCTGCCGGCCTCGCGTCCCACCCCGTGGCCTCGTCGCCCGCCTTGATGGTGCGCCCGCGTGGGCTGCACCTGGAAGACGAGCGCCTGGTCGTCGCGGGCCGTCCTGTCGCTGCCTGCATCTTCGACGCTGGGCTGTACCTGTTCCACAACGCCGCTTCCATCGTGGCGGCCGGGGGTGTTCCGGCACTCTACGTCTCGAAGCTGGAAAGCCGGCGCGAGGCCATGTTCTGGGACGCGCTGCTGGGAGATATTGAAAACCGGCTCGGGCTGGAGCAGGGCACCGTGAAGGTGACCGTCTCGATCGAGACGCTTCCGGCCGCCTTCGAGATGGACGAGATACTGCACGCGATGCGCTCGCGCATTCTCGGCTTGCAGAGCGGCCGCGCCTCGTTCCTGTTCTCCTTCATCAAGCGCCTGCGCGGTCACAAGAGGTTCCTCACCCCTGATCGCTCGTCGATGATGATGGGTGCCAACGTGCTGGCGTCCTATCCGCTCCTGCTCGTCCAGACCTGCCACCGGCGGGGAGCTTTCGCCATCGGCAATCTGGCGGCCATGCTGCCGGTCTCGTCCGACCACCGGGCCAACGACGTGGGGCTCGGAAAGCTTCGTGCCGACAAGGAGCGCGAGGCCTCTGATGGCTACGACGGCACATGGGTCGGTCGTGCGTCGCAGGTGCAGGTGGCGCGGTCGGTCTTCCAGAACCATGGCGTCGTGGACAACCAGCTCGCCGTGCTGCGCGACGACGTCGATGTCATCGCTTCGGACCTGCTGTCGATCCACCCCGGCCGGCGCACCGAGTCCGGACTGCGCGACACCGTGCGGATTGCGCTCGACTACATCGAGGCGTGGCTGCGTGGCGAAGGCGCGCTCGAGCGGCACGGTATGCTGGAGGACGGCGGCTCGGCCGAACTGGCGCGCGCCCAGCTCTGGCAATGGGTGCATCACGGGGCTTTGTTGTCCGATGGGCGGCCCATCACGGCGGATCTCGTACTGGCTACCATCGACGACGAGGTCTCACGGCTGCAGGCCGAGCTCCAGCAGGACTACGCCCGCCGGCGCTTCGCCGATGCTGCTGAAAGGGTGCAGGCCGCGGTGCTGGCGCCCGAGTTCCAGGAGTTCCTCGTCGGCGGTTCAGCCTGAGAGCAACCCTGCCATCCCCGTTCTGCATCAAAGTGTCCAGCAACGGCGACTGGATTTCCGCCACGCTTGACCTATGACAATGACCAGGGACGAACGCGGCCAGCCTCAGGGGGCAATGTCGGTCGCGCCGTGCCCGCTCAGGGGAAGCAACAGGAAGGCATCAACATGCTTCGTACCGTTATTACTTCGGCCCTTGCCGCGGCGTCTTTCGTACTGGTCTCCGCCGCCGGCGCCTCCGCGCAGGACGCCGCGGCCGGCGAGAAGGTCTTCCTTAAGTGCAAGGCTTGCCATCAGATCGGTGAGAACGCGAAAAACGCCGTCGGCCCGGTTCTGAACGGCGTTGTCGGCCGTCACTCCGGCATCTATGCCGGCTACAACTATTCGGAAGCCAACAAGAACTCCGGGCTGACCTGGGACGAGGCCACGCTGAAGGAGTATCTCAAGAACCCGAAGGCCAAGGTGCCCGGCACCAAGATGGTCTTCCCCGGCCTCCCGAATGAAGCCGATATCGACAATGTGATTGCCTACCTCAAGCAGTTCGGCCCGGACGGCAAGAAGTCCTGATCGGCCTCAAAGGCCATCGCCCTGGTGATTGCGGATCCGCCGCACCACCAGGGCCACCGCGACGACGGCGATCGGCACGACGATCGCCGTGGCCAGCCCGGGATCGAAGGGCAGCAGCCCGACATCCTTCAGGCCCTTGAACAGATAGCTCGCCAATCCGACGATGTAGTAGCTGATGGCGGCGACCGAGAGGCCCTCGACCGTCTGCTGCAGCCTGAGCTGGAGACGGGTCCGCTCGTTCATGGCGCTCAGCAGGTCACGGTTCTGCCGCTCGATCTCGACGTCGACGCGCGTACGCAGCAGGTTGGCAGCTCGCGCCAGCTTCTCCGACAGCTTCTGCTGGCGCTCCTCCATGATGGCGCAGGTCCGCATGGCGGGCCCCATGCGGCGGGCGAGAAACTCCGCGATCGTCGGCCAGCCTCCGATGCCGGCCTCGTGGATCGCCGCCAGCCGCTGCTGGACGATGCCGTCATAGGCGCGGCTGGCCCCGAACCTGTAGCCGGATGACGCGGCCTCCGCCTCCAGCGCCGCGGCGAGCGCGGTGAGTTCGTCGAGCAGCTTGTGGTCGGCGTCCAGCCCGGTCTTGCCGGTCATGGCGTTGGCGATGCGGGTCAGCGCATCCTCGATTCCCTTGACCTTGGGCCCAAGCGACTGCGCCTCGGGCAGGCCGAGCAGGGCCAGCGTGCGGTAGGTCTCGATCTCGAGCAGACGCTGCGCGACCGCGCCCGCCTGGGCCGGCCCCAGCCCCCGGTCGACCACGAGGATGCGGACGAATCCGTCCGCGTCGGCATGGAAGTCCGTGGCAGAAATGGCGGCGCCGCCTTCGACCTCGGACATTGCGAGGCTGGCGGGGTCGAAGAGATGCGGGATCCGTTCGGGCGTCACCGCATCCGACGCAGCGATGAGGTGAAGGTCGGCGGCCGACAGCAGCGGCCCGGGCTGAGGCAGCGAGGCCATGATCGACGCGGGTGTCCGCGCCGGCGGGGAAAACGGGATCGCCGTCCCGGCGAACTCCCAGGTGTAGGTGGTGAACTCGGTATGCTGCTCCCATCGCAGGGAGACGCCAGGCAGGTCGGCACGGTGATGACGGGCCCCCTCCGGCGGCGGCGGCACGGCACGCGCGGCACAGAAGGCAGCCAGCGCGGCCCGGTCCGCGGCGGCCCGGTCACCGCCCAGCATGAAGGCGAAATGCACCAGCCGCCGCGGCGTCGGGAGCGGATGGAACGGCCGGGCATGCACTTCCGCCAACACGGCATCGCGCTGCGGGTGGGGTGCGAGATTGAGGATGGGCTCCATGCGGCGGGCAGTGTGCCGCCTCGGGCGAAGCTGTACAATGACGGCGCTGCAGCTCTCCCCGGAAAATGCCGCGTGCACGCAAGCCATGCGCCGTGCGGCCGCATCGCGCACTGGCCCTCGAAGCCGCGAGGCTGTAACTCTTGCGACCGCGATTTTTCCGCCGGAGATGGAATTCATGCAGGGTGATGCGTCCGAACGGCCCGTGCGACCGCGCGTGGGGCTGTTCGTCACCTGCCTCGTCGACCTGATGCGCCCCTCCGTCGGCTTCGCCGCGGTCAAGCTGCTGGAGGATGCCGGCTGCACTGTCGAGGTGCCCGTGCAGACCTGCTGCGGCCAGCCGGCCTTCAACTCCGGCGACCGTGCAACCAGCAGGGATCTGGCCGAGGCGGTGATCACCGCGTTCGCGCCGTTCGACTACGTCGTCGCCCCCTCAGGCTCGTGCGCGGGGATGATCAGGCGGCACTATCCCGAGCTCTTCCACGACGACCCCAACCTCGCCCGCCGGGCCGACGTGCTGGCGCAGAAGACGTGGGAGCTGACGAGCTTCCTGGTCGAGGTGATGGGCGTCACGGGGGTCACCGCCCGCTATGACGGCGTGGCGACCTACCACGACTCCTGCTCGGGCCTGCGCGAACTCGGCGTCAAGAGCCAGCCGCGCATGCTGCTGACCAGCGTGGAGGGTCTGACCCTCACCGAGATGAAGGACAGCGAGGTGTGCTGCGGCTTCGGCGGCACCTTCGCGGTGAAGTACAGCGAGATCTCGGACGCCATCGTCGGCAAGAAGACCGAGACCATCGTGGCGACGGAAGCGCCGACCCTGCTCGCGGGCGACCTCGGCTGCCTGATGAACATGGCGGGCAAGCTCTCCCGCGAGGGGCGCGACGTTAAGGTCCGCCACGTGGCTGAGGTTCTCGCCGGCATGACAGACGAACCGCCCATCGGCCTGCCGAAGGATCAGGGCCGGTGAGCACCACCAGCCGGACACCCTGTTCTCCGTTGTCATCCCCGGCGCGCCGCAGGCGCGGGAAGGGGATCCAGGGGATCGGGCAAGCTGCCCTGGCTCCCCTTCCCCTCCGCGGCTCCGCCGCTCCGGCCGGGGATGACAAGGGAAAGCCAGCCAATCGTTCGAACCGTGCTTTCCCCCGGATCAGCCCATGACCGCGCATCCCACCTCGCCGCAGTTCAAGGAAAATGCCCACCAGGCGCTGCGCGACCCGCAGCTGCAGAAGGCGCTCGGCAACGTCCGGCAGGGCTTCATCGACAAGCGCGCCGCCGCAGTGCTGCGCATGCCCGAGTTCGAGGCGCTGCGGGACAGCGCGCGCGACATCAAGAACCACGCCCTCGAGAACCTCGACCTCTATCTCGAGCGCTACGAAGAGGCCGTGACGAAGGCCGGCGGCAAGGTCCATTGGGCCCGAACGGCCGAGGAAGGGCGCAAGATCATTCTCGACCTGTGCAGGGCGGCGGGCGCGAAGACCGTCACCAAGGGCAAGTCCATGATCTCGGAGGAGATGGGTCTGAACCAGGCGTTCGAGGCCGCCGGGATCAGGCCGGTCGAGACCGATCTCGGCGAGTACATCATCCAGCTGCGCAACGAAGCGCCCTCGCACATCATCGCGCCGGCCGTCCACGTCAATGCGACGCAGGTTGAAAGCGACTTCCGCCGCGTCCACACGCATCTCGACAAGGACCGCGACCTCTCCGAGCCGGTGAAGCTGCTCACCGAGGCCCGGGGCGTGCTGCGCGACCGCTTCCTCGCCGCGGACGTCGGCATCACCGGGGCGAACTTCCTGATCGCGGAAACGGGCACGTCGGTCATCGTCACCAACGAAGGCAATGGCGACCTGACGCAAATTCTGCCCCGCATCCACATCGTCATCGCCTCCATCGAGAAGGTGGTGCCGACGCTGGAGGACGCGACGCAGATCCTGCGCGTTCTGGCGCGCTCGGCCACCGGCCAGGAGATGAGCGTCTACACCACCTTCTCCACGGGCCCCCGCCGGCCGGAAGATCCGGACGGGCCTGAGGAGTACCACGTGGTCATGCTGGACAATGGCCGCTCGGCCATGCTCGGCACCGAGTTTCAGGACATGCTGCGCTGCATCCGCTGCGGCGCCTGCATGAACCACTGCCCCGTGTACCACGCGGTCGGGGGCCATGCTTATGGCTGGGTCTATCCCGGCCCGATGGGCGCCGTGCTGACTCCCACGCTCATCGGCGTCGACAAGGCCGGCCACCTGCCGAACGCCTCGACCTTCTGCGGGCGCTGCGAAAGCGTGTGCCCCGTGCGCATTCCCCTGCCCAAGCTGATGCGCCACTGGCGCGAGCGTGAGTTCGAGCGCCACCTCACCCCCGCCACAGTGCGCTCAGGTCTGTCGCTCTGGGGTTATTTCGCCAGGCGCCCCTCGCTCTATCGCTTTGCAACCGGGGTCGCCATTCGCGGTCTCGCCTGGTTGGGGCGGAACAAGGGCCGCTTCGCGTCCCTGCCGGGCGCGGGCGGCTGGACGCAGTACCGCGACTTCCCCGCGCCGCAGGGCGCCACCTTCCAGCAGCAGTGGAAGCAGCGGCGCACCCGCCGCTGACGTCGCCAGAATCACCATCGAACGCGAGCCGCCATGAGCGCCCGGGACGAAATCCTCTCCACCATCCGCCGCTCGCTCGGTGTCACCGGCCGCGAGGCGCCGCGCCGAACGGCGGTCGAGGAGCGCATCGCGAGCGCGCCGGCAGGGCTGGTGCCCGAACGCGCGAAGGTCGACGGCTCCGAGCGGCTCGCGCTTTTCCGCGCGCAGGCGGAAGCAAGCCTCGCAACCGTTGCGGAGGTCGCGGACGCCAAGGACGTGCCGGAGGCGGTCGCTGAGTATCTGCGCCTCGCCAACCTGCCCGCTCGGCTGCGCCGCGGAGACGACCCCCGTCTCAACGCCATGCCGTGGGCCGAGACGATGCTCGACGTCTCGACGGGCCGCAGCGACGGAGGCGACCTCGTCGCCGTCACGCACGCCTTCGGGGCGGCTGCGGAAACCGGGACCGTGGTCACCGTCTCGGGGCCCGACAACCCGACGACGCTGAACTTCCTGCCGGACTACTCGATCCTGGTCGTCTCCGCGCGCGACATCGCCGGCGACTATGAGGGCGTGTGGGCCCGCCTGCGGGAGCGCTTCGGCAAGGGCGAGATGCCGCGAACCGTGAACTGGGTCACGGGGCCCTCGCGTTCCGGCGACATTGAGCAAACGCTGCTGCTCGGCGCGCATGGCCCGCGCAGCGTGCACGTTCTGGTTGTTCGGGACGACCGACCCTGACTCGAAGCTGCAAGCTGCTTCGCTTCACTGGAGCTTTGCCGCAGATTCGCCCGGTTCCGGTCGTGCTTGGTTAACCATTCGGCGGGAGCATGGGGTGTGTCCCAGTCTCGCCCCCTCCTGACGCACCTGCGTCCTGCCTTCGTCCGCGGCCTCGCCGTGCTCCTTCTGTCGGGTAGCGTTCCCGCGCTGGGGCAGGAGGCCGCGCCGGCGTCGACGATCCTTTCGCCGGCACGCACCGCGGAGACGGCGGGCTCGTCGCAAGGCTACGCGCCGCCGGCCGTTCCGGCTGGGCCGGCGCCCCAAGAGTCGGCTGCTGCCCTGCCGGCGCCCGCCGTGCCCCCGAAGGTGGTCGCGAAGAAGCCGCCTGCCCCTGCCCCGTTGCCGGAGCCGAAGATCTCGCAGGACCCGCGGCCAAGCTACCATGCCGGCAGCGCCGGAATGATCCAGCACGCCGCGGCCGTTTATGCCGGCATTGTCGTGCGCGGCGGCTGGCCGTCCCTCCCGTCGGTCACGCTGAAGCCCGGCGTATCGGACATGGCCGTCATCACGCTTCGCGAGCGGCTCGCGGCGGAGGGAGAGGATGGCGGCGACATCGGCAACCCCGTCTACGACCCCGCGCTCGTGGCGGCGGTGAAGCGGACGCAGGACCGCTATGGCCTGCCTGCGACCGGGCTCGTCGGTCCGGCGACGGTGAATGCGCTGAACGTGCCCGCCGAGGTGCGCCAGCGGTCGCTGGCGGCGTCAGCTCAGCGGCTGTCGGAAACCGCGTTCGGCTTCGGGCCGCGGCACGTGGTGGTGAACATCCCTTCGGCGGCCGTCGAGGCTGTCGACAACGGCGTCGTCACGCGCCGATACGTCGCCATCGCGGGCGACCCCAAGCACCCCTCCCCGACCGTCGAGGCGAGGATCGGTGCCGTAAATTTCAATCCGACATGGACCGTGCCGGTCTCGATCATCAAGAAGGAACTGATCCCGAAGATGCGGCTGGATCCGGGATACCTGGCGAAGTCGCAGATCCGGATGCTCGACGCGACCGGCGCCGTGGTGGATCCCGCAGCCATCGACTGGTCGACGGAGAAGGCGGTCAACTACACGTTCCGCCAGGATTCCGGGAGCGCCAACGCGCTTGGTGCGGTGCGCATCGCCATGCCGAACAGCCAGTCGGTCTACATGCACGACACGCCGTCGAAGCGGCTTTTCGGCAAGGACTTCCGCTTCCTGTCGCATGGCTGCGTGCGCGTCGCGGGCGTTCTGGACCTCGCGACCTGGCTGCTGCAGCCGCAGGGCTGGACACGTGTGCAGGTCGACGCCGCCGTTGCCTCGCCGGAACGGGAGGACGTGCGCCTGCCCCAGCCGGTGCCGGTCGCCTGGGTCTACCTGACGGGATTCGTGACCGGGGACGGCGTCGTCCATTTCCGTGACGACGTCTACGGTCTCGATACGGCCCCGCAGCCGGAGCCGGACATCGCGACGGCGACGATCGCGCCGTCGCAGGACGCGCAGAGACTGCGCTGACGTCGCCAGGCGGGCGGCGCCCCGAAGCACAGCCCTGTCGGCGTGATCAGGCGCTGCGGCGCAGCGTCCGGTCGAGCGCCTTGCGAACGGGCTCGGTCGATTCGGTGGCGGTGCGCTGGGCAATGCCGGTGAGGGTCTTGGCTTGGCTGCTCATCGTCTCGAATTGGCGGCGGGCGTGGCTGGCCTGGATCTCGATCGCCTCGGACATGCTGCGCACTCCGGTGAGGGCACGCAGGAAGCCCAGCGTTGCGTCCGTGTTGGCCTGGATGGCGTCGAGCAGCGTCTTCGAGAAGTCCTGCACGCCGCGCGCGGCGGCCTGGGTGCTCGTCTCGAAGCCGGCCGAGAGAGCCTCGGCGGACTCCTTGAGCGTCGCATAGCCTTCACGGGCCTGGTTCAGGCCGGTGCTGGCCATTCCGGTGATGGCCTGGGGCAGCACTTCGCCCACGGCGGCGGGCTTCGACCAGGCGGCGAGAGCAGGCCGGGGAGCGGTGACGGCGGGGCTGGGGGTCGGCGTCGCGACCGGGGCAGCCGCAACTGGGGCAGCCGCGACCGGCGCCTTTGCGACAGGCGCCGGAATTGACGGCTTCGCGGCGGCAGGAGCCTTGGCGGCGGGGGCAGCCGCTACAGGCGCCGGAGCGGCAGGCGCTGGCTTCGGCGCGGCCGGAACCTGGGACAGGATGGGCGCGACCGGCTTCGCGGCGAC
The DNA here is from genome assembly GCF_059501845.1 of Alsobacter sp. Classification (NCBI taxonomy): domain Bacteria; kingdom Pseudomonadati; phylum Pseudomonadota; class Alphaproteobacteria; order Hyphomicrobiales; family Alsobacteraceae; genus Alsobacter; species Alsobacter sp. Next base: position 1,943,556 of record NZ_JCACDK010000018.1, on the reverse strand, counting down.
AGGCCGCGTGGCCGTTGCGGGCTTGGTTTCCGCCAGTTTCGCCGCGAGAGGCTTCGCCGCTGCCTTCTTGTCCGCGATCTTCTGCGGCCCCGTCTTCTTTGCGTCGACGGTCTTCGACAGGGCAGCAGGTGCAGCGGCCGGAATAGAAGCAGGGGCCACGACGGGCGCAGCCTTGGCGACTGCCGGCTTGGCGGCCGACGCCTTCAGGGCCACGGCGCGCGGCGGCTTGGCTGCGACCGCGGGCTTCACGGCGGGCTTGTTGGAAACGGACGGCGCCGGGGCGGCCGGCTTCATCGTGTCGGTGGGCATGCTTCACCTCTCGTCGTCGCGGCCCGCGAAAGGTTCCGGCGCGCCAGGATTCGGGCCGCTCCGGGGCATAGGGCCCCGGGATTCCTGTGCGGGCGAGGCCGCAACACGGCCTCTTCCGATTGCGTCACTTCGGCTTGGTCAGGTCCGAGGTCGCCTTCTCCACGTCGGCGGCGGCCTTCTTGAAGGTGGCCTGCGCCTCCTCGGAAACCTTCTGCACGGACGCCTGGACGCTATGGCCGAAGTCCTGCGCCTGCGACTGCAGGGCGGAGACCTGTGAGCGCATGTAGTCGGCCTGGTGCTGCAGGATCTCCTGCACGTCCCTGGAGCGCACGATCTTCTGCGCGAGGTCGAAAGCGGCGCTGATGTTCTGCTCGGCGAAGCCGATGGCCTTGCTGGCCATGTCCTTGCTGTTCGCCTGCATCGCGGTGCTCTGCGTCTCCGCAGCGGCGACGGCCTTGTTGGCGGCTCCCAGGAAGCCGTCGAACGCCTTGCGGGCCTGTTCGACGCTCTTCTCAGCGAAATCGCGGACCTCGGTCGGGAGTTCGTACGGAAGCTTGTTCTGGTTCATGATCGCCGTCCTCATGGGAACCGCGGGGCCACAGACGCCACGGTGCGGTTCCTGGACCTGTGGCGGAATTTATTGCGCTGCACAATATTGATGCGCTGCACAAACGTCAAGCGACGGACGCGCCATTAAGACTAACACGAAAGGCCGCTGTGGGCTGCCTCCCCAGCATGGACCTGAGACGGTCCGAGCCTTTATATTAAATCTTTGTTAGGGCTTCCGACGAAAAGGGGGCGCCGAAGCGCCGGGAGCGTAAGTGTCGAACAGCGCCGATAGCGACATCCTGCGGCCGAACGACGAACGGGCATCGCGCGAACTCCGCCAGGAGCTCGAATCGCTGGCGGGCCGCGGCGCGGCCGTGCTCGTCATCTCGGCAGACGGTACGCAGGTTCTGTGGAGCACGCCAGCCGGTGCGCACCTTTTCGGCGCCCGCTCGGCGCAGGACATCGAATCGCGCCCTCTCGATCCCCGGCTGATCCCGGTGGGCCGCCTCGCGGAGCTCGCACAGCGGGACGCACCGTCCGCCGGGGCCCGGCTGGAACGCGTCCGTATTCATGCCGGCCGGCGCTCTGAGGCGGTGACGCTTTCCTGCCGGCGCGCGGTCCTGCCAGGCGGCGAACCGGTCCTGGTCGCCGTCGGCTTCGGCGCCAGGGCCGTGCCCGGCCGCCTGGACGACGGCTTCCGGGCCCTGCCGGATCTGCTGATTGGCGAACCCGAGGGCCTCGGCGACGGCTCGCCGGCAGCGGATGCCGACGCGGCCACGCCGGATGATTCGCCGGATGCCACACCCGAGCCGGTGACGCTCGAGAGCCTGCGGGCACGCAACGGCAGCCGCCCCGTGTTGCGCTTCGTGTGGCAGACGGACAAGGACGGATGCATCGTCTCGACCTCGCCTGAGCTGGCGGCCGTCCTCGGCGATCCGCTCGGACCACTGCCTGGAACCTCGTTCGACGCCCTGCTCCGGCAGGGGATCGGAGACCCCGTCGGGTCGCTCGCGGCGGCCCTTGCGGACCACAAGACTTTCACGGGGATCGAGTTGGCCTGGCCAGTGGATGGCGCGGCCTTCCGCGTGCCGGTGGCCCTGTCGGGTGTGCCCGGCTTCGATGCCCAGCGCGCCTTCACGGGCTTCCGCGGCTTCGGGGTGTGCCGGCTCGACCGCGAACTGCCGCCGGCCGAGCACGCCGCCCTACCGGAAGCCGACCGGCCCACCGAACTCGAAGCCGACGAAGCCGAGGCGGAGAGGGCAGCGCTGGCCGAGGACGGGCCGTCGAGCGATGAACGTGCCTCGTCCGGGACTGCGGAGCTGGAACCCCTCGCCGAAGTCGCGGGCTCGGTTCCCGAGGTCGCATCGGGTTCCGGGCAAGCCACGGAAAGCCTTTCAGGTGCTCCCGTCCGGCAAGCGAGCCCCGAGGCCGCAAACGATTCCGAGCCCAGTGAAGCGAACGATCATGGCGCCGGCGGAGAAACCGACACTGCCGTGCCGCTGCCCGAGCCGGGCACGGTCGTTTCGTTCGGCGAGGTGCGGGTGAACGGCCGGCCGCAGCCGCCCGGTGCCAAGGTCGTGCATCTGCACGGGCCGCCTCTGGTCGAGGCGCCGGCGCTGAGCAGGAGCGAGCGCCACGCCTTCCGCGAAATTGCGCGCGCGCTGGGTGCCAGGATCGAGGGCCAGGAGGACGACGCGGCCATCGCCCCCTCACCTGCCGCGACCGGCGCCGTGCCGGAGGAAATCCTCCCACCGCCGGCAGCTTTGCCCGACCCCGAGCCGGAACCTGTCCAGGCCGAGGTTGCGCCCGAACCGGATGAGCTTGCGCCGGAAGAGGACCTTCCCGAGCCCGCGCCTGTCGCCGTGGCCTCTGATCTCTCGCGTCACGCCGACCTGCTGTTCGACCGGCTTCCGCTGGGTATTCTGGTCAGCCGCGGCGCGGTTCCCATCGTCATGAACCGGCCGCTGCTCGACCTGCTCGGCTACGACACGATCGACGCGTTCTTTGAGGATGGCGGGTTGCAGCGCCTGTTCCGCGGGCGTCCCCCCGAGCCTGCCGAAGGCGAGCCGGGGGATGGTGCGTCGGTGTCGCTCGAGACGAGCGACGGGTCTTCCGTGCTGGTCGAGACGCGGCTGCAGACGATCGTGTGGGATGGCCTGCCGGCCACGATGATGTCCTTCCGCCGGTCTCCAGAACCGGACGCCAATCCGCGCCTGCGGGCGGCGGAGATGGACCTTGCCAGGCGCGAGAACGACGCGCGCGAGTTGCGGGCCATGCTCGACACGGCGACCGACGGCGTCGTGACGATCGACGAAGCTGGCCGCATCCTCTCGGTCAACCGTTCGGGCGAGGCTCTCTTCGGCTACGACCAGCGGGAAGTCGCCGGCGAGGCCTTCATCTCGCTCTTAGCTCCCGACAGTCATGCCACGGCGCTCGACTACCTCGAGGGGCTGCGCAGCAACGGCGTCGCCAGCATCATGAACGACGGGCGCGAGGTGATCGGCCGGGTGCGCCAGGGCGGGCGCATCCCGCTGTTCATGACGCTCGGCTCCATCTCGGAGGCGCCCGACCGGAAGTTCTGCGCCGTGCTGCGCGACCTCACGCCGTGGAAGAAGGCGGAGACCGAACTGGTCGAGGCCCGCAAGGCGGCCGAAGAGGCGAGCGCCCAGAAGTCGGACTTCCTGGCCAAGATCAGCCACGAGATCCGCACGCCGCTCTCCGCCATCATCGGCTTTGCCGAGGTGATGATCGAGGAGCGCTTCGGGCCGATCGGCAACGAGCGCTATCTCGAGTACCTGCGCGACATCCACGCGTCCGGCGGGCACGTCATCAGCCTCGTCAACGACCTGCTGGATCTCTCCAAGATCGAGGCCGGCCGCTTCGACCTCACTTTCGTCAGTGTCGACCTGAACGAAATCGTGTCGCGGTCTGTCGCGATCATGCAACCGCAGGCGGGCACGGGGAAGGTCGTGGTCCGCACGGCCTTGGCCCCGCGCCTGCCGAGGGTTGTGGCCGATGAGCGCTCGCTGCGGCAGATCGTTCTGAACCTGCTTTCGAACGCCATCAAGTTCACGGATCCCGGTGGACAGGTCATCGTCTCGACCGCCTTCACCGATGCGGGCGAGGTGGTGGTGCGCGTGCGCGACACCGGGATCGGGATGAACGACAAGGATATCGAGACCGCGTTGGAGCCGTTCCGCCAGGTGGCGACGACTCGCCGGTCCGGTGGCACCGGCCTCGGCCTGCCGCTGACGAAGGCGCTGATCGAGGCAAACCGGGCTGCGCTCGTCATCCGCAGCGCGCGGGAGGCCGGTACTCTCGTCGAGGTCACCTTCCCGACGACGCGCGTTCTCGCCGAGTAGAGCAGCAATCTCGCGCGGTTCCGTCCGTCACAATGATCCGCGTCATGTCGCAATCGTAAGCTCGAGCTATGCTGCAGCGCACAATGTGCGCTTGCCGAGACGCTGGCCCCGTGTCACCGGGGATACAGCGGCTCCGATGGAGGCTTGGGATGAGCACCTGGCGGATGGACACCCTGTTCGCGCCACGCTCCGTTGCGGTGGTCGGCGCGAGCCCTGACCGGACGTCCCGGGGCGCAGCGATCCTGCGCAACCTCGCCGCTGCCGGGTTCGAGGGCGACGTCGCCGTCGTCAACCCGCACCATCGCGAGGTCGAGGGAAGGGCCACCGTTGCATCCCTGCGCGATCTCGCCGTGCCTCCCGACGTCGTTGTAGTGACAGCCCCGGCGCCCGATGTTCCCGCGATCGTCGAGCAGGCCGCGGAGATGGGCGTTGCCGCCGCGATCCTGGTCACATCCGGTCTGGAGCCGCAGGAGGCCGGGCGCATTGCGGCCACGGCACGCAAAGCGGGGATGCGGCTGGTCGGTCCGGGGTCCTTCGGCGTCGTCTCCCCGCAGACGGGGTTCCAGGCGGGGTTCTCCGCCCGGCTGGCGCGGCGAGGCGACATCGCCGTCATCTCGCAGTCGGGAGCCGTGGCCACCGCCATTCTCGAGCGGGCCGAGCGGAGCGGAGCGGGCGTCTCCGGCCTGATCACGCTTGGCGACAAGATCGACATCGACTTCGGCGATTGCCTCGACCATTTCGCGCAGGACCGCGGAACAAGGGCCATCCTGCTCTACATTGAACAGCTGACGAACCCGCGGAAGTTCATGTCGGCGGCGCGGGCCGCGGCCAGGACCAAGCCGGTCATCGTGCTCAAGGCGGGCCGGCATGCGGCGGGCACCGGCCGGTTCGCCTCGCACACGGCGGCCCTGGCGGGCTCAGACGCGGTGTTCGACGCGGCGTTCCGCCGCGCCGGCCTGCTTCGCGTGCCGGACCTCGATGCGTTGTTCTCGGCCGTCGAGACATTGGCGAGAGTCGGGCCGTTCACGGGCGAGCGGGTCTCGGTGCTCACCAATGGCGGCGGCCTCGGCCTGCTCGCGCTCGACAGGCTCGGCGACCTGGAGGCGGAACTGGCGACGCTGGCGCCGGACACGCGCGAGGCCCTGAGCGAAGTGACCCCGCCGGAGTGGAGCGGCGGCAATCCGGTCGACCTCGGCTGCGAGGCCGATGCGGCCGCCTATGCGAGAGCGCTTCGCCTTCTGCTCGCCGATCCCGGCACCGACGCGGTGCTCACCATGAACTGCCCGACGGCGCTGGCCGACGCGGCGGCAGCGGCACAAGCCGTCGCGGATGTCGTGACAGAGCACCGGCGCTCGAGCCTGCGGCCCAAGCCGGTCTTTGCCGTCTGGCTGGGCGGGCCGGACCCGGCAGTCGAAGCCTTCGAGCAGGCGCGCGTGCCGAGCTACACCACCGAGTCGGACGCGGTCGAGGGCATCATGCACCTCGTCGCCTACCGCAAGGCGCAGACGCTCCTCATGGAGACCCCGCCGAGCCTGCCTGCCGGTTTCTCGCCGGACACGGAGGGGGCCCGCGCGGCCGTCCGAGAAGCACTTGCCGCCGGCCGGCGCTGGCTCGACCCCGCCGCGGTTTCCGCTGTCCTGGCCGCCTACGGCATCCCGCTTGCCGCGTCCCGGGTGGCCGCCACTCCGGAGGAAGCGAGCCGCGTCGCGGGTCCCTTCCTCGCGGCAGGCCAGGCAGTGGCCGTTAAAATTCTGTCGGAGGACATTCCGCACAAGTCCGAGGTGGGCGGCGTGGTCCTCAACCTCACCTCACCGGAGAGCGTATCCGCGGCCACGGCGGCGATGCTGTCCCGCGTCGCAGCCGAGCGCCCGGATGCCCGCATTGACGGCGTGACCGTCCACCCCGTGATCACCAGCCCTCACGGCCGCGAACTCATCGCCGGCCTCGCCGACGACCCCACCTTCGGGCCTGTCGTCGTGTTCGGCCGGGGCGGCCGGGCGGTGGAGGTCATCGGCGACAAGTCGCTGGCCCCTCCGCCGCTCGACATGAACCTCGCCCGCACCATGATGATGCGCACGCGTGTCTGGCGCGTGCTGCAAGCCTACCGAGGCATCGCAGCCGCCGACGTGGATGCGGTCGCACTCGTGCTGGTCAAGCTGGCGCAGCTCGCGGCCGACGTGCCCGAGATCCGGGAGCTCGACCTGAATCCGCTGCTCGCCGACGAGCATGGCGTCATCGCGCTCGACGCACGCATCGGCGTCGAGGCGCTGCCGCAGTCCCGCAGGCGGGAGACCGGCAATCCCCGCTTCGCCATCAAGGCCTATCCCAAGGAATGGGAGCGGCAGCTGACGTTGAAGGGCGGCTGGCGGGTCGACGTCAGGCCGGTGCGGCCGGAAGACGAGCCGCTCTACCCGCCCTTCTTTGCGCGCGTCACGGCCGAGGACCTCCGGCTGCGCTTCTTCGCCCATATGAAGGAGTTCAGCCATGCCTTCATCGCAAGGCTGACCCAGCTCGACTATTCGCGCGCCATCGCCTTCGCGGCCACCGAGCCGGAGACGGGTGACCTGCTGGGCGTCGTGCGCCTGCATTCCGACGCCAATCACGAGGTCGGCGAATACGCCATCCTGCTTCGCTCCGACCTGAAAGGCCGCGGCCTCGGCTGGGCCCTCATGAAGCTGATGATCGAGTACGCACAGGCCGACGGGCTCTCGACCGTGAAGGGCCAGGTGCTGCGCGAGAACACCACCATGCTCTCCATGGTGGAAGCGCTCGGCTTCGGCGTGAAGTCCGACCCGGACGACAGGGATGTCAAGGTGGTGACGCTCGACGTTGCCCAGGCCGCCCGGATCGGCGAGCACGAGTTTCGGGTTGAAAATTCGGCCGGATCGGCCTAGGACCAACGCCGCGTTGGTCTGCAGCTGTAGCTCAGTTGGTTAGAGCGCTAGATTGTGGATCTAGAGGTCCCCCGTTCAAGCCGGGGCAGCTGTACCACGCGAATTGCCCGACCTGCCTCAGACGTGCCTGGCGGTGCCTCGCACAGCCACCGTCAGGTGGCTGTGCCGTCACTCGCGGAGCCGACATCGCAGATGCCAGGCCGATCAGCTGCGCCGGAACTGGATGCCGCAGCGCTTCTGAATACTGACCTGCTCGATCGCTTCCATTTCGCCTTTCAGGCGGGCCAGCTCGGCAGCGGTCGTCGAGTCACCCTTGATGAAGAACAGGGCTGGCCAGAACAGGACGACGCCCACGCCGGTGGCAACCGCATCGCCGGTCGCCTTGGAGTCCTGCACGCCTGCGACCTGTGCGGCGCGCGAGGACAGCCGAGCGGCTTCCTCGCTGATCTGCGGACACGACCAGTTCTGGTAGGAGATCGGCGAGACATACGCGGCGGCGATGTTCTCGGAGCGGGACGCACATCCCGTAAGGGTTGCAGCGGCAGCGATCATCGTAATCATGCGGGACAGGTAAGTCATCGTGATCCTCAACTAGTATCGGTCACGACGGTATCAGTCCGGCCTGAGCGTTTCGTTTAGGGACGCGGTGAACGAAGGCTTGAATTTTAATCGCGTTGAGGCCGCTGCGGCCCGAAGCCAATATTGGCTCCCGCCGATTGCTGGAGGGTTTGGCGCAGGCATCGTTTCAAGGAAGCCGAGCCGATTCGACGCCGCTGTGAGCGGACGACGGCTGCGCTGCGTGCAGGGCCTGCCGCTTCCAGGCGGTGAGGAGCAGCACCGCGAGACAGCACACGGTGTGGACCGCGTTGACCGCCGCCAGCCAGACGTCCCAGACATTGACGAGCGCGTAGGCCGTCGTCGCCGCGCTGCCGAGGAGCCAGATGATCCAGGTCGAGTAGGCGATGGCCGTCGCACCGTGTTGGTCGCGTGCCACGGCGGCGATCTGTGGGCCGTAGGAGACGATCTGCAGGCCGTTGAAGGCCGTGAAAGCCAGGAAAACCGCGTCTTCCGCAAGCATGCTCGCCTCCCGCTCAGGTGCGGGGAGTCGAGCCGTACAGACGGCCGGCGTCTGTGAGCTGTTTCACACCGGCGAGGGATGTCCGGCCTCAGCCGGCGCGCAGCCTGTTCCTGGGGCCACGCTCGATCATCACCTCGACGGCCGTCATCGCATCGTCGAGTTGCTTGATCCGCCCGGAATTACGGGCATTCCGGGCGCCGGGACGGCCCAGCTCCGCCTTCGCCTTCTCCAGCTGCTGGCGCAGGACGACCAATGTGGTCCGCTCGTCGCTCGGCATCATGATTCCCCGTTGGCGCCGCTGGCATAGCATCTCCGATGTCGCGTCGGCGTGACGGCGACGACACGCGGGACAGGAAACCCGCCCCGCCTCCCTCACGCACCTTCAATCCGTAACGCGCGATGCGTGTCACCCGCGTGTAACGCAACCTCGCTAAATCGCAGCCATCGAATGAACCACCTGCACTTCCGTGACCTGGAACGACCATGCGGACGCTCCTCGCCAGCCTCCTGCTGCTCGCCCTGCCGTTGCACGCCCAAGCGGAGCCGGAGTGGCCCTCCAACGTGACGCCACGGCCGAACAAGATTCAGTTTCTCTGTACAGCCGACGTCGAGCGCCAGTGCACGGTGCGGCTGGGCGGCTGCCTCGGAGCGCCGGACACGACATCCACGACCTGCTGCGCGGCGTGGACGATGTGCCTCAACACCTATCACTGCAACGCAGCCGGGTTGCACTGTCGGGCAGAGTAACCCGCCCGGGACAAGTCAGTCGCGATAGTCTGGCTCCTGCGCGTCCAGCACCTCGCGGATGGCGGAGAGGTGCTTCGCGGCGAAGCCCGGATACTCCTCCCATTGCCGCGCCGTCTTCTCGGCGACCTCGTCTGAGGCGACGTTCAGGGGCCGCCCGGTCGAGAGCGCCGTGACGTAGGTCTCGGCCGCCTTCTCGAAATAGTAGATCGTGTCAAAGCACTGGGCGACGTCGGGGGCTGTCACGAGCACCCCGTGCTGGCCCATGACGAGAACAGACCGATTGCCCAGCGTTCGGGCGATGCGCTCGGCTTCATCGCCTAGCCCCATGCCGTCATAGCCATCGTCTACGGCGACGCGGCTGAAAAAGCGCATGGTGTTCTGGTCGATGGGAGGCAGCACGGGATCCTTCAGGCAGGCGAGCGCCGTCGCGTAGCGGGAATGGAGGTGCATGATGCAGCGTGCCTGGGGAACGGCGCGATGCAGGGCACCGTGAATGGCGGCCGCGGTCGGGTCGATCGTGTCGCCGACACCCGTCGACAGGTCTTCCGCGTCCATCTCCACGAGGTCGCTGGCGTGCATCATCGACCAATGACGGCCATAGGGATTGATCAGGAAGCGCTTTCCGTCGGGAGAGACGGCGAGGCTGTAGTGGTTGGCGATCGCCTCGTGCATGCCCAGGCGCGCAGTCCAGCGCAGGGCGGCGGCAAGGTCGCGGCGGGCTTCGGCGTGCTGCATCGGTCTCTCCCGGGGGAGACGCACGATAGAGCCGGCGTCGAGTGAGCCGCAACCAGACGCATCCAGCAACTCTGGAACTGCCGGCCTGCTGCCGGGTTGTCTCCGTCTTACAGGAGGTGAGCCATGAAACTTTCAGTTCTCGCAGCCATCGTCGCCTTGTCGGTGACGCCCGCCCTTGCCCAGACAGACATGTCGACCCAGGCGCCCGGCGCCTCGGACGGCCAGACCATGCACAAGAGCATGAGCCACAAGAAGAAAATGAAGAAGCACCACACCCGCGCCAGCAGCTCGACGATGTCGAGCAACTGCAAGAACATGGTCAAGACGACGGACACGCAGAAGCCGCAGCCCTGCACCTGAGACGTTTGGCGCACGACCAGCCCGGGTCCGACCCGGGTTGATCTCGCTGCCGTGATCCTTACATGGTGACGCGCCGCCGGTTCGACCGTCGGTGCGCCGCGCCATGGAAGGACGAGAATGCCGCTCAGGACAGTGTTGGCCGGACTGGGTATCTTCTTGCTCGTCGGCCAAGCGCAGGCGGCAGTCCGGCATCTGACCGTCTCCCAGGAGGTTCTCGGCCAGGTCGACGTCGTCGCGCCCGAGGGCGAGCCGAAGGGGCTCGTCATCATTCTCTCTGATTCCGATGGTCTCACGGATCTTCGCCGCAAGCAGGCCGAGACCATCGCCGAGCAGGGTGTCGCCGCGGCCCTCGTCTCGAGCCCGGCTCTCCTGGACACCTTGCGCGCGTCCGATGACGACGACTGCCACTACCCGCTCGGCGAATTCGAGGATCTCTCCCAGATCGTCCAGCGCACGCTGGCCATGCCCGTGTACCGCTGGCCGGTCCTGCTCGGCTTTGGCCTCGGTGGAACCGTGGCCTACCTGTCCGCCTCCCAGGCACCGTTGAACACCGCGGCCGGCGCCGTGAGCGTCGGGGTCTCCGACAGGCTGCCGTCGCGGCTTCCGCTCTGCGACGACCACGAGCGGCAGGTGAAGCTCCCGGACGGCGTGTTCCAGTACCCGCCGCGCGACGACATTCCCGGCCGCTGGATCGCCGTCACGCCGGGCCCGGATCCCGTTGCCGAGGCCTACGTCAAGGCTGACAAGGACAACAGCCTGATCGTGGAGACGGGCGGGGCGGAGGCGATGTTCGCGCAGGCGGCGAAGGCCGCCATCGGGCTGGCCGAGGCTCGCACCGGTACACTCGACGACCTGCCGATCGTCGAGTTGCCCGCTGACGGAAAGCCGCGCACGCTGGCGGTGTTCTATTCGGGCGATGGCGGTTGGCGCGACATCGACAAGCAGATCGCCGAGTACCTCAGCAAGCATGGCGTCGCCGTGGTCGGCGTGGACAGCCTGCGCTACTTCTGGAACCGCAAGACGCCTGACGCGATCGCCAACGACCTCGGCCGCATCATCGCCGCCTATGATCTGAAATGGGGCACGCGGGACGTCGCCCTGGTCGGGTATTCCTTCGGCGCGGGCGTCATCCCCTTTGCCTACAACAAGCTGCCGCCGACGCAGCAACGGCTCGTGCGCTTGCTGGCGTTGCTGGCCCTCGACCCGAAGACCAGCTTCGAGATCTCGGTGTCCGGCTTTCTCGGCGTTGACAACTCCGACGACGTTCCTGTCGGCCCGCAGGTCAAGCAGATGGACGCACCCGCGAAGGTGATCTGCTTCTACGGCGCGGACGAGGATCCCGCGGAAACGGGCTGCCTGCTGCCTGAACTCGCCCCGACCATGCTGGTGAAAAGGCCCGGCAAGCACCATTTCGACGGGGAGTACGAGCCCATCGCGCAGTCCATTCTGGACCGGATCCGCAAGGGCGCGTGAAGCGCGGGCCGATCAATACGCGTTCGTGAGGTCGCAATCGCGCGCGGCTGCCCTATAGTGACATCCGTATGAAGGTCTCGGGGTCCCGCGATGCCTCGTATCGTACGGTTTCGTCATTGGCCTGCCCTGTGGACCCTGTTCGCCGTCGTGGCGTCGGGCCTGGTTCTTGCGCTCGAACATCCCTCCGCGCGCGCCAATGATCGAGAGGCGGCGCCACCCCCGCCCGAACCGAACCTGCCCGGCGTCGTCATCGAGCGGGCACCGGATCCGGCGGAAGCCGCCTCTGCCGACGACACCGCTTCCCGGGTCCTGCTGCTTTCCGGCGACGGGGGATGGACGGATGTGGAGGAAAACCTCTCCGCGGAGTTCGTCGACTACGGCCTCACCGTCATCGGCATCGACAGCCGCCGGACCTTCGTGAGCGACCATGCGCGCGAGGAGATCGCCCACTACCTGGAGCGACTCACGGGGTCCGGGCAGGGCCTGATCATCGTCGGCTATTCCTTCGGCGCCGATCTTCTTCCGATTGTCTGGCCCGCACTCTCGCGCAAGCTCAAGGACAGTACGGTGCGCGTCGCCATGATCGCGCCGACCCATGACGGCTCGCTGCGGATCGATCCGACCGGCCGCTACGACGCGGCTTTCGGACCCACGATTCCGCTGCAGGAGACCGTGCAGCATGTTCCGCGGTCACGGCTCGTCTGCATCTTCGGCGTTCAGGAAAGGCTGAGCGGCTATTCCAGCTGCACCAATCCACAGTTTGATCCCGCCGAACGCGTGGAATTGCCCGGCGGACACGACCTGGGGCGTAATTACGCGGACATAGCAGGCGCGATCGCCAAGCCGCTGCGGTTGCACCGGCACCGCGCGACAACAGGCCTCGCCTCACGGCACGCTTCTTTGCCCACTACAGGGGCGATCCACGGGGCCGGTCAGACGCCCTGAAGCCCGCTCCGGTTCTGGCGGCGCACGACCTCGTAGCCGAGATCCGTAAGCTCGTAGACCAGCGCGTCGAGCCGTCGCCCCCGTTCCCGCGGCATGTCGAGCGGCTCGACATAACCTGCAACGAGAAGCTGCATCACTGACGTGTCGAGAGGCGCGAGTGGCGTGGCATCAGCCAACTCGACGACGATCAGGCCATTTTCCTTGGCCGCCCGGAGCAAAAGTGATTCGGCTTCTGCTGAGAGTTCCGGGTTCGCCATTCCTATGGCCTCCATCGCGCCACACCGTACGGAGACGTTCCATCCTGCAATGTGACTTTTCGCACATCGCTCTCATCAACTGCATGATTCGCGAGCTTGAGCCGAGCCAGGTGCGCCGCCTGCGTCACCGGCCATCCAGCTTGGCGTCTTGTCGCTGTGGCAAACCCCAGTTAGCTCTGGAACTGACGGCTTTATCTGCTTGAGTTTATCACAGTAAAGCGTACGTGGCAGAGTTGCAGGGGGACATTCACGATGATGCGCAAGCTGGTTGCAGAGGGCATTGGCACGTTCTGGCTGACATTTGCGGGGTGCGGCAGCGCGGTTCTTGCCGCCGGCTTCCCAGAGGTAGGGATCGGGCTGCTCGGTGTATCGCTGGCCTTCGGTCTCACCGTCGTCACGATGGCCTACTCGATCGGCCACATTTCGGGTTGCCACCTCAACCCAGCGGTGACCGTGGGCCTTGCCGCGGGCGGCCGGTTTCCCGGCGGTCTGGTGATCCCCTACATCGTCGCGCAGGTCGTTGGAGCCATCGTCGCGTCAGCAGTGCTCTACGTCATCGCCAGCGGGGCTGCTGGCTTCGACCTTGCCAAGGGCTTTGCCTCGAACGGATATGGCGAGCACTCGCCGGGCAAGTACGGCCTGGGTGCTGCACTGATCATCGAGGTGGTGATGACGATGATGTTCCTCTTCATCATCATGGGTGCGACGCATGGCCGTGCTCCGGCAGGCTTCGCGCCGCTTGCCATCGGGCTCGGCCTGACGCTCATCCACCTGGCGACCATTCCGGTGACGAACGCGTCAGTGAATCCTGCGCGCAGCACCGGCCCGGCGATCTTCGTCGGCGGCTGGGCGCTGGCGCAGCTGTGGCTCTTCTGGGTCGCCCCCATCGCCGGCGGCGTCATCGGCGGCGTTCTCTACCGCTGGCTGAGCCAGGACATCGAGGCCGAGGTCACCGGCCGCGCGTGACGCTGATCACCGGCGCGGGAGGCTGCCTTCCGCGCCGGACGCCTGTATTCTTCGGGCCATGTGCAATCTCTACAGTATGACCAAGGGCCAGCAGGCCATCCGCGAACTCACCCGCGCCCTGCGCGACGAGACCGGCAACCTGCCGCCCCTTCCCGGCATCTTTCCCGACGGCATCGCTCCGGTCGTGCGAACCGGCAAGGATGGCGTGCGCGAGTTGGTGTCGATGCGCTGGGGCATGCCCGGCCCGGTGAAGCTCGACTGCCCGCCCGTCACCAACATTCGCAACACCCGGTCACCGCACTGGCGCGCCTGGCTCAAGCCGGCAAACCGGTGCCTCGTGCCCGTTACCTCCTTCTGCGAGTGGGAGGACACGAAGCCGCGCAAGACGCCTGTCTGGTTCGCCCTGTCCGAGGACAGGCCACTCTTCGCCTTTGCGGGAATTTGGACGAATTGGCGCGGTGTTCGCAGAAAAATTGAGGGCGAGCACACGCTTTTCGGCTTCCTGACGACCGATGCGAATGCCGAGGTGGGTGCCGTCCATCCCAAGGCCATGCCCGTCATCCTCACCACGCCGGAGGAGATGGAGACCTGGATGCAGGCACCTGTGGAGGAGGCTCTGGCGCTTCAGCGGCCTCTGCCGGACGGGGCACTCGCCGTCGTCGCCCGCGGGCCACGGGAAGACGCCGCTCCAGCTGTCGCGTGAGGCGTGTGCGCCTGAGCACGTTTCATCAACCACGTTGGCCGCATCCTCGTCTCGACATCCAGCAGAGGCGGGCGAGCCATGACGACGGTCCGGGTCATCAAGGGGTTCAACCCCCGCAAGCACATCGTGGAGCTGACCCTCGGTGCCGTCGCGGTGTTCAGCTTCTTCACGGCCATCGCATCTCTTGCGAGCGCCCTGACCCTCGCCGGCTCGGTCAACTGACCGCGTACGCTCCATCGCCCCGCCGGGGGTGGAAAGCCTCGCGCTCTGTGGCATGATACCGGCTCTCGACCGCGGCAAGAGCTGCGGCGCCATGGCCGGTCCGGAGACCTTCTGGTCTCCCGCCAAGCAGAGGTGAGCCATGACGGTCTGCGTTTATTCCACGTCCGCCAACCCGCCCGCCTGGGACGTCGATCTTCCTCGTGAAGGCACACTCGCGGAAATTCGCAGGGTGGAGGAGGCCTTCATCATCGTCCCGGTCCCCGGTCTCGCTCTCGACGACATCGAGACGGGCCCCTACGGGTCGAAGCAGGACGCCATGGACGCGATCGCGGCCTATCTCGGTCGCGACTGCATCATGGGCCGGGGCGAGTAGGAACCCGCGGGCCGTTGGCCGGCCCGCAAGCGCCTACTCTCACGAACGCGACGCGCTTGCAGTCCCGCCCGCGCTTCCGGCGCCGGAGGCGGAACCCGAGCCGTTTCCGCTGCTGGACGCGGATGCACTGCCCGAGGCCGAGCCGCTAACGCTGGCGGACACGCCATTCGAACCTACTGACGCAGAGCCGCCGGCGGTGCCCGATCCCTGGCCCTGTGCGCTGGCGCTGCCCGACGTGCTGGCTGACGACGAACCATGACCATAGGCCGAAACCGAGGCTTGGCCTGAGCCGGTTCCGGTGACGCCGGTTCCGGTGCTTCCCGTGCCGGTGGAGTCTGAGCCGTCCGCGGTCGAGCCGGTACTGCCGGTGCCGGACGAGTTGTTACCGGTGCTGGTGCTGCCGTCCGTCGTGCCGGTGCCCGGGCCCTGGCCGTTCACGCCACTGCCGGTCGGGCCGCCGGGGAAGAACCCGTTGCCGCCATTCGTGAAGAAGAAGGCCGGATTGGCGCTCGAGGACGACCCGGTTCCGCCCCGCTGCTCGACAGTCACCTCGTCGATGGCGCCCGTCACGAGGCAGTCGACCAGGCCGCGATGATAGGCGGAAGACGCAGTGCAGCGGGGGTCGAGCCGCGGTCCTGTCTGCGCCGAGGCCGGAGACACTGCGAACGCCATCAGTCCGGGGAGCAGAAGCGCGCCGACCGAAGCTGCAATTTTAGCCGACATGTCAAGTCTCCTTTAACCTTGAAACACGGTGGAGCCAAAACTCTGTCGGCACGGGCCGGTTCCCGGGAAGCCGGCCCGGCTAGATCGGCCATGTCTCCCGCCGCATTGCGGAATCCCAGAACATGAATTCGAGGCGGGTCGCCGTATCGTAAGCCTCGTCCATGCCGGCGCGCTGGGACAATGGCGAATTCTCGCCGAGACGGTCGGTCGCCGCGATCATGTCGCGCACCGCGGCATCGAATTCGTCGCCGGCATAGGTGTCGATCCAGGCCCTGTACGGATTGCCGGGCGACGCGATGGCGTGCACGTGCTTGCCGACCTCGGCATAGATCCAGAAGCACGGGAGCAGCGCCGCAGCGACCACCGGCAAGGGTTCGCGGAACGCGGTGGCCAGCAGGAACGACCGGTAGTGATGGCAGGCGGGCGTCAGAGCCGTGCGTGCCGCCTCCTCGGGAGCAATCCCGAACAACTTGAAATAAGTGCCGTGCAGGTCGCGCTCCACGACGATTGCGGTCTCTGCGGCCCGTGCGAACCGGACAATGTCGTCAGGGTGGTCGGACTTTGCCGACGCAACTGCCAACACCTGCGCGAAGGCGACGAGGTAATGGGCATCCTGCAGCATGTATCCGCGAAAGACATCGAGGGGCAGCGAGCCGTCGGCCAACGCCGTATTGAATGGCATATCGCGGATCGCTGCGAATCGAGCAGCGTTCCTCGTCCAGGCGTCCTGAGAGAATTGAGAGGTTGTCTGCATGGATCTTCACTCCCCGGCATGGCAGGCGTCTTTCATCGGGCCTTGAGCTTTGCCATTCATGTGATTCTTGGCACGTGAGTTCCAGGCGAATACAGTGAAGATCATGCCTTCGCCAAGGTGGCGGAAGCAGGACGGCCCAGGCTGGCCTTGTCGCAGATGAACCAGTTCGCCTCCGCCACCGACGATCCCTCCGCTCCCGCTGGCGGTACCGGGCCGGCATCGGCCAAGACCGGGCAGACGTTCGGGTTCATCCCCTCGCTGCGCCTCCGGCTTCTGGCGTTGACGCTGGCCACCCTACTGCCGGCCCTCGCCGTGGTCGGCTACACCGAATGGAACATCGACCGCCTGCGCCGGGCGGAAGTGCACGACCTCGCGCTGCGCAGCGCCCGCCTCGCCTCCTCGGAGCTCGATCGCATCTGGGAGGGGGTCGGCTCGCTGATGGCGGCGGTGGCGATGTCGCGAGACGTGACGTCCCGGCAGCCGGAAGTCTGCGGCCGCTACATCAGCCATCTGCAGGAGCAGTCGCCGCAGCTGCTCGGGCTGAGCGTCGTCGACGCATCGGGAAATGTGCGGTGCGGGCCAGAAGCCGGAACGGACGAAGCCTCCATGTTCGACCCCGGCTGGATTCGCCATGTCTCGGAGGCGGATCGTCTCGTCATTGGCACCTTCGTCATGGCGGGGTCGCCGCCCCGGCCGGTGCTGCCGCTTGGGATGCCGGTGGCCAGCGAAGCGGAAGGCCGTGTCGTTCTCCTGGCGGCCATCGATCTGCGCTGGCTCGGCAGCCGCTTGCGCGACAGGGGCCTGCCGCCCGGCGGCTCCCTGACGATCGCCGACGGCAACGGCACCATCCTGGCGCGCGAGCCGCTTCCCGAGCAGTTCGTCGGCTCGCACATCCCTCAGGCCTACATGCGGCTGGTCCGCGGCACCGTGGCGGGCACGGAGGACATCACCAGCCAGGACGGGACCCGCCGCGTGCTCGGCTATGTGCCGCCGGCACTGCAGGCCTCGGGATTGTATGTCAGCGCCGGCCTTTCCGACGAGGCCAGCTACGGCGCCGTGAGCCGCGCGGCGCGGCTGAGCGCCTACATAGCGGGCGCAGGTGCCCTGCTCGCCTTGCTGGCAGCATGGCTCGTCGGTGATCGGGTGATCAGAAAGCCCGTCCTCGGGCTGATCGGCACCGTCGAGCAGCGCCGCGCGGGGGACATGGCGGCACGCAGCGGCTACCGCGAGAACTCCGGCGAGATCGGCGCGCTGGGAGCCGCACTCGATCGCATGATGGACCGCGTCGACGAGCAGCAGCAGCATCGCGACCTGCTGGTGCACGAGCTCGATCACCGCGTGAAGAACATTCTCGCCACCGTGCAGGCCATCGCCTCCGCCACCTTCAAGCAGGCGGAGCGCACGGCCGACGCGCTGCCGCAGTTCTCCGAGCGCATCGTCGCCCTGTCCAAGGCGCACGACATCCTGACGCGGGAAAACTGGGAAAGCGCCGACCTGAAAGTCGTGGTGGACAGCGTCGCCCGGCCACTCGACGGGCCCGGTGGGCGCTTCGAGATCTCCGGCGGAAGCGTCGAGTTGACGCCGCGCCAGACGCTGGCTTTCACCATGGTGCTGAACGAGCTGCGCACGAACGCCGCCAAGTACGGAGCGCTCTCGACGGATCACGGCAAGGTAAGCGTCACCTGGTCCGCGGATCCGGCGACCGGGTCCGTCGACCTCACCTGGCGCGAGATCGACGGGCCGCCTGTCGTGCCGCCGGAGCGGAGCGGCTTCGGCACCCGCCTCATCCGGCAGGGTTTTGGCCGCGACCTCGGAGAGGTCTCGCTGGACTACGAGCCGGCAGGTGTGGTGTGCCGCATCCGCACCACACCGGCCACTTAGCCTCGGCGAAACGTCCCGGAGCCTAGTCCTTCAGCAGTCCCGCGCTGCGGAGGGCGCGCGAGATGACCTCGCCGACATCGATGCCACCCACGCCGGCGGCAGCGGAGGTGCCGCCGGGGCGCCCGGAGGCGCCCCGGACGGCGTCCCGGCCAGGGCCGCGGTCTGCGGGGCCCGCAGCCGGCCGGAACTCGGGTCGCGACGCGCTATCGCTGATGCCGAAGAAATCACAGAGGGCGGCACTCGACGCGACACCCGCTTCAAGGAAGAACGCGCCCTCCTCGCCTCCGCCGTCGATGCCGGCGTCGATGGGAAGCCCGTGGCCGAGCCCCGGCACGAGCACCCGCTCGACCGCGACGGCGCCGTCAGTCCCGAGCCAGACCTGCCGGCGCACTCCGTCGCCAGAGCGGTCCAGTCCCGCCCGGACATCGAGACCGTGCACGTCGGTCCACTGCGCCACGAGCGCGTCGGCGTTGCCGGTCACCACCGTGCGGTCGGCATCGCCGTGCCAGATGGAGACCCGCGGCCAGGCCCCTTGATGGGCCGATGCCGCGCGAACCAGGTTGCCCCACTGCTGCGGCGTCTTGCGACCGCCCTGGGCCATGGCTTCGAAGGCCTGCTGCACGGAGACAGCCGCGCCGTGCGGGAGTCCGGCGACGAGCCCGGCCGAGGCGAAGCGCTCGGGGTAGGCCGCAAGAAGCGAGGCCCCCATCGCCGCGCCCGCCGAAAGGCCGGTGACGTGAACGCGGGCCGGGTCGAGCCCGTGGCGCGCGATCATCGTGTCCATCATGGCACGGATCGATGCAACTTCGCCCAGGTCTCGCCGGGTCAGGCGGGGATCGAACCACGAAAAGCACCCCTTCGCGTTTCCGCGAGGGGTCTGCTCAGGCAGCAGCACGGCGAAACCATGCCGGTCCGCGAGCGTGATCCAGCCCGAGCCGCGGGCGTAGGAGGACGCATCCTGCGTGCAACCATGCAGCGCCACGACCA
This sequence comes from Alsobacter sp., assembly GCF_059501845.1. NCBI lineage: Bacteria > Pseudomonadati > Pseudomonadota > Alphaproteobacteria > Hyphomicrobiales > Alsobacteraceae > Alsobacter > Alsobacter sp. Next base: position 1,924,238 of record NZ_JCACDK010000018.1, on the reverse strand, counting down.
GCGCGGCGCCCCGCTCCAGCCCGTCGGGCACGTGGCTGAACATCCTCAGCCCGCCCGGGTTGACGCCGAACTGTGTCGTCTCGTCGAGCGAAGGTCCGGGCCGGCCGGGCTTTTGCCAGGCCTGTGGTCCTCCGCCGAGTGTGGAGGCCCAGCGCTCCTGCATTTGCCGGAGATCGCCGATTGTGCGGTTCAGTCGCGCCATGCCGCCTCCTGGCCGCGTTCCGGGCCATTGAGAAGTGAAGATCGATCAACGCGCATCATGGCGGAGGGTTGCTGCATCGCACAATTCATTTTTTGCGGTGCAGCGAAGACGGGACAGATCGCAGCGGTTTCACCGTGCGATGTCAGGAGGAGGGCTCGGGAGCCGCGTCGCCGCCGGATCGGCGCGTTGCGGACCAGCCATCCGTGAGGAGGGCGAGGTCTCCGAGATCCTGCTGCAGCTGCTCAAAGGCAAAAGGCAGCGACCAGAAACGGCCGATGACGGCGGCCGGCTGCCCGCGCAGCGTACCCTCTGCGCGGATGGCCTCGATTTCGGACGAATAGGTGCGGATTGCCTCGTCCAGCGCAGTGTCCGGCGGCACGCGGGTCCCGGTTCGCAATGCCCCTGAGGTGGCGGCCAGACGTGCGCGGGCCGCATCCCGGACAGCGGCGATGCACGGCGCCATGCGCGCCGCCAGCGTCTCGGGAAGGGCGACCGCAGCCGCCCGGCCGATCATCACCAGGTCGTGGCGGATGCGATAGAGGACGCGCACCAGCGGCTCGGGATCGGGCTGGTCGGTCAAATGGCTGCGCCGCTCGCGGGAGGCTTCGTCGGCGGCCGTCTCGAGTTGCTTCAGCGCCGCCCGGATTCGGGCATGGATGGCCGCGGCTCCCACCCGGCCATCGCCGGATAGGCCGGGATCGAAAAGAACCGAGAGCAAATCGGCATTGAGATCGGCGATGGCAGCTGCCGTCTCGCGAGCCTGGCGATGCGCGCGGGCCGGCAGCACGAGCAGGGCGACGACAATCCCGACGACATTGCCGATGCCGATCTCGATCACGCGGTAGAGCGCCGCCTCCCAGGGATCGGGGATCGCCGCGCCGCTGGGCAGGAGCATGATGAGAGCCGTCACCGGCGCGACCCGGAAGCTCGGCTTCAGGGCTGCAAGAAACGCCAGGGGTGCCGTCGCCGCCACGACTGCCAGGAAAAGCGTCGGCGTCGAGGCATGCGGGACCGAGACGGCCACGGCCGCGCCGACGATGGCTCCCGCCAACGTGCCCGCGAATCGGTCCGTCGCCGCCTTCAATGATCCGCCGACGCTCGCCTGCATCACGATGACCGCCGTGATGACGGCCCAGAAGCCCTGTGGAAGCTGGAACAGGCGCGCGATCAGAAAGGCCACTCCCGCGGCGATCGTCACCCGAAGCGCAAGGCGCATCTCGGGATCGTGGGAGCGGAGCCAGGCAAGTCCAGTCAACCGAACACCTTGAACGGGAAGTCGAGAGTCCTGCCCGTCCTGCCCCGGGCATGCAACCCCTTCCGCACACGCCTCCCCCTGGGCAGCCGGAAAGTGAACGGCGCGTTAATGCCGCCATTCCCCAGCCGCATTTCGTCTCTCACATGCAGAGGCTTAGGTCGCAGGACCTCCAGCTTTTCGCTGAGTTGTCGCCGGGAAGTAGTGCTTGGTTAAACAGCGTTATGACTTTTTTCTAAGCACACTTGCCTGATTTTTCGGCTCATTTTGTTGGTGTGAACAAGCGCGCGTTGCCACCGAATTCATGAGGTGGGGACTCGAAACGCTACGTTCCCGCTGACAAATGCCATTATTTGCGCAATGGTGTCGTCTTGAAGGGCTCGGACGGGAGATACGTATGGAACTCGAAGACAAGATCCGTCGCCGCTTGAAACCATTCATCGTCGAGGGTCGCATCCGCGAACCGTCGATCCGGAGCGTCGCAGGCTCGGCCTCGACGGACTCGTTCGAGATCGACATTGCTCCGGAACAGAAGGCTTTCGAACCCACCAATCTGGAAAGGGACCTTCGGGCGGCCCTGGCGGATCTCGCTCCGCTCATCTCGATCAGATTGAACCCGCTCGCCCCCTGAGGCGATGACGCAGGTCGCGGACGCCGATATCGCGGACCCGGCCTTTCCAGAACCCGAGCATGATCCAGCGCCGGCGCAGTTTTGTGCCGGCGCTTTTCGTGCGCCCTGCCGGGCCGCCTTGGGGCAGCGGGTGTTGGAGACCGATGGTGCCGAAGGCGCCCCGAAAGCGTCCAGCCTCTTCCGACGGTGTCTGACGGTGACCCGGACATCGCGGAAAGGATCTGTTATGGATACAAGCTATAGTTGCATTTACCCATTACTTTCCCTTCATGATTTTTCACCGGTGGTCCTCGCATTCGGAAAGGGCTGCTTCACGATATCCACGTGTTCGGCTTTCCATTTCTGTCGAGTACGCCATAATGAAACAGTGAAGTGGGGTGCGAGTCCGTCATTGGCGAATTCGCTCTTCAGTTCGGACGCGGCGAAGGATCGCCGTTGTGGACAGAAGACTGGTATTGCCGATCTGAAGGGACCTGAACGTGACCACTGTCGCGCCCCTCCTCCTTGCCTTGGCCCTTGGCGGGCTCATGGGGGTCTGCCTAGCCCGCGCGATGTCTGTCGCGATCGGCATCGGCATCTTCTTCTTCGCCGGGATTGGATTGTCGGCCTTCTCCGGCTGGACATTTTTGTTCTGGGGCGTCGTCGCACCGGTCGTCGGCCTGCAACTCGCCTATTTCGGCGGAGCAGCCTTCGCTGTCATGGTTCTCGGAGCGGGCGAGGCCGAGGAAACGGCCGAAGCCGAGCTTCCGGCCACGGTCAAGCGCCGCGACAGCGCCACCGCCTGAGCCGCCAACGCGGCCTCTCCGCCAGATAGTCGTTGCCTATTGCCGCCGTCGCTAGGAAAGTTCAGGCCGTACGGAGTCGAACGGGCCTGAACAAGGCCTCAGCGCGGAGCACGAGCATGGACCTGGCGCCGGAACTTCCCCGCCGCGCCCCAGGACCGGCAGGCCCGAGGGGCGGGACACCACGCGGGGGCACGTCATGAACGTGCAGCGCAAACCGCTCCCACAGACGGGCCAGAGTGGGCCCCGCGCTCTCAACGACCGCCGCCGGATCCACGGCTCGATCGCCCACGACATGGCGGTCGCCATCATCGGCGGCCGGCACAAGCCCGGCGACGTTCTGCCCAACGAGGACGATGCGAGCCGAAGGCTCGACGTGTCGCGCACGGCCTACCGCGAGGCGATCCGCATTCTTGCCGCCAAGGGGCTGGTGGAGAGCCGCCCGAAGACGGGCACGCGCATCCTGCCGCGCAGCCACTGGAACATGATCGACCCCGACGTGCTGTCCTGGCATTTCGAGGTCGAGCCGAGCCCGTCCTTCATCACCCAGCTGTTTGAACTTAGGCGCATCGTCGAGCCCAGCGCCGCGGCCCTGGCCGCCGAGCGTCGGAGCGAGGCGGACCTCGAAGGGCTCGCCGCCGCCCTCGCGACGATGAAGCAGGAGACGCTGGCCTCGGCCGCCGGCAACCAGGCGGACCTGGATTTTCACCACAACATCCTCGCCGCCACCGGCAACGAGGCGCTGGTTGCGCTGTCGAGCAGTATCGGCTCGACGATCCGCTGGTCGAATGTGCTGAAGAGCCGCCCGGGCGGTCAGATGCGCGAATCCTATCTCGACCACCTGCACGTCTACGAGGCTATCGCCGCGGGCGACGCGGCTGCGGCACGCTCCGCGATGGAGAAGCTTGTCGGCCTGTCCTCGGACGACATCTGGCGTACGCAGGCGAAGGCGAAGGGCTGAGAGGCTCCTCAGGTCCGCATCATCGTCGGCTCGCCGTAGCCGGGAGCCATCTTCCACGACTGCTCCTCGCGGGCGACGAAGGAACCGGGAAGCGAACGCGCGAGACCGGCCTCGATATCGTCGAGCGCGGCGTCGTCGCGGAACGGGTGGTGGTGGAAGGCCGCCAGGGCACGGGCCCCCGCGGCCTTGCACAAGGCTACGCCGGCCGCACAGGTGGAGTGCCCCCAGCCGACGTGACGGCCATATTCCTCTTCGGTGAACATGGCGTCGTAGATGACGAGGTCGGCGTCCTTGACGAAGGCGACGAGCCCCGGATCGGGTCCGTCCGCCGCGTGCTCGACGTCGCTCACGTAGCAGACACTGCAGCCGCCATGGTCGAAGCGGTAGCCGGTCGAGCCGCCGGGATGCTCCAGCAGCGTCGTGCGGACGGAACAGCCGGCGCCGAAGGCGAGCGTCTCGCCCGCCTTGAAGCCGTGATGCTCGATGGTCGCGGGCAGGTCGTCAAGCCGCAGCGGAAAGAGCGGCTGGTCGAACATGCGGCTCAGCGCCTCTTGCGCGCTGGCGCCGCCGAGATGCCCGCAGTGGATGCGGACCGTCGTGCCTGCCTGGTAGAGCGGCTCAAAGAAGGCGAGACCGGCGATGTGATCGTGGTGCAGGTGGCTGACGAGGATGTCGATGCGGGCGTTCTTGGCCCATTTCGCAGACTGCCCGAGCCCGATGATGCCGGACCCGGCATCGATGATGAAGGTGCGGCCACCCGCCCTGATTTCGACGCAAGCGGTGTTGCCGCCGTAGCGCTCCACCCGCCTGTCGGCGACGGTGAAGGAGCCGCGCACGCCCCAGAAGGCGACTTCAATGCCGCCCTGGTCCTTGCGTCCCCTGATGGTCGGGCTCACCGGCTCGCCTCCCGATCGGTTCGGGCCATCCGACATGTCCATGCGCTATCCCCGGCCCGCCGCCTTGCCGCCTTGCCGGCTCAAGACCGCGCACCCCCCGCGCGGGCCGAGAGGAGACGGTTCGTCGCCTCCAGTCGGTGCGCGAGATCGGTCAGCACGGCCTGCGAAAGCTGGGAGAACTCCCGGAGCAGGCCGAGAAAATGATCCTTGGGAAGGCGCAGCACCACCAGCGTCGTGCGCGCAACCACCGTCGCCGAGCGCGGCGCTCCCGTGATGACGCCCATCTCGCCGACGATGTCGTGCCGCTTCAGATGAGACACCACGAGCGGGCCCGTGGCGGTGTCGAGGAGCACGTCGGCCTCTCCTTCGAGGATCACGTAGGCGGCGTCTGACTCGTCGCCCTGCCGGAACATGGTCTCTCCGCCGGGAAACGCGAGTCTCTGGCTCGTGAAGGCAATCAACTTCAGGCGACGGGGGTCCAGCCCGCGAAAGATCGGGACTGCCTTGAGGACGTCGACTTCGCTTTCCAGACCCATCTCAAGAACCATCCTGCCCTCAGCCCGCAGCGCCTGCAACCGCCGCAGCGCCCTCGCTTGCATCGTCGTCGACAGAGGCGAGGGTGCTGCCATCCCACTCGATGCGAGTGTCGAAGTGCTTCAGCAACCCTGCGTCGCGAACCACCATGACCAGTGTCCTGCCCTTGCTCTGCTGCACCAGCCGCGCCGTGGCTGCGGCACGCTCCACGGCTCCGAAGCTCGCCAAGGCGTCGTCGATGACGAGCACCTGCGGACGCGTGACGAGGGCGCGGGCGAGCGCCACGCCGGCGCGCTGCGCGGGGGTGAGCAGCCGCCCGCCGTAACCGGCGGGGGTCGACAGGCCGAGGCGATAGATCTCGCCGATGAGTCCAAGGTCGGCCACGGTTTTCCGCACCACTTCCAGCACCTTTGCCTCGGCGCCTGGAACACCATACGCGATGCGTCCGAACAGAAGGTTGTCACGCAGCGGGGCGTGGGCCATGTAGCCGGCCGGGTCGAGAAATTCGATCATGCCGGCCAGGCCGTCCGGCAATTGCCGGCGCAGCTGGGGCCGCGCGGCGAGCACCCGCAGGGCCAGGTCGGGCGTCAGCAGGCCGAGGCGGTGGCGGGGCTCGACATAGTCGAAGGCGAGATCAATGAGGCGGCCCGCCTCCTCCCGGCTCGGCTCGCCGCCGCGTTCCAGCCGCGACACGATGCGCGCGAAGTCCGGCAGGTCTTCGGCCGAGATGAAGGAGAACTGCTCGAAGAGGAAGTGGTCGGACGGCAGGTCGGCGAAGATGTCGACCATGGTGGAGGCGATCTTCAGCCCCACGTCGGCGAGCGGGCGCGACAGGTCAAGCGCGTCGAGCGCCGCGCGGAAGCGCTCGTCGGATGGCAGCCTCTCGCGGGCGGCCTTGCCGGACGGGCTGCCGAAGAGGAGGTTTTCCCCTAGCGTGGCGTTGGAATTGTAGGCCGTGTCGTCGAAGCGTTCGACAAGTGCCGAATGCCCGCTCGCCGACAGCCGGCGCACCACTTCGTCGCGTGCCTCCACGGCCATGCGGGCGAGGTCCGGCGAAGCCGCGGGATCGACGAGACCGCCGAGACCGGCGCGATAGACGGCATCGTCGAGCCCGCAGACGGCGAGGGCCTGGACGATGCGGGCGTCGAGTTCCTCCGGCCCGGACGCCCCGGCGGCCTCCCAGTCCAGCCAGGCCGCGGTGTCTGCGTCCGCGCCGGGGTCACGCCGGTTGAGGCCGTACGCGACGTTCTCGCGGATCGTGCCGTGGAAAATGACTGGCTCGGGGCCGACATAGGCAAGCGGGCCTGTCAGCGCCTCGCGCGGTGCCGAGCCGATGTCGGTGGCACCGATGCGGATCGTCCCGGAGAACTGCGCCTGACGGGCGATGGCCCGAGCAAATCCCTCGGCGGCTTCACCCGTTCCCGAGTGCAATCCGATGCTGGCGGGCAGCGGCGTGGCGAAGCTGGTCGAGGAGACGAGCACCTGACCGCCGTGACCGACGATATGGACGTTTTCCGCCGATAGCGGCCCGTGCGACAGGTCGGCCAGCGGGGCGCGCTCTGCTCCGTCTTCCTCCCCCACCCCGGCGAAGGCGAACTGCTCGACGATCTGCTCGTACTTGACCTGCACGTCCATGCGCTGCTGGTCCCAGTCGATGAGTTCCTTCACCGGCGGGGGCAGCTCGCGGTAGGCGGCGATGACGGCGACCAACTGGCCGATGTCGAGGCTGCCGCGCAGCGCCAGGTAGCCACCCAGCGCATAGAAGATGAACGGGGTCAGTTGCGCGAGGAAGTTGTTGATGAATTTGACGGCGAATTTGCGCTTGTAGAGCGCGAAGCGGATCTCGTAGAGCAGCCCGAGCCGGCCGTCGATCCGCGCCATTTCGTAGCGGCCCGTGCCGTGGCCGTGCACGGCGGCCATGCCCTCGACGAGCTCGCCTACCTGTCCCGCGAGCGCACGCGATGCGATCTGGCGTTGGCGGCTGAGCCGCAGCTGCTCGCGCCTGAGGCGTGGGATCAGGACGCCCTGCCCGAGCACGATGGCTGCGGCGATCCCGCCCAGCGGCAGGCTCTGCACCATGATGAAGGCGAGTGCGGTGAGCGCCTGGCCGCCAAGGAAGACGGGCTGCACGAAGGCATCCCCGACGAAGCCGCCGATCGGCTCCACCTCGTCCTTCACGACGGTCGCCATCTCGGACGGCTTGACCGTGCGCAGCGCCTCCGGGCCGGCTCGCAGCATCAGCGAGGCGAGGTCGTGCCGGATGCGTTGCAGCAGCCGCTCGCCCATCGCGCCCTTCCGGACATTGATGACGTACTTGAACGCGCCGTTGATGACGACGAGCACGAGGAAGGCGCCGCTCAGAGCCAGCAGATAGTCGAGCCGGGACAGCGAGATACCATCGAACAGGTCGACGTGGCCGCCGCCGAGATAATCCGGCAGGCCCGGTTTCCACGAGAACAGGATCGCCTCGGCCTTGCCGTTCGTGAAGGCACGACCCTGGATCGCGTCGTTGACGATGGACCGCGGCAGGTCGAGCGACCAGAAATAGAACGGCAGCGAAGCCAGCACGATCGCCAGGATGACGAGCTGCTCCCGCCGGCTGTGCGTCCAGATGTACCGGAAAAGGTTGCGTTCCATGCGCCGCGCCAGAAGACCTGGGCCAGCCGCGGGCCGGGAGGCCGGGCAGTCAGGAGCGTGACGATGATCGCGTCGCCCTGCAACCGGAAAACACGCTGCCGGTCATCACCTTTCCAAAATGTAATTCGCCCGTCAGCGGCGCTCCACGTCGATTCCGCTCGAATGTCCCTGCTGACGCAGTACCGGTCAGCTGACGATGGAGACCGACATGGCCATCTCGCGCAAATCACTCCTGGGTCTGGGCGCCGGTGTGGCGTTGCTGGGCGGCCTGGGATTCGCGGTCGCAGCCCCCGGTGACGGACCAGGCGGGCACGGCTGGATGCACGCCAAGATGCACGGCGGAAAACATGGCGAGCGCGGACAGTGGGGCGAGCGATTCTGCGCGTCCGACCAGACGTTCGCGCCGCGGATCGCCGAGCGCCTGGAGGGAACGATCCGCCCGACCGAGGCGCAGAAGCCGGAGTTCGACGCCCTGAAGGCGGCGATGGAGAAGGCCGAGACCGGCATGAAGGCCGCCTGCCCGACGCAGGCCGAGCGCGACGACCGCACGCCTCCGGGACGGCTTGCACTGGCCGAGAAGCGCATGAGCGCCGGTCTCGACGCCATCCGCACCGTGCGGCCCGCCTTCGACGCCCTCTACGCCAAGCTCGACGACACCCAGAGGGACCGCCTGCGCTGGGTCCGCGGCGGCGGAATGATGGGGTTCGGGATGCACGGGCGGGGCTGACCCCGCCATGTGCGCCCCGGCAGGGCCCTGCGGCGGACCGGCCTTTGAGGGGAGGCCGGTCCCGCCCCGCCGTCAGCGGCGGGCCAGGGCGCGGGGCGGGGGATGCGTCCGCTGACGGGAGGCGGGGGACGCGGCCGTGACCACCACGATGGACCCCGCCCCGCTCGCCCCTGCGGTCGAACTAAAAGCGTGAGACGGTGCGCCCTCAGTAAACCACCACGCTCCGGATCGACTTGCCCTCGTGCATCAGGTCGAAGCCTTCGTTGATGCGCTCCAGCGGCATGGTGTGCGTGATCAGGTCGTCGATGTTGATCTTGCCGTCCATGTACCAGTCGACGATGCGCGGCACGTCGGTGCGGCCCCTCGCTCCGCCGAAGGCCGAGCCCTTCCAGACGCGGCCCGTGACGAGCTGGAACGGCCGGGTCGAGATCTCCGCGCCCGCGGGCGCCACGCCGATGATGATCGACTGGCCCCAGCCCTTGTGCGCGCATTCCAGCGCGGTGCGCATGACCTTCACATTGCCGGTGCAGTCGAACGAATAGTCGGCGCCGCCCTTGGTGAGGTCGACGAGGTAGGGCACAAGGTCGCCTTCCACCTCGTTGGGGTTGACGAAGTGGGTCATGCCGAACTTCTCGGCCATCGCCTTCTTGGACGGGTTCACGTCGACCCCGATGATCTGCTCGGCGCCTACGAGCCGCAGGCCCTGGATGACGTTGAGGCCGATGCCGCCGAGCCCGAAGACGACGGCGCGGGCGCCCGTTTCCACCTTCGCCGTCCAGATCACCGCGCCGATGCCGGTGGTGACGCCGCAGCCGATGTAGCAGACCTTGTCGAAGGGCGCGTCCGAGCGGATCTTCGCCAGCGCGATCTCGGGCACGACGATGTAGTTGGAGAAGGTCGAGGTGCCCATGTAGTGGAGCACCGGCTGCCCCTGGTAGCTGAAGCGGCTGGAGCCGTCCGGCATCAGCCCCCTGCCCTGCGTCGAGCGGATCTTCTGGCAGAGGTTCGTCTTGCGCGAGAGGCAGTATTCGCACTCGCGGCACTCGGGCGTGTAGAGCGGGATGACGTGGTCGCCCTTGCGCAGCGTCGTCACGCCCGGCCCGACATCGACCACCACGCCCGCGCCCTCATGCCCGAGCACGGCCGGAAACAGCCCCTCGGGATCGGCACCCGACAGGGTGAACTCGTCGGTATGGCAGATGCCGGTCGCCTTCACCTCGACCAGCACTTCCCCCGCCCGCGGGCCCTCCAGATCGAGCTTGACGATCTCGAGCGGCTTCTTGGCGGCAAAGGCGACGGCGGCACGGGTCTTCATGGAGGACGCTCCCTGGATGGTCGGCGCGCATCCTACACGGGCGGGGAGGTGGGGGAAGGGGCGGACTACCCCTCCGGAAACACCCTCCCCCAGTCGTTCTTCATGTCGACGACAAGCCAGCCGCGACGCGGGGCCTCGTCCAGGGCCTTGTCGAGGCGGCCGACGGAGCTGTTGCGGTCATAGGCCCATTCGCGCTCGGCGTCGGTGTGGTGGACGATCATGGCGAAGCGCGGGCCGGTGTTGAGCGTCGTCCATTGCAGCATCTGCAGGTCGCCGTCGGAATTGCCGGCGGCGAAGACGGGGCGGCGGCCGATGAAGCGGTTGATGCCGACGGGCTTGCCCGGGCCGTCGTCGATGAACTCGATCTCGGGCAGCTTGACGATGGCCGGGATGTCGCCGTCGAGCCGGAAGGCGGTGCGTCCGCTGGACCCCACGATCTGTTCGGGCGGGATGCCGTAGGTGGCCGGCACCCAGGGCCGCATGAACTCGACGCCGCCGCCCGAGACGATGAAGGTCTTGAAGCCGCTGGCGCGCAGGAAGGTGAGGAGTTCCAGCATCGGCTGGTAAACGAGCGAGGTGTAGGGCCGGTCGAAGCGCGGATGGCGGGCCGTTGCCAGCCAGTCGCGCACCGTCTTCTCGAACTCCGCGACCGTGACGCCCGCGTGGGTGGCTGCCACGAGCGAGAGGAAGCCTTTCTCGCCCAAAGCGGCGAGCGCCGCCCTGTCGCCCGAGAGGACGGCGTCGAAAGGCGGCTTGGTCGTCCACTCCGGATGCTGGCTGGCGAGCGCCTTCACCCGGTCTATGGCGAAGGCGAGCTGGAAATACATCGGCTGCTCGGCCCACAGCGTGCCGTCATTGTCGAAGGTGGCGATGCGCTCCTCCACCGGAACGAAGTCCGGTCCACCCGGCGTGGTGACGCGGGCGACGAAGTCGAGGATACGGCCCTTGGCATCGCCCTGCGTCCAGGATGGAAGCGGATCGGCCTGAGCGAGGGATACACTCGGGAGAAGGGGAAGAGACAGGCCTCCAAGCGCGGCGGCTAGCGCGGCACGGCGGGACCAGATTGGGCCTTGGCTCATCATTGTCGTCCCCCTGTGTCGCGTCATCCATCGGCTTGCCGCGCCAGAATTGCGCGGGATGGTTGCATCAAGCTGCGGGTGGCGAAGCTGAAGGTCAACCCTGCCGATCCGGGACTGGGCACTCGGCCGGGATGCGCTAGGTTCGATCGAGGCAGATTACAGCGCAGAGGGACATCGCCATGCACATCCACCGCTCGGGATCGCGGCCCTCAGGCACCGGTCCCGCCGACTGGTTCACCGGCCGGGTTCAAATCGACCCGCTGTTCAGCGCCCCCGACCCCGCTCGGGTGGCGGGAGCGCACGTCACCTTCGAGCCGGGAGCGCGTACGGCGTGGCACACGCATCCCCTCGGGCAAACCCTGCTCGTCACCGCTGGATGCGGCTGGTGCCAGCGCCAGGGCGGCCCGGTCGAGACGATACGGCCAGGCGACGTGGTGTGGTTCGAGCCCGGCGAGAAGCACTGGCACGGCGCGACCGCCACGACCGGCATGAGCCACATCGCCATCCAGGAAAAGCTCGATGGCAAGACAGTGGAGTGGATGGAGCAGGTCAGCGACGAAGAGTTTGGCGCAGGAAGCTGAGAATAACCCAGTTCGCGGAGCGCGGGTCTTCAGACCCGCATTTTTCAAAAGACCTTTCCGACAGCCGGCATCCCCCCACCCTGCCCTCCCCCGTGCACGGGGGAGG